>JBGSPU010000112.1:0-21422 GCA_041738415.1 Bythopirellula sp.
GGTTCCTACTCTATCGCACGTCAGATCCCCGCATCTCCACCGTGCTAGCTGTAGCCCAATCGATGGGCGTGAAAATCAGCGATCTGGTGAAATGACAAAGCGCTGTCATCTGCGCAGCGCTTAACCTAGTGCCATTCGAAGGTGCGCCCGAGGCGGTGCAACTCACCAAACGGTTGCTCAACGAAACGATTGGCGAACTACTCGACACGCAACTTACTGCCGGGGCCGTGATACAAGCAACCTCCTTCACTACCGAAGCCGCGGAGGAAGGAATCGCCGCCTTTCTCGAAGAGCGCAAGCCCCAATGGAGGTAGAATCGCTGGCATGAGCAGCTAATCTACATCGAGTGCATCCATTGGTCCCACTCAAATTGCGCTGTGCGATTCCGCCCAGTGAGAAAGTCAAATTGGTACTTGTCAGGCACTCGAGTTTTCCCCAAACCGCATTTGCCTAGGTAAAAGTTTGTAGTGTTCCTAATGGTACGTTTCTTGCAGGAGGTTTATTGAAAGCGATCTTGGCTCAATCTGCCAAAACATAAGGAGTTTTCACGATGAGACGATTCATGCCATTCGTAGCTCCAGTACTCTTACTCTGCAATTCTGCAGCAGGTCAAGGCACGGGGGAGCCAAATGTCGAGCCCTTTCCAATGACAGAAAGCCGTCCCTTCAATTTCTGGATGGACGTCAAACTCGCAAAAGCTCAAACGATCTTTGCCGCCTTAACCGAAGCCGACTACGAGACGATCATCGACTGCACCAAGCAACTCGGTACGCTGAGCGAATTTGAAGGTTTTGTTCGAAAGGGGACGCCCGGATATCTCACCCAATTGCGGTCATTCCAATTTGCAGTGGCTGAAATTGAGAAGCAAGCCAAACGGGAAAACATTGAGGGTGTTACTCTCGGATTTCAACAACTGACTTTTAGTTGTGTCCATTGCCATAATGCACTGCGTCAATCAGAGGCTCAGCAAGCCAGTGAAGCAGTGCCCTCTCAAAGAGAACCTCGCCAGCAAAAGTGACACTTCCAACTCAAACCGTTGAAGTAGCTACCTGTCTTGTATTCCGAGAATTTCTCGCCGCTGCATCGGTGTTTGCCGGACTCATACCACTTAATGACTTCACGCTAACCCGCACAATCTGAAATGAGGTGCATATCACAAACTGAGCCCAAAATTTCGCAACGAATGGTATCAAAAATGTGCGATCTATTTGCGCGACAAGCTCCTCTTGGTACGAGTTGCTCGCTCAATTAAGCAACATCAAATGCATAGATGCAGGTATGGCAATAGGTCTCGCCGGGGCGGAGCACTGCTGAGGGAAAGGTCGGATGGTTTGGCGCATCGGGAAAGTTTTGTGTTTCTAAGCAGAAAGAACCGTACTTGTGATAGGGAATGCCCCCCTTTCCCGGCTGGCCACTTAGACCGTTGGCTGTGTAGAATTGCACTCCCGGTTGATCGGTTGAGACGCGTAGGATGCGACCGCTCAGGGGCTCAACGACCTCCGCGATTTCTCGCAGGGTTCCCCAATCTCCCTTGAGCACATAGTTGTTGTCATAGCCGCCGATCTCTTGGATACGGTCGCCGATTTTATGTCGAGCGCGAAAATCGAACGGCGTACCAGCTACTTCTACGAGCTCGCCGGTCGGAATCGACGCTTCGTCCACCGCAGTGATGCGGTCCGCATCGATCCTCAGTTCGTGGTCTAAGATACTAGGATTGCCATGACCAGCGAGATTGAAATAGCTGTGATTGGTGAGGTTAATAATCGTGGGTTTGTCGGTGGTCGCCTCGTAGTCGATCCGCAGGGCATTGTCATCGGTCAGAGTGTAAGTCACCGTGGTCGTGAGCGTGCCGGGAAAACTTTCCTCACCATCGGGGCTGACATAACGAAATCTCACACCCAACGCATCGCGGAGTTGCTCGGCCTCCCAGGTGACCTTATCAAGACTCCGCCGCACTCCGCCATGCAGATGGTTGGGGCCGATGTTGGTCGCCAGTTGGTACTCGATTCCATCCAGAGTGAATCGTCCTCGACTGATCCTATTGGCAAAACGACCCGTTGTGCACCCAAAATGGTGGTTCGCACCTGATTCGTAGCCCGCGAGGTCATCGAACCCCAAGACGACATCTGCCAAATCCCCCTTGCGATCCGGGACATGCAATTCGCTCAGGGTGGCGCCACGCGTAATCCAGCGCGCGGTCATTCCTTGGGAATTGGTGGCGACATACATCTCAACGTTCCTCCTGCATCAATCAGCCTATTCAACGGATCCTCGGATTATGCCTACCAGGAAGTTAGCTGGCAAGCGACTTCCTGTGGGGGCTTGAGTGGGAACCTCAGTAAGTTACCATGAGTGTTCTAGGAGACTGTAGGCCGGGACGAGTGGAGCGAGTTCGGGCATGGCCTCATCGTCTAGGTAAATACTGCCGGAACTCGTAGGACTCGTTCCGGTCTACGGGTTCTTCCTCAGGTACTACTAATCCGGAGTAAAATACTTTGCACACCTCATCACTCAAGAATCGGATTGCCCGAGAAAAAACAGGATCCCTACGCATCGGGGTCGACCTGGGTGGTAATGATGTAAAACTGGGGGCCACCGGTCTCACGGCGCAGAACATACTGCTCCCGGATTTAGTCAAGAAAGCAAGCCTCACCCAAGATGGCCCGCAACGCACGATTGGCCAGATTATCGACGGGATCAGCGAAGTACTTGGTCAACTTTCAGCCGACTGGAACGATGTGGCCGAAATCGCTGTCACCGTCCCCTGCCCATGTACGCATGACGGCGTCATCTTGAACGTGCCGAATCTCGGCACGCCTGAGACAAAACACCTCTGGGAAGTCCCCTTCGGTGAGTTGCTGGCTGCCGAAATAATCAAATCGGCTAGCTGCAAAATCCCTGTGTTCGCCTGCAACGATGCCAACGCCGCCGGACAGGACGACGACTTCGAGCGTTTTGGCATGAGCACTGATCCCAGGACGACCGTCTTTATCACCACGGGAACCGGTCTTGGTGGCTGTGTGATATCCAACGGCGGTGTCTTCTTCGGTCTGGGACAGGCGGGCGAGTTGGGGCATACGAAGATCGCCGTGCCCGCGGCACACGCCGATCGCTTTGCCGCCGACCCGCAGCCCCAATGCGGCTGCGGTGCGATAGGATGCGTTGAATCGCGTGCCTCGCTTTCGGGGCTGATTCGCCGCGTGGGTTGGGCACTCAGCGAAGCGGGCAAAAAGTTTATCGAGCAAGACTTGGAAAAACGGGGCCAGCGAATCGACCATGAGATACTTGCGAAGTTGAACCAACTTTACCAAGAAGACGTGAAACAAGCCGCTTACCAGGTCCGTACCTTCGCCGACGATCGGCAAGACGCCTTTTGCCGTTGGCTGCTGGACGATTGGGCGATTATGCTCGGCGCACTCTTCGCCAGTGTGGCACCCGTATTGCACCCCGATCTCTTCATCATCGGCGGCGGCATGACAGAAATGTCGGGGCAGGCGCGTGATTGGTTTCTCGGCGTTGTACGCGAGTCGTATTCGCAGATTAATAAGCAAAGCTGTTTTGATAGCCAACCAGGCAACTGCGAGATCGCCTGGAGCGTCAGCCGCGATCAGGGTTGGCGGGGGGCGATCTTGATGGGGATGCGGGCCGCACAAGTACATTAACAAACCCCGGGCTTTCGCCCGGGGCTGCTAATGTTTCACATTCTAAACCTCAGAACACCACGTCGATTTCGTCTTTCTCGACTTCGTCTTCCGCGTCGAGAATCAAGAAATCAACCTCGCCATCGCGGGCACTGATCTTGTCGGCACCCTGGCCGCCGACGAAGACGTCGCCACCCGGTCCACCGTGGAGGGCGTCGTTTCCAGCTCCGCCGAGCAAGATGTCGTTACCAGTGCCGCCATGGAGACCATCATCTCCCTGGCCGCCGTTGAGCCAGTCGTTGCCTCGGCCGCCGAACAAGCGGTCGTTGCCCAACTGACCAAACAACCGGTCATTGCCGGCAGCACCGACCAGTAAATCATTGCCAACGCCACCGAACAACAGGTCATTGCCGGTACCGCCGTGGAGGGCATCATCTCCCTCTCCGCCGAAGAGGTGATCGGCTCCGAGCATGCCTAGCAGGATGTCGTTGCCGAGACCGCCGTACAGGACATCATTCGCCGAAAAAACGGCGTCGGCGGCGGCTGAGAGTTCAGCCGTTGGGCTTGGTTGAGCGTCGAGCTTGCGTAAAAGCGCATCGGCGTCGGCCACTTCTTCGCTACGGATTCGACCCTCGACCAGAGGCGCTTCGTCGGCGGGGTCAACGCCACTGACGGGTTCATCGGTCGGATCACCGATGAGCAAGTCGTTGCCAGCGCCGCCATCCATCGTATCACTCCCCCGACCGCCAAGCAGGAAATCGTGGCCAGCGCCGCCGCGGACTCCGTCATTTCCAGCGCCTCCTAGCACAATGTCGTTACCGGCTCCTGCCAGAACTACATCGTTGCCATTGCCGGCAAGCAGAATGTCGTTGCCCTGCCCCCCCTCGATCACATCATTGCCAGCGTTGACATTGGTGTACTTCATGGCATAGTCAATCAGGCCTTGATAGTTTTCGGTCACTTCGTTCGTGGCGTCGCCGAAAATCCAGTCGTTTCCATCGCCACCAGACAAGTGGTCATCCCCACTCCCGCCGGCCATGGCATCGTGCCCCATTCCACCTCGAATGGTGTCGTCGCCGACACCTCCGACGAGGGCATCATGGCCCAGACCTCCATGGAGTGAATCGTTTCCTTCACCCCCGACGACAAGGTCGTTGCCGAATCCCCCATGAATACGGTCGTTGCCGGCTCCGCCGTGGATGACGTCGTTGCCCGAACCTCCTTGGATGCGGTCATTGCCCTCCCCTCCACGAATGCCGGTCCACTGGAGGACACTCTCATCGATGCGAACAACATCATCGCCGCCGTGGGCGTTTACGATGATGCCATCGATCTGGTCGCTATCGAATACCCGCTCATCGCCATTGACAATGACGTGCAGCCGATTGGTGTCGTCCACGAAGGCGCGGATGCGGTCGGCCTCCTCGGTCCCTTCCGCGACCACAATGCCGACGGGCGGGTTGACCGGATCGATGCTATCGATCGGCAGCGGAGCCGCTAATGCGAAATCCGCGGCCAGCATGACACGGGTTTCTAAGGATTCAAAGCGTAGCCCTCGACGATTGGAAGAGGAACCGTGCTTGCGATTGTGACGTTGAAATTTAGACATGATTAAAACTCTCCATTCACTGTAGAAGCCCCCAGACTTCCCGCGGTCTTCGCCGTCAGCAGCGCGTATTTCGAGCGCGAACTGCCCGGCAAGACATTTTCCAAAAAGGAATTTGTTAACCGCACAGCTTAAAAAAGGATTGACAAGTTCAACGGGAAAAGAATCTCTGTTCTTTAGCCACTGAGCCGATCCCTGCCCAATAAGCACTACCTCAAGTCAAGCCCCAACTGACCCGTTTCAGTCGTTCGTTTGGCCTCGAAATGGCCTACAAAACATGGCCTTTTTGAAAAAAGAAACCGTGCCCCCCAGCACTGGCCCTGCAGAAAGTAAAACCCCGGAAAAGACGACGGGTTTCGCTTCTTCTCGTTATTTTAATCAAGGTTACAGGCAAAAGTCAAGAGTTGCTGAGAACAGGACTTAGCCGAGGGTGCAGCGCTAATCGACTGCCGCGCCAAAATGAACCGGGGCGATCGCCCTGATTTTATCAGCCGCAACGCGCTAGCGTCCGGCTCCCCGGGCGGGGATTCCGAATAGCGCTGCGGCGCCCCTCAGCCGAGCCCGGCGAACATGCTGAGGAGCCATCATCCTACCGTTTAATTACTGAACCTATCCGATAACTTTCTTCCTTGCCGCCTGCGAAATCTTATCGCCGATCATGGCGATTTTCTGATCCCGTAGTCGCTTCTCGTTAAGCCAATAAGGGCTCGTGATTTCCTTGAAGGCGTAGATCGCCGCTTGAATTCCCTCGGCCCAGGCGACGGTGATGAGCTTGATGTCGCCATGGACGTCGCCGACGGCAAAGATGCCGCGCCGGCTGGTTTCAAAATAGGGATCGACCGCGATGCTGCCATCTTCGTTAAGCCGCAGATTGAGCCGCTGAAAGGTTTCCTTTGCCGAGAGAAACCCGATCTGTACGATGATATACTCGGCCTGCAAGAGCATGCCGTCGGTTAGCTCCAAGGCAATTTCCCCTTCCTGGAACCAGGCGCGGGATATTTCCGAGGAGCAGTGGACTTGCCCACCTGCCTGACGCAACCGTTCGACGCTGTCGGCTTTGGCAATGGGCGTTTCTTCGCGGACGACGAGGTTAACCGCTGCATGCCGCTCTTGGGCCATCACGGCTGCATCGAGGGCCGAGTCGCCGCCACCTACCACCACAACCGGCCGACCGTCGTAGTCGCCGATCTTGGGCACCTTGTAGAATACCTTCTTCGATTCGAGTGCATCCACCACCGGGAGGGCACGTGGGTAGTGCAACAGTCCACAGGCGATCAACACTTTGCGGCAAAGGTATGCTCCGTTCTTGGTGACCACCCGCTTGAGAACGTCACCCTTCTCTTCTTGATCCGTGTCGTCGATCGTGACTAATTCGTCGTTAAACCGAAACTGCACGAGGGCGTCGACCGCCTGGCGATAGGTTCGCTCAGAAAGTTCCTCGCCGCTGATGCCCTCGGGAAAGCCGGGGATATCGACAATTTTCTTGTCGGCATACAGGAACTGCGGCTGGCCACCGGGTCGGTCCTTGGCTTCAATGACCAGCGTAGTCAACCCGCGATGCGCGGTCGTGAGGCTCGCAGCCAATCCAGCCGGTCCCGCGCCGATAATCACCACATCCCAATAGGCCAAACTGTCGAAATCCAGATCGTCCGCCAACTCAGTAACTTTGAAATCTGCCATCGAATATCATCCCACTTTTTGTCAATGACCAACTCAAACCTCTGGTGGTTCGGGGGCAACTTCCTTTGGTTCCGCAGCGCGTCGCAGAGCGCGACGTTCGCGGCCTTCGTTGCGGCGACGGCCTCCCTGGCCTCTACCCGGTTGCTCCTCCAGCAATGCGGCAGGCAAATCGAATTCCGCGCCCAGGAGATTTTCCAGTTTTTCTTGTTGCTCAGGTGTCAAGACTTCGCTTACTTCGGCCCGCGCTTCCGCCAAGGTTTGCGACTCTCGTCGGGGGTTCTCTCTGGCCTTTTGACGGAGCTGTTTGTTTTGCTCTGGGGTGAGATCGAGGGCCATGGCGATGTCGCTGCTCGTGAGTGCCGCCGCAGGGCCGTTGCGCCGCATCCCCAACTGCAAGTCAATCTGCTTGAGCCGCCGCGATTGATCCTCATTCAACACGGTTGCCAACCGCTCGTTGATCCGCTCGGCAATCTCGCCAACCTTTTCGCGAAACTGTCGACGGTCTTCCGGATTTGCGTTGCGCAGTGATTGGAGAATCTGTCGAATCTCTTCAGCAAAATCTTGGCTTACTTGCAGCGTAAACGATTCAAGCTTCGTCGCTTGCTCACCCTCGACATGCAGTTCCTGCCTCACCGAATCGATCTGCAATAATGGGACCATCCCAAGCGCCTGGTTACCCATGCGCCCACGACCAAGAAATCCTCCTTGCAGTAACCCTTGAGGTTCTGGCTGCTCGGCAGGAGCAGGAATTGCTTCCACTTCTTGAGCCACCACGAAGGGAGTACTTCCTAATGCGAAAAGAATCACCAGACTCAAGCAGGTCAAGTATTTCATCATTTCGTCGCTCATTCATTCCAATCCCGCAGTGCCGCAGACGGCATGTAAGCCCCCATGCTACGCCTAACAGACTTGAAAGAAAAGCGGCTCCCCGTTAGCCGCGCCGCGTCCGCCGAGTGGAGCTCGGTAGAGCGGAACGCGGAATCTAGGGCAGTTAGTTCCGCTCAGCGCGAATCAACTTGCGGTACTGTTGAGACTCGGGCCAGGACGGGACCTGATTAAGTTTTCAGTGGGAACCTCCATTGAGGTCACATCCTTCAGCGAAAAAGTGTTCTCAAATTACCCTGGCCTCCAGAAGTTCTGGGGCCAGGGCATCAACAAAGCATTGACAACAATTAGCGAACGTCGTATTTGGCAGGATTTGTCTTCAATAACGACCAAGTCGGTGAACTTGAGTTACCAGAATTTCTGGAGTAACTCCGGCCTGAATTCCCCGAGTACTGAGAGCCCGGTGCATACGAATACCGACGACCAGAACTTGAAGAAGTTGCAGTCGCGGAATTCTGTGGGCAAGGCTTGCTGTCAGAAGTTGAAGCAGCCTCTTTCTCAGCAGCAGGGGCTTGAGAGAATCTGCGAGCTTCTGCTGCGGGGGCTTGCGCCACAACCGAATCTGGGACATCTGGATTGACCTGTGATTCAACGGTCGCCTGGGCTGTTTGAGGAGCACTATACCGATAGGCAGGTTGGGTTCGTCTCACATAACAATCTGCCGACTGCTGGGTTTGGCTGAAAGGCCTGACATCCCCTCGTGCTTTCGCGGGTCCAATGGCTTGTCCCGCTTGTCCGGCGCTCGGACCAACAAGACTGCTGGCTAAAACCAAGGCAAAAACTTTACTTGCGTTCATCATACACCTCCGCCTCAAAAATGGCCGCCGAAAGTTTGTCACCCAACAGGACGACATATTATTGGACTTTCGTGGCAGGTATTTTTTGTGAAATTTGCGGCACCGTGTGCAGCAACTAAGAACTACTTCGAAACCGAATCTAACGCGCGTAAGAAAAACATAGCCGTTACGCTAAGCGCGCGCAGAGGGACAGACATCAGACCTGAAGACACGTGTGCGCCGTGACAAGAGTCTGCGGAGTATGGGTATCGCCGTAGAAGATTAAAGCAGGATTGGAAAACCGCTGTCCAAAGGGACGTTCGTGAACGGCACAAGAAACTGCAGGAGTTATCTCGATAATGTCACGCAGATTCTGTTCGCTGAACATCCTCGGCTGCTGGCTCTTCTCGGGATTACTTCCGCAGCAAGCAGGACCGCACTGACAATTGACACCACAGCAGCAATGTTTTGTCACATGAGTAACTGTCTCGCCTGCAGGGCAAGCCGCCATCGCGTTCGGTGAGTATAAACCGCCACCAATCAGGCTCAGCGAGAGGCTGGGAACCAATAACCATCGAAGGTAGCGAGACGCGGGTTTCATGATCCAATTATAGGGCACTGCGCAGAGTCAGCATATACCGGCCACTTTGACCTATCGGCCAGTTTGCTGGAAGAATTCAGGAGAACCCCTACTGGGCTAATAACGTGCCATAGAAGTCGCAATCGGTGAATTTAGGCTTTTTCTCCATATTTGTTCCAAAGCCACAACGCCATTTATTCCATAAGCCTCTTGGAGAGCAAGATTTACACCAATTTGTTCGCTTCGATGGACAAACTCATGGATTTTTTCGGGTGGTCCGATTTGGCATAAGCAACGAGTCACTGAAGCACACTGACCATAGAAAACGCCTACCTGCTGCCCAGTGGGATAGGAATTTGCCCCAAACAAGACAATTAGCGAGAAAGCCTTGCCCTCTTTTATCCCATAGCGGAGGTCGTCTTGATGAAGTGACTGTTTGGACTGCGAATCCGCCAACAGGGCCAATCCTTCATCATACCACAAAGGGAGAGGGCCTTCACGAAAATGATCCGCTACAAGAACGTGGGTCAATTCGTGGGCTAACACCTCCTGCAAGTAATTCGGCACATCAATACGCAGATCTATTCGCCGACCTTGAACGGTTCCCGTCTTCGGCCTTACTAATGAAGAACCGAGCGTTTCCATGGCTTCCTTTCCAACCACGGCTCCGTATTTGTGTTTGCTAATGAAAAGAAATACTTCGCACTTCGGGGTCCAGGAAGGGCTCTGCTTGGTTAGTCCATAGGCTTCCAAAAGCAAATCGCGAACTTCTTCGCAGTGTAAGGCGACATGCTTGGCCTCATGAGCGCTTTGAAAGGAATAAACTCTGAAATTAGTGCTGGTTGCGATCCAACAGCCCTGCTGCCGATTGTGAGTAACCCGATGTGTATCGAGGCATGTACAACAGGTCGAATCACACGCGTCGACCCAACTTGTTGAGATTCCGCTCAGAACCGACAAGAGCATACAAGCTGTAATAGAGAGCTGGGACATTGGCTCGCGGAACTAAGGAATGGATAGTTAGCGAGTGCCTAAAGCAACTTTCATTCCACGAAGTCACAGCAAAACTTTTCATGTTCTAAGTCCTTTTCTAGATTGACTTTACCTTGGCATCGCAATTTGCCAGTTGGCGATCAGCCCTCTCGACTGCTGAATCTCAAGGCAACGTCATGCTGTGGTTGCATGCAATCACACAAGTGTTCGCAACAATGTCCAAACTTTGAGGATTATTGGGGAGACAGGTCAGCATGAATTTTCTCCTGGTACGCCTGGGCCTCTGGCCAGGCGAGGACTTCTTGGAGTTTTTCGCGGGGAACCTCAATGGATGTGACATCTTCAAGAGAGAATTGGTTATCGAATTTCCCTTCGAGATAACCAAATGGAACGCGAGCTGCCGCATCTTCGGGAGATAAGCCCTCCTCGCGCGCTGGAATAAATAGCTCCCAAAATTCGTCGGGCGTGCCCACATTAAGCAACTCCTTAAATCGCTGGCGGATCTGATTCCCTGCGGGTGTTTCATCGGCATTGCGGAGGACGAGAATCGCCTGATAGGCAAGGGCTCGGTTCCAGTATTTGTCGGTGACGACGTAGTGGGAGAAGTGCAGTTGATCGTCAAATCCCAAACTCAGCGGGTCCGTCGGCTCGGTAGGCAACTTTTTACCTTCTGCCAATAGCTGTTGCATCTTGCGGGCATCTTTATGGCGAATCGCATACATAAAATCCATGCCGCTAAAGGGGGTTGCCCAACCACGTTCGCGAACACTATCCAGTAGACGAATAATTACGTCACCGTACCGAGGCGAGCCATCAGGGGGGCCCACACTTGCGAACACGCAGTCATAGGCCCCGTACAATTCGTTCTCTAAGGCGGGCGTCGTGTGAATCTGATGATGGCCAAGCCGCTCCTCCTCGTGGTAGGAAGAAAGTTGCCCGCTTTTCAAAACCTTTCGCAGGTCTTCGAAGTGCAATCGGGTCACAATCGGTGCAGGGAATGATTCAATCTTATCGACAAGTTGTTGCTCTGTTTCTGTCAGCGGTGCGAGAAACAACTCAAACTCGGCCATCGTGCATTTGGAACTGATCTCCATCCACTCGCGGACTGTGCTCTCATCGAGATTCCGCTGAAATGGTCTGGCGTCGATCGCTGCACGCCGCGTAGCGGCAATTCGTGCGCCTCCCAAATCGAGGTCAGAGTTGGACTGTTGGGCTAAGGCCTGATAGGGGAAGAATAACCCCACGGAAATTGCTGCAAGATATCGCAGCGTAAGCGAATTGCTTTGCACGCTTGAGCTTCCCAGATGCACGAGTAATGAATGACCACGAAGATGAGAGTAGGCGAGTCAGAGAGAAAATGCTAGGCACAACAGGCACTTGATTCGCTGTATTGATTGAACCCATCGCCATAGATCCCCCATAACCACCCTGCCAATGTGAAGGGCATCTTGTGCCACTTACTTGAGCGATTCTGGTTGGCTACTTCCTACCTGTTTGCCATCTCGCGCTCGTACGTTTCCAACTCTGTGAACGTAAATCATTTCCAAATCACGAGTTGGAGAATTGCATCCATCTGAACTGGACCGCTCGGCATAGCAATTGCTCCTTAGGAGGGAGGGGCGATGCGAGGAGAATTCAATCGTCGTTGATGCATCTTGTTGGGCGTCAACTATTTTAGGGGAGTTTCGTGGTTATGATTAGGCAAATGTCTCCAGTTCGGTCCGAGGTACCTCTCGCCGCCGGGCGACTTTTAGACAGAACCAGCGGCATCACCGAACGTCGGCTGAGCCCCGCCGAGAGCTTGGAGGAAGAAATATGCCGGCTTACCTGGGCTGTAATCGATGGCTGGGCTAGTCGCGAAGAACGCCGCGAGTTGGCCGAACTTGTTGAACGACAGCATAAAAACCGGCACTCGGCCTTCTGAGGCTTAGGCAGGCCTGGCCTGCAATGCTCAAAATTCAAAAACTTATCCTTGATAAACTGGAGAGATTGTGGTGTGTTTACCGATAAAGTTTTCTGAACAGGGCTAGCCCCGTTCAGGCTCGCAGTGGACGCGTGCCTCCGGTACTCCCCGCCGGGCAGAAAACATGTGAGGTTTTCGGCCCCAGAACCCATTAGAGAAGTTGGCCTGCGTTTTTACCGTGGCCAACGCGCGTCCCTCTATGAAAAACTCTCCCCATTACTTGCTCTTTTCCGAGGCAAGTTGCACTGCCCCTATCGGAACTTCCTGGCGATTTGTCTTGCAAGATGTCGAGTCGAACAGGCGAATGGTTGTTTCAGATCATGAGCCTGCGGCATGTGGCGAACGGCTTGAACTGTTGGCAGTCGTGCGTGGACTTGAGGCCCTCGATGGTCCGGCACGTGTCACACTCGTCACCCGTAGTCGCTATGTGAGCCGTGGCATGAAACATGGCCTGGCTGAATGGCGTGCCAATGAATGGCGCTGGGAACGATTCGGTCGAATCGTTTCTGTTAAGGACAGCGACCTATGGCAGCGAGTCGATCGGGCGCTCTTATTTCACCAGGTCGACTGCCAGGCTTGGCAGTTCGAAGAGTCTGCCGAGACTGCAGCGGTTGCTGCTGCACCAGAAGTCGCGAGTATACCGAAGCTCAGAGAAGCACAGCCTGCGGCCTGTGGCATCAGGTCCCAGCGAGTTCGTTTACAGAAGTCAGCACCTGCCAAGCACTGGCAGCGGCGGGCAAGGGTGACAACAGTTCGGCAAGAAACCAAGAAGTGGGGCGACTCCCTGCCAGGTCTGGCGTTGCTTGGGAGGGCACTCCATTGGAAAGATGCCCTGAGAGATTGGGGAGCTACCGCAAGACCGGCTATACAAGGAGCGGCTTAATCTACCGAGATTTTTCCTGATGCAGCAATAAATTAGCCCCAATAGCGGAAAAAACAAGTAATAGCAGGAAAAAATGGCGGCTTGTAGGGAGAATGGGCAGCCAGGTCAATTCGTTTCAAGTACAACAGAAAAATAGATTAGGGCATCATTCAGTGCGAACTCAAGTTGATCTCAATGCCATTGCTCCAGTTGTTCATGGTTATCATCACAACCCTTTCGAGGTGCTCGGTCCCCATGAGATCGAGGACGATGGTCGACGGGCTCTGGCAATTCGCGCCTACCTGCCTGAATCGCAACAGGTGTGGTTGGTCGACCAGCAGCATGGATTTTCGCAACCTATGCGGCGGATCCACCCAGCAGGTCTATACGAAGCAATATGCGAGCCAGAGGTCTACAATCGGAAGCAAGGACGCACCTACCAATTTTGCAGTGTGAATCAAGCAGGCGAACAGACAACTATGCACGATCCGTACTCATTTCCACCGCTACTGACCGACTACGATCTCCATTTACTGGGGGAAGGTCGTCACTGGGACAGCTATCGACGCTTAGGAGCCCACCTGCGTGAAATCGACGGCATCAAGGGAGTCAATTTTGCCGTCTGGGCACCCAATGCCGAGAGTGTCAGCATCATTGGTGATTTCAACCGCTGGGATCGCCGTAAACATACGATGCGCAAGCACATTCCCGGAGGTACCTGGGAATTGTTCGTTCCGGAACTAGGGCTAGGTACGCTCTACAAATTTTCCGTGAAAAACCGAGGCAACGTCGTCGAAAAGTGCGATCCCTATGGTTTTGCCGCCGAAGTCCCCCCCAAGACGGCCAACATTGTTACCGAGCTAGACGGCTATGAGTGGGGTGACGCTGAGTGGCTAGCCAACCGAACTACACAAAATCCTCTTACCTCTCCGTATTCGATCTACGAGGTGCATCTCGGAAGTTGGCAGCGCGCAGCGGGGGATAATCCCTGGTTGAACTATCGCGACCTAGCGCATCGACTCGCTGCTTATTGCGAAAAGATGGGCTACACCCACATCGAACTCATGCCCGTGAGCGAACATCCCTTTACCGGGAGTTGGGGCTACCAAACAGTGGGTTACTTCGCCGCCACGAGCCGCTATGGCAGCCCGGAGGATTTCCAGTATTTTGTCGACTTCCTTCACCAGCACAACATCGGCGTGCTGATCGATTGGGTACCGGCGCATTTCCCCAAGGATAGCCATGGTCTCGACTACTTCGATGGCACGGCTCTCTACGAGCATGCAGACCCCCGTCAGGGCGAACATCCGGACTGGGGGACGAAGATCTTCAATTACGGTCGCAATGAAGTCCGCAACTTCCTCGTTTCCAACGCGCTTTTCTGGCTCGACAAGTATCACATCGACGGATTACGCGTTGATGCGGTCGCTTCGATGCTCTATCTGGACTACAGCCGAGAGGGTGGGGATTGGATTCCCAATCAATACGGCGGCCGGGAAAACCTCGCCGCGATTGATTTTATCAAGGAATTCAACGAACAAGTCCACTTGCAATATCCGGGAGTGCTCACGGTTGCCGAAGAATCCACCGCCTGGGGAGGTGTGTCACGGCCCACCTATGTGGGAGGACTCGGCTTCAGCATGAAGTGGAACATGGGTTGGATGAACGACACCCTGCGCTATTTCCGCCATGAACCGATCCACCGGGGCTATCATCACGATGAATTGACGTTCTCACTGATCTACGCCTTCACAGAGAATTTTGTCCTGCCGTTCTCTCACGATGAAGTGGTCCATGGCAAGGGTTCGATGCTCGACCAAATGCCTGGTGACCTTTGGCAGCGATTTGCCAACCTGCGTCTGTTGTACGGCTACCAATGGACGCACCCGGGAAAGAAGTTGACTTTCATGGGTGGTGAAATTGCCCAATGGAACGAGTGGAACTGCGAGAGCGAGTTGCAATGGGATCTCTTGCAATGGGAGAGTCACCAAGGCGTGCAGCGGTTGGTTGCCGATCTCAACAAGCTCTACCGCAGTGAACCAGCACTACACCAACAGGACTTCGACCACACCGGTTTCGAATGGATCGACTGCCACAATCACAATGATAGTGTGCTCGTTTATCTGCGTCGTGGCATTAATTCTGAAGACTTCGCGCTGGTAGCCTGCAACTTTACTCCGGTCGTTCGCCAGAACTACCGCATTGGTGTGCCAGAGGGTGGATGGTACTCAGAAATCATGAACACAGACTCCGCGTACTATGGAGGCAGCAACGTCGGTAACTATCCGGGCCTCCAAGCCGAAGAAAGCGAAAGCCATGGACGACCTTATTCGCTGTTGATGACTCTACCACCGTTGGCGGTGGTGGTGTTCAAGCCGCAGCGATAGAGGTATCCGGACGTCAGATAGCATTCAACTGAGGGGGGCCCCAGTCATGAGCCGCAGGTAAATCGCAGTGACACCTTCGGTTACCTCCCCTACTCCTCTTCCTGCGACTGGGTCGGCTGCAGGAACTCCTCGAGTTTCGCCAGGTCCAGACCGACTCGCTCGGTTAATTGCTCGAGTACTTGGCGCTGTTGGTTTTGCCACCGGGCCATGGTCATCACTTGCCCCCCATACCAAGTATTGGCTTCGGAGAGGAAGAGTTGACGCAGCTCATCTTCGGGACGTTCTCGACGATCGAGTTGGATGACATAGGCATTCGTTTGGTCGTAGTTCAAAACCGCAGCAACTTCTTTCTCTTCGAGATCGAACGCCTTCTTCATAAATTCAGGGCCAACTGCCTCTAAGGGGGGGGCTTCTCCCAAGCGAGGGCCTCGTTCGATTTCTGCTGTTGAACCAAATGTTAGCCAACTGAAAAGGTCTGTGGTGATCACTTCATGCGATTTGCCGACGGCGTAGTTGGCAAGTGAATCTCCTGCCTCTTCACACTCCTTGGCGATTTCTTCGGCTTTCTTCAGTGCCAGCTTAGCTGCTTCCTGTTTTTTCCAGGCCGCCGCGACTTCGCTGCGGATGTCCTCAAAGGCTGGGACCTTTTCAGGGACATCTTGAGTTTTTGTTACGAGGTACCAGTTTCCGTCCAAGTCCTGTGCCAGATAGGGCTCGTATTCAGCGAGCGACGAAAAGGCCGCTTGGACTACGTATTGCCGATTGGTTTGGGAGTCAAAGGCCTTGCCGACGAATGTATCGGCCAACTCCCGCTGAGTCACCAGAAGGGTCTCTTCCGAGATTAACCCCGCCTCGGCAGCCCGTTCCTTGAGATTGGTCAGTTTCTTCGGAGGGGCCGGTATTTCTTCCTCATTCGTACGAGCTGATACAACATCGAAGCCATAAGGATTGTACTCCGACTGCAACTCTCCGTAAATGTTTTCGACGGTATCTTTCAACACCTGGACAGCCTTGTCCGTTGCCAACTTGTCTCTGATCGAATCTTTGACATCTTCGAGAGGTTCGTATTCTTGGGGTTCTTCATCGGTCGTCTTGTCTTCGTCTTTTGAAGGTGCCTCGTCGGCGTTCTGATCGGCGGGGTCATTCGCTTCACTGGTTATATCCAGTGAGTCCGCTACTGTTTCGCTATCTGAATCGTCACTGGGTGATTCGTCGCTGGTTGCTGCCTCATCCTGGAATGCGACTAGCTGGAATCGCGCCGGGGAAGCTAACTTGCTGGACTCATCATCTTCCGGTTCGGCAAGTTCGTCGTTCTGTTGGTCGGCGCGTTGTTCGCTAGTTTCTGGTTTGCTGGGTGCCTCCTCCTCCTCGGCGGATGAAGTATTCTGAGACTCAGTTTTTTCTGAATCGGGGGCAGCGGCGTCTTCAATCGATTCTGACTCAGAATCAATCAGGGCTTTATCATCCGAATCAGCCTTAAACAGACTTTCGTCGAATTTGGTGCTGCCTTTCGTTGAAAACAGGCTCCGCTTGTTTCGTTCGTAGTAGTCGGCGATCTCTTCGTCGGTGATCGAATCGCGGTATTTGTCTCTCCAAGCATTGACGTCGCCCAGGATATAATTAAGCTTCACGCGTCGTGGCACCTTGAAGCCCGGGTCGGGTGCAGGTAATTGAGTTCCCAATACCAGATGCATCATCCCTGGGACGTTGTCCTTATACTGTTCGTAGAAGGCAAGCAGTTCCGCTTCACTTGGGTCGGGAACTTCCTCGACAAACTCGGAAGCGGGTAGGGCTATCGCTTGCAAGGCGATTCGCTCGTTGATGTGTCGCCAATCCTCCCAACGCTGCTCCGGCAAAACATTTCGTACATTCGAGCCAAAGCTCCCGAAATAGGTATTGCCCAGCAGCAATTCCCGCAGCCCTGAAAACAATTGCTCCTCCAGCATGCGGGGATCGCCCTGCTGTATTCGTGAGAGTATGGCCATTATTTCTTGGTCGGATACGCGACGGAAACTGGTTTCCTTGAGGAACTGATTAATCATCCCATCGCTGACCGACATCCCCGCTTTCTTGGCTTGATCGGCCAAGATGCGAGTTGTGACGACCCCCACCTGTACGTCGCGGGAACTGGTTCCTTCGGGGAGGACAAAGTCGGGGACCGAGGGCATCATAGGAGTGCCCCCTTCTTCCATGATTCGTTGGGCACCCGTCATCCTCAAAGCTTCGAGAAAATGACTCAAGAAGTACCGTCGTTGCGTCAAGGTGCTTAGCTCTTGAGCATTGAGGGAACCACCCTTCCACTCGGCGACGATAGCACGGGGATTGCTATTTCCGCCAGACTGTCCAATATAACCGAATATGGCATCACCGACCACGAAAACAAACATGGCAATGACGGCTGCCACTGCCAAAAAGGCCTTTTGATGCTTGCGAAAATAGCCAAACGGACTTGCCATCTAACCGTCCTGAGTCGAGGCTGCCCGGCAGGCTACCACTTGACAGCCTGACCGGTGCATAAGTAATGATTGACGACGTGAAGTGTTGATTTAGGGGTCCGTGATTCTATGGCAGATCGACGTAAATGCAATCCCAATCGGGAGTGTGGTCGATTCTGCCGAAGGTTCACTGGCACGGTTGGCTGCTGAATTAGCCTCAGCAATGGTTATTTAGCACGCCGGACCCAGGGAACGACGAGTTACTTCCCGATGTAGGAAGTCCCTAGTTTAAGGCTTGTAGAAGTTGGCCGGAAGAGGCAGTTTGGCAGGACAAGGCTCACGAGATGAGTTGATTTGGGCGGATAAGAGTATCTACGACAAGTTAGCACGCCAGAATAAGGCGAACCGGTCTCTTGGGACCAGAATAAGACATCAGGAACAAAATGGCGAAGAAAAAATCAGCTTCTGAAACAAATGGCCAGGCCCTGGTGATCGTCGAATCTCCTGCCAAGGCCAAGACGATCGCCAAATACTTGGGCAGTGGCTTCCGAGTGGAGGCCAGCATCGGTCACATCCGCGATCTGCCCCAGGGGGCGAAGCAGATTCCCGCCCAATATAAAGGAGAGCCCTGGTCCAACCTGGGGGTGAATGTCAACGACAATTTCACACCGATTTATGTGATCCCTCCCGGCAAAACCAAGCAGATAAAGCTCCTCAAGGACCAACTCAAAGGGTGTAACGCCCTCTATCTGGCAACGGACGAAGACCGCGAGGGTGAGGCGATTAGCTGGCATTTATTGGAAATCCTTAAACCAAAGGTTCCTGTACATCGTCTGGTTTTCCACGAAATCACCAAAGACGCCATTCAGAACGCTCTCTCAGAACCCCGTGAGGTTGATGAACAGTTGGTGCGGGCACAGGAGACGCGGCGGATTCTTGATCGACTCTACGGATATGAAGTGTCTCCCCTCTTATGGCGCAAAGTGCGACCGAGGCTTTCTGCCGGCCGAGTTCAAAGCGTGGCCGTGCGGCTGATTGTCCAGCGCGAGCGTGAGCGCATGGCGTTCGTTTCGGGAACATGGTGGGATCTCATGGGGAATTTTGCCAAGCAAAACGGGCAATCGATGGAGGCCCCGCTTGTTTCGGTTGAGAACCGCAAAATTCCCAGCGGCAAAGATTTCGATTCTTCGACTGGCAAATTAAAAAATACTGAACTGCTGCTGCTTGATGGTCCAGCAGCCGAGCAGCTTGCCAACCGCATTCGTAGCGGCGAATTTCGGGTGACTTCCGTCGAAGACAAGCCGTACACCACCAAGCCGTACCCGCCGTTTACTACCAGTACGCTCCAGCAAGAAGCCAATCGCAAACTGGGTTTCACGGCACGCAGGGCTATGCAGATCGCGCAGAGCCTCTACGAAAACGGCCACATCACCTACATGCGTACCGACTCCACGACGTTGGCCAATGTGGCCATCGACGACGCCCGCTCACTGGTGGATCGCAACTACGGCAAGGAATTTCTCCCAGCCGAACCACGGATTTACAAATCGAAAGTAAAAAATGCCCAGGAAGCTCACGAAGCAATCCGCCCGGCAGGGCATCCCTTCGAGTTGCCTGAGAAGATGAAATCGGCACTAAACTCTGATGAGTTTCGGCTGTTTGACTTGATCTGGAAACGCACCATTGCCAGTCAAATGGCCGACGCGCGGGGTCGCCGGATTGTGGTCACCATTGAGGGCGAAGGTTGCGTCTTCCAGGTAAGCGGCAAAACGATCGACTTTCCGGGCTATTTGCGTGCCTACGTGGAAGGGACTGATGATCCATCGGCCGAATTGGCCGACCAAGATCGGACCCTCCCCAGTGTGGAAGTTGGTGAGGTTCTCCGGTGTACCGGGTTGGATGCCAAGGAGCACAGTACGCAGCCACCCGGTCGCTACAGCGAAGCCGCTCTCACCAAGGCACTTGAAGAACGGGGAATCGGTCGGCCGAGTACTTATGCCTCGATTATCGATACCATCTTGGCTCGGGGCTATGTCTTCAAGAAAGCCAATGCGCTGGTGCCGACCTGGGTGGCGTTCTCGGTGGTCACGCTCATGGAGGAAAACCTTGGCACGTTGGTTGATTACCAATTTACCGCTCAAATGGAAGACGATCTCGATGAGATTAGTCGAGGCGAACGAGGGCACGTTGAATACCTCGAGAATTTTTACTTTGGCAATGGGAGACCGGGACTCAAGAAGCTGCTCGAACACAAGATCGACGAAATCGATCCGGCCAAGATCGGTCGCATCTCGATAGGTACACCAGAAGGAATGCCAGAGGTGTTTGTCCGCGTCGGGAGATATTCGCCTTTTGTCGAGCAAGGGGATCGCACCGCTTCTCTCAAGGAAGACATGGCTCCCGACGAGGTGACACTCCAGGTAGCCCTCGAACTCTTGGATCAAGCGGAACGGGGCGACGAGCCCTTGGGAGTCTGCCCTGAAACACAGAAGCCCGTCTTTATCAAAGTGGGTCGCTTTGGACCGTACGTGCAACGTGGCACGACCGAAGACGAAGAAAAACCTCAAAACGCTAGTTTGCTCAAGGGGATGACGCCCGAAGAGATCGACCTGGAGAAGGCACTGAAGTTGCTTTCCTTGCCTCGCGAGCTGGGTCCTCATCCCGAAAGTCGGGAACCGGTTATTGCCCATAACGGTCGCTATGGTCCGTACATCAAGTGCGCTGCTGAGACTCGCTCTTTGCCGACGGATCTTTCGCCTCTTGATGTGACCTTGGAGCAAGCCTTGTTTTTGCTAGCCCAACCGAAGACGCGTGGTCGAGGTGCATCAAAAAAAGAACCCTTGAAGGTCTTCGAGGCGTCGCCGATCACAGAAAAACCGGTGCAAATTCTCGACGGCAGATTTGGTCCCTACATTACCGACGGGACGACCAATATTTCCTTGCGCAAGGGAATGATGCCCGAGGAGATCACTTTTGATGAAGCGTTAGCTTTGTTGGCAGAAAAAGCAGCCCAGGGATCCGCTCCGAAAAAGAAGAAAGCGGCAAAAAAGAAGGCAGCTACAAAAACAACCACCAAGAAGAAGGCCACCACCAAGAAAGCACCAGCCAAAAAGAAATTGGCGGCAAAGAAGGCCACGGCCAAAAAGAGTGCGGCCAGGAAAAAGATCTCTTGAGCCTAGAGGGAGCAGGCTACCGCACGTGATAGATGCTGCGATTCTTGCTCAGGACAGGCAAAACTCTAAGGGGTGCAGCAGCGCTATTCGGATTCCCCGCCCGGGGAAACGGAAACTAGCGCGTTGCGGCTGATAAAATCAGCCGCAGGGCGCTAGCCCAACTTCCCCATTAATATGCAGACATGCCTTATTTTCGAGGGTGAAGTGGCCAAAGTCGTCACGACATTCGAGTTTGGTTTATTCTGGGCAGGCGTATTCGTTCACGTCACGCAGGAGTGTTTCTCTTTCTCCCGCTGCTCACGCAAGTTCGTTTCGACCAACTCGTCAAGAAGGCCGGCTATCCTGAGTCCAAGAGGATACCAGTTGTCTCGGCGATGCTCAGCCTGTTGACCTTGAAACTGTTAGACAAGGAAAGGCTCAGCCACATTGACGACTTCAATT
>JBGSPU010000121.1:0-14864 GCA_041738415.1 Bythopirellula sp.
GTTACCGAGTTCCTGCATCGTCGTGGCTGCTGCACCGACCGTCCCTCAAGGAGGGACAGACCAGAAGCGGTCCTCACTGGGTCGACTGCGTGCCGTCAAGGGTTCGCCAATTCCTAGGAGGCTCCCCGACAGGCTTGGCCGAATCGAGTTCACCATCAAGTTACGGACTGGTCATTCGTCTCAGGTTGCTCTCCACCTTGTCTCGCGACAACGCAGTTACCACTTTCGACTACAGGCTGGTAACGGTAGCCTGGACGGGACTTGCACCCGACAATTCAAACGCCTTCACAGGCGCGCTGGGTCAGTCGCTCCGAGACTGACACTGCGACAAAGGCGCAGAATCCGAGTCTCCAAGTCTCGGAGAGACACGGCTACACTCGGTGCGTGGAGAGATCGGCTGGCCCGTCGGTTTTTGCTGCGTTTGGCGAGCGAAGCTCTACTTCTGGATCGCCCACGATTTCATCTATTTCTGTCGCATCGACGTGATGACGAAGCAGGAGGTAAATGCCCACGCTGGCCGTCCAGAGGAAAGCCAGGGGATAGGAGGCTGCAAAGGAAGAAAGCATGCCTTTCCAGAAATAGATGGCCCTGGCACCAGTGATAGCGGAACCCGAGGAAACCACCGGGTTGTCCTCTGAGAGCGGTTGAGTAACCAGGGCTGCGATCCGCTCGGAGCCCGCTCCCCAACTGACGGCCCAATCGGTGAGTTCATTTCCAGCCGTAGCGAAGCCGGCAACAACAAGATGTCCGACAATTCCCAAGAGTGAGGCGACGGCTACGTAGAAGCCCAGCCGCAGGGGTCGTTGATAGACGTAGGCGGTAGCACGACTGGCGGCATCAAAGGCGTCGCTTCGTTCCACTCCGATCGCGGCCCAGGCGAGTGGCCAGCCGAACCACAAGGCAACGAGCACCACTGCCAACAGGATGCCCCACACCAAGTAGAGTCCCCACAACAACCCGGCGAGGAGGGCGAAGAGATCCACACGCAATAGGACACCCATCAAAGCTAATGGAAACGCGAGTAGTCCCGCGAAGAGCAAGCCAATGAGTGGGGCTCCCGCCGTGGCGGTCCATTTGGTCGCCGCCGACTTGAGTGCTGCGAGTGGATCGATGACATCACCGCGGGTCAAATAGCGGACTGCGATACGGGCGATGGCACCTCCAGCGAGTGCCCACACTGCGATTGCCCAGAATCCACATAACAGCAGTTGGCAAGCTTGCGAGAGAGAGGTTTTCATCCGAAACACTCGGACCAGTGGTGCCCCCAGCCAACTCCAGCCTTCGATGAGGGGACCTGTCTCGTGGTGCCTCAAGTGACGCAGCAACCAGCGTGTGATACCTGTGCTGCTTATCTCTGCATCGGTAGCCGTCCGAAAGATGCGATCTCCATTTTGTGCTACATCGAGAATGAGTGCCGGGGAAGAATGGTCTGCTAAGGGATCGTCGTATGCGATTCGCGGCAGTACCACAGGTTCACTGAAAACGCCTTCGATGAAAAGCCAGCCACCTTGCGTGACGAGCACGCCAATCCAGGCGATGACCAACACCCGAAAGCAGAGACTGGCACGCAGAGACTTTACCAGAATCAACCACGGGCAAAGCTCGCGCCAGCGGATTTCGTAGATCGATCCGGGAGATTGCGACATCGGAGGTTCATTTGCTGGAGGTGGAATACCAATTCTAGCCGCGATTATAGAACGAGAACGAAGGCAATCCTAGTTGAAACTGTCGTTTTTCAGTCGTTGAACGATTGCCACCAGATCGAGCAAGAGCAGAAAAGAACAGGAAGGTTCCGGAACAGGTTCTGTTACGACCAGCCGCTGATTGGGTGCCACGTCATATAGAATTTGAATGCGACCGCTTGGCCATTGGAGGGTGATTTGATCAATCGTCCAAAGTCGCTCCAGACGGCACCGTTGGTCGGTAAGATTTCTGTAAATCCCGACGCGAAGGAAACGTCTTCAAAGGTGCCGTCCCCCCGATTGCGATACAACAGATCGGTATCGTCCAAGCGGGTTACGAACAGATCGACCCAGCCGTCGCCGTCGAAATCCCCTTGAAACGCTTACGCCAACTTCGTGAAGCCCCACGCGGGTGGCCCCAGCCCTTTCCCACGGAACTGATTACCCCAAAACAAAAAGCCGATAAGTAAAATATCCGAACACGCCAGCAATGCTGGCATTATCAAAGCGTTATCTTAGGAGGTATTATGATTGGCACATGGAACTGGATATTCGCAGTATCAAGTCGAACTTGAACCTCGGACACGTGCGTTACAAGTCGCCCGAGATAGTTCATCGAGAACTCTGGACGACGATCCTGGGTTACAACTTGATTCGTATGACGGCGGCGGGGGCGGCTTTGCTGCACGACAAGCAGCCTCGGCAGATCAGTTTCACCGGGACTTGCAAGTACGTGCTTGCCTCCTGGATGCTGCTGTCCAGTGGCCTGATCGACCCGAACCGACTCGACATCTATCTCTCGGTGATCCTCAAGCAGATTGCCGGCTGCGAAGTTGCCAATCGCCCTGGCCGACTCGAAACCCGGGTGCTGAAGCGGAGGAGGCACGGCTACAAGCTGATGCAACAGCCCCGTGATGTACTGCGGGCGGAGTTGCGAAAACGATGCAGCTAAGAACCGCGCTATCACAGGCGGCTGCCCCGGTCGCTGCCGCACGTTTCACTTGAACGTAAGGATCAGCATGACGACGCCACACACCGACGAGGAACAACCAACGCCTCGCTCGCTGGTGGGCTCGCGGTGCGCGCGTACCATGGACGACCGAAAAAAAACTTGCGCCTCCTGCACCATGCTAGGTATCACGCCCCTATGTGACCAGGCGACGTGACACGTCACGCCGCAGGTCATCACCTAAGTCAGGCTGGTTTCATGACTTAAGGCCGACAGTGCCATTCGGGTCAGAACGCATAGCGTTTTATCGCACTTTCGGCGATTCGCCGTTTGGGGAGAATGCCTCCCAAAACCGCAATCGACAGTAGCAGCCACGAGGATGGTTCTGGCACGTTGTTGCTCGCTGCGATCAGGGGAGGGAGGCCATAATTTGCTTGCCAAATGGCAAGATTTCCCGCGCTGGGGTTGCGTTGCCAAATCAAAAAATCGCGGCCGTCGACATCACCATCCAGATCGAAGTCGCCGGGCGTCTGGTCAGTCGCTTCAATCACCAGCAGTGTTTGGTCGACGGCGACACCGTAAAGATGCTGCACGATGCCACTGGTCCACTCGATGGTGACCAGGTCGACAGGGTTCGTCGATGAGCCGAGGCCAAAGTGGGCGATGCGTTCGCTCTGGCTCACGAAGCTGCTGCCGCCATCGATTTCCCAAACGAGTTTTTGGTTGGGGTTCATTAAATCGGGCGTGACGGTGATCCAAGCGCCGATGCCGTCGCGATTGGAAATAGTTCCCTGCGGCTTGATGCGAAGATAGTGGTTGGCGTTGCCGCCGTCGTTGCGGTAAAGGATGGGGGCCGCGGCGTTGTTGATGACAAGCAGGTCGAGATCGCCGTCCTCGTCATAGTCGAGGTGAATGAGTCCGCGGCCTTGTTGGGTGTCAGTGATCCCGGAGGCGTCAGAAACGTCAGTAAAGACGCCGCCCGTGTTTTGCCAGAGAAAAGTGCGGTCGTCGATCCAGCCCTGGCCGTTGTATCCGTTGGTGGCGGAGAGATCGACGTCGCCATCATTGTCGTAGTCGAAGAAGGTGGTCCCCCAAGAGAAGCGAGAGTCGCGCACCCCCGCAGCTAGCGTAACGTCGCTGAAGGTGCGGTTGCCTTCGTTGCGGTAGAGGCGGTTGAATCCGCCAAAGGGGCCGGGAAACTGAGGATCGTTGGTGATGTTGGTGATGAACCAGTCGAGATCGCCGTCGCCATCGTAATCGCCGAAGGTGCTACCCATGCCATTGAAATCGGTGCCCACACCGGCGGGGATCGTCCCGTCGGTGAAAGTTCCATCCCCGTTGTTCCAAAAGAGTTGGCTGGTTTCGAAATCGGCGACGAAGGTCAGGTCCATGTGGCCGTCGCGATCGAGGTCGACGAAGCGCGGGACGTAACGGTAGGTGCGGTCTTTGCGGTAGACATTGATGCCGGAGGCCACAGTAACGTCTTCGAAGCCGCCGGGCTGTGCGGCGCCCAGGTTGTGGAAGAGGCGAGACTGAGAGTTGGCGACGGAATTGCCCCAGTCGCCGGTCGCAAGGTCGAGATTGCCGTCGTTGTCGTAATCGCCGAAGCTTGCACCTTGACCACTACGTTGGACACCGTTGGCAAGCGCGGTGGGATGGCTGGTGCCGGCGTCGGTGAAGAAGCCGTTGCCGTCGTTGAGATAAAGATAGTTGCGGGTGTAGCCGACGGTGGTCATGTAGAGGTCGAGATCTCCGTCGTTATCAACGTCGCCGGAGACGACGCCGTTAGTGTAGGTGGGAAAGATGAAGCCTGCTGAGGCAGTACGAGCTTCGAACGTGCCGTTGCCGAGGTTGCGGTAGAAGATGTCGTTGTCGTTGAGGCGGGTGAAGACAAGATCGACATGGCCATCGCCGTCGAAGTCGCCGGCCGCGGCACCGCCGGCGAAGAAAGCCTCACCGGGAAGGCCTTGAATCAGTTCGGGAATGGTGTGGACGTGATTGATGCCGGCCGCAGCCGTGACGTCAGTAAATACGACAGCTCCGGCGGAAACTGGCATGAGGAGGCAGATCGCGCACACAGCAATAAGAGACGCGAGATTCGCGTTAGGTCTCGCAACTGTTATGAACCGACCGATCATTGGGCATTCGTGACCCATAGTATGTTGCCTAGTGTAATGACAGTGTAAGGACAAAGTGCATGAAGCTACGACTTAATGCCGTGGCCGGATTCCCCCGCAGCACGTGGCTACGGCCATCATCAGGAGCCAGGAGCTAGCGGGCTCTGGCACCAAGACACCATGGAAATAGCCCATCGCCTGGTTCCAAGCCGCAGTGCCGACCAGTTGGCCGATTCGTCGGCCCGCGAAATCGTCCTGCGGCGGATGGATGCCCCCCCAGAGGCGTGACTCCGCCGCCATGTCGGCCGCGTCGAAGTACGACGCGAACTGAATTTTAAGCGGCGTCGATGGACCATATTCGAAGTTTAAGCCCGAGCCTATCGGAATGTCGTATTCGAACAAGCCGCCCGGGACATAAGGCGATCCCGTCAGTAGCGTCATCACCTCAGCACCCGCGCGGCTAAAAGTTGAGTGGCCCGACAGGTAACCTGGGAACGGCGGCGTGACGAAGCTGCTGAGTTGGTATGGCAGCCAGTCCTTGGCCAATATCCATCCGACGCCGCTGATCTCTGCAGGATCGTCAAACGGCGCGACGCCGGGCACCGCACCTCTCCATGAGCGAACCGCGATCTCACCTTCATGTCCCGCCAGCTCGGCGTGTCGCTCTCCCGGCGCAGTGGTTTCCGACAGGATGACTTCGATTAGTCCCGGTTCAAGCGGCAAGCCATTCGGGTTATACGACGGGCCACCAGGGTCCGAAGATTGGCCGAGTTGGCCCATGTAGCGGACAAACGAAATCGGCCGAGACGAATCGTAAATGCCCTTATGATTCCAGGCGGCGATGGCCGCGTCATGCAAAGAGGCGTTGAGCGCGAACATGCCTTTGATATCCCATTCGAGATCGCCGACGACTGGTCCGGCACCGCCGATCCGTTTCGGAATTCCCAATGCTTCCATTTGATCCGTGATCTCGTTACGGATCTCGTTCCAGTGCCCCGGGGGAGCCGTCGAGTTGGGACCGTCTGCCCAAAACTCAGCCATCAGGCGGGTGAAATCCCCGCGCTGGACCATCTGGGGCGTGTAGGGCTGGCCCGTCACCGGATTGGCTGGATAGCCCGCCTGGTCGTAGCTTTCAGTGAACGGCGCATCGAATGCGTTGCCGCGTGACGCAGGTGAGATGTCGATCATCACACCGTCGTTCGGGTCAAGCTGCGACGAATAGCGGATCATCGCCAAGGCGCCGGTTTTGAATGCGGCGTCGCCTGTGCCTCCCAATTGCGGCGGCATGCCCTGCTCGTGATACACGCCGCTGGGGCCCCGATCGGCTGCCGTTATCGCAAACGGCGTGACCTCCCCCCAATAGGGCGACAGGTTGGTTTGCGTGGAGGGGAGGACGACCCGTCCGAACTGGTCGATCCGGTTGCCGATAAAGTGGAGCGGTTGCCAACGGTTGGGATCGTTCATTGTGACGCCGGATTCTTCAACGGTGAGCGGCGAATTAACTGGCACGAATTGACCAGGGGGATTTGCATAGCGATTCAATTCATTGGCCCCGTCAGCAAGCCCGTGCTGGATTACCGACTGGGCAACGCGATTGCCAACGGCCGCCGGCGAGTTGCCGACGGTGGATGTGAAGTCGGGGTCGAAGCCGAGGGCAACCATTTGATCGCGAATGTCGACGACTGTGGCCGAGCGACCGGGGCCGAATCCCGCTGGGCCCGTCACGAAGCGATGCAGAATCAGATTGTAGGCCGCGTAACTAATTGCTTCGCTGCGGGCGGTGTCGATGTCAACCGCGGAGATCTTTTCCTGGTGGACATATTGCAGCGCGGACGAGTCATACGCGGCCCAAGCATCGTACATGGCGGTCGACACATGGAACAAATTACGGGCATGTACCGTGGGGCGGGCCGTGTCGATGCTGATCGCGTGAAGGAGTTGTTCATCCCAAATGCGGGCAACCGAAGGAGCGGCTATAGCCGAATTGCCCAGTGCAAATACGTACGTAAAAATGACGCAGACATGGAAAGCTTTCCAACCAAGTGAGAGCATGATGTATTCGGCATTCCCGGGTGTGAGCCCCAGTTACATTCGACAAGTTACATTCGACAAGTTGCAGGCGACAAGTTGCAGAGAGTACACCGCAGCATCCGCCATGATTTGTCAACTCGCTGTGTTGGAGCGACGAAAGCCAGGCATGCGAATCTCCCGGAACCGCAAATTCGGATGCGACAACATCGGTAGCGAAGGCGCTTGGTATATCCTTCTTCCACTATGACTGGCATGCACCGGGGCGTCAAGGAATGCGTAATACCGCATACTCTCGATTTCCGGCAAGAATTGCCGTAAATCGTTCTTTTGTAATAGCTTCGCACCACGCTATTCCAAATCACGGGCCAGAAATCAACGTCCTATCAAGCCTCACATCTGGAGCTTGTTGGTGCCGTTGGCTGCAAGCGGCTTACTTATTGGCAGTATCAGCCACTCGCAACCCACCCGTCGATACCTTAGATTGATTATTGGCCTCGGCTTGCGATTCTGCGGCTGCCGGGTCGGCGACGACGTTGGCTGAGACGGTCAAGGCTGCACCGCGGTTCGGGCGGTCCGTGGTGATGGTCACTGGCACTTTGATGGGACCAGGCTGATCGCCGGGGCGATAGGTGATTTCAACCAGGTGCAGTTCCTTCGACTCCTCGTCGGTTTGGAACGTGAAGCAGTTGTCGCCGCAATTTACATCGAGAATCTTGAATGGCCTCTTGCCGCGCACTACCACCTTGCGGGTAACAGCCTCGCCAGCCTTTACGGTTCCTAAGACCAGATTTTCAGGGGTCACCGAGATTTCGGGGACAACGTGTCCACTGACGAATAAGGGAATCCGTTGGCTTTCTGCGCGTGTGTCGTTAGTTACTACAGTCAATTGGTCCTTGACGAACCCAGAAGGAACGGAGTCCTTCAATCGCACCACGAGGTTATAGGTGACCCTTCCGGCAGTGCGTGTTCCGCCATCCATTTCCACCTCGAAGTTGTCGTTATCATTGGTGATGTCGACAATTTTCCAGTCGTCGCGGCCAGCATAGCTCACAGCAATCCGCTGCTCTTTGTTGTCACCTTCGTCGATTTTGCCGAACTCCACCGCTCCGGGGGAGAAAACCACGTCCCCGCGGATGTTGCCATGGACACGAACTTGAACCTCGGCGGCAAAAGGAGAGCCGAAGGTCACCGTGAGCGTTGCACCATGGCGACCGACGAAGGTATGCGTATTGAACTTGGCGACGAGGTACGCCTTTTCGTAGGTGTTGATAACTTTATTCTCGATCGAGGGAGAAGTGCAGCCACAACTCGAGCGAACCCCTAGGATTTTCATCGGCTGTTTATACAAGTTCGTAATCTCGAACTTGTAGACTGTCTCTGCTCCACGAGCCACCGTGCCGAAATCGTGTTCAAGCGTGTTGAACATTTTTTCTGCCCACTCTTGGGCAGAAGACTGACTGAGAGCAACACTTCCCAACACCAGCAGATTCAAAATTCCAACGCGCAACATGGCATTTGTCCCCAATAAAAGTGAACGGCCTGTTTGCGTAAATCCATTCGCACTGAGCATGTTCTGACGAACTTTCCCTGCTAGCAAGCAGTCCAGACTATGTTATTAACCTTTAAGTATTTTACCGCGACAATGGGGACTCGTGAGAGATTTCATTTAGGCAAACTTGAAATTATTGTCTTTTTTTAGCGATTTTGGATAGGGTAGTTTCGGAAGCGAAAACTGGTCACATTGTGCCGAGTCTAACGTCGGCGGCTAAGAAACACGGAGGTGCGTCTCCCCGAGACTCACACGGCGACAATCTGACTCCTTTCCGGATCTCTGAGAGATTCGGCGAAGAGCCAGAAAATGCCGAATGCGCCCCCCTGCAAAGTTCACGTACTTTGCTAGAATGCCTCCGTTGATCCCTTTCTGCCAGGATACGGTGTGTGAGGCTTTGATGAGTCTCTCCCCAACCGGGCCAAACCAGCCATTCAACCCACCTTCGCATGTCTGTCGCTAGGAACGTAACAATTGTCGGGGTCGGTCTGATCGGTGGGTCGATTGGTTTAGCCCTGCGCGAGCTCAAGTTGGCTGCCCGGGTAGTCGGTTGTGGACGTCGACAGGAATCACTTGACAAGGCACTAGCCGTGGGAGCGATTGACGAGGCATCGACCGACCTCGCCAAAGCAGTGTCGGATGCCCAGATCGTGATAGTAGCAACCCCCGTCGGATCTGTGGCGGAATATGTCGGTCGAATTACGGCCGCTAGCGGAGCGGAATTGATCACTGATGTCGGCAGCACCAAGGGCTTGATTTGCCGGCAAATCGAGTCGCAATTGAGTGGATCAGCAGACAGGTTTGTCGGTAGTCATCCCCTTGCCGGTGATCATCGGACCGGGCCGGAGAATGCCCGAGCTGATTTGTTCATTGACCGTACCGTGGTGGTGACTCCTACTGCTGCGACCCCGGTAAAACTGACAAAACGAGCAATAGATTTTTGGCAATCGCTGGGAGCACGGGTTTTAGAAATGGACCCCGATCAACATGATCGAGCTGTCGGAGCTACCAGCCATCTACCCCACTTAGTCGCCTCGGCATTGGCAGCTTGCACCCCGAAAGAATTTCTGCCCCTGGCTGCGACTGGATGGGCCGACACGACGCGTATTGCCGCAGGGGATCCTGAATTGTGGACGCAGATATTCGCTCAGAATGCACCGGCTGTGCTGGAGGAGCTTGATCGACTGATTGATCAGCTCGTCAAACTCCGTGGCGAACTGGCGAACGCCGACTGGCAACGAATCCAAGAAACCCTAGAACGAGCGAAAAAGATTCGAGATGCTTTGGGAAATTGACGTTCATCCAATTGTTGGACTGCCTGACCGGGAGGCCGAGCGAGTCGCCGTGCTGGCGGCTGAAACTGGTATTGGCCCCCGTCTGTCTGTCCAGGCCGCTCGAGGTTTCTTGGTGGAAAGCGATTCGCTCGATGCTGACGAAGTGAACCGGCTTGCCCAAGAATTGTTTGCCGACAACACGGTAGAATCTTCGGTCACCGCGCTCGTTGGGGATTCTCGGTTGGCCACTCCACCCACTGGCCAAGCCCACGGCGAATCACCCACGCTGCTGCAAGTCTTGCTCAAGCCAGGGGTTATGGATCCAGTAGCTCAGAGTGCCGAGGGGGCCATTCGCGATTTTGGCTACTCCGTTTCGGCGGTGCGCACCTTGCGGAAATACTGGATCGATGGCGCGAGCCAGACTCAGATTACCGCGATTTCAGAACGGATTCTGGCAAACGATGCCATCGAGCAAATCGTCAAAGGGCCTTTGCCCTTCGATCGGCTCCAGCACGGCAGTGACTATCAGTTCCAGCATCGCACCGTTTCCCTTAGCGAGTTAGACGACACGGGCCTTATGCGTCTGAGCCGCGAGGGACAACTCTATTTGCAACTGGCCGAGATGCAGACCATTCAACGACACTTTGCCGAACTTGGCCGTGAGCCGACCGACATAGAACTGGAGACACTGGCCCAAACCTGGAGCGAGCATTGCAGCCATAAGACGCTGGCCGGCCGCATCGCTTACCGCGATGAACAGGGTGAAAGGCAATTTGAAAATATGCTCAAGGAGACCATTTTTGCCGCTACGACCGAGCTGCGGAATCACTGGGGCGAGGACGACTGGTGCGTGAGCGTGTTCCGCGACAACGCTGGGATTGTCCGGTTCGACGACCAATTCAACGTGGCATTCAAGGTCGAGACGCACAATCACCCTTCGGCCTTGGAGCCTTATGGGGGCGCGAACACCGGTATCGGCGGAGTGATTCGAGACACCATCGGCACCGGGATGGGGGCTAAGCCCGTTTGCAACACCGATGTTTTCTGTTTTGCCCCGCCGGATACGCCCGCGGAAGATTTGCCCAGCGGTGTGCTGAACCCCAAGCGAGTGATGCGTGGCGTCGTGAGCGGGGTCCGCGATTATGGCAATCGTATGGGAATCCCGACGGTCAACGGCGCCGTCTATTTCGATTCTCGATATCTAGGCAATCCGCTGGTTTACTGCGGCAATGTGGGGATCATCCCCGTCGATAAATCCTTCAAAGAGCCTCAACCTGACGACCTGATAGTCAGTGTCGGCGGCCGGACGGGACGCGATGGAATTCACGGGGCAACCTTTTCCAGTGCCGAACTCACCCACGAAAGCGAATCGCTCTCGGGGGGCGCCGTGCAGATTGGCAATGCCGTTGAAGAAAAAAAGGTACTCGACGTGCTGCTGGCCATTCGTGACCGAGGCTTGTACACAGCGATCACCGATTGCGGAGCGGGGGGGTTTAGTAGCGCCGTCGGGGAAATGGGAGAGGGAATCGGTGCCGAAGTGTGGCTTGAGCGGGCGCCGGTAAAGTACGCCGGGCTGACCTACACCGAGATTTGGATTTCCGAAGCGCAGGAGCGGATGGTGCTCAGTGTCCCCCCAGCCAATTGGGAAGCACTACATGCCTTTTGTGCTGCCGAGGGGGTCGAGGCGACGGTGATCGGCAAGTTCGCCCCCACGGGTCGGCTGGTGCTCAAGTACGGGGATCAGGTGGTCGGCGATCTAGCGATGGATTTGCTGCACAAGGGTCGGCCCCCGGTGATCCGCTCGGCCAGTTTTACTCCGATCAAACCCCTTCCGCTAGAAATCCCCCTTGGCGCGCAAGATCTGACCGCCGATCTTTGCCGCATCTTGGGCTCTTACAATGTCGCAAGTAAAGAGTGGATCATTCGGCAATACGACCATGAAGTGCAGGGGGGGAGCGTCATCAAACCGCTTGTCGGCTTAGCGAATGACGGCCCTAGCGACGCCGCCATGGTCCGTCCGGTGCTCACTTCCAGACGGGGCCTGGTGATCTCCTGCGGAATGAATCCACGCTACGGCGACCTCGATCCCTATCACATGGCCGCCAGCGCGATTGATGAGGCAATTCGCAATTGTGTGGCCGTAGGTGCCGACCCGGCACGCATCGCGCTGCTCGACAATTTCTGCTGGGGGGATTGCGAAAAGAGCGAAACCCTCGGTTCATTGGTTCGGGCGGCGCTCGCCTGTCATGATTTGTCCCTTGCACTCGAAGCCCCCTTTATTAGCGGCAAGGATAGCTTGAACAACGAATTCAGCTTTGTAGGCGCTGATGGAGAAAAACAAACCATCGCGATTCCTGCGACGTTGCTGATCAGTGCCTTGGGGCAAATCGCTGACGTGGCGACAGCCGTCACGATGGATCTCAAGCATTCCGATAGTCTGCTCTATCTGGTAGGAGAAACAAAGGAAGAACTCGGCGGATCGCACTTTGCCCTGATTCACGAGCTCACGGGGGGCCAGGTTCCAACAGTCAACGCGGCCGTCGCCAAACGGACCTTTGCCGCCGTGCATGAGGCCACCTCCCGTGGATTGGTTGCGTCGTGCCATGACTTGAGTGAAGGGGGCCTGGCAGTCGCCGCTGCGGAAATGTGCTTCGCCGGGGGAATTGGTGCCGAGTTGGAACTGGCAAAAGTTCCTGCTGGCGAAACGAACCTCTCTGCAGTGGCACTCTTGTTCAGCGAGTCGAATACACGATTTCTTTGCGAGGTTCGTAAAGAAAACGTGACTGAATTCGAGTCTCAGTTAGAGGGGCTGCCAGTTGCCTGCGTGGGCCGAACTACTTTGGAGCCAGAATTGCGTTTCTTGAACGAATCTGGTTCCGCACCCGTGATAGCAGCCTCGCTGAAAGATTTGAAAACCGCTTGGAAGAAACCACTTGCCTGGTAGCCAAAGAATTAGAATCAAAAACGATTATGCCTCAACCTCGAATCCTCATCCTGCGAGCCCCCGGCACCAACTGCGACGCGGAGACCGCGCATGCCTTCCAGCTTGCAGGGGGAATAGCCGAGGTGCAGCACCTCAACAGGTTGCTGGAAACACCTCAGTTGGCGGCCGAGTTTCAGATACTGTGCATTCCGGGTGGCTTCAGCTACGGCGATGACATTGCCGCAGGCAGGATTTTTGCCAATCAGATTCGGCATCACTTGAGCGAGGTTCTCCACGAGTTCCGCTCCGCGGGAAAGCTGCTGCTGGGAATCTGCAACGGTTTCCAGGTGCTGATCAAATCGGGCCTCCTGGATACTGACGACGAGAGTGGTCCGGCGGCTTCGCTCACTTGGAACGACTCAGGCTGCTTCATCGATCGCTGGGTCGGCTTGGAAACGGTCGGGAAAAAATGCGTGTTTCTCGCCGGTATCGAAGAACTGTATCTCCCCATCGCCCACGCCGAAGGAAAGTTCGTCACCCGCGATTCAGCGGCCCTCGAACGTTTCGACCAGGCGGGGCAACTCGTGCTTCGCTACGCCGACGTGAGCGGCAGCATTCCGCCGTTTAACCCCAACGGGTCGATGCACGACGTGGCCGGCATGTGCGATGCAACCGGCCGCGTCTTTGGCCTGATGCCGCATCCGGAACGCTTCGTCGATTTCACGCAGCATCCCAACTGGACCCGCCGCGAAGATCGCAGTGAAGGGGCAGGGCTGGGCATGTTCCGCAACGCGGTGCGGTATTTTTCGTGAGCGACCGCATACATAGGCATAGACACGACATTTTCAACCGTTCGTCGAGACTTTTTTTCGGAGAGTTCACTTACCCTCGATGGCTGTAGGGAACGGGCTGTGGTAGAATCTAGCTATGGAGACAATTAGCGACACGACTGCCTTTGATCGCGCTACGCAGCCGATCCTCGGTATCCTGATTCCTGAGCAGGTCCACCAAATCGTGGACTATCACGCGGATGGATCCCTACAGGAACGAATCGAGCTTTTGGCTCGCAAGGCCAATGAAGGGGAATTGACCGACGAAGAGTCGGCCGAGTATGCCGGCTATGCCCAGGCCAATAGTTTCATAGCAGTCCTGCAAGCCCAAGCCCGTCGTCGGATTGCTTCGCACTCTTAAATGGGACAAAGGACAGGCAAAATTGTACTCGGGCTCGAGCCGCTTCCCTACTTGTTGTTGCCGTAAATGCTTGTGAGATAGTAGCTTCGGAGAATTCTCGGAGTTCATTGGTTGCTGAATTATGACCAGGTCGCCCAGGGGCTTTTCGCCCCTGGGCTCCCACAGACCCGTACGTGCGGGATTACCGCATACGGTTCCTCCGTTACGAGTTCGCTACGCGGCAGACGGAATGCACTGCGACCGGTGGTGGCAAGGGATAACGTTCCATCAGCCGCTTGAACCATGGCCAACGGGGACGATGCCGATGCCGTCGGCGGAGCCACTTGTACCAGATGCGCGTCACCTCGTAGTAGAACTTCGAAAGGGCAGCGCTATTGCCCGTGATCCCGTAATAAGCACAGTGACCACGGAGCTTCTGACCAAGTGTCTTGGCTTGATCGGCCAGGGGATGGTGCCGGTTCCTCCGGCACCAATCGGAGATCGCTTGTAAGGCTCGCGTCAGACGGCCCGATGCCGTTTTCCTCTTGATCACCCAGTTCCCCTTACGGGATGTACCCCAATAGTGGGTGAAGCCCAAAAAGTCGAACGTTCCAGGTCTGTCCCCTGCGGAACGCGGACGGTGGAACGGGACCAGCCGGGTCTTCTCCGGGTGGATCGTGAGGCCGTATTTAGCAAAACGCTTGGGAAGCACTTCCAGCACGCGACCAGCGTCGCGTTGGTCTGTGAAGCCGATCACGAAATCATCCGCAAAGCGGATGAGAAACGCCTGGCCTTGCAGACGAGGGAGCACTTCCCCATGGAACCAGAGGTCCAACACATAGTGCATATATACGTTGGCGAGTAAGGGCGAAATTACCCCTCCTTGCGGGCTGCCGGATTCAGGATACGTAAGTATCCCTCCGTCGAGCACTCCCGCACGGAGCCATTTACCGATCAATCGCAATATCACTCCATCGCGTACTCGAAGCTGGAGCAGTTCTCTCAAATGTGCATGATCCAGAGTATCAAACGACACTTTCTCTTGATACCCACTTCGACAACCCAAGTGATGCTAGCACTGAATGGGTTGAAGTGACCGATCCGAGTGAGCCGCTTTATGGACAGCGGTTCCGGGTTGAGTCCATTTCTCGCAGTTCGACAGAGGTGGC
>JBGSPU010000148.1:0-7300 GCA_041738415.1 Bythopirellula sp.
TCACTAATCACTAATCACTAATCACTAATCACTAATCACTAATCACTAATCACTAATCACTAATCACTAATCACTAATCACTAATCACTAATCACTAATCACTAATCACTAATCACTAATCACTAATCACTAATCAATGCCCAAGCACTCGCAACTCACAAATCTTCCATAACGAGTGGTACCACTTTTGGGGGCAGGCCAGGAGAGATCGGTTCTTTATTTCGTGACGAGCGCGATGAGTGCTACGGCAACCATGATGGAGGCGATGAGAGATTTCGCGCCGGTGCCAAGCAGGCGGCCCCAGAAGGCTGCCTGGCCGACTTTGAGCGAATGGCCGGCTAATTCTCCGCGGGTATGTTCGGCGAAGGCGGCCCCGCCGAATGCACCGAGGGCGCCGCCGACGACAGCCCCCACGGCTGAACCCAGAACAGGGATGGGGATCCCGATGGTGGCCCCGCCGATGGCACCGACTAGGGAACCGATGAGCGAAAAGGCGGCTGCGCGACGGCTTCCTCCAGCGCGGTGGGCGCCGACCATGCCGGCAGCAAATTCGACAATTTCGCCCACGACCGCCAAGACCCCAAGTACAATCACCGTGGGCCACTCCATTTGCGTGAGCCCTGATTGTGGTCCGAGCCAGGCATATCCTGCGGCGGCGAGGACCATGAGCCAATTGCCAGGCATGGCCACCAAGGTAAGCACCCAGCCAATTGCGAGGGTCAGCAACAATAGAATCGCAGCCAGGATGTGAATGAAGGTGTCCATGGAGGTGGCAGGGGCGGTCCGTTTGGTTACAATGAGTCGCTGGTTCATCGTAAGCTAAAGACGGGAGTTCGCAAGTCGCTGCTTACTGCCCGATTTCACGAGCCATTTCGTGGAATCTTTCTGTGCGGAGGAATGATAAGTGCCTGGAACTTGTGTTATCGGACTACAATGGGGCGACGAAGCCAAAGGGAAAATCGTCGACCTGCTCACACGCGATCACGACATTGTGGTTCGCTATCAAGGGGGCGCGAATGCCGGTCATACGGTGGTCGCGGGGAGCGAGGTCTACAAACTCTCGCTGCTCCCCAGCGGAGTACTCACTCCTGGAGTGACCTGCGTGATTGCTGGCGGGGTCGTCATCAATCCAGCAAAGGCAATCGAGGAACTCGACGAGTTGGCCTCACGTGGAGTCGAAGACAGCGACAACTTGCTGCTGAGCGACCGGGCTCATGTGATCTTCCCTTGGCACTTTGCCGAGGATCGTGCCATGGACCGCAATACTTCTGACGGCGAGAACATAGGCACGACAGGCCGAGGCATCGGGCCCTGCTATCGGGATAAGGTAGGGCGGTCGTTTGCAGTTCGTCTGGGAGACATGTATCGCCCCACGTTTGCGGATCAGGTGCGGCATAATGTAGCCGAGAAAAATCGCCTGCTGGCAGCGATGCTCCCCGCCGATGAGTTTGTGGCACTGGATGCAGAGGCGATTATTAACGAGTACACGGCCTATGCCGCGCGACTGCGGCCCTATGTGGCCGATACTACGGAGTACTTGCTCACAGCGGCAGAGAGTGGCAAACGGATTCTGTTCGAGGGAGCCCAGGGGGCATTGTTGGACGTGGACCATGGCACGTATCCGTTTGTTACTAGTAGCAACAGTTCGGGCGTGGGAATCTCGAACGGCTCAGGAGTGCCGGGTCGCTATATCGAGAAGGTGATTGGCATTGTCAAGGCGTACTCGACTCGCGTGGGGGGCGGGCCGTTTCCCACGGAGCAAGATAATGAGATCGGCCAAAGGATTCGCGACCAGGGCAACGAATATGGCACGGTAACCAAACGGCCCCGGCGGTGTGGGTGGCTCGATGCTGTGGCAGTGCGCTATACCTCGCGGCTAAGTGGTGTCGACTCGATCTGCGTGATGCTGCTCGACGTACTGAGTGGGCTGGATGAACTGAAAATCTGCACGGCCTACGAAATTAATGGCAAACAGTCGGTACAATATCCGAGCCATGTGGACGACATTCGCAAGGTGGTCCCCGTGTATGAAACGGTGCCAGGCTGGCACGAAGATCTCTCGGGAGTGCACTCGCTGGAGGATTTGCCGCAGGCAGCGCGCGATTATTTGGATCGCATCAGTCACCTCATCGGCATTCCCGTGGAGATCGTCTCGGTGGGTCCCGACCGCAGTCAGACGATTCTTGTAAGTGATGTAAGCCCGGTGGCCGCTTCGTCGTAAACTTTGGGCAGCGCGATGTCAGCAAAATGCCTTCCTGAGAATCTTGCCAGTTTGCCGCGCGAGCGGTGGCCACGTCATATTGCCATCATCATGGACGGCAATGGAAGGTGGGCACAGCGGCGCGACTTGCCGCGGATCGAAGGGCACCGCCTGGGTGTGGAGACGGTTCGCAAGATTACCGAAGAGTGCGCGAATTTGGAAATCGAGCAGCTTACGCTTTATTGCCTGTCGAGCGAAAATTGGAAACGTCCGCCGCAGGAAATCGGTTTCCTAATGCATTTGCTCGAGCAATACATGATCGGAGAACGCAAGACGATCATGGACAACAACCTACGGGTGCGGATGGTGGGTCGGAGGGATAATATACCTACTCAGGTGCTGCGTGAACTCGATCAGACCGTGGCAATGAGTCGGCAGAACGACGGCATGTGGCTCAATCTTGCGATCAATTACGGCAGCCGTGCGGAGATGGTTGACGCAGTGCAAGGGATCGCCCGCAAAATTGCCAACCAGGAAATGTCGGTCGAAGAGATCGATGAGCATACAATCGCGGATCATCTCTATACGGCGGGTAGCGACGATCCGGATCTGCTGTTGCGAACGGCAGGTGAAATGCGGGTGAGCAATTTCTTGCTGTGGCAGATCAGCTATGCTGAGATATGGGTCACGGAGAAGTGCTGGCCGGAATTTGATGAATCGACACTGCACGAGGCGATTTTGGATTTCGCCCGACGGAATCGCAAATTTGGCGGGCTGAGTGAATGAAGGTAATGGGGATGAAGGAATGGGAAGAAACCCATTAACATAACCTCTGGGGCGTTGTACGACCTGAGGGGCTGATTGGCCTAATCAGCCCAGATAGAGAACGAGGAATATATCTATCCAAATTCCTCTGTCGCCTAGACTGCTTCGGAATGACATTTCATTGTGAGAATTGATTTGCTGCGTTGGCGCCTTATTATCGGTACGATGTTGGTCTGCTTGTTGCTGGGACTTTGCTGGCTGGATGCTCATGCACAGCGGCCAGGGATGTATCTTTTCCCCCTGGCGATCATCCTTTGTGTGTTGGGCACCTCCGAGTTGATTCGGCTATTCCGTGCCGCGGGATATGAGCCTCAATCATGGGCTCTGCAAGGTGGCACGTTGCTGGCGGTGCTGGGGGCATGTGTGCCGATTGCCGGGCAGGAACCGTCGATCATGTCACAAGTAGGGCAACTCGGATTTCTCGCGGGGGGATTGGTCGCAGGCTTGGTGGTCAACATTGTGGCGGAGATGTTGCGTTATCGGCAACCGGGCAAGTCGATCGTACATATCGCATTGGCGTCATTTGCCGTGTTGTATCTGGGAGGGCTGTTGGGGTTCCTGGTGCTATTGCGATTACTCCCTGTGGGAGGTGATATATCGCGAGGGGGCATGTTGGCGCTATTCTCGCTGATCGCCGTGGTGAAGTTTACCGACATCGGTGCGTACTTCGTCGGCCGCGCATGGGGCCAGCACAAGATGGCACCGGTGCTGAGTCCAGGCAAGACGTGGGAAGGGGCGGCTGGAGGGATGGTGCTCGCGGTTGCGGCATCCTTGTTCTGCCTGGGCCCGCTGGCGCGGATCATGGAATTATCAAGCAGCCGAGATTGGCTGAGCTGGTTAGCCGGTGCCGTGGGTTATGGTGTTTTGGTAGGCCTGGCGGGCATGTTGGGTGATCTTGCCGAATCTCTTTTGAAGCGCGACGCGGGGGTGAAGGATTCGAGCGATTGGCTGCCGGGTTTTGGTGGAGTACTTGATTTGATGGATTCACTACTTATTGCGGCACCCGTGGCCTATCTTTGGTGGGTTAGCGGCTGGGTGGGCGCCTAACAAGAGCGTTGACTTAGCTGAGGCATATTGGTGATGCTATTGCCACGCAATGCTTGTACTTATTGACACTTTCACGGCTCATCTCACGCCACCATGTCAAACCCCAACCCGAACTGGGCAAACGCCAAATCCAAATCCGCATCGGTGATCTGTTGATCGCCGTCCAGATCGCCATCCTCGCGGGTGGCACCAGTCATGCCGTAATTGGTCCAAATGATCGTGAGATCACTGTTGTCGACCCGCTCATCCCCGTTGACATCTGCCAGGATCTCGATTTCTTGCAGTGATTCCCCTAAGAGCGAGTTGACAAGATCAACGTCCTCTTGGTCAACGACACCGTTCCCATTGAAATCACCATCCGTAAAATCACCGATGACTCCGTACTGCTCCCCATAGTAAGCCGTGTAGTAATCCGTGTAATTGACGATGTTGTCTTGATTCACATCCGGCATCAGCGTCATTGCGAAACTGAAACTCCCCCCTGAAACACCGTCCCCCGAAGGGAACGTGCTGACCAAGGAATTCGTCGTTGACATGCTGGCCGGGTTGGTCCACTCGCCGTCGAGGAAGTTTCCTTCCGCGTCGGTAATGCTGTCGCTCAAATACAACAGATAGTTGTCGGCCAAGGCCCACCCCTCCAACCGCCACGTCGCCGTATAGGTGGCAGGATCGTAACTAAACGCCGCCAATTGCGGCACATTGGCCGTGGTGAGGCCAATTACAATCAGGCTCTGTGCTGTGACATTGACCCCTTCACTGAACACAATCGAGATCGTATCGGCTCCCCCGACTGGCACGGAGGCAAGCTGCGCTCCCGAGCCATCGACTGTGTCGAAGGAATAGGCATCATGCGTCGATTGCGAGCCGCTGATGATCAAGTTCAACACTTTCGGCGTGAGACCTGTAGTCAGTTCTTCCAGAGTGAGGCCGAAGGAAGCCGCGTAGGCCGCAGCGACGGAAAGAAATGGAGGCTCGCCCCAGGCACTATAGGTGCCAAATGCCCGTTGCCAGAGCAAGAAGTCTGCACCATCTGCGTCGCCATCGCCATCCACATCCCCTTGCTCGGTTCCACCGTAACCAGCTTGCCAAATTGCCAGGTCTAAGCCGTCTACCATCTCATCATCGTTTAAATCCGCCCCACCGATTTCCAATAAAGGTAGCGTAGTGCTGGAGTTTGTATCATCGATCGCAAAATGGAATCGCAGGAACCCAGCGTCCGTCCCCTCGACCCCATTGCCTAAATCATTCGCAAATGACTTTATTGGATCATCTTGCCAATCGTCCGGAGTGCCTGCAGTATCGTTCGTCCAGTCGGCATCTAGGTTATTTCCATCAACATCGGCAATGCCTTCGACACTGTTTTCGTTACCCACCATGAGATAAAGTGCGTACTTGCCATCGACCATGGTCGGAGAGAACGTCCAGGTCGCCTCAAACAACATTGCATCGTAACTAAAGCTGCTTGCCGTGAGGTCATTGTTAGATACGCTCCCGTTGGTATTACGCACCGTTTGTTTTAATTGAAGTAGCGAGAGGCCGTTACTTGGATTCAATGTAGTCAAGGCACCCGTGGCTGATTTCATGCGGACGTCTTCAGTGAACGTAATCTTAACCGTGTTAAGTCCGCCCGCATCGATGGGCTTGAGTTGCTGACCCAGCGACACCAAGCTATCGAATGAAAACTCTGTTGATGAGCCGTCTGTGAGCTGGATATCAATGATTCTGGGGGCATCGACGAGCGGCAAACCATTTTTCTCCACCGCACCTATGTCGATGATCATGCTACCATTGCCGTCGCCGTCGGCGATCCTGCCAAAGCCTCGCTGGTCGGTGGTGGGTGGACTGCTAATCAATGGGTTCCCAGCATCGATGGCCAGACTTCCCGTAAGTGGAACGTGCGTGAACGTTGGGCCGCCATTATCTTTTAACTGGGGATCGACACCGGAAGGGCCGATTAGCGCTCCTGAGGCTACTGCGGGTATGATGCCGTCAGGATTGCTTGGATGAGGGGAATTGAGACCTCCCTTAACGTCACTGATCAGGCTGTAAGCAGCGCTAATATGTTGCTGCGCGATAGTTCCTCCATCACCTCTGGCTCCCGCGCTAATAAAAACATCGGGTGTGGGGGCATCCAATCCGAATGGATCTGGATTCCTATTAATCAGATCAGCATTGTTCCCCACAATTGTATGGTCGAGTAAAGTACGGGTCGAACCTGTATAAGCATTCCCGAGCACAATCAATCCTCCACCTAGAACTAAAGGTGGAGTTATAAGTCCCGAAGATCCGTCTATAAAGCCTGCTGTATTAAACACAATAGTGCTGTGGGAAATTCGAGTCAAACCGCCTGGTTGATCAGAAACAATGAGTCCACCACCACCACCCACGCTTTGGTTCCCAGAGATCGTGCTGTTGACGATCTGGCTATCGCCATAATTTCTGAGAGCTATCCCGCCAGAGTCTCCATATGACTTGTTACCAGAAATAGTGCTTCCAGTCAGCGTGAAGTGGCCATTTGTAGATACATCGACATTCATTCCACCGCCACTATAGGAGATAGCTGGCTGGTATCCGGCGTAATTCTCTGCAATGGTGGTCGAATCGATAAGTGCCTGACTAGCGCCTGATAAATCCATTCTGATACCGCCACCCTGGAAGTGACTGGTGTTGCCGGAAATTGTTGAATCATGAATCTCTATGTGATTATCATAGGCATCGACATAAAGCCCGCCTCCAATAGAGGCTTGATTGCCACTGATCTCGCTGTCGCGGATCATCAAGTCAGATTGCAGAGAATTTATCGCACCACCTTGGATATCTGGGAAACTAATAGCCGCACCCTCGGTCAACTTGAGACCATTGATCTCCAGTGATGTGCTAAAAACTTCGAATATGCGACTACTGTTGTTACCACTGATTGTGACAACGAAGTTGCCATTGATGTCCTGACCGGGTCCATTGATAATCAACTCTTCGGTAATATCGAGATCCCCTTGAATGAGGGTGATCGTGTCCTCGTTGGGAGGAAGATCGAAGATGATCGTGTCAAAGACATCGTCTTGCTCAGCTACGAAAACTGCCTCACGAAGTATCTTCTCAACCGCTAGCACTCCTGGCAGTTGACTTTTTTGCGAAACTGCTATGAATTGGGTTATGGCCAGATTGGATGTACAAGTGATTCTGGAGGAGGTTGAACGGCTGCTGGCAGAGGAGACGCTGTCCGGGCGC
>JBGSPU010000027.1:0-16005 GCA_041738415.1 Bythopirellula sp.
CCATCGGGCCCTGCTGGCGATTCCTCCCGATGGAACGAAGGGAAGGGTCGTGGATTCCAAAGCGAATCGCGAACCTTTTGCTAATTCGATTCCCTTGGTTCTCAAAAACGCACTCCTCAGCCCGACTCTCTGCTTGCCAACGACGCTAAATCCGGATGAACCTGAGTTTCTAAACCCCGTACATGGTTTGCGCTTTCTGCCGCGGCTGGGCAGGATGGATGAATTTCGCTAGCTAGCATCCGCTTCATTTGAGCCAAGGTATTTCGTCGGCCGACGATGGACGAAGAGTGCGTGCGCCAATCCGACTCAATCACATCAAAGCGCAGTGCTCTAGGGGGCAAGATATAATGTCAAATCGCATCAGTAAGTCGTATGGTCATGTGTTCATGCTGGCATTGGCAGCAGGCCTGGCACTTTCTGAAACAAGCGAGTCTCACGCCCAGGTCTACGGCATCGAACTGCACAACACATTGATGCCTGCTTCCGGCGCAATGGGGGGAGCGAGCCTTGCCCGGCCGCAAGACAACCTCTCGGCGATCAATGGCAATCCCGCCACGTTGTCTGCCTTTGCTGGGACACAATTCTCCTTCGGTGCTGTATGGGCTGAGGGGACTTACAACGTCGATCAACTCGATCCCCTGCCGCTGGTGCAAGTCGATCCCTTCAGTGCAAAGTCGGGGACCCCCGGCACGGCTGCCCCGAATGTAGGTGTCACGCAGGAGTTATCGCTGGGGGGAATGCCAGCGGTCCTCGGTATTGGCTTGTTAACCAATGCGGGTTTCGGCACCGAGTTTCGCGGAGTCCCTGAATCGAATGGAACCTCAGCCGAGTATGTGGCCCTCGACTTCACGGCAGCCTTAGCCGCTCCACTGACCGACGAATTATCGGTGGGTGCCGCCTTCACACTTGGCAATTCTTTTATCGACGGCCCTTTCACCGATATTGGCGGCATGGTGCCGGCCTATGGGGTTCGGGGGACAGTCGGTGTGACCTATGAACTTTATCCTGAGACAACGATCGGAGCTTACTGGCAAAGCAAGAAGGATTTTACGTTTGATGATGCCGTGGTCTTTGATAAGAACGGACCGTTCCGCCCTGGAGAAGCGTTCGATTTGAAGTTTGATCACCCAGAAAACATCGGCATCGGCTTTGCCGACAATAGCCTGATGGAAGGGAGGCTGTTACTCGCGGTGGATGTGCTGTACAAGCAGTATGCGGAAAGTGATTTCCTTCGCAATATATACAGGAATCAATGGATCTACCAATGTGGTGCGCAGTATACAATGAATTCTCGCGTAAAAATCCGCTGTGGTTATTCCTACAATGACAACCCCATGCGCGACGCCGAAGTGACTTCGATCGGCGGCATTCCTATCCCGGATGGCATCCCAGGTTTGCGCTATATCCAAGGACAATTTGCCACTGTGTCTAAGCACCACCTGACGGGAGGCGTTGGCGTCGCTAACGTCCTGCCGAGCATGGACTTGGACATGCTCGCCGGTGGCATGTTCGAAGGGACGGATCAATTCGCCAGTACGATTGCTTCTGTGAAAAGCTACTGGGTGGGCACCTACTTCACTTGGCGTTTTGGAGCGAAATGACTTTTCTGCACATGTGACTGAGGGGATTAAAATACCAGTTCAATCACTTAGTTTGCCAAGAGAGCATCAGCAATCGCATCTTCTTATGCGGTTCTTCGCTGAACTCAATGGATAGTTGAATTGCATTCCGCTTAATGGGCCGGATATCTTCTACGTTCAGTAGTTCCAAATAAGTCGTTTTTCTCGCTGTTTTTCGGTGATTGCGGGGCCACCACGTGTAGGACTCTGCTCTCAGTCAACACCTTTCGTCCCTTGAAACAAGGTCTTCCTGACGGCTGATAGCTGACCGCAGAATGCTAGCGACCCATCGCGGAAACGACAAAACCTCCGGGAAAACAGCGTATTTGGAACTACTGACGTTGCAAACAGTTCAGTTTTACAAAGCTGCGCACATTTATTGATCAGTGGATCAAGCTGGCCGCTACCTGCCTGTCATTCAGGCAACGGAGCTCCGCAAACCGTCATCCAGAGCCCAAATATGGCTCGTCCGAAAAGTACTGCAACGCAGCCAAACGCCAAAAAACCTTGTTTTCCCGAACTTTCGAAACGATGTTGATGCAATACTTTTGCGATGAGCCATAGTTCAATTCTCCTCTCTGCCGGGCACTCGGCTTTCCATCTATCAATATGCTGCCGATACGAAACGAATGAAATGTGATGAAAACTGTCTAGCTTAGCTTGACTAAAGATGAAGTACCAAGTCAGATGTAGCTGAACAAAGGTCAGCCCCAGCAATGGCTAATTGTTCGTTTGAGGCAACCCGACTCGGGCAGTGGCAACGAAAACATCAATAACTAGTGGGAGATAATCATGACAACAACCTGCCGTTCGGCACTCAAGATTTCGCTGATAGTGGTCTTGTGCTTAACCTTGTTAGAAGCCATCAAATTCGAAGTCATGGCCCAGCAGGTGTCAGGTACTCTAGGCTCGCCGAGTGCCACCACAACGATCGACGGCAAGCAGCTCCCCGCGCCTGAACCGAAATTCGGCGGCGTGATCAAGGATGATGCACTGAAGTCAAAGCCCTGGTGGCCGCCGACCGTCGTACCGCCGAAGGGTGCGCCGAACGTGCTGCTGATCCTCACTGACGACGCCGGCTTCGGTGTGCCGAGCACTTTCGGCGGCGTGATTCCCACGCCGACGATGGATCGCATTGCAAATGCGGGCCTGCGCTACAACCGCGTGATGTCCACCGCGCTGTGCTCGCCGACGCGAGCCGCCTTGATCACCGGGCGCAACCACCACTCCGTCGGCTTCGGCGTCATTTCCGAGCAGTCCACCGGTTTTCCAGGTTACAACAGCATCATCGGCGTGGACAACGCGACGATTGGCCGCATTCTGCTCGACAACGGCTACAACACCTCGTGGTTCGGCAAGGACCACAACACGCCTGCCTTCCAGGCGAGCCAGAGCGGCCCGTTCACCCAGTGGCCGTCCGGCATGGGTTTCGAGTACTTCTTCGGCTTCGTCGGCGGCGACGCCAACCAGTGGGAGCCAAACCTGTTCCGCAACACGACGCAGATCTATCCGTTCCGCGGCCAGGAGGGGAAGTGGAACCTGATCACCGCGATGGCCGACGAGGCCATCGACTGGGCGACGCGTATGCACCAGACTGACCCAAGCAAGCCGATCTTCATCAAGTATGCGCCTGGTGCCACACACGCGCCGCACCACCCGACCAAGGAATGGGTGGACAAAATCAGCGCGATGCACCTCTTCGACGATGGCTACGAGAAGCTGCGCGAGCGTATCTTCGAGAACCAGAAGCGGCTCGGCGTGATCCCCAAGGACTCGAAGCTGACCCCTTGGCCCAACGACGTGCTGACGCCCTGGGACAAGCTTACTCCCGAGGCAAAGAAACTTTTCATTCGCCAGGTCGAGGTCTTCGCCGCCTTTGCTGCCTACAACGACCACGAGATCGGGCGTGTGATCCAGGCCTTCGAGGACCTGGGCAAGCTTGATAACACGCTGATCATCTACATTAACGGCGACAACGGCACCAGCGCTGAGGGTGGGCCACTCGGCACGCCGAACGAAGTCGCGTTCTTCAACGGCGTCAGTGTACCGGTGGACGTGCAGATGAAGTGGTACGACGCCTGGGGTACCGAAGCAACCTATAACCACATGTCGGCGGGCTGGTCGTGGGCCTTCGATACGCCGTTCGATTGGTTTAAACAGAACGCATCCAGGCTTGGCGGCACCAACCAGAACATGGTCGTGTCGTGGCCGGCGCGCATCAAGGACAAGGGGGCCTTGCGTGAGCAGTTCATCCACGTGATTGACGTCGTGCCGACGATACTCGAGGCCGCCGGCATCGGCGCGCCCGACGTTGTGGACGGCATCAAACAGAAGCCGATCGAGGGTACGAGCTTCCTCTACACCTTCGATGCGCAGAACGCCAAGGTGCCCTCGCGACACAAGACACAGTACTTCGAGATGATGGGCCAATGGGCGCTGTACAATGACGGCTGGTTCCTCAGCACAAAGGTCGATCGCGCGCCGTGGGAGGTCTTCGGCGCGGCCAACACCGACCCGTTGAACAACCAGGTGTTCCAGCTCTACAACCTCAACAAGGACTTCACCCAGTCCGAGGACCTCGCGGCGAAGAACCCGCGGAAGGTCAAAGAAATGCGCGAGCAGTTCTTTGCCGAGGCCAAGAAGTACCAGGTCCTCCCGCTCGATGCATCGGTGGCGGCGCGCATCATCGCGCCGCGTCCGAACATCACAGCGGGGCGCAGCGAGTTCGTTTACAAGCGACCGATGATTGGTCTGCCGCAGGGCGACTCGCCGCTGCTACTCGACACCTCCTACACCATCACGGCGGACATCACAATTCCTGAAGGGGGTGCCGAAGGCATGATGCTGACCTCGGGCGGCCGCTTCGCGGGCTATGGATTCTACCTGCTCAAAGGCAAGCCGGTATTCCTGTGGAATTTGATCGACCTCGAACGGATTAAGTGGGAGGGCCCGGACGCGCTCACCCCCGGCAAACACACGGTCGAGTTCGACTTCAAGTACGAGGGCCTGGGCGTCGGCACCCTCGTTTACAACAGCTTCACCGGACTGGGCCAACCCGGCACCGGCAAGCTGAAGGTGGATGGCAAGGTGGTCGCGACGAAGCGCATGGAGAAGACCCTGCCGACCATCCTGCAGTGGGACGAGAGCTTCGACATCGGCTCTGACACGCTCACCGGCGTGAACGACGCCGACTACAAGCCGCCGTTCCCGCTGACTGCCCAGCTCAATAAGCTGACGATCAACATGGATCGCCCGCAACTGTCGCCCGCAGACATCACAAAACTCGAAGCGGCCCAGCGTAACAACAAGAGCAGCGAATAATCACACGATCTCTCCAAGGATTGCTGTGAATCGTGAACGCGTTCTCGGTCCGGTTGGCAACGTGTCGATTAGAGATAGAGGAACCTATTGATGGCTTACGAAGGGCGTCATCGGCTGTCGGTCGCGCATTTGCTTGCTGCGCTGGTGGCGATGTTTGTCGTCCAACCGTTCGTCGACCACATGGCTTACGGCTATTTGATTGGATCGGTCTTTTTTACTATCGTGTTGTTGTCGGCGATTAACGCCGTTGGTGGCCAACGGCGGACTCAAATAACGGCGGCTATGTTGGCCGCGCCTGCGGTGGGTGCGGGTTGGCTCCAACATCTTTGGCCCGACTCGCTGCTCGACGATTTCTATCTTCTCTCAGCTTTCGTGTTTGTCACGTTCGTGCTCGTGCATCTGTTTCGCTTTATCATCTTAGCCTCTGTGGTAAATAACGAGGTGTTGTGTGCTTCAATCGCGATCTATTTATTATTGGCCGTTGCCTGGGGGTTGCTATACACACTGCTTGCCCAATGGGATCCAGCAGCCTTCGTGTTCACCGAAACGGCCGATGCCAATGCCAAACTCGCTGGCTTCACATCGCTCTATTTTAGCGTGCAAATCATTACCACAACGACCTTCGGTGACATCATGCCAGTTTCCAACGCCGCACGAATGCTAGCTCTCGTCGAGGCGACTGTCGGACTTTTCTACCTTGCCATTCTCGTTTCGCGGCTAGTAGGAGCCTATTCAGGGAAATCAGAATAGGGGCAGTAGGTTGTGTGCCTTCGATGGATGAGTTGGGAATAGCCAATCTACATGTATATTGGACGAATGGTCTTCCAGGCATGGGATAGGCAGCAATAAACCAAATGGCAGTCATCACCGCTGTCGATCGTAAGGCACTCCGCGATCTCTGGCACATGAAGGGCCAGGCGGTGGCGATTGCGCTGGTGATCGGCTGTGGTGTGGCGCTCTTCACCCTCTCACGGAGCATGCTGCACTCGCTGGAACTGACGCAGATAACCTACTACCAACGATTCCATTTCGCCGAAGTCTTTGCTTCGCTTAAGCGAGCCCCCGATGCCCTGAGAGAGCGCATCGCCGAGATCAGCAAACCAAGTAATCGCAACGACTTACGAAAACTACCCTTCAGTCGGATGAACCTCAATTCAGTGCATAATTCAGTGCACAACGGAAAAAGTCAAGCAGCTAAATCGACGTAAGTCGTTACCCTGCTTCAGTATCCCCGGCTGGGTTCGAACCAGCAACCTTCGGCTTCGGAGGCCGACACTCTATCCAGTTGAGCTACGGGGACTAAGGGGTTTTTTTAGGCTTGCACTACATTTCTTGGAATTCTTGCACTACAATTCATTATCGCCCAGTTTTTCCAGAGTGCAATTCTTCCAGGAAGGCCGCCAGACGGCCAATTCTACCGATGCAAGCCAAACGCCGCAAGAAACGGGTGCCAAAGCTCCGCTATATGGATGCGAGAAAGATCGGCTGGTACGTCGCATACCGCGACCCAGAGACAGGCACTCCACGCCGCCACCGCTTTGGAATGGTTAGCCGCGAAAAGGCCGAAACTGCCTACTATGAGTGGCTAGCAGCCCATATGCGAGGTGAGACGCCGCTACCTGAGCCAAAGCACACTAGGCACAAGCTGCCTGATCGCTTGGCCGCTCCGAAAGAGGACCCGGAAGTAACATTATCTGAATTTGTCCCAGGGAGCATTCTTCACATCGTATCGGGCTTTCTTACCTTTGAAAAATCGCGGGTAAGCGATGACGGAGATGTTCGCCGCGAAGGCACGATTACAAGCAAGACATACGGCGCTCGAAAGCAGTTCGCCCGGGAGTTCCTTAAGACGCTAAACTCGCGCCATGGCCAACGCGAAGTTGCTCGGATGAAGCTTGCGGACCTCAGCATGGAGGACGTCGAGGCGTACAACAAAGTACTGGTGACCGCTGGCTACTCTTCCTCGCAAGTGAGAAAGCGCATGCAGGTGGTTAAGGCCATAATCGATCGCGCAGGTCGACCGGAGCACGAACGGCAGCAACTCACGTGGAACTGGGATTCTCGCGACGTGGTTCATGGCAAACCGGCCAGGCAGAGAAAGCTGCCGACCCTGAGGCAGCTAAAACTCATTCTCCAAAAGTGTGACACTCAGCGCACGGCGATGATTTGGATGGCGATTGGCTGTGGTTTTGGCCAGCGGGACCTTGCCGCGGTTCGGGTCGGGCTATTTGACAAACTTGGCTACGACCTTCGTCGCGGCAAGACGGGCATTGAGCGATACGGTGAGACGCCGAAGATGGTCTGGACGGTCTTACAGAAGTATTTGAAAGAAGTGAAGAGGCCGGACGGCGAGCTGCTCTTTCTCACGATGCAAGGAATGCCGCTCGTGCATGGCGCGAGTGATTCAGTTTGTCTGTGGTGGACGAGGCTTCGCAGAGAGCTCAAAAAGGATGGTAAGGGTCTTGGAGGTTTTTATACACTTCGCCATCTCGGTGCCACTGAATACGGGTCGAGACAGGGTTGTTCAATTGGCGCGATGCGGCGCTGGCTTGGGCATTCGGCTAGCTCGCAAATGGCCGATGTCTATATGAAACCGGTGTCACCAGAAAACCGAGAAGTCGTCGAATGGGTGCGAGGTTGCCTGCGAACCGGCAAGGCCGACCTTGAGATTGAAACCAAACAAAGCTCTCGCAATGCTGCTCGAAAGCGAGGAAAAAAACCTAAGTGAGAGTGGCTTGAAGGGGGACCGGTGATCCACGCTACAATGACCGGAGCGTCGCCCGAAAGGGCGAGGATTTCACGCTGAACTAATCATCCTGGCGATTTGACTCAAAATGGCTTTCAGTTTGCGGGTCATCTTGGCGGCCCCGTTTTCATCTGCCGGGCATGCGCGTAACGGCTTTGCTGAAACAGCATCTGTTTCCCCTGAAGACGGTAGCTTTGGCGCAAGTGAATATTCAGTTCTTTGGTGCGGCGAACTAACCCGATACGCATCTTATGATACAAGCGGGCGTCGGTCGGGAAAAAAGATTATGCGGAAAAGACTCGACGCTCGTGTATGGGCTTCTGCAATAGATGCGGAAGATCGAAACGCAATCGCTGCAAGGCCCTAAAACAGAAGCTCAGTCGCGATATCAAGCAACCAGGAGAACAGTGCAACAAACGAATTGCTCCGAAGTTCAACTGCACGAACCCCAGTCAATGCCAACAGAGAAACCAGCGCAACAACGATCCCATATTCGATGCGAGAGGTGCCTCGTTCACGCCAAGACAGGTCCTCAATGCATGTACGTATTGTCAACATCGCCTATATCATCGGCTGATGACGAGAAAACTTTAGGGTTCGCACGGATAAGCCATGAGAGCGCGCGAGGGTCTGTGCGAATCAGTTAGAAACAGGTCTTACATGTTGGGGACTGAGTGGGATGATTCAAGGAGAGCTTTCGATTCGCGGCCGCAATTAGCGAGGTTCCAAGGATGAGTAGCATTAAGCTAGAAGGCTCTGGAACTACATAGGGATATAAGAATTGCCGTATCGCGTATTCGTCGTTGGTAAGTGGAATGAGATTGGTAATAGAGTCTTACCTCGTAACATGCGCGCACGGCGCGCGCATCATTTGACATGTACTTGGAATCGGATATGGTCAAGAGGAGTGCAGGAGCCACCCCAGCCGAATACGTAGAGTTCGGTGGGGCAAGAATCGATCGCGAAACGCGTCGACGCACTAACGCCAAGTCCGATAAGGGCTTCGAGTTCCCTTATGGAACCGCGAGCACCGTCAAGTGGGGGTGATCGCAACATCATTTCAAGATTGGAAACCATACCTTCGGCTCCTGCGCGCAATAACGCCGGCTTCATCGCGGCGCTGGAGGTATGCGCATTCCTCTTTGGTTGCGGCCGTAGGACGCGTTAGGATTGTTGGGGTCAATTCCAGCCGTGTTGCTTTCCATCAGCAGATCAACGCCAAGTGTGTCGATGCCGCGATCATCATTTGGGACTGTGAAGACGGAAATGGGGGAGGAAGCAGGGTCAAAGGGGTCAATAAGTAAGGCCCAGGAATTAGTAAGCGTGGCTAAGGTAGTTTCGCTGCTGGTGCCATCAAAGTTGTCGTCGATGAATTCCGGGTCGCTGAACAGCCGCAATCTCAATGACTTGCTCGACAAATCGCCCTGGCTACCTCTATGCGGCCTGCTCCAACACGTTTTCAGCCATCTGAGCCGCTCGAAGTGCGATGCGCTGCAGATCCGGGTCGCCGTGGCATCCAAAATGTCCCTCTCTCAATCTCAACGCTAAGCCTTTCTCTTTTTGGATTCCTGTTTTGGGATTTCCGTTTATTAGCGTTGATCTTTTCTCGGTAGGGGAGTTGATCAAATCTTGAGGGGGTGTTGATCTTTTCTCGCGCGAGAGAGCCGCCGGAGGTTGAGGATGGCCGCTTCGTGCCTTTCTGCGACGACTCGCCTGCCTGGGCCGAATAAGCGAGATCATGGCCCCATCGATAAAGAGCTGGCCGTAGCAGTTCTCGTTCTGTTTGGAGACGGGCTGGGTGTTCACGTAACCACGGTCGATAAGCCGCTGCAGAATGCGTGAGGCGGTCGCTCGGTGGACGCCGGTCCAGGATTCAAACTCAGCGTAGGTAAGGCGCGCATAGAATTCATTGGGCTTTAGCCGCTGCATTGGCTTTCGCTGGGGAATGCGGCGCAGGAAGTAGGCAAAGCAAAGCAGCGCCTCAACCGTTGTGGCGCCGCCTCGGGCGATGTGCCGAAGAACCTTTCTGGCCACGGGCTTAAGTTTTGCTTGCTTCTCGCCCGCGTGCTCATTGGCTTCGAATTCCGCTGCGATGACTGGCAGCAACTGGTCAAGCTTTTCAACCGCTGTTTGAATTTCACCCTCAGATAGCCTGCGATTGCCCTTTCGGTTCGACTGGCAGTTCACGATGCGAAAGAGCGATACCTTGCTTTCTTTGTGCAGGGCGGCCATTTCAAGCTGCCCTGCGTATACACGCACTTCGTTTCTGCGAAAGAGGCCCTGCCGGTAGCCCTCAAGGAGTGCCCTTAGCTCGGTGTCCTCTACTTGGGCATAGCCGCCCGCAAATTGCCTATAGCGGATATCCCGCTTGTCACTTTGCTTTTTCATCGTGGTTTCCCTCCCTAAATTGGGGCGAGGACTGCCAATTCCAGGACGCAAAAAACCTGTACGACCTATGTCGTTTGACCGTTGACTGTTTGAGGGAATTGCTGTTACGGTTAGTTTGCGTCTACCGGAACAGCTAGTTCCATCTTTTCAGCCAGCCTGGTCAAAGGCTTGCCGTCTTTTGAGTCATCTTCGCCGCTAATCCATTTTGAGTTCCTAAAAGTGGGGCAGCGGCGAAGATCGCCATGCTGCCCAAGTTGATAGGTAGTCGGAATTACCCTAGCAGGCAAAGCGTTGAGTTGTCACCGGGTTAAGTTTTGGCTGGGACTGGGGTCGTTTTAGTACTCAAGCTTCTGCTGCGGAACCCCGACTAAAGCCGTGTCTGCTTATCAAAAGGAACTCAATGAACGATAGGAGAAGCACTTCGCTAAAAACTGACGCTGCGAAGCTGCTTGCGGAATCCGAAGATCTGCGCGCTTTTGCCCTACAGCGGCTCCAGCAAACGGCTGAGCGATGTCGTGAGTTGATGCAGTTCGTTGATGCAAATATGTCGCCCCCCCCCCGCACATTTGGGGGATTTATGCAAGCAGTTATCTGCGCGGCGTGAACTATGTGATGCCGACAGACAAAAGGTTGCAACAATGACACGTGCCGCTAATGCAGGCAAACAGCAGATCGATGTCCGTTTGCGCGACTGTGAATCCATTTTGCGCGCTCTGGGCGATGACGAGGAGTGATAATACACGCTGTGTTGACTTGTTGACTTAAGGGTCAGAGGCTTGCCTTCCTGTATGAGCTGGTTCCTCGATCTTATGGCATTGGAAATATTCTATGGACACATCGATTGTATTGAAGGACGCTACGATCGAATCCTAAGAAGGCCAATCTAAAGTCGAGCGCATGCGGGTGCTATTTTACATTGTCGTCGTCTCCGTTGCTCTTCTTGGCTGCGGAGAGGACAAGCGAAGCGTCTATGACTACACACTTGAAGAGTTGGCGGCGATTCAGATAAAGGAACAATCAGAACGAACGGGGGTTCCTATTTGTACAAGCCCTAGTGCCACATTCCGCGATTGCAACCTGGGGAATGGCGAGGAGTAATGGCAAATGGCATGTCAACTTAGTGATGAACAAGAGCGCGACAGCGTTGAGGCATGGCAGACTTCCCGCAAGTACGCGACTCTGTACGGAGAGATCCCAACTTCGTTTACAACTCTAGTTCGCTCGCTTCTAGCTGACCAGGAAACGGGCGGTCAGTTCTCTTCTGGATCCGAATGGCAGATGTTGCGTCTTTTGCGGACGGCGAGCATGAAAGGACCTTTCTATTTTGCCCTTAAAACGTTCCTTCCAGAAGCGATTGATGAGCCAGCGAAAAGCCTAAAAGAACTCTTGCACAGGTTTCAGGCTCGTGATGTCGCTGGCTTTCTTGGGCTGCTTTATCTGTACAGACGTGCAAAGCGTTTATGCAACGCTGATGAATTTGAGCGCCTTACGGAGCAGTTCCATACCCAAGTTGAAGTCGCCGGTCATGTGGGAATAGCAATGCCCAACATTGGCTTTCCGCTTGCTGTCTTTTCATTGAGCCTTCCGGTTCTCTCGCGTGCTGCTTTTCTAATTCATGACTGTAAGGGTTTCGCTGCGTACCGTCGCCAGTGCAAGATCTCAAAGATACCCTACGATTTCGAATACGAATTTGGGCGTTGGAGTTGCACCCATGTCCAGATCACCTCCAATTTGGCAGTCGCAGTTGGATTCAGCGCGGAGTTTGCCCATGCCTTGTCCAGAGGCTTGGCTCAGAAAGAGCTTGGAGACGAAAAGGCAAACAAGGTTGCCTATGCAACGCAGATTTGTAAGCTCTGGACCGATGCCCTGCTCGAAAATGGGAAGGAACCCGACATTGTTCACAGCGGAAATTTTTATCCAAGCCAAACCGCATTGGAGCGGTTATTGGCCGCATGTGAGAGAGTTAGACAGAACGGGAGTGCCCATGAGTGGCTTGAGAAGGGAAAAGACAGTGTCAATTGTGAGGATATGCCTGAATTATTCAAGTAACGGTGAAGAGCGATCGAGGCAATATGCGATGCGGTCAGACGGGATTAGTCGGGTTGAAAGCAGGCCGTTTCAGTTCCGCACCAACAGCACTTCCGGCGCAGCTTCATTGGTCTGCTTTCGGCCAGACAAGTGATGCCAGGTCCATTCGGTCTCAGGGTACAAGTCACGCACAATCGGATGATCGTAGAATCGTGAAACGACTCGCGCGTGACCAAAGCGCAGCAGCTCTTGGCTGAGCTGCTCCGTCTGTTTCAGCGTGAAGTGGAATTTGTACTTATCGCCTGGTCCTCCTGGAAAGGGCTGATCGCAGTAGATGGCGTGCTGCGGAAGATCCTTGCATTTTTGGAGAAACGCAAAGGCGTCCATGCTGGAAAACGTCGCCCGGCGAAGTGACCGACGCCAGGCATTGATTGAGCGGATGGCGTTTTGAAAGCGAACTGCCGAATCTCCACCGCCTGCGGCCCAACGCAGAGCAAGCTTGGCGTCAAACTCGGTCTTCGTTCCCGCTGCGCCACTTCGCGCTAACCAGGACGCTACGAACATGTGCTCGGCCCAGTGAAGGATTGTTTCTTCATCGAGCGCATCGCGGCAATCGGCAAGCTCCTCCATCTTGCGACAAACACTTTGACTTTCAGCAAGCTCGTCAGGATGAAGCGCGTGGCGGCGAAGACGGCGATACAGCTTTGGGCCAAGCATCTCATCAGCCACAACCCGGGCCAGAGTTATCACGCCCTTGTGCAGATCGTTTACGACGATGGTGCGGGCCCGAATGTAGGGTATCTCTGCCAGACTGCCGGCAAAGGGAATTCCAACCCAACTGGCGCCTTTGAGCAGTTGACCCACTGCTGGTCCCAGTAAGCGGGCTGAACCAAACCAGGGTGCAATTGCGCCGATTGCAGGGAGTCTCTCCTTGGCAAGATCGATTCCGGACTCATCTTCCAACAACGAGGCTTGTACTTGCCTCGACTGCTGCTGCTTGAATAGTTGCCCGTCCTGTTGTTTCATCTCATCGCGGCATTGACAAATACGTGGGAGGCCGGTGGTGCATGGTGGCCTCAAGAAACCTTAGAACGAGATATCCTCGGAAGAACCGTTTTTCCCGTTTTGCTCGCTCTGCTCGTACAGGTACGAGTGAACCTGGTCCGCTACCTTGATCAGGAGCGGCAGGTCTTCGCGGGCAAAACTTTGCGAACCTCTCCACTGGTCCTCTTCGTTCTTGTAGAGAGTCTGGAATTGGACCTTGCGAGGAGCGTCATCGCCGTTCTCGAAAATGGCGGCTTTCACTCGTCCGATACGTACTTGATGAACGGGTCGATTTTTGTCGGCCATCGTCACATCTCCTTTCTTTGCCACATTGGGCACAAAAGTAGGGAACAAATAAGGGACCTCAGACGGCCAGGCTCAAGAGCGAAGCCGCCTTTTGGTCCACAAGCAAACGGTCACCGGCGTTTTCTAAACGACCGGCAATCCGCGTCAGGGCATCCACAATGCCAAACACCGAGTACGTCTCCCACGGCGCGACAAGCTCAATGGCTTGATCGGCCAGCCGGGAGCTGACTCCTTGTTTGGCAAGCGTCTTGCGGACTTCTTCGGCATCCTCGCCGAAGGGAGTCGACATCGCGAGTTTGATTGCGCTGGCAAAAGAATCACGACGCTCGTCGCGCTTCTTTACCAGAGTGGCAATCACTTCACGAACATCGTCCAAGGCCTCTTGGACGTTTCCGATGTGGCGTCGCTTAAGCTCGACCACTTCGGTGGCATCCCAAACGATATGGTTCTGGCATATCGCCTGATACCAAAAGGCCTGAACGCCAAGCGAGCGGCGGCCGACTTCTGAGTTCCACACAAAGAAGCCGGGGGCGAAGTTTTGGCCCTCGATTTCAACCCAGCCATCGGGATCGATGCCAAAGGCGAACATATCTTGTTCACCGGCATAGAGTCCCGTAGCACCGCCAATCCCTGGGGGCGGCGGCGTGAAATCGGGGGCGGCCTCGCGTACCGCCTGCAGCACTTCTGCATCGAAAAGCCGCGAGTACGTCGTGCTATGCACCGCAAGTGCGGTGTCTCGCGCGGCGTACACTTGCAAAGGCTTACGAAAGTCGGGCATCACGTCGCGAAACACGAGTTCTGCCGTCTCTGTCGTAAGCTTATTGACCGTCTCTTTGTGGACTTCACACAGCCTGCAAAGCTGCGAGAAGCTCCAGTCGGAAAGAGTCAGCCTAACATCCTCCGCTTGTTCCAGCCGCATGAGCAGTTGACCTGCGTCACGCTCGATGCGGAGGTTTTGCGAAGGCTGCCAATGCTCGATTGCCTGAAACTTTCGTTCCTGGCAATGGGCGAGCAAGGCATCAAACGAATCAAACCGCTCGTCGGGACTGCGGCGAAACAACTCTCGACTCGCTCTGGTCAAATTCACCATGTGAGCTCTCCTCTCTACTTAAAAAGAGTGCGTGGAAAAAAACCATCGCTTGAGGCTCATGCACCACCGGTCCCGTTTCCGCCTGGGAGACGGCCACGCGACCGGTAGCAGGTATCGTCTACTCAGTCTGGATTGGAAAAGAGCGGGAACAGTTTGCTCAGGCGGCGTTCCGAGTGGTTTGCACGACAACGTCAGTGTTCTCTGCAACTTCGGGGTCGGCAGCGTTGTCTGCCATCGCTTCGCATATGAAACGCGTCGCGTCGTGTTGTTCCATGAACTGGAAGGCCTTGCTCATCACGCGGCCCAAGGCCTCGGCATGCTTTTGGCCGAAGTGCTGTGTGTACTCCCAATTGTCGTTGCGTTTGTAGGAGCGGACGAGCGAGAACGTCCAAAAATAGTTGCCCTTCGCTAGCTTGCGGGGCGAAAGTGTTACTCCGACGCAGCCCTCCCAAAATCGTTTGCACGGCATATTTGACATAAGTCCTCCTGTAGATTGCAGGGGTCGGTGCCACACATTAGCGGCCTTCCGCGTGAGCATCAGAAGGCACGTCAACGCTCGGCATCGTCCCTGGCAAAAAGTTTCGCTTATTATTGGGCAGCGTCTTCGTCGCGTGACATATCAGGGGCGAAATAAGTCAACTTTTTTTCCCAGCCGCCATAAGAAAGCATCGCTCGTGCAACAGTTTGCAGCGCGACTTCTTGGATAGGAGGTAGCTCCTGGTAAACGTGGCCTTACCAACCACGCTAAGGGGAAAAGCGTAGCTGCTTTTCACGCTCCCTGCCCGTAGAGCCGGATACCATGAGAGTGGTTTGTCCGGTTCGACGGAGGCTTGTCAGAGTAATCCGTTCAATGGTGCCTGCTGCATTTGTAACGCAGAAGCACCAAGTCTGAACGAGTAATCCTGACATTCTATCCGATACCTTCTTGAACGCGGGCGACTCTGACAGACCCATTGCGAAAGCTTTGGGCCGTCGCAGGCAAAGCGGGTAAAAATCCCGTCGACGGGGCCTGAATCCGCCACTGGCGGACGGTGCAACGTTGCGAGCGTGGGGAGTTACGGTGCGGTAACGCAGCGTATCGCGGCTTGACCAGCCGCGGCGTTCCTAGAAATAGGACGACGAATAGCTCAACCATGAAAGGCCCGTAAGGGCTTGCTCGTTAGACTCTCAGGAGACGGTGCCAAACCGGGACAACTTTGCGTAATTGGATACCCCGATCTTGTACATTCGTAGGGGGAAATCAGCCGCAACAGCGGCTGGAAACTGCGACCCGCTTGGCAGCGGGCACGTACTTACGCAAAGCAGCGGCTAGTCCGCTAACCAACGACACTTTCTCTTGATACCCACTTCGACAACCCAAGTGATGCTAGCACTGAATGGGTTGAAGTGACCGATCCGAGTGAGCCGCTTTATGGACAGCGGTTCCGGGTTGAGTCCATTTCTCGCAGTTCGACAGAGGTGGC
>JBGSPU010000029.1:0-65023 GCA_041738415.1 Bythopirellula sp.
CCAGCGGCGGGACAGCTGTTTGGCGATCCGGCCATTCTGTTACGGCTGGGGTGGTCCCCATTTCAAATCCAGATGGGGGATAATGAGCGTCATCGCCACCCCCACGGCCGCCGGACCGAATCGCTGCCTTGTAGCCCGGAAACGCTACGGGATGCGCTGACGCGGGTCGAGCAGGGGACGTGGCAACGCGTTCAAGAGGCCGGGGTTCAGGGGCTGTTCGACCACCACTTGGTTCGTGGTCAGGTGTATGCCATTGACGGAACGGGACTCGAGAAGGACTTGCGATTAGTTTGTCTGGTGTGTGTTTCGGCCCGCCGACCGGTTATCGTGGCTTGGCGGTTGCTCTCCGGGACAACCTCTGAAAAAGGGAAGGAAGCCGCTGTCACCCGCAGCCTAATCGAACAGGCCCTCCGCCAAGGAGGTCCGCAGTGCATCCGTTTATTGTTGGTCGATGCCCTCTATGCCGATGGGCCGCTGTGGGCTTGGTGTAAGTACGGAAAAGGCATTGACGTGCTGGTTCCTGTGCCTGGCGACCGAGATATCCATCGCGACCTGGAAGGATTGGCCCCAGGGGGGATGTTGCCATTTCAACGTATCAGCTATGTGCGAGTGATCCAAGGTCACAAGTCCCGACGCACGCTCGACATGGGTCCCCAGCCGGGACTAACCAGTTGGGATAGCTTTATGAAGGCAGCTCGTGAATTGGGCGCAACCGACCCCTCATTGTGGGCCTGCTTAATCTGCCCGGTCGATCCGACCAGGGATGATGACAAGCCGTGGACTTTGGTGAGCACACGATCGTGGCCGACAGGCCAAGCAGCGTTTCAAGCTTATCGCCCCCGGTGGCACATCGAAAACGACGCTTATCGGGAACTGAAGGAAGGCTGGCATTTGGAGGAGGCCCTGTGGGGTCGTAATCTAGCGGTGCAACTGGCGCGAGTGACGCTCACCTGTCTGGCCTTCAACACGGCCCAAGTTTACTTGAGTCAAGCAGGGAAACAATTGGCTGCTCAAGGAATCCGTCGCCTGCGTTGCCACTATCAACCGGAAATCGGGGCCACCCCTGCAGTGATCTACATCGGACAACACTACGCCGTGCTCTCGTTGGAGGATTTCATGGCGACAATCGGGACACCGGTCCGACGGTCACTACTCCCTGCACTTGCGGGGCATCCCCCTTGATAGCAGCGCATTATCTTCAAATCTCTGTGCACGATTATTGGAACTTGACAGACCATTGCGAATGCACAACTCAGTTCCCAGGTGTTCCGCATCCGCTTCACACGCACGAAGTGGTGCCATTTCATTGACGGCAGGTCGAGTCACCCGAGAATCTCCTTAGGAATCAGTATCCGTAGTTTTCAAAGTAGCTCGCCCAACGGCGGCGAACTAGTGCCCGCTTCTCCTCCACTAACTCGTATTGATTCGGGTGATAGTTTTTCACCGCCGCGAGGTGTTCTTGCAGAGCTGGCTCGACCCGAGAACAATCTCCCAGTTCTAGCTCCGTATAGACCTTGCGGACGCAGTTGAGGGGATCCTGGACCAGGTCTTCGTAACGCAGTTCAACGATCTGGTTCTCCGCCAGTTGTTTGCGATCTTCTTCGTAAGCAGCATACATTCGTTCCAGCGAGCCTAAGACGTACTCTTCCACCCATGCTTGGTCTCCCAGACCCTGCATACGCTGCACTTCGTTGAGCGACTTCCATAGTCCCATGGTCGATTCGAACAAATCGTAGGGATCGCGTACAATGTGGACAAATTTTGCTTCGGGGTAAAGCTCACGGAGTGTGCGAACCCGGGCCGTGTGTGGAGGCGACTTCACGACGATTCTACGCGAGTCACGGAAGGTCACCCGCTGGAAGAATTCATGCAGAGCGGTGCCCCATGTCTGACGATTTGAGGGATCTAATGTGCGCAGATCCAAATACTCGGCATAAGTCTCCCCCCGGCTGGGAAACAGCATCGAAAGATAAGGGGTTGGCACACCCAGATTGCACAATGCAAATTCATCTTCCTGGGGGCGTCGCCAACCTGCGGCCATGTTGTCCATGGGCCGGCGACTGGGGATGAGCTTGCTGGTGAGCGGAGCGAGCCATTTCTCTGTTAATACGAAGTGGTGCGGCACAAAGCATTGGTAAGTGTTCGGGTAGGTGTGCGTCGGATCACAGATCAGAAGTTCATGAAGAAACGTGGTGCCGGCCCGCCAATGTCCCAGAATGAAGATTGGGGCCTGTGGCAATTCCACCTTTTTCACGCGCCGGGAATAAACAAGTCGGTCGATCAAGGCAAGCAAACTATTGAGACCGGAAACGAGTGTGATGCTGGTTGCTGTGTGTAACTTGGTGAAGGAGACATCGAATTGATTGTGGGCCAATACGCCCAGCCACGTCGAGAATCGCATACCATGCCAAAAGCGCGGCGTGTACCAAGGGACGGGGTTTTTTACGACCCGTTTTTGGCGTGGGGCTGATATTCGTTTTTCGAGGACACTCATGCCAAGCATGTCAGGTAAATTCTTTGTGTGATTAAGTTCGGCACCAAGTTTTACAAGTTCGGCAAATCGAGCCGCTCGTCGGTCGCCCTAGGTCTCAGGTCACTTCGCCAATGGACTGCAAAGTTGTACCAAGCAAGTGCCAACAGGATTAGAAATCCAATTCCTGCGGCGAGTCCCCACCAACCAGGCCGATCGGGAGCCGCCTGAACCCACGCCACCGTGCCTGCCAAGACTACCGGAGTATAGCGTTGTTGCTGGCGAGTTGTCTCCCCGCTGCTATCAACAAGTTTCCGGGAGCGATACCGCCAACTCTTGAAAAACACGCCCTCGATGCGGACTTGCTCTCGAATTTCGTCGCCCAAGGGAAACCCTTTCGGCAGTTGACTGACGCAGCAAACAACAGGCAGGTTTTGTGAGTCAGGGGTAAACAGCTCCAACTCATAGTAATCGGTTCGATTTCCAAGATCGTCGTTGGCCGGTCCTGTCTCTTCCACAATCTTCACTGCGCGACGAGCGATCCCTTCCAGGCGAACCAATTCGCCGACGTGCTCTGCTGGAGTGAGAAACAGCGGTACCACCGACGACAACCCCTGCTGAGCATGTTCGGCGACGGTGGCCGATATCTGTTGCTCGGTCATTCCCCCCTCCATGGAACCGGTCTCGGCTAGGTGAGCGAGATGTTCTGAGACTTGCTCCGCCAACTGGTTGGCAGGAAGCGACTTCAGTGCGGTTAGACATGAGAAAAAGGCTTCCGCCTCGCGACTCGTCTCGGGGGAGGCGAACTTCCCGCGTTGCTTGACGGCATCCCATAATGCGGCATCCATGCCATGTTGAGCGAGGAGTAATTGTCCGCTAGGAACACCGCGATCGGGATACCAACTCATACGTGAAGCGACCATTATCAAGTTTTCGCCGCCGTCGCGCAACAACACTGCCTGAGCTGAAACGGGTTCAGATAGCGAGTTCCCCTTTTCCCAACGATGGGGGACTCCTGAAGTCAACAACGTCACGATTTGTGAGTTACTAAGCCGTAAACGGCAACGATAGATTTCGGAAACCCCTAGAAGCCGAGCAAGTTCAGCAGGTGCGGCCATCGGTTCGAAGTCGAATACCGTTCCAGATACTTCAAAGAGTTCGCCGACGGATTCGATCGAGATGTCGGTAGTTGGCAGGGTCCAGCGGGCGAGATCGGCGGCGCTGTACTGTTGCAGGCGGGTGAAGAGTTGCGTCAGAATCTGCCAATCGGCATCTACGAAGTCAGTACCCGTGGAGAATTTCTCCAGCATGGTAGGCCCCAAACCGACCAGTTCCAACAATTCCCGAAAGCCTCCTTCCACACCCCCAGCGGGATTTCCTGGTTTTTGAACTTGAGCAGTTGGTAAGTCCGGCGAAGGCTGTTCAGCGGGAAAGTTAGGATGCGCGTCGATTGTCTGCGCCAGTAGCACAGGCGCCAAACCAAGGCCTTCTTCCCATGCGTATGACCAGTTCTTGAAAAAGACCCCATGAACCGCAACCTCGACATCGAGCTTATCGCCACGAGGAAAGCTCTTAGGCAAGTCAAGACAATAGACGATGATCGGCCAAACACCTCCTCCAGCGGGACGCATCACCAACCGGTGGTAGCCCTTGATAGCGACGTCGTTCTGGGGTGCGTCCAAAGTTTCTTCGCGAAGCACCCTCCCCTGTACCATGACGACCTGGCCTCGATAAACATTCGGTTGTGACAACAATTGGGCGTAAGTTACCTCACCAACGGAATCAATGTGAATCTGTGCAGAAGTCTTTTTGCGCAGACTTTCAAGAATTGCAAACCAGGCATCCTTCTCTTCGGGACGGAAATAGGTGTTGTCCTGCACCTGTGATAGATCCACTCCCGGCTCTGAGTTTGCTTTCTCCTCTAATGATTGCCTGAGAGAATGGGACCCAGTCTCTTCTGCGTCTTGAAGTGTCTCAGAATATGCTACTGGTGATTCCTTTTCATTGAGATCAGGCTGAAACAGAGCATCGAGCTGGGCAACGGTTGCTGGTTGCTCTCGTGCCTGCATTGAGCCGATGACTACACCAAGTAGACCCACCAACAACCAGATTCGCCAACCATTTTTGTGGGACAGGAGGGGTTGAGTTCTGGAATGTGGGGATCCAAATCGCAACATGCACGAGACTCGTTGAAAGGGTTAAGGAAGTGCCATGCTTCGGTGGGGGCACGCAACTGGCCAGCGACACTAGGAACATTCCGGCTAACCCCTATAGTTTATCATACTCCAGTGAGGCGTTTCCCTGCTGGTTAAGCCGTAAACATTGTGTAGAATAATACCGTCTACTGGAACAGATGAATATTCTTGTATGAACAATAGACTTATGGCTTGTCGAACCTTGGGCACTGCGATTCTTTTGCTGGCCTTCTCTGGAGTTGGTCGGGCGAGCGCTGGCCAGGGCGAAGATCGTGCCGACGAATTTCTCGACAAATTGCGCGAGCGGGGTTGGCACGACGTTGCGCTGGAATATCTCGAACATGCCAGCGACGATCCCCTGGCCACGCCTGAGTTTCTCAGCCGAGTGGAACTTGAGCTGGCCATCACGCGCAGAAATTTGGCACGTCAGTCGATTAGTGGGAACGAGCGGCAGGCACTGCTTGCCGCAGCAACAGACGGATTGCGAAAGTTCGCGGCAAAAAACCCTGACTCGCCCCACTCTCTCATTGCGCTGAGTGAACTTGGCAATTTGCTGGCCGATCAGGGGCTCACGGCCCTCAAGAAAGTAGAACAGTTATCTCCGCAGGGTACATCAGACCAACTTCGGAAAGAAGCGCGCACCTCGCTGGAAGAGGCGGTTTCGACCCTGGAGCAAGTCGAGGGTTCCATTGCAGTTCAACTGGACACTTTAGCACGTGCTAAGCTGGGACAATTGAATAAAGAACTCCTCAAACAGAAGCAAGAACTGGAAGACAAGCGAGCCGAGGTGCGTTTCCTGCTGGCCAACCTGAATTACGAAAAAGCGCGGACTTATCCTTCTGATTCCGCAGAACGCCGTGAGGTTTTGGAAGCAGCCGCGGCAGGTTTTGCCAATCTGCAAAAAGAATATGAGAACAAGCTGGTCGGGTTTTACGCCCAGTTGTATGAGGGTCGCTGCTATCAAGACATGGGCGATTATAAAGAGGCCCTGGAGATTTACGACAGACTCATAAGTCAACCAGTCGGTCAGGCCGATTTTCGCAAGTTGATCGCGCGGGCCGTTCGTTATCGAGCGGAGTGTCACTTCGCCACCGAAAACTATGACCAAGCCATCGAAGAATGTAGCGAGTGGCTCGACCGCTCGCGCCCCGAAGAACTCACACAAGCAGAATGGCTGGCCGTCGCCTTTCGTTTGGCGAATGCCTACAACCAGAAGCTTGAAAGCGGCGATGCGGACGGAAATGTGAGCCGCCTGCGAACCGAAGTGCGCAGGCTGTTGCGCGAAGTCACACGCCAACCGGGCGAGTTTCAGAATGAAGCCCGGGCGGCGCTTGCTCTTTCCGGGGGAACCGGGGTGAAACCCATTGAAGTCAAGGGTTTTGCTGAAGCCTTTGCAGCGGGCAAGACGGCGCTCGAGCAAATGGGATCAGCACAACTTGCGGCGAAGTTGGCCGTCAACAATAACCCGGCTGCGGTGTCCGATCTTGAGCAGCAAGTCCACGACAACCGCGAGGTAGCCATTGGATATTTTGAGTCGGCCGTCGAATTTGGCGGCGCAGAAGTTCCCCAGGAAGATTTGGTTGCCGCTCGCTATTACCTGAGCCGGCTCTTTTGGGAAGAGGGCCGTCGTAGCGAAGCGGCAGCATTGGGGCTTGAGATCGCCCAACAGCATCCCGACAGTCCCTATGCTCCTACAGCAGCTCAAGTGACCTTAGCCGTTTACGAACGACTTTTCCTCGAAGCTCAAGCGGCTAAGAAACCAGACGAACTTGCCGAGGCAACTGAGGATCTCCGTGAGATCGCCGAACTGATCGTCGATCGCTGGAATGATTCTCCAGCCGCCGTGACTGCTACCAATCTGTTAATCTCGATCTCTCTGCGGGAAAATCAATTCGACGAAGCAGACCGGTTGCTCGCCAATTTACCCGCCCAGACTCGCGGGTTGGCGAGTCTGAACCTGGGGGGGGCGCTGTGGACTCGCTATTTGCAACTTTTGGCCGAGGGCAAGGGAACAACAGACCCCACGACGGCGGAACTCAAGACGCGTTCTGAGAAATTGCTGGCTGAGGGTTACAGGGCGGTGTCTGAGAACTCCCAGGTCAGTCTCTCTCAAGCCGCGGACGTTTTGTATTATGTGCAATTGTTGCTCGCAATTGGCGATGCAGACCAGGCGCTCACGGTTTTGGAAAATCCCACGATTGGGCCGCTGGCTCAACTCGATAGAAAAGAGTTTAGCGGCAGTTCAGCCTTTGCCCTGGAAGCATCTAAAGCCGCCTTGCAGGTGTATTTGTCAGTCGAGCCTCCCCAGGAGAAGAAAGCCATCGCCATGATGGAGCGGTTGGAAGAAGCTGCCGGCTCTTCAGCGCAGGCTCAGAAACGGCTCACGAGCATCTATGTCAACCTTAGCCTGCAACTTCAGGATGAGATCAAGTCCCTCACGGCGAGTGGCAATCAAGCCAAGGCTCGCGGTGTGGCCGCCGCTTTTGCGAGTCTCTTAGAAAGAGTTGCACAGCGAGGCGATTCACAGAGTTGGTCGGTGCGTACGTGGTTGGCAGAAACGAGCTTGCAACTAGGAGCAAGCCTTCGCGCTGCCGACTCAGTGCGCTACCTTAAACAAGCTGAAAAAGCCTACCGCGATTTACTGGCCGCCGCGGAAAAAGATCCTAAAACTGCTCCGAGTGAACTCGCCATCTTAGCGGTCCGCAAGAAGCTGGGAGAATGTTTGTTGGCACAAGGGAAATATGCACCCGCCGTTGAACAGTTCACAGCAGTGTTGGCCGACAAGCCGAATTTTCCGGAACTGCAGCAAGCAACTGCCGAGGCACTTCAACAATGGGGAACTTCCGAGTCCGATCCTAAGAAGCTCGAAGAAGCAATCCAAGGGACTCAACCTCAGGCGGATGGTAAGAACCTGGTATGGGGTTGGTTGAAAATGGCGAAGTTCGCTGATTTAGCTAAGCGAACTACAGCGATGAACAAAGATCCAGCTTCGACCGCGAAGGCTGCAAAGTATGACAATCTCTATTTTGATGCCCGCTTCCATGCCGCCCAGGCACGGTTGGCCGCCGCCAAGATGGCTACTGGCCAGCAGCGCTCCCAACAGTTAAATACGGTCCGCCAGAGCATCGAGACGCTCAAGCAGCTTTATCCTGATCTGGGGGGACCAGGCTGGCAACAAAAGTTTGACTCGTTGTTGAAGGAGGCTCAAGAGTGAAATTATTGCAACGAACCGCGGCTTTGATATGTCTGTCCTTTTTGGTGACTCACTCGATCGCCCTCCCTTCACAAGCACAAACAGGCATCGACCGCGTGCAGCGCCGCAATGGCATCGACTCGGGCGAGATCACGGGCACGACTCCGCTGGGAGTGACGATCTCTAAGGGAGGGGTCACCAGCCAGATTCCTGCCGAGGAAATCCGCAGCATCTCTTTTGCGGGTGAGCCGCCCCAATTCAATGCGATCCGCAGGGCGATTGGCCGGGGTCGCTTCGATTCGGCTCTTGAATCAGTAGAGAAACTGGACCCTGCCGAACTAGCCCGCCCTGAGGTCCGCCAGGAGTTCGAATTCCTCTCGGCAACTTGCCAGGGGAATTTGGCACTGGCAGGCAAAGGAAATTTGAAGGAAGCCCTCGTTACGGTTGGAGGGTTTCTCTCGACCAATCGCACCAGCTATCATGTGCCCGAGATGATTGAGCTGCAAGGAGATCTGTATCTCGCCGCGGGGGAATCTGCCGCTGCGCGAAAAAAGTACGAAACGCTGGCAAAAGCCCCGGCCGCATATTACAAAGCCCGCTCGGCTCTGTTGGTCGGTCAATTATTACAACGCGAGGGTGACTCAGCAGGGGCAATTGATCAGTTTGACGCTGCTCTTGAGTTGGCGAAGGGTAATACGGCATCGGATGAGGTGGCTACGGCCGCTACGATGCAGCGGGCCGTTAGTTTGACATCGAAAGGCAAGAGCCAGGAGGGAATCGATACAATCAAACGGCTGATCGTCGCAGCCCCCAGTGACGATACGCAGCTATTGGCTCAAGGCTACAACGCATTGGGAGCTTGCTACTTGGCAGCGGATAATCCTCGGGCAGCCCGCGACGCATTTCTGCATGTTGACTTGCTATTTCCTGCCGCTCCTGATGAACATGCCGAAGCTTTGTCTCGCTTGGTGAGCGTCTGGAATCAATTGAATCAGCCCACTCGTGCGAAAGATGCCGAGCAGCGATTGAGGGAAGAATATCCTTTGAGCCGCTGGTTAGGACGTTAAGATGAACGGATTAGGCGAAAAAGGAAGATGATTTAATCGTGGCGAAAATCGAGTCGGCAGGTTAGATTAGTACAGGCTTGGCACCGCCATATTAATACACTTACTGCACTTGGAGCATTCTCAATCATGCAATTGGCTAATCACTCCCTACTATTCTCTCAGCGCGGCTGGCGGCATCCCATTTTTGCCCTCATTTCAATGGCAATGATGGCTTATTGTTTCCAGTTGCCCAGTGGTTGGGCCCAAGAACCTACTGTCACCGAGGACCTGCCTGTTTCAGAAGCAACTGTGGAACAGGTGAGCTATTTGCAATGGGCCGCCGGCTCCTTGGGGTGGTTCTATGGACTCGTATTTATGGGCCTGTCGGTTTCGCTAGTGGCACTATTCGTGATGAACTTGCTTACCGCACGCAAGGAGAATGTGATTCCCAGCACACTCGTTGAAGGGTTTGAAAAGCAACTGGACGCCAAACAATATCAGCAGGCCTACGATTTGGCCAAAACTGACGAATCGTTCCTAGGTCATGTCCTCTCGGCGGGGTTGTCCAAGGTCTCTGCCGGGTACACCCAAGCCATCGAAGCAATGCAAGAGGTCGGCGAAGAAGAAAACATGAGGTTAGAGCATCGGCTCAGCTATTTGGCACTGATCGGATCACTGAGTCCCATGATTGGCTTGTTGGGCACGGTGAGCGGGATGATCAGTTCGTTCAAAACCATCGCCAACACGGCTACGGGGGCGCCCGACCCGCAGGCGCTTGCCCAAGGCATTTCGACGGCGCTGTTCACAACTCTCGTGGGCCTGGCGCTGGCGATCCCCGCCCTAGCGGCCTATAACCTGCTCCGCAACCGTGTGGCGCGTCTGGTGCTCGAGGTCGGAATTGTCAGCGAGGGCCTCATGAATCGCTTCCAGAAACAACCCACCCAGCCGTAACGATAGTCGGAATTACAAGCGATGCGCATACAGCCACGGGGACCGCAGGGAATCGTCGAAGGGGACCTGACCCCTATGATTGACATGGCGTTTCTGTTGATCGCCTTTTTCATGTTTGTGATCAATTTCTCGGAAGTCGAACAGGATCAGCGCGTCACTCTGCCAGCCAGCGAGCTAGCCCGTCCCCCCGAGGCTCCCTACGAACAACCACTGACCATTCATCTGACCGACGACGATCATTTTATCTACGGTGGCAAGGAGCTCATGACGATTGGTGCCCTGCGGTCAGATCTCTTGCAGGAGACACAGATTATCGAGCGGTTGATGACCAAGAAGGTCTCAGATGTCACGGTAATCATCCGCGCCGACGAGGATGCCAAGACGGGCATAGTGCAGCGTGTGATTCAGATTGCTCAGCAACTGGGATTCGAAAAATTCGCCCTCCGCGGCAAACAAAGCGAAGTGCGAACGATCGGTGGTGGTTGATCCACGCAGAATTCGAAATGCAGAATGTGGAATAATCAATTTTCTCTGACTCATAACTCGCGCCTCATAACTCGCAACTTCCCCAAATGAAATTTCGCAACACCGATCACCGAGAACAAATCGTCCTGCAGATGACGCCGATGATTGACATCGTGTTTCAACTGATGGTGTTCTTTGTGTTTACATTTAAGATCGTATTGCCTGAGGGGGATTTTTATATTCGTATGCCCTCGGCTCAAACCAGCACCGCCAGCGCGGTGAGCGAGACCCCTTTGTTAAGGGTCCGGCTGCGGGCGACGCCCGAGGGAGAACTGGCCCGAGTACAGTTTGGAGACGTAGTGCTCGAAGGGGATGCCCCTTTTTACCATCTGCAATCGCGGATTCGGAGCCTCATCGGCGACGAGGCAGGGCCCGGTTCCTCAGATCAGGAAGTGGAAATCGATGCAGATTATAATCTAAAATATCGCTACGCCATGAATGCAATCACGGCGATCACCGGCTACATGGATGATAACGGCGAACAACACAAACTGGTAGAGCGAGTGCGATTCGCTCCCCTGAGTGAGTAACTCCGCAGAATAGGTCTCAATTATGTCTAACGCACAAACTTCTCTTTTTGATGGTGGTGACGTCTCCTCTTCGCTTACGTCCCTCTCGCAACTCACCAATGGACAGGAGGCGGATTTTTTCGCCCTGCTCTCGTCCAAAGAGGAACTCACCACCAAGAATGGCAAGCCGTACTATAAAGTCGCCTTCCGCGATGCCCATCGCGAAGTGAGCTTTCCTATCTGGAACGACACGAGTTGGGCGACCGTCTGTCGCGACCAATGGACGGTGGGCGAGTTCTACAAGCTACGAGCCCTCTATCGGGAGACGGACTACGGCCCGCAATTGGAAATCCGCAAGATCCGTGCAGTCGTTGAGGCAGACACGGACGAGGGTTTTTGCCCCACAATGTGTCTACCAAGTTCGCGGTTTGATCCGGAGGAAATGTATGAAGAACTGATTGCTATCACCAAGGACTTAATCGAAGACACGGAGCTGTCCACATTCGTGCAAGCGATTCTCGAAGAGTATCAGGTCACTCTGCTTACCCTCCCAGCGGCCAAATACAATCATCACGCCAACGTTGGGGGGTTTCTTGAGCATGTCCTCAGTGTGGCCAAGTCGTGCGTGTACTTTGCCGACAAGTACGCCGACTTGATCCCTGATATGAAGCTAGACAAAGACCTTGTTATCGCCGGCGGCATCTTGCACGACATCGGTAAGGTCCGCGAACTGACGTCCACTCCCGCCGGTGCTGAGTACACCCCCGCAGGCACGCTCATTGGCCACATCCTCCAAGGCCGCGATATCATCCGTGAGACGGCCGAGGAGAACACGATCTCGGACGAAAAACTCCTGCGACTGGAGCACATCATCGTCGCCCACCAACGACTCCCCGAGTGGGGCTCGCCCAAACCACCGATGACCCCCGAGGCGCTAATCGTCCACCACGCCGACGACCTCGACGCCAAACTGCAAATGATGGCAATGGCCTTAATCGACGACACAGCCGAGGGACCCTTTACGAGCAGTCGCAATCCGCTGCGGCAGAAAATCTATCGAGGTGGAGAGGGGGAGGTGTAAACAATCTTCAACTGACCAATAAGAGTTTTGTTCGCGCCTGCATGATTTCCTGCTAGAATTGAGTCAGGCAGCTACCAAATCTTACAGTTGATCCGACGGAATTGGCCGCTTGTTGCCAATTAACCGCAGCGTTAAGCAGCCGCGGTGATAATTCCAGTTAATAAGCAATGAAGGTATTTCTTCACCCGACCGACTCAGACAGCAGTTTTCTCCGTGCCTCTGTGTCTCCGTGGTTAATCTTCTTTTCACTTTGAGTTCATACTACTTGCGCGGTGGGCAGTGCCCACCCTACTCAACTCGATAGAGATGCGTGAAGGTGCGCAAGATGAGTGCATCGTCGATCACTGCTGGGGACGCATTGAATCCTGCCGGGAAGTGATTTTCAGCGATGAGCCGATACTCGTCTTCGGCGGCAATCACCAAGATTTTTCCCTCTTTGCTGAAAAAGTAGAGGTTTTCACCAGCCAGCAAGGGGGAAGCCCAAAATTCGCCACTTGCGCGTTTGGCCCAAACTGGCTGGCCCGTGAGAGCATCGAGACACGAGATAACGCCCGTATCGCTCGTCATGAAAACTCGGCCACCAGTTGCGATTAACGAGGATCGGGCAGGAACCGACTTGCCGGTGCTCCATACCAGGTGTGATTCGGTAATGTCGCCTGTGCCGTCAGGCCGTACCGCGACAAGACTCGTGTCTCCTTCGCCGCCGGTAATATAAACCAAGCCATTTTCAAAGATTGGACGGGCAGCGGCATTCATTCCCTCGTGATGAACCCGCCAAATCTCCCGACCATTTTCAGGATCATAGGCAATGGTCTCGACTGCTGCGGGGCAGACGAGTTGCTCTTGGCCATTCACTTCGATGAGCATCGGTGTGCAATAAGCTTTCTTATAGTCTCCTTCCTCGGTACCGTAGTCGATATCTCGCTCTGTTTTCCAGAGAGTCCGGCCGGTATGTTTATCGAGTGCAACGACGAACTGGTTATCGATTCCGTCGAACAGGATAAAGAGCCGATTGCCAACCACCACAGGAGACGATGCCGGTCCGCGAAAATCTTCGCAGACGAAATCCCGCCGCTGCCATAACTTCTCACCAGTTCTCGTATCGAGGCAGGCCGTGCCATACTCGCCGAAATGGACATAGATACGCCCGTCCTTGATAAACGGAGTGCAGGAGGCATAGCTATTCGTGGGATGACAAAACTTTGGCTCGGCAACTTGAAACACCAAGATATCGTGCTTGATAGAGCCAGAGTCGGCTTCAACACAAACGGCATAGAACCGCTTGCCGTCTTCGGTGGCAGTAGTCAGCCAGATCTGATCTCCCCAGACAACGGGCGACGACCAGCCCTTGCCGTGAATAGCTGTTTTCCAGGTAACATTCACAGAATCGCTAAATTCAACCGGCAGTGATGTCGTAGTCTCTCCATCGCCCTGCGGTCCGCGAAATTGATTCCAATAGGACTCGGCAGAGGAAATGCCAAGATTGGAGAGAAAAAAAGCTGCTCCTAGCAAGACATTCGAACGAGCTGCTGAAGTAAGTGATCTAAAGAGAAACATCCTGACATTCCCGAGGCAACTCGTAAAAACTGCTTGCGACACTTCAGAATGTCCGAAGCGATTCACGGCGTCAAGTCGCACCTGAACTCCTACGAGTCCAGCTATTCGGTAACACCTTCCACCTCATGCACGATCACAATATCGTGCACACCGCTGGACATTTGCTTGTTGCCCTTGCCAGCGGTGAGATGAGAACCGCCAACAATGACAATGCGGTCTCCCTTGGAGGCCAATCCGACTCGGCAGGCCCATTCGTCGGTGTGTTTGATGAGTTGCTCAATGTTCTCTGCAGGCGCTCCACGCAGTGGCGTGACGCCCCAGTAAAGACACATTTGTCGCAGCGTCGATTCTCTGGTGCTAACACCAATGGTAGGCACGATGTTGCGCTGCTGAGACAAAGCCAACGCAGTTCGCCCCGAATGACTGGCCACGACGACAAGTTTCGCGTTCAGCGCCTTGGCCATCGTCCCTGCCCCGCGGACGACGGCGCTGGTGACTTCGTGAAGCCCATCGGCAGTTTTTTTGGAGGATTGCCTGAGTGGCTGATCGAAGAAACTCTTCTCGGTCACTTGGGCGATGCGGTTCATTGTTTCTACTGCCAGACGCGGGTGCTTACCGATGGCGGTTTCTCCCGAGAGCATACAAGCATCGGCACCATCGAGCACCGCATTGGCCACGTCAGTTGCCTCCGCGCGGGTGGGTCGCTGCGATTCGTGCATGCTGTCGAGCATCTGCGTGGCGATGATCACGGGCTTGTGGAATTCATGGCAGGTGCGGATGATGCGTTTCTGTGCCAGTGGCATCTCGGCCACATCGATTTCTACACCCAAATCGCCACGGGCGACCATCACACCATCCGCCTCGGCCACGATTTCATCAAGCCGCTCAAGAGCTTCGCGCTTTTCGATTTTGGCGATCACCCTGGCAGTAGAACTGTTCGAACGGATGATGTCCTTGAGTGTGCGAACCTCGTCCGGAGAGCGGACAAAGCTGAGACTCACGAAGTCAACCCCTGCCTTGGCAGCCCAAATCGCATGTTGATGGTCTTCCACACTGATAGCAGGAGCACTCAGCTTTACGCCCGGGAGATTGATCCCTTGGCGGCTGCGAATAATACCATGTTGTTGTACGCGCAACCGCGCTCGATCCGGCATTAATTCTTCGACCAGCATGCTAACAGTACCGTCGGCCAGCATCACCAAGTCGCCAACTGATAGTTCGTCGACGAGGGCCTCGTAGGTGGTAACCAATTCATTCGGAGCGGAGGGATCCCGCTTCACCAAGAAGAATGTTTCGTCGCGTCCACAAAAAATGCCTTCGTCAGGCAATACGCCCAGCCGAAACTTGGGGCCAGCCAAGTCCACCAGGATTGCCAGGGGTTCATTGAGTTCTACACTCACCTGACGAATGTGATCGACATGAGGTTGTTGTTGTTCTGGACCCGCATGGGCCATGTTGAGGCGAAAGACACTGACCCCACTACGAGCCAGTATCGCCAGTTGTGCGAGTTCACAGCAAGATGGCCCTACCGTGGCAACGATCTTAGTGTGTGCCTTTTCGACACGGTTCAGAGGGAGGTTGTACTCATCCATAAGTCGTCCAATTTCGTCGAATTGTTTGCTGAAATCAGCAGGCGAGAGTGTTATGTAGGATTCTGGCGGGAAATCTGTGGAAACAGCGGTCATTAAGAAGGTGCCTTAGTGTCCGATGAATGGAAAGCATTGTAAAGTTGAAACTCGGTGCAAAATTCGGGCGGTACAGTGAAAGGAAGGCCAGCTTGCCTGGATTCTGCAGTTAAACCATACTTCTCTGGGAATCAGAAACGTCCCCTGCCGGGTCACAGCCGGAATCAGTCGCGATCCGGTAGACAGTATAAACAATACAGATAGTACAAGACCCACTTCAATATGGGCTCTTTTGTCACCCAAGAACCATGTCGACCGATTGGCAAAACAAGAACTGTCTGGTGACCGGGGCCTCTTCCGGTTTGGGGCTGGCCCTTGCGCGGAGTCTGGCGAGCCGTGGTGCGACGGTCGTACTCAATGCGCGATCCCTGGGACCCCTGGAGCGAGCGACTGAATTATTGGGGGCAACGGGAGGCAAGGTGCTAGCCATGCCAGGGGACGTGACGAATCAGGCAGATGTCGATTCGTTTGTTCGTGAAGTCCGAGAGCGATTTGGTGGACTAGACTTTCTTTGCAATTGTGCCGGCCGATCAACGCGGGGAGAGGTTCTCGACAGCACAGTCGAGAGTTTCCAACAACTGTGGGAACTGAACTTCCTGGCCGTCGTCCGCCTGACTCGTGCGTTTGCCCCGATGTTGATCGAGCGGAGCGGAAATCTGGTGAACATTGGCTCGTTGGCGGGCAAGATTGCACCACGCTATCTGGGAGCCTATCCGGCCAGCAAATTTGCCTTGAGCGCTTATTCTCAGCAACTTCGCCTCGAACTGGGACCCGCCGGGTTACACGTCTTGTTGGTCTGTCCGGGACCCATAAAACGCAAAGATGCGGGGGAGCGCTACGTGGATGATGCGGCTGACATCCCCGACCAGGCTCAAAAACCGGGGGCTGGCGCTAAGCTCCGTGGAATCGAACCGGATTGGCTCGCCGAGCGTATTCTCACCGCCTGTGAGCGGCGGGAGCCGGAACTGGTTGTGCCCTGGAAAGTCCGCTGGCTGCTGGCATTGGCACAGCTTTTCCCCCGTTGGGGAGACTGGGTCTTAAAGAAAGCGACCACTGGTTAAGTTTTGGGGAGATATTCATTTTTCGTGTTTATCTCTTGCCAAAAACTTAGTCCGTAATCAGAATACAGCTATGCAGGCATCTTACAGCTACATTTGGTTTAGTTCCACTCGCTACTTCTTCTTTACAAGAGGTGGCGGGGCCGGAGGTAATGCGTAGCTGCTAAATTGAGATACGTAGACAACACTCACAAGCCCCGAGCACCTCAGTAGGTTCTCGGGGTTTTTTGTGTTTAAGAGTGAATAAAGTCGCCTTTCGCTCCGCGAAAGTAGCGCTACTTTCGCGGAGCGAGAGGCGACGTTTAAGAACCAGCTACTAACTCCCTCACCACCCCATACCGGAGCCCCCCATGATTATTGTAATGAAACGCAATGCCTCGCAGGAGGATATCGACACCATGATTGCCAATGTTGAATCGCTAGGAATGAAAGCCAACGTGATCCAAGGAACCGAGCGTACCGTAATTGCGGCGGTCGGCGAGGAACGGGTCGCGGGGATCAGTTCCCTGGAGAGCGGCCCCGGCGTGGACGAAGTCCTGCCGATACTTGCTCCCTACAAGTTGGCCAGTCGTGAGCTCAAGCCCGAAAGCAGCACCATCACCGCCGGCAGCTTATCGGTCGGCAACGGCACCATTGGCGTGATAGCCGGTCCGTGTTCGGTGGAAACAGTCGAGCAAATAATCGCCTGTGCTCGTGCTGTGAAAGCTGCTGGAGCCACAGCATTGCGTGGCGGGGCTTTCAAGCCGCGAACCAGCCCCTACAGTTTTCAGGGCCTCAAAGAGGATGGCCTCAAAATGCTGGCCGATGCCCGTGACCAAACGGGTTTGGCGATCGTAACCGAAGTTGTCTCTCCAGACGATGTGAACTTGGTCAGCGAATACGCCGACGTCCTCCAGATCGGTGCTCGCAATATGCAAAATTACCGCTTGCTCGAAGCCGTCGGTAAATCCCCTCGGGCAGTGCTGTTGAAGCGCGGGCCAAGTGCCACCATCGACGAGTTCTTACTCGCCGCCGAGTACATTCTCGACGGCGGCAACCAGAATGTCATGCTCTGCGAGCGCGGAGTCCGCACTTTCGAAACTCACACGCGCTTCACCCTCCCACTGGCCACGGTACCCTACGTGCAGCAACGGACCCATCTGCCCATCGTTGTTGACCCGAGCCACGGCACAGGTCACACGAGCCTCGTCACGGCCATGGCCAAGGCAGCGATCGCAGCGGGTGCGGACGGCCTGATCGTCGAGGTCCACCCCAACCCCGACAAGGCGATGAGCGACGGTTATCAATCGCTGAACTTTGCCCAATTCGAGCAGATGATGAGCGAATGCCGGCGGATCGCGGAGGCGGTTGATCGGGAGTTGGGGGCGATGGTGGCGGTTTAGCGCACGACGCGTATTGGTGAACTGCGAACCGCCTGCCCCAACTATTGAATCCAGTTCACGAGGCAAAGCGGTGCGAGATCTCCACTAGCCAAACTCAGCCACGAAATGGCCACAGTCCCTAGCCAGGGTGCCGTAAGCCCCCGGCAAGAGAGGAACTGCAACAAATGCCCCGCAGGGGCGGCAGCAGGGCTTATAAATCTTTCCAGTTTGACTTTCCCGGATTCGAATGTTACAATATAATGAACAGAAAAAGGACCCATCGAAGTGCCTTATTGGTTTTTTCAATGGAATGATGAGATTATCAAATATCTCGCAATGCATGGTGTGACACCCGAGGAGTTCGAGTTTGTAGTTATGCACCCAATGAAACTTGAGAAAAGCCGAACGACCGGTAGGGACATTGCCAAAGGGCAAACGCAGCAGGGCGACTTCATCGCCTGTGTTTATGAATGGCTTGACAAGGACACGATATTACCGATCACCGCCTTTCGGCCTACCAAAGGAGATTGAATCATGCCACGCACTGTTAAACGCATCTATCGGGATTTTTCAACCGCCGAAAAAGTGCGCATTGACAAGTTGCGAGCTGAGGTTGAGAAGGAGCGTCCAGAAATAGAGGCCGACTTACTGGCGATGGAGTTAGCCCATCAGTCGGCCATGAAAGTAATAAGCGACCTGCGAAAGGAACGTGAGCGTCAAGGATTGTCTCTGGCTGATTTGCAGGAGCGAACGGGCATATCACGGGCCGCGATCTCCACGATGGAAAACTCGGATTCCCCCAATCCAACCGTCAAGACGCTGCAACGCTACGCCTTGGCATTGGGAAAACGCCTCTCACTTACAATTAGGTAGTTTTACCCGGGGAAGTACACTTAGATTCCAGGAGGGCTAATGCAGTAAAGACGAGCACCGTTGGTGCAGCCTTGGGTGCCACTTCTCATAAACTGGCCACCTGTGTGCAGGCTAAGGTTACCAATGGCTCCGGTGCCTGAAAAGCTATTCCAAGCGCCGCAGGTTTGTCCAACTGACTCAAGACCATTTGCTTGGCTACCGGTCCACACCAAGTTTCCCTGTGGGACGGTGTCAAACTCAGTATAGATATTGGGTTCCTCACCAGAATCTGTGGGTCGCCAAGTGGCTTTTGGGCGTGTATGACAAGCGTTTTCGAGGTATTTCAGGGCAAAAAGAATGGTTCAGGAATCTGGCCCCCAAAAAGCGATCCTGACGGAACAAGCCGTCCGGGCCAAGCGGGGCTTTCTTCCCGCCCTGACCTGGTTATCCCTCGTCGGGTTGCTCGCCAGCAGAGCCCGACTCCGTTTCACCAGGCAAAAACCAGCCTACTCGATGATTGAGCAATGTCCAGCGCTACCGTTCACCACGTCTGGAGGGAACCTTCTTTTTGCCCTGCCGATGCCTGAAAAAATGCATTCCCGCCTGCCAAAACCTGATCAATCACCCACAAATTCTGGTGAGGAGCCAACCTTATTTTCATCTCGATTGCGACCGTCACTACCCCAATCGGACCGGGAGCTCAAGAACGGTCAAGGTTTTTGCCGAGGCATCGAGTTCCACTTCTACCCCCAACGGCAGCGTCGCATTGTCGTTCGTGTGGCCAGTCGGAAAGTTTTGCAGTATCGGAATATCGAGATGGGAAAAGTAGTCCGCGAAAATCTCATCCAACGTGAGGCTCGACTTCCCTGATTCAGCTTCACAATCGGTGAATTGCCCCAATATCACTCCGCTCAAACCAGCCAGCTTCCCGGCAATTCGAAGCTGATTCAGAAATCGATCGATCCGGTAGGGCTGCTCGCCCACGTCTTCGAGCAAGAGAATGTTCTTTCGCGTGGCGATTTCGTAAGGTGTGCCTAAAAGCGAACAGACTAAGGCCAGATTACCCCCCACCAACCGACCACACGCCACGCCGGGAGCAAAAGTCGCGATGGCTGCTTGTTCTTCTGACGTCAGTGGCAATTCGAAGGGGCCTGCATGATACGTCGCATAGTTCTCGGCAAGAATGGCGCGCCAGAAAGTTCGGGCCGAAAGAGTCGACAAACCATCGGGCATACCAAGCCCGTCCTGAGGATTGGGACTGTGAAACGTCACCAAACCCGTCTGGCTCTGAATGGCCGCGTGCAAAGCGGTAATGTCGCTGAAACCCGTGAGAATCTTTGGATTGCGGCGTATGACATTGTAATCGAGCATGTCAAGAATACGCATGACCCCGGTGCCGCCGCGCGCTGGAAAGATAGCCGCGACTTCTCGGTCGGCAAACGCTGCCATGAGTTCCGAAGCGCGCGTGGCATCATCCCCGGCAAGATAGCCCCGGGACCGATACAAGTCGCCGTAGGTCTTGACCCGGAAACCCCGTTCCTCCAGACGAGCGATGGCAAGTTCAATTCGCTCTCGGATCACAGGGCCGGCAGGGGCCACTAACGCAATTGCGTCACCAGGGGAAAGGGCTCGGGCAAGTAGTTTTTTCATGCGTGGTCGATTCCCAATGCTACGAGGAAGCCAGGTGACTCTTGAGCACTTTTCCCACACCAGCGTCCTCACAAGTGCCGCAATCGAAAACAACCCTACCCGCGACGATCACCTGTTGCAAGTCGTTCCAGGTGATCGAATCTTGGGAGTCAGGCTTCGGGGGAGCCTTTAGTAGAATGAGGTCGGCTGGCGAATTCAATTGAATCCGGCCGGAGCCGGGAAGTTTCAACAGATTCGCAACTTGTTGATTCTGTAGCGAGTAATTAGCGACGTTCAACGGAGAGTCCGTTGCGCAGGGGAGTAGCTGCACACTGATTATGGGTAAACTGAAGCTTTCAAATAGTCGCTTTAATTCCCAAGAAACTCCTTCATCCAGAATCCCCAATACCCCGCAAGTAATAGCAGTCCAAAGATTCGTAGAGGAATCTTGCAAATCCATCCCAGCAGCCCCCCCTGCCACAAATCCAAGATTCAACGGTAATTTGGAACTCTCAGTAAGCTGTTCGAGCGCCTTGAGGTCCTCACTCTGACCGCAATCTACTCTACCGATAAGTGTTGTTACGCCTAATCTTATTAGTTGTTCTGCATCATTCTGTGTCAGCAGGTTGCGTGGTGTGAAATCTGGTTGGTAGACAATTCTTCCAGGAAGGCACAGTAAGCCATCCCCCAAAATGTTTGTTTTTCCAGTCGTGAGATGCAAGTCGCCCATGTCTTCGATCTTGCCGCCAGCGCCTAATGAGCAGGGACTTTCATCAGTCTGATTGATTCCCAAATCAGCAACAAATAAATCTTGCCAATCGTTATTGACCACTCTTATCCCACTGATCAACAGATCAAACAAATAGTGCTCACTGGATCGAGGAAGTGCGTCGTAGTCAGCCGAGTCTGCATGAAGATAACTGTTCGTGGCGATTGCTTCCAACAGATGAATAAGGCCAAGGAAGTGCAACCGCACTAAAGGTGTCGCATCAATTCCTGTCCAGCCCCCCGCCTCAACTGTCAAGGTGGCAACCCCCTGTTGCTGGACCCACTCACCAAAGCAGCGCGGCATGAAGTCAGCGTCGTAGCGAGAAATCATTTCCGGGCAATGTGGTTTCACTGCGTTTAGAAAAACACTGGCCAATTGTTTCGCTCGTTGGGTCGCTTCCGTTTGGTTATCGGCGGCGTCGATGGGTGGCACTAATAGCGAAACGGCGGCAGGTTGGGGTCGCTGAACTCCCACGGCAGTGCGCGGATTTTGATTGTGCAGATTCAAAGCGAAATGGGGCCGTATACTCTCGACGAGTTCATGCAAAATGCGGCCCTCGGGACTTGCCAGGTGCATGGCATCGCGATTGATGTCGAGGTCCTGCGCATTGCGACGCTGATAGCGTTCGGCACCGTCGGGATTAAGCATCAGCACGAGACTGACAGTACACCCCTCGAGGATCACACGGGCCGTGTCGTGCTGCTGGTCACGCTGCAAGAATCCGATCAGATCCAACAGGGCGGCCGTGTGCGTTGGCTCGTTACCATGCATTTGCGACCAGGCCAAGATGCGGTGCGGCCCTTTGCCGAGGGTTGCACAAGTAATGAGTCGCCCTTCGTAGGATTCTCCCAGAATCTTGAGCGACATGGTCTCCGGCGAGATCGCTTGAAGTTGTGCCAATAATTGCTCCAAATGGGCATGACGCAACTCGGATGGTGGTCGTGAAGGCTCTCGAAGGTTTTGATATTCGTCCCACTTGAACATGTTTGTTGCGTCACTTGATATTAAAGTGTGCGGTTCCTCGGACCCAATGTAATGTGATCGTCATCAATCGCTACCTAAGCAAAGTTGGACGAAAAGTGAGTCACCGTTCCAGAAAGACACCGTTCAATACCCAGGTCCGTCTCCAGGACCAGGGCGCCGTCGTCATCGATACCGTGGCAGATACCCGACAATTCTCGTTCATCCTGTTCAATTAAAACAGTTTGCCCGGTCAACAGACACCTTTTTTGCCATTCAGACCGCAGATCCTGATCTCCTGTGGCGAGACTCGCCAGTCGCCTTGCAAGTTTCTGCAAGATGCTAATCAGCAATTCCGTCGGCGATACGGTTCGCTGGGCAATATCGCATAAGGAGATCGCATGGCCTCGCAATTCCAGCGGGGCAAAGGCGGCAGTATTATTCACATTGATGCCAATTCCAATCACCACACGAGCGCGACGACTGTCGGGGGCTTCAACCAGAATGCCGCAGGCCTTGCAACCGCGAAGATACACATCATTGGGCCATTTTAATTTTGCATTGACGTCGCCGATCTCCTGCTCGATCGCATCGCAAACCGCCAGTCCGGTCGTGAGCGAGATGGCTGGCCAATGACGGGCAGGCAGAGCGAGCGCATCGCAATTGACAAGCAGCGAGAAGGCGAGCCCCCCCTCACCCGACCACCAGCGATTGTTGCCCCGCCCACGTCCAGCGGACTGTCGCTCAGTGAGTACGAGCGTCGCGACGGGAATCTCACCTAACTCGCGGGCTAGCTCCAATGTGCGACTATTGGTCGAGGCGAGTTCCCTATGATAGTCAACCTGTTCGACGAATGTCTCCGCAACCAGACGGGCCAGATCATCAGGAGTGAAGACTGTATCTTTGAATGGTTGAGAAAGAGGTAACGTCATAAAGTTCGTTGATTAGAGAAATGGAACGCTGATGAACGCGAATTTGGCGGATGGGCACAGATCCCAAGAAATGATTTCTTATCTGCGGCAATCCGCTCAATCCGCGAACGCCCGCGTCTAATTATCTCTAGGATCTAACAGGCGATAATAGCATCATTCGTTCACTTGGGGAGGGATGCCAATCCCTAAAACTTGCACCTCGCCGAGAAAATCGTGCGCCGCTGGATTCCCAAATCCGACCTTGGGTGCAACAAACGTGCAAGTCACGTCGGCACGTACAGTGGTTTTCGAAGGCTGCCCGGTGTCGCATTCGAGCCCGCTGGGGACATCGACCGCTAGTCGCCGTAAGTCTTGGCAATTCATCCACTCGATAGCGGTCTGATACGGTTCGCGCGGATCCCCCTGGGCACCGGTTCCCAGCATCGCATCAATTAGCCAGTCGGCATCAAATGCGTCGCTATTAAGGGCATTGACGAGATCGCCTGCCTGCGACAAGTCTACTACTGGTAGATGCGACTTGGCGAGGATTTGATAGTTGGTGAGCGCGTCGCCCACTAGCTCACTTGGCGGAGCGAGCATCGCGACCTTCGCAGATATCCCACGAATCACCAGATGTCGAGCGATGACAAAGCCGTCCCCGCCGTTGTTGCCTTTGCCACAGAGGATAAGAGCCGAGCGACACGTTGTGTCGCGGCTCAATAGCACGTCGACCACGCCACGACCGGCATTTTCCATCAACACGATACTGGGGATGCCGAGTTCCTCAGTGGCGCGGCGATCGATCTCACGTGCTTGTTGTCGAGTAAGACGGTCCACGAGCGATATTATATGGTTACGGCCCAACCCACGCGATGCATCCGATTACACCTAGGGTATGGCAAACGCCGTCCCGGTCACAAAACCTGCCTGATAGAACGCTGCCCGCCAGGTGAAGGGAATCGGCTCGATCATATACGGAGCACAATTGCCGGGTCGATAGTGCCCCAGAGCGTAGATGCACTCGTTGGGAGATTCGATCCCCATCTTGTACGGCAGGATTGGTACACTCGTGAAAAAGTGTACGCCTGACATGATCGGTTGCAAGTAGGGTCCCCAAGAGTGTCCGTAACGCTCCAATTGATCTTGTTCGAAGTACAGCGGCTTGTGGCACAGGGCCGAGGCCTTCCAGTTGTAGGTGATTTCTGGCCAGGAGCGTGGCGTGAGGGGTTCGTTCCCAAAGGCACACTCGAAGGGATAATCCTCACCAGGTATCCCCTCAATGTTAATATTAAGATCGACACTGCTCACCCGGTCGGCCTTGGCAGCGGCCAGTTCTTCTTCGCAATTCTGCTGGTCCTCGATCGAGCGATCTGTCTCGAATCGGTTGTCGCGAAACTGGCTGGGACGCCTTGTTTTCAACTCCGTTTCAGGCACTTTCAAGTCGAAGTTGAATTCACTTCGACCACCCTCGCGGACTTGAGTCGACTCGTCTTGGTCGGGAGAGGCAATCTCGTCGAGGCTTTCCACCTCTGAGGTGTCATCCATCGCTTCTGGTTCCTCTTCCGCTTCTTCCTCGCGCCGTTGCCGTTCCCGATCAAGGGCCTCTTCGATATCGTCGAGGTCTGTATCTAACGACGGGATGGGGCCTTCGAGAGGTTCTTCGAATGGATCCTTCACAAGCTGAGCAATGCGGTCGTCGGCCTCAAAGGGATCGACCGTGTGTAATGGATTTTCAGAGGCTGAATTATCAAAGCCAGACTTGGCTGATTCGAGTGCCGGTTCTGCCTCGGCGAGGGGCTCCTCGAGTTCGGCGGCCAGCGTATCATCGGCTTCCCAGGCAGCGGCGATCACATCGCTCTCACTTGGCAAAAACGTGGCGCTGTGCGATGCCCTTAAGGGATTGCCAGACTCAGAAAATCCTGCCGGCTGCACGTCGCCCGGGCGTCCCCAGTCTAAGTTGCCAGCCTGTACTGGAGAGAATAACGAGATAAAACCAACCACCACACTGGCGGCCAGCCAGCGTGCCAGATCAATGCTCTTCCACCGCTGTAAACTCGGCGGTGTAGTTAGGTGCTTCCTGCGTGATCGCGATATCATGGGGATGGTTCTCCCGCACGCTTGCCGGCGAAACCTGAATGAATCGGGCGTGCGTGCGCAGCTCTTCAATAGTTTTCGTACCACAGTAACCCATTCCTGCCCGCAAGCCTCCTACGAGTTGATACAGGTAGGGACTCAGCGGACCTTTGTACGGCACGCGGCCCTCGACTCCTTCGGGGACCAACTTGCCGTTGCCACCGTCCGTGTCCGACTGACGATAGCGTTCACTTGAACCATGGATCATCGCCCCCAACGAACCCATGCCTCGATAGGCCTTGAAGGTGCGGCCCTTGTAGAGGACACGTTCGCCGGGACTCTCGTCCAACCCCGCCAGCAGGCCTCCCAACATCACAACGTGGGCACCAGCCGCGAGGGCTTTTGTAATATCTCCTGAAAAGCGGATGCCCCCGTCGGCAATGACGCGGACCCCTGAACCCACTGCCGCCTGGGCGACATTGAGCACTGCCGTAACTTGCGGAACACCGATCCCGGAGATTACCCGCGTTGTGCAGATCGAACCGGGACCGATTCCCACCTTGACGGCATCAGCACCCGCTTTGATCAGATCGCGACAACCCTCGGCTGTTGCCACGTTGCCAGCAACTATCTCGATGTCCCACTTCGCTTTGATTTGTTTGACTGTTTCAATGACATTCGACGAGTGCCCATGTGCGCTATCGACGACCAAGAAATCGACGTCTTTGTCGATGAGGCTCGCGGCCCGTTCGAAATCGAACACGCCAATCGCCGCACCCACCCGCAAGCGCCCTTGGGCATCTTTGCAGGCCTGAGGAAATCGCCGCATCATGTCGATGTCTTTGATCGTGATCAGGCCCGTCAGTTTGTATTCTTCGTCAACCAGCAGAAGTTTCTCGACCTTTTTTGCCATCAAAATCTTCTCAGCTTCCCCAAGCGTTACAGTTCCCGTTGCTGTCACCAGGGGTTCGCTGGTCATGACTTTCGAGATGGGGAGACTGTTGTCTTCGAGAAACCGCAGATCGCGGCGCGTGAGAATACCCACCAAGCGGCCATTCTCAGTGATCGGGATGCCTGACACGTTCGACTCGTCCATCGTCCGCCGGGCGACAGCAACGCTAGCGTCGGGGGGCAGCGTGACGGGGTCTACGATGATGCCGTTAGCGCTTCGTTTGACTTTGTCGACCTCTTCGGTCTGTCGCTCAACGGACATGTTTTTGTGGATCACGCCGAGGCCACCCTCCTGAGCCAGAGCGATCGCCATCTTATTCTCGGTGACTGTGTCCATCGGCGAACTGAGAATCGGCAGCCGCATCTCGATCCGCTCTGTGAGGTCGGTATGAAGATCGACATCTGACGGCACAACCTCACTGTAGCGTGGTTCGATCAACACATCGTCGAACGTCAAAGCGGTGGCGTCGGGAAGCTTATCCTGCATGGAGTGACTCCGTTTCAAAATGGAATCTCGGATTATAACAAGCGCTTTCGGGTTGCGCAAGCTCCCGGAGTTCTTTGCGTGCCGAGCAGCGTAAGCCCCGGTATTCAGACAGACGCATCCTTCCCGCGTGGGCGGGGCCCCAGAACTGGATTCCCGCCTGCGCGGGAATGACACTCAATCCGGGGACTTACTTCCTTCGGCTCCCAATTTACAATGAAGGATATGCCCGCTCCTCGAATTCAACGCGATGCCGACGGCCGCCCCGACTTTATGGTCGTGTTGGGAGTGGCCCCTCCTTATGTGGAAGAAGACGTCCGACAAGCATATTTTCAAAAGGCCAAGAGCCTGCATCCTGATCGGGGTGGCGATCCGCACGAATTCAACGCATTGCACCAAGCCTTTGAACAGGCCAAACAGTACCTGGAATTCAAACGCGACTCACGCGGCTGGATCGCCCGCCAAATGGATGGCTACCTCCAGTCTCGGGAACTCGGCGACAAGCTGACGGCTTTTGGCGCCAAGGTCGAGACCAGCGCGGTCGATTGGCTCCAACGCTCCTTTGGAGACTTTGCCGATTTGACCGAGTCGATTATTGCGGTGCGGCTGGAAAACTCCAAACAAGCCGAGCAACTGGTCAACACGCTGATCCAGAATTCAGCCGCTTTAGATAAACTTGTGCGACTGGAACTTCCCGGCTGTCAGGTATCGGACCAGGCTGTTCTTCGTTGCGATGCCTTCCAACAATTGCAGCACCTGGATCTCTCTGGCACTCCCGTCACAAGGTCCACCTTAGCGATTGTCGACCGCTTGCCGAACTTGGTGAGCCTAGAGCTGAAAGGTTCCAAAGTTGGGTGGTGGGCACGACGAAAAATTGCAGGTGTGCTGAAGAGACGTCAGGAAAAAAAACAGCGATTTTGGGGTAACCGCTGACCCTAGGTCGGAACCAGTAATGCGAGTTCCGGCGTGAGTGCTATTTGTTCGCCCAAGTTGCCGGAACTGCGCACGGCTCGTTTCCTTGAAGAGCATTGAGAATGCGTATGCAGCGGATGCAAGCCAAGTTGTGATTAGCGGAAACTTGTGCCGCTTCGACGGCAGGAAAAAAACAATCCAATTAGCATGCTGTTGATCGAAAATGAAACTCTATGGATAGCTATTTGCTTTGTCTCCAACAATAATCTTTCTCTCGATTGTTGAGCGCTCTTCGCCTGTCGAATAATACACCAGAAAAGAGGAAAAGTAGAACTAAAGACGGCTCGGGAACAGCGAGATTCTTAGCAGCCAAATTGGAACTTAGGTTGAACTGCCGTTGCAGGTTGAGGAAGTCGACTCCGTCGCTGTCGCCGTCACCATCGGTATCTCCGGCTCCGGTTGCTCCGTAGGCAGCTTGCCAAATTCCCAGATCTGTGGTATCAACTGCCCCGTCAAAGTTAAAGTCCGCGCTCAGGAATATCGCATTATCTTTCCAGGGCAAGACGGGCAGTTCGTCGAGCGTGATAACATCTTCATGACCCAGGGTTGCCTGCAAATCGGCAGCAGACATAGCGTCTACAAAGCTGCCATTCCAGGGAGAAAAATAGCTCCAGTCGATGTCCCATTGGTCCATTAGTTCTGGGTTGGGGAGCGTGCCCGTTTCGGAAAGGGCAATCATTTTGCGGCCATCATAGTGCTCTAGCGTGTCGTACCACTGACCGCTCATGCTTGAACTGGGGTCGGTGTAAATATCTAGCCCCACCATGTCGACGACATCATCGCCCGGATACCAATCGAGATGATCCCCTTCAGCCGCCGAGGAAGTGAATTCCCAGATGAGGTTGTTTAACCCATGCACATTAGTCAATCGGTCATACGTCAGATTCCAAAGCTCTTTAAAAACTTCCGGGCCATGGGCACCCCACCAGAACCACCCCCCTTGTGCCTCATGCAGCGGACGCCAGAGCACCGGTACACCGGCGTCTTCAAACTTTTGCAGTTCCACGGCAATGGAATCAATGTCTCGCAGGATGAGCTGGTAGTCGCTCCCTGCTGGATTGGCCAGGGCACTTGGCAAGTCGAACGTGGTGGCGTAAGTGTAGAATCCTCGCCACCACTCCTTGCCTGACTGGTTAATTAGATTCGCGGGGGCGTTCCAATGCCACGTCATGGTCACGATGCCGCCGGTATCCTTTGCCCAGGCGATGGATTGCTCGGTCTCGTTGCGGGGATTCGAGCCGAATTGAATCCGCGAGGGAGAGTATTCCATCAAATCGGAACCGCGTATCGCGGGAATCATACCCCCCGACTTATTCAGATAGCTCTGGACGGGAAACGACAGGTTCTTGCTCGTCTCGTGCTGCTGGCCCGAGAGGGTCTTGCTGCCATACTGGCTCGTGAGATAGTTCATCAACACTTGAGTCCGGTAGTCCGCTTGAGAATTGACGAGGACCGGGGCAATCGGCGTGAGTGTTGGAGGAGTGAATGGCCGAAACTCCAGATAGTCGATGTCAAAGAATCCCCACCCTTCATAAATGCCGAGGGTATTTGTGCCAGTTCCCAGATGAAACAGCCCCGCACGATCTTCGGCGAACGACGACGATTGATCGAACATACCACTGCCGAACTCGCCGTCAACCTGATAGTCGTATCCCTTGGGGCCGAATTGGGAGCGATAGCCAACCCACATCTCGTAAAGTCCCTCGGGGACGTCGACATGGAGTTCAAAATAGTCTTCGACAGCATCTTGGTTACTGAAACCCGTTACATAACCTGTTCCAGAGTACCCCGAGACTGAACTGCTGGTGACCACATTGAACAGGCTGCCAGTCTCAGCTTCATAGCGATAGTTCTGCGCTTTGGCGAGAGAAATCACCAAAACTCCGAGCAGAATTGCAAATAGTGTTTCGCGGGACATACTAGTTTCCGCCTTACCAGAATTAAAACACGGGCGCTTTATTTTACTCGATTCAGACGTCTTGTTTGCGCCGGAGAAACATCCCTGCATAAAATAGGAGCAACAGACAAGAGGCGGGTTCAGGAACTGCCAGCGCCGTGGTCAGATTTGCCAACGCGCCGTATTGGGTTTGCCAAATGGTCAAGTCCGTGGAGTCGACCGCTCCATCACCGTTGGCGTCTCCTTGAGCCAGCGTCGTCCCCGCGCCAAAGCCACGTTGCCAGATAAGAAAATCAGTGCCGTCGACATCTCCGTCTCCATCAAAGTCGGCGTTTTCAGGGGCGACAAAAGTAGTGTCGGTCAACGCGATGCGGTCGATGTAGATCTTGGTACTCCCCGAGAATTGGCCGACAAAACCTAGATGCAAATTTGCCGAAGAAATACCGCTGCTAAGGTTAAACGCGCTCAGGGGGATTTCGACCTGGAAGGACCGGTTTGTGGGATTATCAATGTCAGCGTAAGGGAAAGTCTGATTCCAACCATCGAGATTCGTCTCAAGCGAAACATGCATGTTCAAATCGGTCAGTCCCAAAGGCAAATCACTGGCAACATAAGTGACATCGATTTCTAGGAGGTAGTCATCAATATTATCGAGCAAAGCATCTTTGAGAACCTGGAGTTGACCGCCGATCATCTCGACCTTTGCGTCCCATGTCCAGGGAGAGGTTGGCTTGGTGATGGCGAGGCTATGGTTGCCATCCGTTGCACCAGTGCCTGTCGCCTGGGACAAAGCACTGGCAGGTTGAGACTCGAAGTTAGGATAGAAAAAGCCATCCAATCCATTTTCGAAGCTGTAAAGTATCTGTGTCGCACCTGCTGGTGGATCGCCCGGATCGCTACCCTTGGTGTTAACAAATGTCGAGAGCCACTGGGACGTCTGTACATTATCTGGGTGAGGCTGGGAACCACTGAGGCCCATATCCCAAAGATTACCACCCGTGCCTTGCATGCCCCAGTTCCAAATGTGCGTGGAGAGAAAATCTCCCGAAGCCTGTCGGCCATCCAGTGCTCTCATCAGCCCTTCGTACGCCATGTTCTGTTCGTCTCTGTCGACCGGTTGGCTTTCGCCCTGAGGAGTGACGGACGTGCGATTGCGCGGCAAGTAACCAACTTCGGTAAACTCGATCGGCATGCCTGTTCCCCCTTTGCGAGCCTCGGCAAAGGGAAGAATCTCGTTATCGAGCTTGTTATTCCAGGCGCTTTCTACTTGGTTGATAAACGAAGGATTAGGATAACTCCCCGACGCGTCGGCCTGACTGTTATTGAGAAGGTTTGGGAAATAGGAATCGATGCCGATATAATCGATTGCAGGGTGCTCCCAAATCGTATTTGTGACATTGCTGCTTTGATAATTGTCCCAATTGGCGGCATATCCCAAGGTACCACTAAACACTGCATTCGCGGCGTCGATTACTGAAGTCCAATGGGCGTTGTTGCCAGAGTTAAGTGTGAGCGCCTTCAGTTCGGTTCCCACCGTCATCGAGTCGGCTCCATTGGCCTGAGCCATGCTGGCGACATCGACGATGTATTGCTGGTATTCGTTCCAAAAGGTGTTTGACTCGGCGCTCCCTGGCAAGGGGTTGTAAGTTCCTCTCCAACTCGTAAACCCAACCGGCTCCACAAACGGATTGACGGTCACTCGCATGCCAAGCTGTTTCGCCCTAGCGACCCCCGCGGCGACATGGCTAAGCTCAGGACCGCTGCTAGAGGAAGCGGCGATTGACCCCAAGCCCGGCGTATAGAATCGCACGGGGCTGAGCGACACTTCGTCGAAACCGGCATCAAAAACCGATTGCACGGCATTCTGCCAGATGGTTGTCCCATTGGCGAAATTGCCCCACGAAATGAGATTGAATCCCACGCCAGGATCCGTGCCTGGCTCATAGATCGCCGGATTCGCCGAGGAAGATTCTGCAACCACCAGACCGAGAAAAAAGGCGAGGACGATGCAAACGACGATCCTGAGTTGGTTTCCGCGAAGCATTCTGATTTCTCTCTTGTTCCGCCTACCGAGTCCTATCAAACCACAGCAAAATGACTCGTCCTATAGCGATATCAGGGTTTCGGGACTTTGATATGAAGGGGGACATCAGCAGTATCGACGATGAGCGGGGAATCGCCGGCTTGGATATACTCATTGGGAACTAACAGTTTGCCACTCTTATCGGTTGCATAGAAAAAGGCGACGCGATGCTTGCCGGGAATTAACCCGTCCCCATATTTATAGCTCGTGGCACAATCAAAGTTGCCGTTGCTATCAATATCTGCCTGGGCAGGTCGTGGCCACATATTCTCCACTTCGGGAGCATCTAGTGCATAAAACTTCAAGACGAATCCACTCGATGGGATCGGTGTACCGTCTTCATAGGTGACTTTGCCAGTGACTGGTATGTAGTCGTAGGGTGAAACTGAACCCCAGCAACCAACGAGCCATGCCAGAAAAAAGGAGGTTACAAGCATCCTACTTGGTAAATTCCTCATCATGTTCTTTCTTAAAACTGCCATATAACAGGTATCGAGGAAAGATCGCCCCACAACTCTAAGTGACTATTCTATGATGCCGGTTGACATACCATCGGTAGAGATATTCAGTCTCTGCCATATGCCAAAATTCTGTTGAAGTATGTCATTAGGATTGGAGCAGCCGATGCAAGAGCCTCCCGTAATATTTCCTGAATCGATAAAATCGCTGACGAATCGCACACTCGCATCGGCCATGGCGACAAAGGCACCTCCGACATGAACGCTGCGTATAACCGATTCACCACTCGCATTGACGCCACTATCTGGCATCATGCATTCAGCGCGAAGGGTTGCCTCGCCGACGTCGGCAATAATGTCGGAAGCCCCTTGCACGTCGTCATCTAAACCACCGCAGGAGTTGACTGCTCCGAGGACATCGGAAGCATGACGACAATGGAAACTCGAGCCGCACATTCCCATGGCCCATACTCCGCGACGATCCCGCGGACTCAGTCCTACCCGCATCTCACCAATCATAATGGTGTTACTCAGTCCATCCGAAATCCGTTTGAGCGCGTAACCTTCGGAGCCTACGGGGCCCATGCCGATATTGTAGTCGAGAAAGTCGGCAAGTTTACTACCACTTCCTCCGGTAGTTCCGGAAGCAATCTGGTTGTTTTCGTTGTTTCCCCAATATTGATATGCATTGAGACCATAATTACCCCGTGCCCATTGCAGGTTGTTGATGCCACCTACAAACGGATTCCCACTTCCATTATCACTAGGGCAAAGGAAAATTGGGATCTCGGTCGCTATTTCATCGACGTCATTAGGAGTCTTCGAGGCAGGATCAGTTATACGTCTTGAATTAGCCGCTGATGCGACGTTCCATTGGGCATCGATGCGATCGTATAAATTCGCCATTTCGAGTTGAGGCAACAACTCGATCAACCAATTGGTGTACAGGACATTGTCTACAAGAGTGTTCTGCGCCGAAGCATTGGGCACCATGTAAGCAGGAGCCGGATAAGTTTTTTTTGCCGATTCATAAGTCATCATCGCCAAGGCAACATTCTTCATGTTGTTCTGGCATTGCGTGCGGCGCGCAGCTTCGCGTGCGGCCTGAACTGCAGGCAAGAGAAGCGCGACCAGAACGCCTATGATGGCGATCACCACGAGTAACTCCACCAAGGTAAACGCTTCTTGCTTTATGCTACTTGGTTGCTTCAACACTATTCTTATCTCCGCTCCGAGCGACGTTTCTGCTTTGCCGCGCCTCATTTCAAGTACCGAATCCCTATCCGTGTAGCAATAATACAACTACTAATTCCATAAGGAAACACTTAAAACCGCAGTGAATGGTGATTGATCCCTGTCGCTTGCCGAGATCCATGTTTCTAAGCGATTCTAGGACGTCAACTAAAAGTTGCGGACTCCCCCGCACCTCGACCACTAGTCAATAAGACGAAAGCATCATCGACGATTGGCGATCATCTTCGGCGCCCGCAAACAAAAACCATCGCATTGGCAACTAGTGCCAGCAACATCGCAGAAGGTTCTGGAATAGCCCTGGTGGCTACCAACGGAGGGGTAAAGCCATACTCAGCCTGCCAGATGGCCAGGTCTCCCGAGTTAATTCCATTGGGAGACCCTCCACGCTGCCAAACGAGAAAATCGTTTCCGTCTACATCACCATCTCCATCAAAGTCGCCGGAATCTCCGGAGACTTCACGAATGATCCGAAAGTTATCAATTTGGTAGATCCCGGCACCATCGGTATTGGATGCGATACCAATGCGAAGAAAATTAGTTCCTACACTCAGGCCCGCCTGCGCCAGGCTAAGTCCCGAAGTATTGTCGACCATTGTGCTGAGGGGAATCGTTACGGTACCAGTCGTCCCAATCGGGGGGTTTCCATTAAAGCTCGATCCTTCGGCGTCATAAAACGTGCCTTGGTCGTCCGAGAAATGGACACCAAATTTGGTGAACGTGGGAGAGTTCGGGAAGGCATCATCAAACCTCACATCGAAGGCGACTGAAAGTCCTCCATTGACTTTTCCGACAATATCGTCGATTAGTCCCTGAATCGTGGGATCGATGTCTTCAATCTCTGGATCAGGATTGATATCTGAACTAAGAACAAACTGGCTACCCCAGGTAAAGTTGGGAGAGGTCTGCAACTGACGGTCTATTTGAAGAGATGAATTCCCGTCGGTAGCACCTAGGGAAGAGATCGAGTGGACATGTCCAGGTTGCTGGAAACCACTAATCCAGTTTTCTAGTTGCTCATTCACCATGGGCGTTCCCAGATCGTCCGGTGTCTCCCAAGAGAACAGGGTCACCTCTTCTAATTGCGGAAGTTGTGTGAAGCGAATGTTGTCAACGAAATACTTGACACCCTCCCCTCCCCCACCATTCACGTGGTCGCTATTAGAGCCAATATTCAATTGATAGAAACTCGAGTTTGGTGCCACAGGGAGCGAACTCATGGGGATACTCACCGGAAACGTGCCTGTGAGGCCATTCAGATTCGGGGAGACGTTAAATGCCTGCGGGAAATTAGGCGAATCGCTGTTTGCCGCCACATTGAGGAGGAAAAAGTTGCCGGGACTTGTTACGTTGGCAAAACTATCGGGTGTAATCGATACGTCGAAATCAAGTGTGTACTGCTGGAGATCAACAGCGACAGTATTAAAGGCATTGTAGATGCTCGTGTCGCCAGGTCCCACGCTCACATTGACGTCCCAGCCAAATGAGGGTCCTGTCTCGACAGCCATGCTTTGTGAGCCTTCGGTGGCTCCCATTGTGGAAGTGGCGATACTGATAAAATCAGAGTCACCAAAGCCTGTGGCTGCCCAACCGTTCAAACCAGACTCGAACGAATAGAGCAGTTGAGCATGGGCCGAAGTAATAGCGAGTAAACACTGCATCGAGATAATGCAAGCGCAGTACCACTTAAAATTCAACATAGTATTTATAACTCTCTGCATGAAAGTGCCTCTTCTAAACGTTTTCTGCTTAACGCAGTAGTGAAAATTAATTAACAAGTTACCTTCGCTTACGACGTCAGGCGAAGCGAGAACGTAACGTTGATTAGACCGGTCCGAATTGAATCCTTTTGTTCGGACCGGCTGAATCCGTGAAGAGGCCAATCCTGCCAATCACCTATCGCTATTATCAGCTAAAGTAGTCTCTTACTTCCTGCGAACCATCGTAATCGAAACAAGCGTAGCTATAGAAAGCAAGGCAACCCCACGTGGTTCAGGAATCGTTGTGTAACGGACTAAGTCAATATTTACCTGAATATCGTTACTGTGTGTACCAAGTTTGACACCACTCAAATTCACATTTGCTCGGTCTGTCACGGCTGCCAAGGGAAAAGTCAAGTCGTGGAAGGAACCATCGATCGGCAAGGACAATATGCCAGCGGCTTGGAAAGAGAATCCAGACCCCGTCTGAAAATAAGCTTGCACGTCAACTGAACCTCCGCCGCCTGTAACATCCGTGGCAGACATTCGATACGTTACGAAATCGTAGTTCGATACATCCGTAATTCTTTCATTAAACGTATTACCGTTGAAGACAGTGCCATTTCCATACGCGATCGCAGCACCGCTAGGATCTCCCACACCGTGATCGCCCTGATCGGTCCACTGCAAGGAACCGAGACCTACATTGTGCGAGAAGCCTGTTTGATTCTGCCCCCCATTGTTTCCAATAATTGCTCCTAAATCAAAATTGGCAAGAACGCCTTGTAACCCTCCATCGGAAGAACCAATGTCGTGTGTCGCCAGGTCGCGAACCAAAAGAGGCGTCCCTGCACTACGAACTTCTTCTAAAGTCCAGACAAGATTTCCTTCCGCCACATGATCACGAACGTTAAAGCCGACAGTTCGGATGTAAACCTGTTGTTCGAAGGTGAGGCCTGCTAACGGCAACTGATAAGTATTAACGCCAGGCAAGACAGGAATATCTGGGCCCAATGCGACAAACGTGAAACCTGTTGAACCCTGGATGTAAAACTGCACATTAACATTTCCGCTACCATTGTGGCCTAAATCGAATTCAAGGAAATCTAAGCCTGTCAGGTCAAGACCTCCAGAAACTCCCGAAGTCTCCCGCACCCTATTTGCACCGTCGCTGAAAGCCACGTCTTCTCCGGGCGCTCCAATTTCGATCATTCTTAGTTGTCCAGCTACGTTATTATCCAAGAGGACATCATTGGTACCAAAATTCTTTTTCCAATCCTCAATGTTAGGCGGTCCATCCCAGGTGTATAGCACGCTGGGAGATTGGGCCCATGCGCTAGGATAAGCCAATAAAGCAATTGCCAGGAAACCTACTGAAACGACGATGCGACTCATTAGAACACTCCCTCCAAAAAAAAGAAAAAAGAAAACGACACGCTGATTTAAATACGAGCCAGGAAAAGTCTCAGATCAAGCAGTTCTAACGATAAGACCGCCATTCAACTACTTGAACTGACTCCATTCTATTCGTAGCTCGGCAGGCATGTCAACTATTTGAGCACCAAAAACTTAAATTTTTTTTGCGGTGGGCTGTAAATTTTCACCTCTTGATATCTGGAAGCTAGAAACGGGTGCTTTTAGTATTCGGATTGAAGCCGCAGCCCCCCTAGCCCCTGTTGCATAGGTATTCTGTGGGTACCTACTTGGACAGCGCCACTTTGAACGCTGATAGCACTGTTAAACTGTTGGAGTGTATCGAGTTGCGACGAATCCATTCATATCCATGCTCAGAGACTTGATGTTGAACACAAACCAATGCAATATAAGCACTTAATCACGCTAGCATCGCCTGAAGTGGCGCTGTCCAATTAAGGACCATCCAACAAGTATGGCATTCCTTCGTTGTAAATAAAGCCAAGAAGCGTCGCAATAGAATTAGTCGAGTTTCGAGATTGAAATTCGAACATCTAGAAGATCGTCGATTGCTCGCGGTGCTTTCTGTAGGTTCAGGAGATGGAGCAGTACAGGTTGACGTTGATGGCTATGGTTCATTTGGGAATGATCAACAAGGAAGTGCTACAGGAGGTGCACAAATTGATGTCAATACTTTTACAGAAAGTGATCTTGTTTTCGAATCAGGAATCGCCATTGGCGCCGGCGGAAATCGGCTCTTCCTTTCAGATGGTGAGATAGATCAAAGTACGCCTCTATCAACTGTCAACGTCAGTATTAGTCCTGACAATTCGACTGCGAATAGCTCTTTTCTTCTCTCAGGTTTGACTGGATCATTGGCAGCACTTAATGGGCTGAATGTCGAACTAGTGCAGGAGCTTTCACCTATTACGGAAAATACAAGTCAAGTAGGCGCTTTGCTTACACAGACCTATGTAATGACAAACACGAACTCTACTTCGATGGATTTTGATTTGATCAGATACATGGATGTTGATATCTCATTGCTTGCTTCACAAGATGGAGGTGGACGAATTTTTTTGGGGAGTGAAGAGTGGATTGTTGCCACGGGTAATGATTTTGAAACAGACCTCTCTCAAGAAGACATTTTCGTGGCCATATCTTCTGAAGGTGGAATTGAGCCATCTACCGGACGTTTCGAAGTTAACGTATATCCTTCCACCGTTAGAAACACGATCCTTCCAGGTGGAAACTTGAACGACTTGGTACTCGGAGACAGCAGCGATCCAGACGAGCTTATTGACCAAGGTACATATGACACCACAGGAGCTTTGCGGAGCAACTACACTTTGGCACCGGGCGCAACTGCCGCATTTAATACATATACCCTCTTCGCGGAAGGGATTCCGAGTGATATCCTCACGGAGACGGGGAGTATCGTAAATGCACCTCCAAAGATCACAAATGTCACCGTTAGCGGCTCCACATCCACTCATGCTCCGTTCTCATTCGACACCGTGGATGGCTCAGGCCTGCAACTTCAAACAGTTCCAGTCGGTGGGGCTGATCGTGTGGCGGTTCAGTTCAGCGAACATGTGGTGAACGTTGCAGCGGGTAGCCTCACGTTAACGGGCTTGAGCACTCATGTCGTGCCGACTCTGGCGACAACGGGTGGATTCAGTTACGACGTCGGCACCCACACCGCTACCTGGACTTTTAGCGCGCCATTCGACGCGGATCAATACTTGATCTCACTGGACGATGCGGTAACGGATGTCGGCGGTAATCAACTTGATGGTGAGTGGATCAATCCATTCAGCATTTTCACCACCGACTCGGCCGTCAGCGAGTTCCCCTCTGGCAACGGCACGGCGGGAGGGGACTTCAACTTCGTGTTTACGATCCTGCCGGGCGATGGGAATTTGACGAATACGGTTACCGGCAGCGACTTCCTCCTCTGGCAACGGAATATCGGAGGGCCTGGTCACACGTTTACGCAGGCCGACTACACGGGCGATGGATTCACCAACAGTGCCGACAATGCCTTCTATCAAGCGAACAACGGTACAAATCTGCGAGAGCTTGTCTTTGCCGACTTCGATGCGAATGGGATTGTCGACGGCAATGATCTGGCCATTTGGCAGGCCAACGCAAACACAGGCACGACCCATGCAGAGGGCGATGCGGACCTTGACGGCGATGTGGATGGGAATGATTTCTTTATTCATCAACGCCAATTAGGCCTAGAACTCGATTGGGTGATGTAAGCGCTCCGCCAATGCCCAACTCGCAGGGTTGAAGACATTCGGGCAGCCGCAGGCAACGTTTCGGGTCTAGGTTCAACTCGCTGATCCAACAGGAAAAGGGCAAACTTGAGTCAGCGATTCCCTGCTCCATCTCAATAGGCAGCAATGCGCGATGAGTACGCTTGCCTCGATTTGTTCTGCCGAGGACCATCTCCTCGTATGGGAGCATGGTGGCCATCGACTTCGTGCCCTGGTGCGCTTTTCGTGGCGCGCCTGTTCGGCGAATTCCACTGGAGATGCGGCTTATTGTCCTTCTTGCTCCTCCCGGGCGGCGGATGCCAGGTCCTCACCCGCGAGGATCTCCTCCAGTTCTTGCGTGAGTTGGTTTTCCAAATTGCCGCCGAAACCCACGTGCACGACTTGCACTTTTCCCACGGAATCGATCAACACCGTTTGGGGAATGCCGCTCACTTGGAAGAGGGAACCGATAATTCCATCTTCGTCTAGAAGAACCGGGATATCGAGATTTTCCTCGCTCAGAAACTCACGGATTGTCTCAGAAGTTTCGCCCTCGTTCACCGCATAGAAGACAACGTGCTTGTCCTTAAAGTTCTCGGCAACCCGCGCGATGATCGGCAGGGCATCGACACAGGGTCCACACCAGGTTGCCCAGAAATCGAGAATCACCACGTTCTCGCCCGCGAATTGTTCAAGAGCGACCGCCTGGCCATTCAAGTCCATTGCCGTGAAAGTGGGTGCCTGTTCTCCAACTAAGGGATGAAGTTCTGGTTCGCCACTAAGTTGGGAGAATAATGAATCCACCTTCTCGGCCCCCGGTGGAGGAGAGAAGACGAAATCGTCTTGAGAATATTTCGCGTCGGTGTTCCAGTCCGTGAAGTTGAGGGTCAAATCCAGCTTCATGTCCTTCGGAATGCCTGCCTGTCCCTGGGCCAGCTTCGTGAAATCTGGCTTCACGACTACTTGTCGAACGAGCGGCCGATCTCCCGTGCTCACTGCCAGTTCTATATTCGTCCCGTTCTTTTTCTCAAACTTAGCTACTGTGTAAGTCGATCCGTTGATCTCCTGCTTCTCGAGAAGTTCGGATTTCGTTACCCCCTCCAGTAGCCAATCCTTCAGGCCTTCTCCCATGAATAATTGGGAAAAACCCCCTGCTCCCAGCAGCATGAAACTTTCATCGATCCCCGGTGTGTTTCCAGCTTCCTCCAGTGGCTCTATTGAGTACTTCTTCACCATCTGCACATACCTAGTAAGATTTTCACCGTCAGAAACGGACGAGCCACCCATCATGCCCGACTCAAGGACAATTGCCCAACGATTGGGTCTCTCAATTTTGACGTCGTACATCGAGTCCATTTTCTGCTCGACACCTTGGGCGGTGAGATCCATTTCCACATCCAGTCGAAAACTATACGCCTGCAATTCTTGCAGATTGTCTTCGACGATTGCCACAAGTTGTTCGGGCGAATCTGCAGAGTCTGCGTTTCCTACTTTCCGTTGTGCATCGCAGCCCAAGAGAGACAGGTAAAGTATTACCAGGTGTAATGGCAACCAGTTGCGCAGGGTCATGGGTAGGCCTCGCAATTCGCAAATGAGGATTTGAGGAGAAACGTAACTGCGCAAGTATTTCCCTGCTGGCAGCGGCAATTGAAATTTACTGTCTGTCCGGATTAAGCCAATAGCCGGTTCACGCTTTGAATCAATCGGTCCATGGGGAAGGGCTTACGTACATAGTCATCGACACCCAGCATCTCGGCGTACGCCTTGTGGCGGGCACCTTCATTGGCCGTGATCATAATGATCCGATGCCGCTTGTCGCCCATGCGTTTCAAGCGTTCCAGCACCAAGAAGCCACTTCGCTTGGGCATCATCATGTCGAGGATAATCAGGTCGGGCGATTCCCTCTCGATCAGTGCCAGTCCTTGATTGCCATCACGGGCAATAATGACCTCGTAGTCGTGGGCTTCGAGCGCCAATCGCAGTGATTCGATGATCTCGGCATCATCGTCTACGAGCAGGATCCGTTTATTTCCGCTTGATTCGGCCATTGATCAATTCTCGAGAAATAATGAGGTGATTCCAACCTGTTTGGCCCAATGCGAGTCGAGACACCCAGTTGAAAATGGTTATCAGCATGTTTCTAGGTAATCCTCCCAAAGTAGCAATTAACAGGAGAAATACAAGGGTCGGCCAAAGTGGGATCGTGGGCTCATGCAGTGTGGGGATCCCGCTCGGGGAGATGAATTGCCGCTCGCGGAGCAAGCCGACTACATTTTTTGGGCACTCTGGCCCACTTTGGACCTATGAGCAGAACAAGTCCATGCGAATCATTGGGAATCTGCTCATTAATTCCAGTTTCCTGGCAACCTTGGCGATTGGCCAGGGACCCTGCTAGGCTAAAGTCTCTGTATCACACCTAGCCTCTACAAGAAGAACCTCGGCAATGCCTCCCAAGCCAAGAATTGAGCATCTGTTCCTCCAGGTGCCTTATCTCCCCCGCGATCCCCAGAAATACTCCCCCCCAATTGCCTTGATAGGTTGCGGTGGGATCACAACTCACCATCTGACGGCTTATCGAGCCGCTGGCTATCACGTGGCTGCCCTCTGCGATGTGAAACGTGAGAACGCTGAGAAACGACGATTGGAGTTTTATCCGGAGGCCCAAGTATTCACGGATTACCGTGAACTTTTAAAACTATCCGAAATCGAGGTATTTGACGTTACGACCCACCCCGATATTCGTCCCGCAATCATCGAAGATTGCCTCAAGGCAGGTAAACACGTATTAAGCCAAAAACCATTTGTGCTCGATCTAGATGTGGGAGAAAGGCTGGCCGACCTGGCAGATAAAGCGGGGGTGCTACTTGCCGTAAATCAGAATGGTCGCTGGGCGCCCCACTTCAGCTATCTTCGCGAGGTGGCCCTCTCAGGAATGATTGGTGAAATTGCCGGCGTGCATTGCGGTGTGCATTGGGATCATAGCTGGGTCCAAGGAACCGCGTTCGAGAAAGTGGAACACCTGATCCTTTACGATTTTGCAATCCATTGGTTTGACTTCATAACTACCGTCATGGGATCGGAAACGCCCAAGCGAGTTTACGCATCAACGGCCAAGACGACGTCACAAACGATCAAGCCTCCCCTGCTGGGACAGGCACTCATCGAGTACAAGAGTGCTCAAGCGACATTGGTCTTCGACGGTCATGTCCCCCAGGGTTCCTGGGACCGCACTCTGATCTCAGGAAACCGCGGGCTGATTCGCTCCGCTGGCAGAAAACTTGTCAACCAAAAAATCGAATTGATGACATCGGAAGGCACCTTTTCACCACAATTAGAAGGAACCTGGTTTCCCGACGGGTTTCACGGGACAATGGGCGAATTGCTCTGCTCCATTGAGGAGCGGAGACAGCCTTCGCACAACGCAAGGAATAACCTACGTAGTTTGGAGCTTTGTTTCGCCGCCGTAGCAAGCTCCCAGAGTCATCAACCAGTTGTTCCTGGCACGATCAGAAAGCTCATGTAGTATCGAGGAGTTAACAATCCAGGTAGGTTTCCTGTTAACAGAATATGATGATGCTAGCCGAACTTGACGTTGTGCTCCTTTCGCGGATTCAGTTCGCGCTGACGATCATGTTCCATTATTTGTTTCCGCCGCTCACGATTGGCATGGGCGTGGTGATTGTGTACTTGGAAGGAATGTTCCTGCGAACACGCGATCCGCTCTACGAAGAAGCCGCACGATTCTGGACAAGGATTTTCGCCGTAAACTTTGCCATCGGTGTCGCCACGGGCATCGTGATGGAATTCGAGTTCGGCACGAACTGGGCGACGTACTCGCGGTTTGTGGGTGACGTATTTGGCTCGGCTTTGGCCGCAGAAGGGATCTTCGCCTTTTTCCTGGAGTCTGGCTTCCTGGCCGTGCTCGTGTTTGGATGGGACAAGGTCAGCCCAGGCTTCCATTTCTTCGCGGCCTTGATGGTTTCGCTCGGCTCGATTTTCAGTTCGATCTGGATCACGGTCGCCAATAGTTGGCAACAGACGCCTGCCGGACATGAAATTGTGCCTATGCTGCGTGATGGCAAACCATGGGTCATCAACGGTGAAGTGATTCGCCGAGCCGAGATCAGCGATTTTTGGGCAATGGTTTTCAATCCTTCGACGGTGCATCGCTTGGTCCATGTGTGGCTTGGTTGCTTCATCCTGGGCTCGGCTTTTGTGATGAGCATCTCTGCCTGGTACGTGCTCAAAGGGAGGCACCGTGAGTTTGCCGAACGGTCATTCACGGGAGCGCTGCTGCTGGCCACCATTTCGAGCCTGGCGATTCTCGTCAGCGGCCACGAGCAAGCGAAGAACGTTTATGAAACCCAGCCGGCCAAGCTGGCTGCATTTGAGGCACACTTTCAGACGGGTCAAGGCAATCTCAGTTTGTTTGGCATTCCCGATGCCGAGCAAGAGACCATACGGATGAATTTGGCCATCCCCGGTGGATTGGGACTGCTCTTGTTCGGCGACAGTGAACAAGAAGTGATCGGGCTCGACAAATTTCGGGAAGAAGACCGCCCGCCGGTCGCTTTGTCTTTTTATAGCTATCACCTCATGATTGCCATCGGTGGATTTTTCATTCTGGCGACCCTCTTGGCATGTTGGTTGCTAATCCGGGGCCGGTTGTTTCAGCAGCGCTGGCTGTTGTGGTTGTTCGTGCTGGCTGTCATTCCCGCCTTTGCGGCAAATGAAGCAGGCTGGGTGGCAGCCGAAGTGGGTCGACAGCCTTGGATCGTGTACCCGCCATTCGAGAAATCTGCAGAAGGGAAGCTTCAACTCACCGACGCAGGGCAATTTATCTACGACGAGTCCCAAGGCCTGCGTACAACGGATGCAGTTTCACAATTCATTTCGGCCGGGCAGGTGTTGGGTTCCATTATCATGTTTGCCGCAATTTATCTGCTGCTGTTTATCATCTGGGTGTACGTGCTGCATCAAAAGATTTCGCATGGTCCTGTGCCCGTACCTCGGCGGGACGAGAAATCTCCGGGCAAGGGCGGCTGGGAAGCGGCGACGTCCTGGCAGCAACATCAGGAGTCCTTGACCGATACTCGGGAATAAGCGCTGGCTATGGATCTAAATCTCATTTGGTTTGTTCTGCTGGGCATCCTGCTCGCTGGATATGCGATCTTGGACGGCTTCGATTTGGGGGTGGGGATCCTGCATCCTCTGGCGCGCAGCGACGACGAACGTCGGCTGGTGATGAGTTCCATCGGTCCGATTTGGGACGGCAATGAAGTCTGGCTCATTACCTTCGGGGGAGCTCTCTTTGCCGCGTTTCCCGAAGCCTATGCGACGATTTTTTCAGCCTTCTACACACCCTTTATGTTGCTGCTGTTCTGTTTGATATTCCGCGCCGTGAGCCTCGAATTTCGCAGCAAGGTTCATTCTCCCGTCTGGCGGCGGCTCTGGGATTTTGCCTTTTTTGCGGCCAGCCTGTTAGCCAGCTTCTTGTTTGGGGTCACGGTTGCCAATGGATTATTGGGCATCCCTTTGAATGAACGAGGTGAGTTCACCGGTGGAATCCACGACCTCTTAGGCCCCTATCCCATCATGGTGGGACTAATGACAGTTGCCATGCTGGCAGTACATGGCGGGTTGTTTCTGCATTTGAAAACGGCAGGAAGCACACAAAAGATGTTTTATCGCTCGATCTGGCACGCCTGGGGTTTCTACCTAGTGATGTGGAATCTGGTGACGATGTACACCCTCGTAAAGGTCCCCCGCGCGACGCCCAACTTCGAACATTTTCCTTGGGCGATCGGAGTGGTGGTGCTCAATGTCTTGGCAATAGCTAACATTCCCCGCTGTATCTACCTGCGTCAGGTCGGCCAGGCATTTCTCTCTTCGTCGCTGGGGATCCTCTGTCAGGTTATCCTGGTAGGAGTCGCTTTGTTTCCCAATTTGGTAACAGCCAGCAACAATCTTGACTTCAGCCTCACGATCTACACGGCGGCTTCAAGCCAGAAGACGCTAGGGATCATGCTGGTAATCGCCATCATCGGCATGCCCATGGTCTTGAGCTACACCGCCATTGTCTATTGGACGTTCCGTGGAAAAGTCACCGAGTCGGTTTACTGAGCTCCAGCTTTGCATTTGTGTGGCGAACTCAGGATTCAATTCGCATTTGCAACTATGCTTCAATCCGGCTAAAATAAGAGCACTTATCTGCATGCAAGAGAGGAGGCCAGATTCTATGCGTCATTCCACTTTGTTCTGTTCTCTGGTGCTCTTTTTGTTTTGCGATTCTGTCCGCCAGCGTGCGTTTGCCGAGTCCTTCGGCAGCGGAGAAAACTCTTTTAATATTGAGTTTGTCACGATTGGAAATCCAAAAAATGATGACGATACCACAGGCTATCCCAACCCTGTCGGCAAAGTAGATAACATATTTCGGATTGGTATAGGCGGTCCCTACGCCGAAGGTGAACAACTCCCTAGGCCGGGATCGCGAGAGCGCACCCTGGGGCGTTCTGATGCATCAGCCAAACAGCGCTCGCACGACGATTTGCGACCAGGACTCGAAGTCGTCCAACTCCTTGAGCAATGCGGAGATGGGCCGAAAACCGGCATCAAGAATCTCTGCCTCGCGGGGCTCTACAAGCGGTTCGGCCAAGTCGAACAGATGAACAACCCCTAGATGGACTTCGCCGACAGGGGTTTCATCGTCGTTGATCAGGCCAACGCACTCTTCGCTGTAGGCGGTTTCAATGGCAACTTCCTCGGCCAGTTCGCGCTGCATGCCGACTCGATAGACATCGGCGATGGTGCCGGCGTCCGCGTCGTCAGTCGAAATATGCCCGCCAATGCCGACGCTCCGCTTGGCGTGAAGCCGCTTTTCGCCTTGCCCTCCTCCGCGAGTGTATTGGAATAGATGGGGTACCCCCTCGGCGTCGGTGTAACGGAAGATCATGTACGGAATCAGTTGCTTGAAACTGGGGTCCTGTTCCATCTCACTGCGGGGCCGATAGCTGAGATGCTGGCTTTCGAGTAGCGCCGGCAGATAGGTGCTCAGTTCTCGGGAAAATCCCTGGAAATGCCCGAGAGTGTGAAATTCGCTGGTAGGCAGGACAAGAACACGTTCCTCGGCAACGGTTGGCATGGTGAATCCCTTCTGATTTAGCAAAGGTTGGACTGGACTTTCTGCTGCCGAGTTTACGGTAATCCCCAAAAATTTTATAGGGGGCCGACTTACAGAACATTAGATGCCTCAGGCCGGAGAATCGTCACTACCCGCAGTGGATTCTGCCATTATGAAGAGCCGTGGCGCGCCGGTGACCTATATTTTCCCATTGGATTCTCTGTATTTGTTCCCTTTGATGAAGATCAAAAACCATGCAACGCAGATCCGGATTTAGTCTGTTGGAGTTATTGGCCGTGGTGACGATTCTGGGGATTGTCGCGGCAGTCATCTTGCCGCGGGTCACGACCACCAGCACCGTTGCCAAGGAAAAGACTTGTTACCACAATCGCGCCGAGATAAATACCTTGGTTGAGCAGTATCGCCTCAAGACGGGCAATTGGCCGGCCAACAATCTCTCCGACATTGGTGCGGACGTGAATTACTTTCCACAGGGGATTGCTGTCTGTCCTGTCTCTGGCGAACCATATCGGCTTGATGCAACAAAACATCGCGTGATAGGACACACAGCAGGAGGCAAGGGTGGTGGTAATCACTCGCCGTAAGTTTGCATTTTCTTTCGATATGAAGCCAGGCCAGCCACGACACATAATATGCCAAGGGGCCAATCTCCCCAGAGGTCAAAAGCGCTGAATCGATTATCAATGGGAAGAGGTGATAACGTCACGGGCTGCTGGATTGGTACTCTCTGAGTCTTATGTAAAATTTGCCCATTGCTATCGATGGCACCTGAGTAGCCGAAGTTTACATTGCGAACGATAGCTCGACGATTTTCGATGGCCCTTACCTGAGCCGTCTTCAGAAGCACAGATGCGAGTGCGCCCGTAGGGTCCTGACCTTCCGAGCCGCAATGCACCAGAAAATCGATGCAAGGCGATGAAGGATTCCGAAAAACTTGACGAAAGTGCCGACTGAAGCAGAGATCGTAACAGGTCGACATTTGGAAGTTGTAGAGCCTCTGCGGTTCGGAATCGATGCTTATTGGGAGTTGAAAAACGGGCTGGCGAATCCCCGGGGCAAAATAGGCCTCTCTGCTTTCGGAAGTAGCGAAAGGAAGATATTCAGCCCAGGGCACGAGTCGCTGCTTGTCGTAAGTGGCAATCGATTGGCTTGTTGGATTTACACAGACGACCGAATTGAACCGCCGCCAACCCCCTCGGGTTTGCTCCAATCGCTCACAGCCAAGCACGAGTACGCCATCAACAGCCGTCGCGGACTTAAGCAAACCCTCTTCGACAAACTGCTGGTAGTCGTCCAAAGGGCCGAGGGACAAGAGATTTGCATTGGGCGGTAATGGGGGACTCAATCCGACAGGAGTGATCGGGGAAGTTTCGACTAGCTTGTGATGCCAGGCGAGCTCGGACCACAACAGCAGATGGGGTTTCGCATCCGTTGACGAACCGGTCAATTGAGGCACTTGCTCAGCGTCCAAGTAGGGAGGCAAGTCTAACTCACCCATTAGTGAGATGATCGGTCCAGGATCACCAGTGCTTTGGTACAGTCGCCATTCTCCATAAAACCATGTAGCCAACATGCATGTTGCACCGGCGATCACACCGCAGGCAGATCTTTTGGCAGGCAATCGAGTTGTTCCGCTGAGGAGGTCGAGTGCATCGACGATTGCGCCGTTGGCCACACAAACGAGAAATGAGAGCAGGGGCTCTCCCCCCAGATCAGCGACTTGGGCCATGGGAGTCCAAGCAGCCTGAGTCAAACCGAGCTTGGTCCAGGGGAATTCCATTTGCACGAAAATCAGGCCAGCATATTGCTTGGCGAATTCCATCGAAACCCAAGCAATTGGCAAGGCCAGTGTGACGGGCAGGTTCACTTTGCGGACCAGGAATTGTCCATAAAACCACATGACCACAAACACGGCAGCACAAATGGCACTGATGACGAACCAGGCGGTTGCCCTGGGTCCGAACCACTCCGTGCCATCCGAGTAGCAGGTTCGCAACCAGTTAAGAGCCAAACCATGGTAGATCAGTCCACCACAGAAGATCGCAGCCAATGAAGGCGTTTGCCGAGCGCGATCAGACCAGACCCAACCAATCGGAATGAGGACAATCCATGCCAACCAACCAAGTCGATCATCGAGATAAGCCAAACCGGCCCCACAGCCAGCCAAAATCGGCGCAGCCTGAGTGAGCCAATGCATTTTCACTGAGGAGGGATTCTGAGATGACTCTGTCATTGCCGGTAAGCGCTGCGAAGTTAGGTCGGCATAGGTAGGAAGTCCCAGAGAAACACCTGGATTCTACCTTCCCAAGGGTACGTTGCTGGTAACAACCGGCATGGGCGAAAGTCACTCTTGACAAGTATCCCTTGGTCCACTTGGAAGACCGCATTATTGTTTCAATCGATGCGATCGTTTCAGTGTCTTAGCCGCAACCTAAAACAGCGGTGGATGGCCCATCTGGCGGCGCCAATTCGAGAGATGCCCCAGGTGGGAGGCCTCGTGAGTACTCATCAGATGGGCCAGCAAGTCGCCGATGGTCGGCAACATTTTCCGTAGAAACTCAATAGGAAGCGGATTGGGCCGCTGCAACAGATCGGTGGGGATTTCCGTGCTAAGGGCCGTTACGGCGGCGTGGCCGGCTGAGTAGGCATTCCAAAGTTCGTCTTTGGGGGGATACGGAAATTCCTTCGAAAGTGGCTGCGACTGAGGGCCAAACTCTCTGTGCCACTCGACGGGAAGTTGCTTCATGCCCCCCATCAACTCCAGGGTGAAATCGGTGCAAATGGCCAGATGGCCCATGATCCACGCCGGGGGATTGATCCCAGGCGATGGCTGGGCGCGCATCTCCGACTCAGGAATGTCCTGGAGCAGGGCTTCGCAATAACCGAGGTTAAAGGCATACACTTGTCTGAGATAATTATTCATTGTGTTCTCCTTGTCTCCGTGGTTAATCTTCTTTTCACTGTGAGCTGATTATGTACAAGAATATGGGTCCCCCCTGGGTTGCTAGGCAATCATAGCAACTCAGTAAGTCGCTCGATGACAGCGGTTTAGTGAAATGGCGCGCATGATGCGCGTTGCAGCTCGATTCGGGTGAAAATCCGAAATCCATGCTGGAAATTGTAAGCTTGGAGCTTCGTCAGTCTCCATTCAGCACTTGTTCTCCGAGCGTCTCATCAACAATCCGGCGAACTTCTTCCGAAGGATCAACCTCTTGAACTTCTGCTGGTATCCCGGCGGTATCCGCTTCCACCTTCGCAGCGGCCAGCATGGCCCGCAGATCGTCATCGCTCACCTGTTGACGAAATATCCAAGTGCCATCCGGCTGGCGATCAGCGATATGCAATAGGACCTTGTCGATCGCTTGCTCGTTGATCTTGTCTTCGAACATGCCAATGACGAATCGTCTGAGAGTCGTTTTGCCCACAGCGATCTCTTCGGCACCAAGTCCCGATTTGTTCAAATACTGAGCCTCAACCACCGACACTACCAGGCTGTTCATAAGCGGTGAGTCCAAAAGCGAAGTCATGATCTCACCTAATTGCGGTCCGGAGATTTGATTCGCTACGAAGGCATCGATAACCCGCTGCAATTCCTGCTGGACTTCGCTCTTTTCCTGCGGCGGCAGACTCGATGCATCGAGTGATTGTTGGATCGCAGTGCCCGCAAAGCTGGCGACCCATCCCCGCCACTTAAACGCGGCAACGACCCCGAATATCACTATCAGTGCGACGAAGATCGCCACAACAACGAGGCAACCCTTCAGGCATCCAGAACCCTGACGCGGTTCACGATAAGTCTCTTCAGGTTCGATTTCAAAGCGTTCGCCAGGCACTTGAGACTCTCTGAGAGAAATTAGAAGGGGCCTATACGCACGAATTCGTCGCGCACGAAAAACCCGATCCTGTAGCAACTGGGTAATGGACCGGGTTTAGCAGTTAAATAATGGAGTAAAGGCCAACCATATCGCAAGTGGAGGCCAACCATATCGCAGTGGAGGATAGCGGGCTCGAACCGCTGACCTTCTGGCTGCCAGCGGCATTTTGGAAGTCTCTGCATCGCTTGTTCCCGCGATTTAAGGGATATTCTAAACTAGGTGGATACTTTTGCAAGCACTATTTGGCACCAAAAGTATCCAAAGTATCCCAAGAAAGTATCCACTTTTAGCCGCCGCATCCCGCCGGTGCGAGACACGCGACGGGGACTGCCGCCGATCCATCGGCTGGTATGGAACGGGAAGCAAACTACTCCGCAACCTGAAAATGGTCGCACAGGTGGGTGATTCATCCACCTGTGCGACTGTTTTCTGCCAGCGACCTACTTCATCCGCGTTTTGGTTTATCAACTTGATCTTGGCAATCGTACCATGCGAGAGACCCGCAACCTTGGCTATCTGCTCCCGTGTGTCCCCTAAATTAAGGTCCGCTATCTGCTAGCGGACCTTTTTTGCCTCGACCTTTAGATTGCCGCTGATTCTCCTTGGCCTTCGCAGCAATCAGCAACTCACTGGCAAAAACAGTCGCACAGGATTACGCCTAACGAGCGATTGCACCTCGATAGGTGTTTCTACCCGTCCAGAAAAGGAGGCTCTTAGAACGCGAATTTCGGCTAGGCATGATCCGGCTCAATGAATCGCCAGCTATCGCCGTCGTCGAGAGCCGAAGGAAGAACGACGATCTCAGCTTCAGTAAAACATGCGGATCGGCGTGCACGCTCTTGCGGAGTCCAACCGCGTTGAATCTCAAGACACAATCGCCGTATCTGCTGCGGCGACGGATCTGGCGTTTGCAGAAAATGCGGACGTTTGATGTTACCGAACCTCGGCAAGTTTTCCACCACGATCTTGAATGCGATACGCACCACGCTGAAACAATTGCGGCAGCTCTGACAGCTCGCGGCGACAACCAATTATTCTACCGTCAACCGCAAACGCAAACCATTTTCCGTCGGCGCGGAAAGGGACAACTCTCGCCGTCTTACCGAATAGCTCTTTGGCGAGTCGATCGAATTCAAGTAGCGTGGTTGCCATGACAAATAACGCTGCGGCGCTGGCGAAAAAACAAACCAGCGCCGCGGCGAACCCAAAGGGAGAATCGAATCAAGGGATGATGCCGGTGATTCGCGCGAAGGCTTGCTCATGCCAGGCCTGAACGTCGCAACGCAAATGAGCCAAAAACCCTATCTGCAAATTGCTCGAAAACACTTCCCGCAGCACCTCAATCCGCAAACGCTGGCGGAAACCGATAACCAAACTGCTGAAGTCGCCCAGGAAAACGCTCGACGCATCGCCCGCAGTCCCTTGGGTCTGATCGACGGGGACCTCCGTTGTTTCCAAAAACGGCAAGTTGCTGATCGAATTCGGACGCATGAGGGGTTGGCCTGTGCTGTCCGTCAATCCGTTGTAGGTCCGCAATGTCCTCGGCGACATAATGGCCCCTGTGGTGTCCCCCGCGTTGGCGTCTTGCATGGCCTGAATGGCATCGAGGATCTCAGCGTAGCTGGTGACAGCAGCACCATTGGTCCCCATGCTGACCGTGTTTATGCCGGTGAAGTTATTCACGCCTTCCGGCTCGTTGCCGGCGCCGGCGCCTAGCAAGGCAACACGGTCCACTTCTTTGGCAAGTGCTTGGGTCAAACTGCTCATAAGCACTTGTTGAATGTTCACGCTGTCCTGAAACAGTTCTTCGGACACCTTGACCATGACGGCCAGGCTTTTAGGCGCGAAGACCACGCTTGAAAATGTCGGGTCGGATTCGACGACAGCCGTGTTCTCGGCTCGCCATGCCGGTGCCGGGTCGGATGCCAGCTTGGCGTAGGAATTTTCATTGGATTCGAGCGGGACAGTTCTCGCGCCCGCCTGGAATATGCGGGATTTCTTTCGCAGCAGGTCAATTGCCGTCGCACTGAGAAAACTGGGAACCGTGAAACCGCCCGCACTGTCGGTCCCCTCGGCGAGGGCGCGCCGCTCCTGGTCGGTTTCGCAGCCGCAGGCCATCGCACGCATCAGGCCGCCGATATTGAGGGTGCCGTATTGCTCCTGTAATTGCGCCTGATCGGCGTTGCGGGTGCAAGCCGCGCGGAAACTTTGGTCGGAACGCACTACGGGAACGTCCTGCCCGGTGCGGGTGTTACGAAAGAATTCGTCAAAATCGTCGCTCACTTGGGGTGCAGCACTAGCGTCTGGTCGCCCAAAGTTGCGGGAGGGAGAATCGTTTTGGTTGATTTCCGCTCGCAAAGCGGTATATCGCTTATTAACACGATTCCACTCGGATTCATTCTCGGAAGTCCATTCATGGCTATCGTCGTTTGCCAAATCGGCCAGCCTGCGGATTTCTGCCGCCGCCGAATCTAGCTCAGGGGTGGAGAGAACTTTTTTTTCGTAAATCACTTTGTTACCTCATTTTCTATTTCGTCACAGGGACGCCGGTTACCCGATTTGTCCCAACGAGCTAAGTCTTCTTCGAGCCAAAAAACTCTCCCGCCGAGCCGACGGGGTTTTGGCATCCAGTTTTTCGTCAGCCAAGAATAGACGGTGCTCACAGCAACCTGATATCGCTCCGCCACTTGATAAACGTTGAGTTTCATACTGGCACCTCTCTCGCCATTGCTTGAGCAAGGCCACGATAAAAATACTGGAGCAGCCTCCAGCTAAAATCTTGCAACGTCGGCTCGCCGGCCATTGCCGCCGCTTCGCTGCAAATAAGAATTGCCGTCCCCGCTAGTAGAATGTTTTCGCATTTCCACTCGGAAAATTCCGGCAAAGGATATCCTTCAATCTCGACGCCGTCCCGCCGCATCCGCTCGCAGGCCAGCAGATCGATCAAGCACCTTTGCAGCGGGGGACACATATCGGCGGCGTCGTTGGATACAAACGCGGATTGCGCGGCATCCAAATCGCTGAGGTTTTGGAGACTATTCAATAATCGGCTTCCGAGTGATTCGTGATTCATGGGAATAATTTTGCTTTCCTCTAAGTTTATCTTAACGGGTAGTGGAGTCTTTTGGCCTGCGTCTTATCCGTTTACCGATAACTTCTACGTGAAGTATCTCAGCAGGGCGCACTGTTGCACGATCGTGATATTCGCAATCATGGCATGATCGATAGCGCCAGATGTTTGACAGCATACGTCGGCTATCAACGCAGCGGAGTTTGCCGCCGCATTGGGGGCAAGCGCTATTCATGATCTCTCCGTGATCCTATTTTCAAAAAAGTTTTTTATTGCCAAGGGAGCGCGCGGTTGGGAGCGACGCATAACAGGGAGAGGTTCCTAACATTTTGCCCGCCCCCCTTTGGGTGACCTCACCGGACGAACTCAGCCGCCGGATCCCACGCCGAGTCAGCCACGATCATTGCCAACCGCTTTCGACCTTCGGGTGACATGCCAAACTGCTTGGCTAGTGTGGATATCTTGTCGCCCATTTTGTTTTTAAGCCCCACGCAAGGGTGCTGATAAACGGACCCGTTTGAGCCGACACAAGTCAGCCCTTCAGCGTCGATAACCTTGCTGGCTCGGAAGTAAACCGACCAACAATCGGAATACAATGCCAACAGGCCGCCATCGGCACGAATCAGCAGCCCGGGTACCTTTTCCAGTTCGTCACAAGTCACGTCCCAGACCTTGCTGGCGGTTGCATCCAGCCATTTGGGTTTCTTTGGTCGTTCAGATTTCAAGTCCATAAAACTCTCACTTTCCGGGGAACCCCCCTATCGAAAACTCATCTCAAAATGTGCGAGCCTGCCGTCTCGCTCGCCAGTAAGAGCCTCTCAGAAATCCGAGTGGCCCCCACCCGTCGCCGTCTGGTGCCTGCCTGCCTCCCGCTTGGTGTTTTTTCATCATCGCGTTAGAACGCATCCTCGTGGCTCTGGTGGGGTGGTGTGGTTGCTAACTTCTCAGCCTTCCGGTGCTCGGCTTGGGTGAAGAATCTCGCGGCCGTGCCGATCCGGGGATCGAGTTGGCATATTCGCTCGACGCGCTCTTGTCGCTCGGCTTCCCGGTCGACGTCGAAGGGGAGGTGCTTTTGAGTCTTGGTGGTCATGGCTCTCGCCTCTCTATTTCGAGCAACACGGACTCCTTTAGTTCCGAGTCAATCGATGAACATCGCAACCATTGAAGATAGCTCAAGGGAACGTCTGACAGCGGTTTACCCCTGTGTTTTCCGACTGGCATTTTGGGTTGCCACGATAGCCGCAGCTCGTCGCATGGCGGACTATGGCGGGTCCTGCCGCCACACCACGCACAGGCCGGCGGGTAGTTGCGGGGTGAAGTCAGATATTCGCGGTCTTCGTCGGAAAGCTGACTCCAGAAAAATTCGTTGTCCGCGTCCGATTCGTCGGGGAATCGGGGGAAGAATTCGGGGGAATCCGGGTCGGTGTCCAGGCAAACGGGGTCCGTGCCTGGGCTGTGTCCAGGCAAATAGGGGTCCGTGGTGGCTGCTGCCGAACGACTAGTAGCTGACGATTTACCCTTATTTTCCAGGGGTTTTTCGGAAGATTCGTCCACCCACGACGGGACTCTCAAAACCCCGTGTCCAACCGTGTCCAGACAAATTTCTCTTACCCCACAATACTTATACTTTTCACTTTGTTTTTTCTTCATTTTCATTTATTCCTAAGAGGCACCTCTCGTCGTACCCATGGACACGCTTGGACACCACTACCAATTATCACCCTTGAGTCCGATTCCTTTGAACACGTAAACCCGACTTCCTCTCTCTCCCAACCTACCCGGAATCACTCCCGTAACAGCCGCGTAGAGTTGCTGAGCAAACCCGGCGGTGTTGCCGGTGTACTTCTCTCGTCCATGTTTTTGGCACCAGCTCTCCCACGCCTTGAATAGCAATTCCTTCTCCACCACTTCCGCCGACTCGACAATGCAGAATTCGCGTACAAATTGGCTGATCGGCGACGCCATGTTGTGCATTTCCGCCAGGTGCTCCAGGCAACTATCGGGTTGCAAAAAATGTCCCCGCTCGTTGAGTCGTTTCCAGCCGCCGATTGACCAGAGCAAGATTCCCGGTAGCTCGGCTTTTATTTTTTCTTTCAACATTCTGTCTTCGTTGCCTAAGAAAGACTTGGTTGTCCTCAAGAAAATAAACCGGCTGACTATGGTCCCGCTCGCGTCAGTGAATCTCGGTAGCTCATTGCTTAAAACCATGAATCGAGTTGGTAACCGGGTCGTAATCGGTGAAAGACATTTTCTATCAACGGTCACTGAATCTTCGCCGATAATTGTGAGTAGCGATTCGGTGACCAGGTTGATATCAGCTCTGCCGCTCAATCGAGCGTCGCCAATCGTGGCCAGGCTCTTGTCTACCAACGGCCATAATCCAAAATTACTACCGAGCGAAGACAGGCGCGGGGAGGTCACGTTTTGCTCGCCGACTAGCCAACCGGCAACCGTGTTGATAGTTCCCTTCGACGAACGCCGTGGTCCGACGATCATCAGACCCTTTTGCAAACTTGTGTCGGGTGTCAGAAGGTATCCAAACCATTCTTGTAGTGTGTTGATACTGTCTGGGTCATCACCCCACTGGTCGGCCAACATTCCTAGCCAGGCTTCGGGTCGGGGTGCCTCACAGTCTAATTCAAAGTCCGTTGCACTTTTATTGAAAAAATCTTGAGTCGCTGGAATGATTCTGCCGGTCGGCAAGTGGATAATCTGACTCATGGTGCAAAGACACTCGGCAGGTTTGAATCCGTCTGGCATGGCCGATAGCCAGGCTGGTGATTTTATGCTGCCGGAAAGTATGGTCCGACTTTTGATATGCTCTAAAACGTCCGAAATGTGCCGTCCTTTCACGTCAAACCATTTTTCTGTGAATCGCTTTGTTACCTTCGCGCGAATTTCTTCACTCGGAACTGATTGCCAGCAACCATTTTCCCATCGGAGGAATTCACCGCGATAAAACCGCATTGTTAATTTTCCATCTATCCTGCAGCCGCTCAAAATATGCTCGGCGACAATTGCCGGGTCCGCGTCTTTGGCAGGTTGCCTGATCGTTTCTGGATCAACCGGGTCCGGAGGCTCGGCAGAATCGAGAAGTTTCTTGAATTCTCCGGGTCCATGCTTCACAAGAAAATCATCGGCACCGACTTTGTTGTCGCCGTCGCTCGGCAACCGGACAACTAATACTTTCGCACCTTGCAGCTCAAGAGCCGCCGCCAGCAGCGATTCGTTGTCCTTCACGTTGCAATTACTAACCGCGTCGGAGTCAAATACGATAAACACCTTGCGTCCGCGCCAGGAAATGGCCTCCAGCTCTGGCAACAGCGAGTTACTTTTCTTCCGGTGCCAGCATTCGACGCCGCTCAAACCGATAGTGCAAAAACCCGCCTGCGAGAGTGCGAGAGATTTTTTCTCTCCCTCCGTGATGATGATTTCAACCGCGCCGGCTTCGATTCTTTCATGGGTCACCGGCGGAAAATAAACACGGACTCCGCCACCACTTGGCGAGAGATATTTTGCTGGTTTGCCGTTTATCAGCGGTGGGTTGTCCGGTTTCAATCTATTGAGGACGATTGCGCCGCTCGAGTCTCGGTACGGGAAGACGATTGCTCCACCCATTTTCCGCGACCATGCTTTTCTGTTCATCATCGCAGCCAGTTTCCGCTGGTCGGATTCACTATAGATTCCCGCCGCCTTCGCAGTTTCTTGCGTGAGTCCGCTGGCCGCCAATTCAGCCAAATGCGCGGGGTAGAGACGGCAGGGGGTGCCGTTTGCCGTCGGGGGGGGTGGTGTGATATGATCCATCGTAGAGACTCCATTTTGTGGCCCGTCGCTGCTGTCAACAGCCGGGCCATTTTTCATGGCCCGTGGGCAGGGTGAAATGACTATACGCCGAGTCGGTCTAGCTCAGCCTCAGCCTCGGAATGAGCACTAGAAACAGGCTTCCTGCCCAACGTGTCTTTTGCTGAAAGAGCGGCAACAAACTCCTCGACGGCCTCAACCGTCGTGAATCGCTTGCCACCAAGCCTAAAAGAACGGAGTACCACGCCGTCGTAGCCACGGGTCATCCACCTTTGGATCGTGTTTCTGTGTGGCCTGCCGGGAATGATCTTGGCGGCCTCGGCGGGAGAGAGGGATTGCTCTTGGAGAACGTGATACATGATCGACCTCGCAACAAAAATGGTTGTGTTGCGTTGCCGATCAGGCGCATAGAAAAAGGGCAAGCACTGACCGACAACGCGAAAAAACGCGTAGTCGGTCAGTACCGCCCTGCCTCGGGGAACCCAAGCAAACCCCGTCGACTTTTTAAGGAGCATGAGTACGGCTTAGGACGCCGCAGTCATGCGAACAATAGGTACGGTCGTAACCCCTGGTCGTGCTTGACTTGCCATATTGCGGTTGGCGCAACCCAGCGAACAAATTGTTGCAGGGTCTCCGCTGATTTCTTTTCATCAGCGAAAACTAATTCCTGACGCCTCTAATCATAACTGTACGTCTGTACTTGTCAAGCACTTTTTTGTCTTTTGCTGTTTTACTCACCCGATCTGCCTTGCCACTTCCAAGCCTTTTGCTAAGTCCCGCTCGGCGTAAACTTGTGTGACCTGTGCAGATGAATGTCCGAGGACAACTTGAGCCGCTTCGAGTCCGAATTCCTTACGAATTGCTGTAGCTGCTGAATGGCGCAACTGATTAGGTGCCCACTTGCCGACTCCCGCTTTAGCCGACGCCCGGTGAATGGCCCGGCGGTAGCTGTCGGTGGTGTATCTTTCCCCCGCTACTCGCTGCGGACTGGACACTTTATTTTTGCCAGGGACGTTGCCATACGATAACGGGGTTTTCCGATCAGCGTGGGCCTGTGCCCGGCGTTTTTCTTCGGAGTCACAAGGGCGAAAACAGTAAGTTTGAGCATCGCGGACTAGGTACCGCAACAAGATTTCCTGACCACGGGGACCAATGGCAATGGGTCGTTCCTTGCCGTGGTGTTCTGTCTTGTGGCTCTCAGGCCGATAGATCCACACCTCGCCGCTACGATCAATGTCGCATGGGCGGACGATGCAAACCTCGTTAGGCCTCATCCCAGTGAGCCGCTGAAGTCTCACCATATCGCCTACGACCACGGGCAGGTGGGGCAGGGTGGCATCGACCACCTCATCGGCAACGGGCATGATCGGCCCGGTCTCTTTTGCTTTGGTGCGACCTTTCCGCAGACCTGACACGGCTTTGAGTGATTGCCAAACCGCACCGGGGATGATTTCTTCCTCGGCAAGCCAGCGGAACATCTTGCAGATACGACCGACCATCTTGTTGATATTCTTGCGAGAATAATCACACTCGATAAAAGCCTCCCTCACATCTTTGAGCAACTTAGGCCCAAAGTCTTTGACGGGGAGATTGCCAGCCAAGCGCCGCACTGGCTTAAGAGCATAGCGGTAGTTGGTGAATTCCTTGGAACCCTCCCCGTAGTATTCGATAGCATACTCCAGATAGCGGACAATAGCCTGCGAGACCGTCATCTCCGAGGGAGGGGAGACACTAGGCTTTTCTTTTCCGATCAACTCGGCGTAGCGTTCCCTGCTCTCAGGTGAGCCATACTTGCCAAGCGGAATCTTCTTACCATTGATCCGGACAAAGGCCCGGTCGCCACGGACTTTATCACGTTGGCGACAATACTGGGGGACGTGCTGAATCTCTTGAGAATCTGACATTTCGAGTGCTCCTTGTTTCGCGGAAAGTATCCCAGGTGGATACTTTTTCTCTGAACAAGCTGCACTGCCTACGTCAGCAGGTCGTCATAAAGGACTACTCAGCAAAGACTTACAACAATGGAGGATAGCGGGCTTGAACCGCTGACCTTCTGGCTGCCAGCCAGACGCTCTCCCAGCTGAGCTAATCCCCCGGGAAACTGTCGCACTTGTGTGCCAATGATTCGCACTGGCCCTTTTGGCGATGAACTGGCAAACTAACACCCTTCCCGTAGATTGTCAACGCCGCAGTAGAAGGCAGAATCTCCAATGAACAATATTCAAGCCGCAATGACCAATGGGTGTAGAATTGCCCCCTGGAATTGGTTATGAGTCATTGAACATTGTCCCCCATGAATCATCTCCCCAAAAGCCTGAGAATCTTGTTTGCCGGGTGCAAGGTGGCACTTGCACTGGGGATTGTTGTCTACCTTGTGTTAAAAATTCAGGGCGACGCAGGATTTTCGCGGCTGATCAGCGAACCCAAGGACTGGCCGTTTCTCGGGTGTGCCTTGGTCTTGGTACTCGTCTCGTTCGCTTGCAGTTTTGTCCGCTGGTATTTGTTGGTTCATGGACTCGGTATGCAGTTCTTGCTGAGTGATGCCTTCCGACTCGGGACGCTGGGGTTCATGCTCAATCAAGTCATGCCCGGCAGCGTGGGAGGCGATTTATTCAAGGCCGCCTTCATTGCCCATGAGCAACCGGGTCGCCGGACCGAAGCGGTAGCTTCGGTTTTCATCGACCGCTTTGTGGGTTTAGCGGGGATGCTGGTAGTTGCCAGTGCGGGGTTGTTGTTTGCCAGCGATTCGCTCCGCAAGAGTCCGCTTTTGAGTGGAGTTGAACTGATCGTGTGGTCGGCTACCGTAGTTGGTTTGGGAATGCTGCTGCTCATGACCAGCCGCCTTGTTTCAGGAAAACGGATGCAGGAACTCGTTGGAAAAATCCCGCTGGCGGGGCACGTCTTGAGTCAGTTGAGTGAAGGGTTGGGCAATTTTCGTAGTCGCCGCTGGTATCTGATAGCTGCGTTCGGACTCGCGCTCACAACCCACTGTTTGTTGGTTAGTGCCTTTTGGTGCATTAGTCGTGGTCTGCCAATTGTGGGGCCAAGTTTTCAGGAAAATGCCACGATCGTCCCAATGGCCTTGGTGGCGGGGGCGCTGCCTCTTACTCCGGGGGGCTTGGGAATCACCGAAACGGGACTTGCCAAGTTGTTCGGAGCGATTGGCCTGCGAGAAACCGATGGGGCCATGGTTGCACTTTGTTATCGTGCACTCACCTACGTGGTAGCCGCACTGGGAGCTTTTTACTATCTCGCAGCCAAAAAGCGAATCGATAGGCTCTTGATCGAAGCGGAAGAACTTGCTGAAGAGATTGCTTAGTGCTGGTCCCGCTGCCCTCCCCGGCCGCTACCGCGTCCGACCCTCCTAGAGAGAGTGTTAATGCAAACACCCTCCCTCTGTGAGGGTCGGCCTCTAAGGGCCGGGGAGGGGATTGGGGTTTCAGTATTGCGACAGCTTCTCAGCCGCGAGCAAAACGAATTTTCATCCTGTGCATCGTTCAGGTACGACGCAACGCCTCGATCGGATCCAATCGGGCTGCTTGGCGGGCTGGATAAATTCCGAAGGCGATCCCCACGGCTAAGGATACCAAGACTGCCACGCCAACGGACCAGATCGTCACCACGGTATCCATTCCAGACAGATAGGTAACCAACGAGGGTGCCGCCAAGCCAACGGACACACCGATGCACGTTCCGAACAGCGACAGTGTGACGGTTTCGATTAAGAATTGGAAAATGATATCCGACTGCTTGGCCCCGAGGGCGCGTCGGATCCCGATTTCATGGGTGCGCTCGCTGACGGTGGCCAGCATTATGTTCATGATGCCAATACCACCCACCAACAGGGAAATCGCCGCCGTGGCACCGAGGACAAAATTGAAGATGCGCTGCGTCGCCTGAGCCTGCTCCAGCAAATCGAGAGGCACGGTGATGACATAGTCCTTTTGAGGGTGATATTTCGCCAGCAGGCCTTCCAACGCTTTGGCCGTTGACTTCACTTGATAACGGTTACTGACTTCCAAGGTGATCTGACTCAATTCAAGACGTTGGCGAGACCAGCTTCCCTGTTCGACGCGCGTAATGACATCGCCAATGCGACTTCTATCAGTGCTCAGTGGAATTACGACGTCGCGATTTAAATCTTGTGCGGACAGGCTCGACCCAACTCCTGCGGATGGCGTCTTGTAACTCTGGACACCGACGATTTGGAAGAAGTGTCGATTGTCCACTTGGATTGATTTTCCCAGCGGTGACTGCGCTCGAAATAACTTTCGAGCAACTTCCTCGCCGATTACACAGATGTTCGCGAGTTGCTCCAAATCAACCGGTTCGAGAAATCGGCCGCGAGCCAAGCCAATGCGATTGGCCGCAAAGTAACTTGGATGAACCGCCACCAAGCGGCATTCGATTTTCTGCGCACCATAACGAGCCTCCTGGGGGAATTCTCTTAAAGGTGTGATTCTGACGGCGGACACGATTGTTTCATCGATACGCCGCAGATCATCGTAAGTCAGGCCATAGTCTTGCTCGAAGGAGTTGAAATTGATTTCCGTATCACTTTCCGTGGGTTTTACGGTTCGGACAATAACGTTCGTGACCCCGAGCGCTTCGATCTGCTCCTGGGCCTGACGACTAGCGCCTTCACCGACGGCAAGCATTACGATGACGCTCGCCACACCGAAAACCAATCCTAGCACGGTAAGCAATGACCGTAGTTTGTGTATAAGTACGCCATTAATCGCGGTGCGCAACAACGCCTGCTGGCGCCCACTGAGCAGCATGGTGCTAAGCCGCATTACTTGGCTCCCGGCTGAGCAGGTGCGGGCTGAGGCACGTCGCCGATAGATGCTTTTTTCTCTGCATCTGCGAAATCTGCAAGGCCGCGTTGGTATGCGTCCAGGGCAACAACCTCCTGCTCTTCCAGGCCCTCGGGAACCTCGATGAACGAATGTGTGATTCGCCCGGTTTTGACCACTCGGCGGTCAATGTTACCGCCATTGAGCACATAGGCATATGATTGCTCGAAATGCTCAGTAATCGCACTGACAGGAACGGCGAGTACATCCTGATAAGTTCCCACGAGGATTTCGACTTCAGCGGTCATTCCTGGCTTGATGGCCAAGCCCTCCGGTAACTCGTCAATATGCACGATTGTCTCGTAATTCTGCACGTTGGAATAACCACTAGCCGCCATTCCTGCCACAGAGGAAATCGTCCCCGATAATTTGATGTCCGTGAAGGCATCCAGTCGAATGACCGCGGGCTGCCCGACTTTTATGCGATCGACGACCGACTCGTGGATTTGCGCTTTAACTTGCATCCGCGTCATATCCGGAAGATAGTAGACATCGCGACCGGAGTACATTTCGGTTCCTTCACGAATTCGTTGGGAGGCGTCATACCACCTCTCGTTTGCATAGGCGACCGTGCCATCCTGTTCCGCTAGCAACGTACATTTTTTGCGCAACTCCTTGAGTTCATCCAACTGTTGCTCGTGGATTTTTACAGAGTTCTTGGCACTTGCGATTGCTGCTTCAGCCTTCTTCTGCTCAGCCTCAGCGGTCTTCTTGGAGCGTTCGAGTTTGAGTTCGTTTTCTACTGCCTTTGCTTTCAACTCGGTCTCCTGCCGCTTCTTTTCGTATTGGCGTAGGACTTCCAGCTTGCGACGATCCCGCTCTACTTGAAACTCGTATCGTTGCACATTGAGATCCTTCTCCAGCAGTTGCTGAGGTGTGCGATAGCCCTTTTTGACGAGTAGCTCGGTGTAGTTCCGCTCATCTCGAACTTTTTCCAACTCGGCTTGGGCTTCCTTGATTGCCCTCTCCAAATCTGCTTCCTCTGATGCAAACGTACCCTTGATGTATTTTTCAAGGTCGATCACTGCTAATTCGAATTCAAGCTGAGCAGTCGCAATATCGGTGCTGTTCTTGTTGATCTGTATCTCAAGGGCCTGAATTGCCTCGGCAAGTTTCCCCTTGGCATCGTTGACTTCTATTTCTTTCTTTTGGATCTCTTTGTCGGTATCGTTCGTTTCAAATTCTGCTACCTTGTCGCCCTTCTTGACCTGGCTTCCTTCAGGAACAATGAAGGTAATTTTGTTTCGCCCTGGAATCTCACACTTTCCGTAGACCGTTTTTTGACTCTCCATCGTACCGCGTTCAATGACTCGATCCTTGAGGGTACGCCGCCGCACAACGTAGGTTGCCGCTTCATCAGAGTCGGAGCGGGAATCGCCGAAAATCCCTGGCACTTTGATTGCGCCGAAACTAAGCGTCACCAACGCGATTGCAAGAATCGAGAAAGAGAGAATCGATTTCATGGCAAAATTCCAAGCGAACGAGGGCCCACGTTTGCATTCTACCTGAGTCAGGCGGATTGCCAAAACGGAAAGTCAGACTACAGAGTTTTTCGGACTTAAGCGGGCGGAAAGCAGCTAAATTGTCCTCCCGACGGGGGCTCCTTTCGGATAGAGAATATGCAAATCAATCTCTAATTACATCGGGAAGCACTGGCAATTCGGGAGCCGGCAGTAACTCGACTTCATGTTGTCTATCCGGTTGGCCACTGATCTCCTCGGCTGTTTGGTCTTGAATTCCAGCCATCTCCTCCAAATACTGAGGTGGAAAATAATCGGGATCAATCGCACGAAAATCGGCTATTTCCTTCCAGCCGGACTCTTCATTGATCCATTGTCCGGTTTCGTCCAGGTAGAGCATGTCAAGCGCCGCGAACAAATTCATTTTCTGAATACGATACTGGACCCAGTTTGAAATCAGATTATTCCGAGCGCTCAATTGGCCATCCAACGCTCCCAAGAGCAACAAAGTAAGGTTGGAATCGGCTGCCGAACTTCGCCGCAAATCGATCTGGGTCTGATCAACCTGCCGTGTTGTCGCGACCAACGTCTGGCGGGCGATCTGGAAGTTGAGGCGACTCAATTCCAATTGTCGAAGAATCGAGCGGACTTCGTTCGCAACCAGATCCTTGTCCGCAATATACGAGCGACTGGCGCGCTGATAGGCGATTTGTGTCGCTCGGTAGACATTCCGCTCATTGAGGCGGTTGAGTGGACCATCAAATTCGACCCCGACAGTGTACCGATTGGCAGAGGAGTCGAAGCGATAGGCGTTGTTGATCGATGGATCGCTTCCCAGTGTTACACCGCCCGTTACTGTTAGGTCACTCTCGAGGGCGTCCGCAGCAACCTCGACTCTTCTGAAAGCGTCCATCACAGTTGCTTTGCTGTTCATAAGATCCAATCGATTATTCAGCGCATACGTGATGGCCGATTCTTGTTGCACGTCATGAGGCTCGATCTCGATCAAAAACAGACGTACTAGCGTCTGGGCCAAATAGAGGTCAGCAAGTTCACCACGAAGCTGCTCTCCGATTGCTTGCTGAAGTGCTTCCCACGCTTGCAGATTGGGTGTCATCGGTAGAGCTTCGACATCAACTCGCAACTGGTCTGCTGTCGCATCCAAGCCTTCAGCGCTAGCTGCATGGATGAGTTGTTGCAGGTTTGCGTCAAAAGCCGCGCGGTTGTCCATAACAGACTGTAATTCCACCAGCATCTGCTCAACATCTTCGGCGTACGAGACTTGCTGCTCCATGTCCAGACGGTCGTCTGGTGCAAGCGCAGCCAAATCAACCTCCTTCAGGCGTCGAAGCCACGTACTCAACTCAGCTTCGACCTCAGGTACAAAGGATTCCACCCGATCTCGGATTACACGATAATCATCGAACCTCGACTGCAGCACGGATTGGGGAGCTTCCGTGGGTGGGAGATACTCCATAAGCGAAATGAAGAGTTCTTGTGCTCTGTCCTGTAGCGAAATGATTTCAGGACTGACCAGTTCAAACTGAGTAAGCAAGGATTCATCCACTTCCAGTGGCACCCAGGATGGCAGCCCTAGCTGAAATCGGTAGTTGTCCAGGGCTTGAGCAAAGTCTTGCTCTGATCCCAACAGAGTCGAGCGACCATTTTGATATTGCTGGAAGACCTGATCACGCTCGATTTGCGATTTGATTTCTAGTTGTACGTAGAAGTTGTATTCGACCAGATTCTGACGCAGGTTTTCCACATTACTACGTGAGTTGCGTATGCCTTGCAAACGGTTGAGCAGGTTTAAATATCCCGTAGCTATGTTGACGTAGAACAGTCGACGAAATCTTGCGAAATCGCGTACCGAATAGAGTAGGTTGCGTTCTGCTTGAGTGAGGTTTTCCAGTCTGACGTAACGGAATGCGCCTCGCAACAAGGGCTGAGTAAAGGTCGTGACCAGAGCTGCCGAGCCACCCTGGATGCCACTCGATCCAAAATCCCAAAAGAGATTGTTCAATATGCCGGTCGCAAACTGACCCCCACCGGGCAAGTTCTTGGTGAAGCCAAGGCGGCTCGCAGTGACGTCGAGAAATCGCGTATCCCCTAGGTCTTCCCCGGTTGCCGAGAAATCCGCACCGATTCCTCCAAACCACTGCGCGTCGAATTCAAATCGATTACTTGAGAGATCGAGTGCCGTAAGATAAACCGATTCATATTGAGTCTGATACTCTCGGCTGTTCATGAGGGCCAGATCCATGGCGAGTGGCTGGGTAAGTTCTATCTGTCCATCTTCCTTGCGAGGCAGAAACTCTGCCCAAATCGGATTCTCGGTGTAGTACTTGTCGCCGATCTTCGAGTAGTGCTTGGTGTTGTTGAACGACACTTTCTCTTGATACCCACTTCGACAACCCAAGTGATGCTAGCACTGAATGGGTTGAAGTGACCGATCCGAGTGAGCCGCTTTATGGACAGCGGTTCCGGGTTGAGTCCATTTCTCGCAGTTCGACAGAGGTGGC
>JBGSPU010000031.1:0-13460 GCA_041738415.1 Bythopirellula sp.
TACTCGATGATTGAGCATTGTCCAGCGCTACCGTTCACCACGTCCGGAGGGAACCTTCTTTTTGCCCTGCCGATGCCTGAAAAAACGCATTCCCGCCTGCCAAAACCCGATCAATCACCCACAAATTCTGGTGAGGAGCCATCATTATATTCGTGTTACTGACAATAGGCCGATTTCTGCTGGCAGAATCGGCAACGAAATGATCTCAATGCTTGAGAAGCACGCCAGTGGAGTAAGTATTTGACATCGACATCGATATGCACCTGAAAAGTGGCTCTCCTTCCAATTCAAACGCTGGTTGCTGTTTTACCAGATGTTTGATGACCACCTCGAAGTCATGCGAGTAATTGATGGTAGCAGAGATCTACCGCCTGAATTGCATGTAGAATCAAACTGAGAGTCATTTTTTCTCAGATAGCACTCCCCGCAGATACCGCCCCGTGTGGCTCGCTGCGCACTGGGCGACTTCTTCCGGCGTGCCAACGGCGACCAGTTGGCCACCCCCCTGGCCTCCTTCAGGGCCGAGGTCGATGACCCAGTCGGCGGACTTGATGACGTCGAGATTGTGTTCGATCACCAGCACGGTTTGCCCCAAGTCGACCAATTGCTGGAGCACAACGAGCAGGCGGCGGATGTCGTCGGTGTGCAGGCCAGTGGTTGGTTCGTCGAGGATGTAGAGCGTCTTGCCGGGGGAGGGCTTGCCCAGCTCGGCAGCCAGCTTGATGCGTTGGGCCTCACCGCCGGAGAGGGTCGTCGAGCGCTGGCCGAGGGCGAGATAGCCTAGGCCCACCTCGACTAAGCTGGTCAACATGCGGTGGATCGCGGGATGATTCTCAAAGAATTCCGCCGCTTCGGCGATGTTCATAGCTAACACATCGGCGATGGATTTCTCCTTGTAACGCACAGCAAGGGTCTGGCGATTGAATTGACGACCGTGGCAGGTGGGGCAGGTGACAAACAGATCGGGCAAAAATCGCATCTCGATCCGCTGCACCCCTTGGCCCTGGCAATCTTCGCAGCGGCCCCCTTTGGTGTTGAAACTGAAACGCCCCAATTTGTAACCAAGTTGTTTGGCATGTTTGGTAAGTGCGAACACGCGCCGGATTTCGTCGAACACGCCCGTGTACGTAGCTGGATTAGAGCGGGGTGTGCGACCGATGGGGGACTGATCGACGTGAATCAGCCGGTCTAATCTGCTCGCGCCGCGCAAGGCTTGATAAGGTCCCGGCTTGGTGCCGGCCCCGTTGAGCTTGCGAGCCAGGGCGTGGGCCAACGTGTCGACGACCAGCGAGCTTTTGCCCGAACCGCTAACACCGGTCACACAGGTGAACGTTCCCAAGGGAAACTCCACGTCGATCTGTTGGAGATTGTGAACGCTGGCACCTTCGATTTGTAGGGTGCGGGTTTTGGCAATTTTCCGCCGCTCGTTCGGCACCTCAACCCGCAAGCGACCGGAAAGATAATCGCCGGTGAGCGAGTTTCTGTCTGCGGCCACCTCGGCGGGCGTCCCTTGCGAAACAATGGTTCCTCCGTCGCTGCCAGCCCCGGGACCGATGTCGATCAGCCAATCGGCAGCGCGCATCACGGCTTCGTCGTGTTCGACGATGAGGACGCTGTTGCCGTGCTCTTGAAGCTCGCGGAGGGATTTGATCAGCAGATCGTTGTCGCGGGGATGCAAGCCAATGGAGGGTTCATCGAGAATGTAGAGTACGCCCACCAGTCCAGAGCCGATGCCAGTCGCCAGCCGCACGCGCTGCATTTCGCCGCCGCTTAGGGAATCGGCCGGCCGGTCGAGTGACAAATAATCGACGCCGACCTGCTTGAGAAAGCGGATCCGCTTGAGGATTTCGGTTACCAGCGGCTCGCCAATCGGCTGCTGCTGAGGTGGAAAGCGGAGCGCACTGAAATACTCGTGCGCCGCATCGATTGCCAGCGCGGTGATTTCGTGGATCGCCAGTCCTGCCAAACGGCAAGACCGTCCCTCGGGGCGCAGCCGTGAACCGCCGCAGTCTTGACAGACCACTTCGGAGCGAAACTGCTCGAAGCGCTGGCGGACACTGTCGCGTTTGGCCTGGGCGTAATCCATTTCCAGATGCGCCAGCAAACCTGCCCATTGGGCTCCATTACCGTGCAGGAATTGGCGACGGGTAAGTTCGGGCCAGTCTGTGAGTGGCGTCTGGTCATTAATTTTGGCTTTGGTAAGAAAGCTGGCGACCAACTCCTGATGCCGTTTTTTTCTGGCGCCCGTGACTCCACGCCACGGGGCAATTGCCCCCTCTCCGAGCGACAGCGTCAGATCGGGCAACACCAAGTCAGGGTCAAACCCTTCGCGGCTTGCCAAGCCGTCGCAAGTGGGGCAGGCTCCATACGGGCTGTTGAAACTGAATGTGCGCGGTTCGACTTCGGCCAGGTTGCGTTTGCAGTCGGGACAGGCATAGAGGGTGCTGAAGACGCGTTCTTCCCAGCCCTGGCCATTGCCGTTTGCCCCTTTTCCGTTGAGTTGTGCCTTGGCTTCGGGAGTAAGATACGAAATCCGCAAGGCCCCTTCGCCATGTTTCAGCGCCAGTCGCACCGATTCCGCCAGGCGGTTTTCCAGTCCTTCACGAATAATTACCCGATCCACCACTGCGTCGATGTCATGATGCTTGCCCGCCTTGAGTTCAGGGAGCTGTTCCAACTCGTAAGTGTGACCGTCGATTCGCACGCGGACAAAACCTTCGCGGCGGATGCGGTCGAGCACGTCTGTGTGTTTTCCTTTGCGGCCACGAACCATCGGCGCGAGGATCATCACCTTGGTCTCGGGGGGCAATGCCGCGATCGATGCATGGATTTCGTGGGGGGTCTGTTGGGTAATGGCCGTGCCACAGTCGGGGCAGGTAATGTCGCCGACACGGGCCATCAGCACACGTAGAAAATCGTAGATCTCAGTCACCGTTGCCACAGTGCTGCGGGGATTGCTGCTGGCCGCCTGTTGGTTGATGGCGATGGTGGGCTGCAGACCCTCGATCACGTCGACGTCAGGCCGCTCGAGTTGGTTGAAAAATTGGCGGGCGTAGGTGGAGAGGCTTTCCACATATTGCCGCTGCCCCTCGGCCAGCAACGTGTCGAAAGCGAGCGAACTTTTCCCCGACCCGCTGAGTCCTGTCATCACCACAAGTCGATGGTGAGGGATATCGAGATCGATGTCCTGCAGATTATGCGTCCGCGCTCCCCGAATCCGGATTGCGTCCTCAGCTCCCAACGGGGAGTCCTCGGCGAGGGAGACAGGGGTCGGGGCGATGCTGGCCATAAAGTTGCGGGTCCAACGGCTCGTGCCTATCCCCTGCAATTAATTCTGCGGGGCGACAAAACCGTCCAACCTACCATTGGGGGAGAAGAGTGGCAAGCAAGCTCTCCGTCATTCCCGCGCAGGCGGGAACCCAGTAGTTTGCTTCGGCCAGACTCTCTGGGTCCCCGTCTGCGCGGAGATGACGGGCGGGAACCGCGAGGGGATAACTGCGTGGCCGCTTGTCCCGGGGCACGGGGGCGATTATCATCGAGAGTTTCGCACGTTTACTGGAGTCGAACATTATGCGTCATGTCTTGAGTGCCTTGGTGCAGAACGTGCCAGGGGTACTGGCCCACGTCGCGGGCATGTTTTCTTCGCGCGGCTACAACATTGACAGCCTCGCTGTTGGAGAGACCGAGGACCCCCAGCTCTCGCGGATGACCTTTGTGGTCGTCGGCGACGACAGCTTATTGGAACAGGTGCGCAAGCAACTCGAGAAAATCGTCACGGTCGTGCGGGTCGACGACGTCAGTTCCAAGGAATTTGTCGAACGCGATCTGATGCTCCTGAAGGTGCGTGCCGAAGGAGACAAACGGACCGAGATCGGCGAGCTTTGCCAGATCTTCCGTGGTCGCATCGTGGATGTCGCGCCGGATCAAGTGATCGTCGAAATCTCCGGTCAAGAAAAAAAGATTCAGGCCTTTGTCGACCTCATGCGATCCTTTGGCATTGTCGAGCTCGTGCGCAGTGGCCGTATCGCCATGGTCCGTGGGTTGAACGAAGTTCACAACGAAGCCAGCTCGATCCATGCTGTTGCCCAAGATGGCTAACCTAACCTAAACCAATTCATTTACTATCAAGAACAAAGCAGGAACCTAACACATGGCCGCTACTATTTATTACGACAAAGATGCCGACATCAAAGCCTTAGCTGGCAAGACCGTGGCCATCATCGGCTACGGCTCGCAGGGCCATGCCCATGCCCAAAGCCTGCGCGACAGTGGCGTGAATGTGGTCGTTGGCCAGCGTCCCGGCGGCCCCAATTATGAATTGGCCGTGAGCCATGGTTTCAAGCCCGTCTCCGCTGAAGATGCGGCCAGGCAGGGGGACGTGGTCAATATCCTGCTTCCCGACGAGGTACAGGCCGACGTGTATCGCAGCTCGATTCGCGACAACCTCTTGCCGGGCAACATCTTAATGTGTTCGCACGGGTTCAATGTTCACTTTGGCCAGGTGGTCGCCCCCAAGGGAGTGGACCTGTTGTTGGTTGCACCGAAAGGTCCAGGCCATTTGGTCCGCAGCGAATTCGTCGCGGGCGGTGGAGTTCCCTGCCTGATCGCACTCGGTGATGGTGCCAGCGAGGAAACCTTCAAGATCGGACTGGCCTATGCCAAGGGGATCGGCGGCACACGCGGCGGGGTGATCCGCACCACGTTTGCCGAGGAGACCGAGACCGACCTCTTTGGCGAGCAGGCCGTGCTCTGTGGCGGGGCGGCGGCCCTGGTGAAGGCGGGTTACGAAACCCTCGTCGAGGCCGGCTACCAACCCGAGATGGCCTACTTCGAATGCATGCACGAATTGAAGCTAATCGTCGACCTGTTCTATCAGGGAGGCTTGAACTACATGCGCTATAGCGTGTCGAACACAGCCGAGTACGGCGACTACACCCGCGGCCCGCGGATTGTCACGGAGGAAACGAAGGCTGAGATGAAGAAGATTCTCACCGAGATCCAAAACGGCGAATTCGCCCGGCAGTGGATTCTGGAGAACAAAGCCGGCGCCCCGGCATTCAAAGCGGTTCGCCGCCGTGAGCGGAATCACCCGCTTGAGCAGGTGGGCAAAGAACTCCGCAAGATGATGAGCTGGATTGAGGAGAAGGAAGTGTAGGCTGCGTCACTCGCATCGTCGATTCGCTACAGGCAACGCCCCGGGATTGCAATCCCTGGGCGTTGCCGAGTTTCTTTATTCAGGCGGCACCCGCAGCTCGGTGGCTTCCTGGAGGCCGGTGGCGATTTCAGGCAGGATTCCCTTGCGGCGGTAGATCGGGCGCAATCCTTCGCGCAAATCTGGCAGCAAACGCAAGAACCAGATGCCGCCCGCGATGCAGCCCCCACCCCCAGCCAGCAGCGTCAACGGGGCTCCCCATCGCTCGGCGATCGAACCGGCTAGCAGGCTGCCGAAGGGGGCAGTCCCCATGAAGGCCATCACATAGTAGCTCATCACCCTGCCGCGCTTGTCTTCGTCGACAATGGTTTGCAGCAGCGTGTTGCTGACCGCCAACTGGGTGATGAAGCCGAGTCCCGTGACGACCAGGAGTGGCAGCGATATCCACAGCGAACGGCTCATTGCAAACAGGGTAAGGCTCGTGCCAAAGAGGATCGCGGCCAACGGAATGTACTTGCCCAAATGCAGCACCGACCTACGCGCGGCCAGCAACAGCGCACCGATTAGGGCACCCACGCCGGTTGCCGCCATCATCAGTCCGAGGGTATTGGGTCCTCCACCGAAGACTTGGTCGGCCATGACTGGCATCAACACGGTGTAGGGCATGCCTACCAGACTCACCAGGGCCAACAACAACAAGATGCTGCGGATTATTCGAGATTGGGAAACATAGGCCCAACCCTCACTGATATCCTGCAAGACGCGTTTTTCTGTGAATCGTTCGCGGGGCCGTGCCTTGATTCTGATAGCCAGCAGCGAAGCCAGTACCGCGAGGTAACTCACGGCGTCGGTCATAAAGCACCACCCTTCGCCGACGGCGGCAATCAGCACCCCGCCAATCGACGGGCCGATGAGCCGGGCGGCATTGACCATCGACGAGTTGATCGCAATTGCATTCGACAGGTCGTCTTTGTTCTCGATTAATTCCACGATCAACGACTGCCGCGTCGGCATATCGAAGGCATTGATCAAGCCCTGCAAGACACTCAGGGCGACGACCTGCCAGATGGTGATCAGGTGCGCGAGCGTCAACACGGCCATAGCGAGTGCTTGCAGCATCGCCAGCACCTGAGTGAGGATCAGTAAATGATGTCTATTCGAGCGATCAATAAACACCCCGGCAAACGGCGCCAGCAAGAACGAGGGGAACTGACCGGCGAAGCCCACGATTCCCAGCATGAGTGCAGAACCGGTGAGGCGATATACGAGCCACCCCGTAGCAATCCGCGTCATCCAAGTGCCCACCAGCGAGATACTTTGGCCGTAGAAGAACAAGCGAAAATTGCGGTGCGTGAGCGCCCGCCACATGGCGGAAAGCTTGGCGCCATTGGCCGAAGCAGTGGTCGCTTCCGCTTTGTTGGAACTCGCCTGTGAACTCATGGGAAATACTTACCGCTGAATCGCCTCACTTGCCAGCGGGTTTATCTTCCCATTCGTTCAGACGCTGTTCAAGGCGGTCTAATCTTGCGGAGATTTCCTGCAGATAGCGGATGATGATCGCGTGGGTATATTGAGCGTCAATTCCAACGGGGGAATCTTTCAGGCTGATATGCTCAATGACTTCGGCCAAGTCGGCCCTGGACTGGGTCATAGGGTCGGTCGTCATGACGGCAATTCCCCAAAGTGCTGTGGCTAAGAAGCTTAATAATCGGAGTCTTTCAGCGGAGGATTCATAAAATCTCTCATGCTCACGCCAGGATCATCGAGCGCTACCGCTTTGGCTCCATTTGGGGTCATGAGTTGCTGATAAACGCGATATTCGATGTCCTGGCTAATTGCCTTGGCGGCACCGCCAGCAAATACGACATTAAACACCTCTGGGTGGGCACCGGCAGGGCGGGCATAACCAAGGGCATTTCTTCCTGCTGTATAGGAATTGGGTGGATTGGGATCTCTGTTGAAACGTGCCTGAGTAGGATTCGCGGGATCACCTCCCTGGATATGCCACACCATTCCGTAGGGTTGTTCTACACTGACTGTGAAATCATTAAGGCTGCTTGGTGTTTGATTAATCGGAGTCAACCAAGAAACCCCCTCATCCTTGTGTATGTTTTCTGATAGGAGCAAAGTAGTTCCCGCGCCGTCTTTAATATCTGCCCCATAACGTACTTCAGGACCGCCTCGTCTCTGATCATGGAATAAACCATTCGCTTTGACATCGACAGTATAGGCACTGCCAACACCATCGAAGTACCCAGAGTTCGCAATATAAGTTAGCCGGGCTTGCTCTCGGTTTGTACCGGCATCGCTAGGGCAGATAAATATCTCTAAACGAGGCGGAGTGGAGTAGATGGAAGTGGGAGCCGTAGGGTTTGGCCCAGTACCGCCATTATTCGTGAGCAGTTGCTCGGAGAGACTTTGCTGATCGATACGAGGTAACAACTTAGCCGCCCAAGTCATCGCCAAGTCCACTACGTTGTTAGTGGAGGTATTGCCGTCGATGCTGGAGTTGTAAGGCGTGATGGTAGTCCGTTGATAACCTATTAATCCCGGGAACACCCCCTTACCGTCGGTGGCGTAACTCACCAATCCGGTCCCCAACTCCTTGAGATTGTTTAGACACTGCCCCTGGCGGGCACGTTCCCGCGCCGCGTTGACTGCCGGGAGCAAGAGCCCCACCAAGGTGCCGATGATGGCGATCACGATCAAAAGTTCCACCAACGTAAAACCGCGACGAACTGGAGTTGTAGCATTCATGATAAGGCTCTCCTCGAAAAGCGTGTGCATCTGTTCCGGTGGGCGAGTCGGCCACCAACGGCGGGCCGCGCCACTCTCGAATTATCACCCAAATCGATGGGAAATGCCAGTGTTGGCGGGCGGGGGGGCCGGAAGTTGCGAAAAACCCGAAATAAAATGTCACGTTCCCCGTCATTCCCGCGCAGGCGGGAACCCAGAGAGATTGCGATCTGGGTTCCCGCCAGCGCGGGAATGAGTCGCTGGGGCGGCGGGGGTTTCTTGTCCAAACTGGGTTGGGCATTTAGATTGGAGGGTTGGCGACCTTGGCGTAATGCATGGAACTCTTTCTGTCCCCACCCGAGACACTTATGGGCATCAGTTCTTTTTTCAAGTCGATCCTCGATGGGGGAAAGGTCGACATCACCCGGCGTTACGAAATCCTGCGCGACACGGTCTCCGGCACGATGTCAGATTTTCACATGGCCCGCGATCGCGAGACCGATCAGATCGTCGGCCTCAAAATTCTCGACAAGGACAAGACCGAGCAACTCGAAATGCGGTTTCGCGGGCTCAACAAGCCCTCGGAGGGGGAGATTGCGACTTTGTTCGATCATCCCCGGATCGTCAGGACCTTTGGCTACGGCAAGACCACCAAGGGGCAGCAGTTTCTGGTGATGGAGTTCCTGGAAGGGCCGGGACTCAACTCGCTGATTATCGGTCGCAGCAAACTGCTCGACGGCAACCGGCTCACCCTGATGCGGCAGGCAGCGGAGGCGTTGCAAGTGGTCCACGAAGCGGGGTTTATTCACCGCGACGTGTGTCCACGGAATTTTGTGTGCGCGAAGGACGCGACTTCGCTGAAGTTGATCGATTTCGGGCTGACAGTCCCCGCGCAGAAAGAATTCATGCAGCCGGGGATTCGCACGGGGACGCCCAACTACATGGCCCCGGAAGTGGTGCGGCGCAGGCCGACCGATCAGCGTCTCGATATTTTTGCGTTTGGTGTTTCGATGTACGAGATGTTTGCTTTTGAACTTCCGTGGCAGAAGAGTACCGGCGATGGCCTGGCGGCGATGGCCCACGGACAGTCGGTGCCAATACCGTTAGAGAAGCACTTTCCCGGCATTCATCCGGAGATCTCCAAGGCGATTAATCTCTGCCTTGATGCTGAACCTGAGAAGCGAATGCCCTCGATGAAGAATTTTTTGGCGGCCATTTCCACTGTCAAGCAGGCTTGGATCGAACAACCAGCGAAATGAGATAGGGCAAATGGAACACGGAAGAACGCACCTTAGTCCGCAGCAGCTACCAAAACACGAAATCTATCTACGGGAGTAAACGATGGCAGGACGAATTATTCTGGCGGCATTATTTTCGGCGATTGCGATGTTCTTTTGGGGCTTTGTGTTCTGGAGCGTCTCGGGGGCGACGTATCAGATGATGTCGCCACTGCCGGAATCCGCCGAGGCAGATATCGTGGCTGTGCTGCGAAGGGACAAGGTTCCCTCAGGAATATACGTCTTTCCGATGCCTGCTGATCCCGAAGATGCCGAGCTGGCAAAGGAATTGGCAGAGATGCACGAAGCCGGGCCCCGATTTCAACTAGCCCACAAGCTGGAGGGAGCGCCGTTGATGTCCCCCGGCGTGATGGGACTGGGCTTTGGGCACATGTTCTTGGTGGCTCTGGTGGCGGCTCTCTTGACGGCTCTGGCCCTGCCGGCGCTGGGAAGTTTTGCGAAGCGGTTCGGCTTTGTCGCCCTGCTGACACTTTTGGGCATCCTGTGGACCAATCCTGGCGACGTGGTGTGGTGGCTTCATTCCCCCATCTATTGCCTGGGGCAGATGGTTTATGGCGGAGTCGGGGGCCTCTTGATGGCGGCTTTTGTTGCTGGCATGGTGCGACCCCAAGCACCTGAAACAGGAGACTAGTGACCCTTGCCGGGACCCCCTGGAAAGGGCTATATTGGTCGATTCGCAAGTGTCTATCTGCCTCTCCAGTGGGCGAGGTTGTTTGGGAGTTTCACGATGACTATCGATAAGAGTTTAAAAATCCGCCGGGGGGCCACCTCCAATCGCAGCGTACTCACCCGGGTGGAGCGTCTGGAAAAGCTGAAGGAAACCGAGCGTTGGTCAGAGGGGGATTCCCCGCTAGGCCTGGCCAAGGTCCGCGTACGGAAGCTTACTTTGAAGAAGAAAAAGAAGAAGGAAAAAGACGACGAAGCGGAAGCTCCCAAGGACGCTAAGAAAAAGAAGTGATCCGCTCAGCCGCTGTTCTTGCTTTTGGTGGGGTTACAGCCTGCGGGCTAATGGTACCTAGAATTCGATCTCAAGGTCTTCGTACCAAGTCTGATCCCAGGGCTGGTCAAGAGTTTTTTCGTCCGTAGCTTCCGAATCGCGATTGGCGAGGAATCGGACTGGCTGGGACTCGTCGGTGCTTAGTTGTTCCAGCGCGAGGTCGATAACCTCTGCATTCGCTCTCCGGAGTTCTGAATCCAGGCTACTCATCGGTCGTGTTGGGCGCGACCCCTTGATACTCGGCGATGTTGCGCTAGTCAGGGTGTCAGGTGTGCCAGCGCTTGCCAGGTTTGCCATCTCGGCCCCTGTCAAACGATCAAGCAGTATTGAACTATCAAGCAGTATCGAATTGTCGACCGGCTGACTGATCGCGGCGGGGGAGACATCGACTACACTCGCGCTCAAGGGGCTGGAACCATAGGCGTTCTGCCAGATGCCCAGGTCGCCACCTTCCACGATACGGCTGCGATTTCCGTCGGCGGAAAGATCGGTGGTCGAACCGACCGTTCTCTGCCATTGCAGAAAATCTCTTCCATCAACGTCACCGTCGTAGTCGTAATCACCCGCCTGCTGCGCGACATAGCGAACACGAAAGACTCGGGCACCAGCATCAATCGGCGTGACAGCGTCGAGGTCTTTGTACAGCTCGGTAAAGTAGAGACCATCGGGCCCAGCGATTAGACCGACGACCGTTCCTCGCCCACTGCCGGTGTAATCGACAAGCGTCGTCGGACCTGCGACCAGATTACCATTGGTATCGATGTTAAATTCAACGATTCGTTTACCTCGGGATTGCGGTCCCAGAGCGTACGTCGGTCCTGACTCGCTGACGAAAGCACGATCTCTCATCTCCAAGGGAAACTGACTTCCCGCGAAAGTTTCGTTCTGTATGAAAGTGATGTTCACCGGAGCATGCGCAGGGGCCCAGTTGTAGATGGCATTGATGGTCATGGATGCATCTGTGCCGTTCCAACCATAGCTCTGGCCGGAAAGGATGCGGGCCAGGCGATCGGTGCTTGGTCCGTTCTCCACTTCATAGTGCTCGCCGTCTGCCGCCCGCCAGGCACCTCCAAATGGATTGCGAACGCCATAGGCATAGACGTAATCTCGCGCATTAATTCCATTGCCGGCGTTGTAGAAAGGATTATCGGTTAACGCCGTGCCATCGAGGTTCATTCGCAAGATTTTGCCGCGATACGAATCGAGATTCAGTGCGGTACTCGCATCAAATCCATCGCCGTTATGGACATAGAGCAAACCATCCTCGGGACCGAATGTCAAATTCGAGATTTGATGGGACTGGCCTTGGCTTTCGCCGACCATATCGCGGATGACGGTGCTGCTTGAGGCAGTCCGTCCACCGTCGTTACTGGTGAATCGCACCACTTGAGGGTGATGCGCCCCATCGGGATTGGCTGGATTAGTAGCCGTGACACGGGTAACAAACACGTCCCCCGAGAGGGGATCGACGACAATGCCTGCGAGGCCCTGCTCACCTGAGCCGGGAAAGGAACCTGTGGGATTGAAGTTCAGCAGGTTGGTCGCATAGTCGCTCACGGTAAAGTTGCGGGATACGACTTTGATCGTGCCATACAACTCGGTGACATAGAAATAGGGGTCGTTAGGATTCGGTCCTGGATTGGGCACGAATGCGATGTTTGTGGGAAGCTGAAATCCCCCCGCGACCTCCTCCACGACGTATCCTGGCTGAAGCGCTGTGAAGGGGACGCTGACGGCAGCTTCGCTGGCACGAGCCAAATTCGAAAAGTCGGGCGTTGTTTGACCAGATGTCCCGAAGTACGTGGAGCCGTCGCTGGAGACCCACAGGTCGAGCCGCTGGTTGGCGGCCAGATTGATCGCTGGCAAAAAGAGGGTGTGTGTTCCTCCATGATCATTGCTGAAATCCAGGTTGGAGCTTTCGAGTGTCAGCCCATTGGAGCCCGCGACAACTACCAGGCGGACGTTAGCATGAGCACTCAACGCCGCTGGGTTGGTCACGGTATTCCCGATGCCGTTCAGCCCCGCGATTTTGAGCAGTAGCTCTCCCGATTCGGATTCGACTCGCAGTTCCGACTGATTGGGATTGGCGCTAGGCAGGATCACGTCGGCAGGAGAATCGGCATCCGTCCACACGGGAGCGGGCAGGGCCGCCACATCCGCCAACTCCAGAGGGAAGGTCGTGGAGGCCGATCCGGTCTGGAACGTTTGCACCGCGAAACTGCTCACAGAACCGGCATCGTCTCGAAAACGGACTCGAAGTTCAAAATTGGAATTGGGAAGCAAATCCACTCTGCCAGCGTGAGAATTAATGAAAACACCGTCTCCAAGATGGGTGTGGAGACGTTCCACTCCCTGGATACCCAGGGTTTGCCATACGATTTGAGGGGTGCCAGCGGTCTGCCAGATTTCCCAATCGGAGGATTTGTGGAGGTCGCCATCCCCATCAAGAAAACCGATCGCTTCCAGATGGACATCGGCTGGATTGACGATTTGACCGGCAAGTTCGGGTTCGGTAATCATAGGAACCGACGGAGATGCGTTGGGTCCGCTGGCCAGTCGAACGATGTGGACAAAGTTGATGCGGGTTGCCTTCTCCGGTGCGGCACCCTGATCGAGTGTGAGTCGGCCGTCCGTGATGGTGATTTGCTGGCTTTGTTCGCGAAAATCATTCGTACCTAGGGCGAGGTTGTTCCAGTAATTCACACCTTCAACATTGAGCGTGTAATTGCTGGCAAATTCAGCATCCCCAATCGACACGGTGACGTCGTAAGTCCCATTGGGGAGCGCGAATTCCCATTTCGCATTTTGGTGAAAGTGAATCAGCGTATCGAGCCGCTGGTCGAGATGGATGCCGCGATCCCGCGAAGTGTCGGTGTGATCACTGGACCAACCATAGAATTGCCCACCTCCTTGATTCGCGTACACGGCACCCACATCACGAATGTAGCGGGTGGGTGTGGGTACTTCATCAAATTGAAAATTGATCAGGTAGGTATCGCCAGCCAACATGCAGCGGGTTTCGAGAGATTCCATTTGCAAGCGGCGTTTGTGGTCAGATTTTGCCGGACGTAGCGTTTGACGTTTCTTCACGGTTGATCATCTCTGTGGTGTGGATAAAGCAGGAGCTTTTAAAAAAGGCTCCTCACCAGAATTTGTGGGTGATTGATCGGGTTTTGGCAGGCGGGAATGCGTTTTTTCAGGCATCGGCAGGGCAAAAAGAAGGTTCCCTCCGGACGTGGTGAACGGTAGCGATGGACAATGCTCAATCATCGAGTAG
>JBGSPU010000039.1:0-16926 GCA_041738415.1 Bythopirellula sp.
GAGTCTGTTGGGACTGTTGAACAACGCGGAGGATCGTCTTTTCTATCTCCTGACGGCAACAGCAATCGAAGGCCCTTGACGTAAACTCAATGCACAAACAACCTTAAACATGCTATCATGGCCCAAAGTGGCGCTGTCCAACTACTTGCTGCGAACAATAGCAACGACACCAAACACAACACGACCAAACTAGTGCGCAGATAACTTGCCGTGGATACCGAGACACCAACACCGGTAGCCAGCGCTAAATAGCCCGCCACACACGCGGGACACTTGGGCATTAGGGCGAGTGCTGCACAGGGCAGCAACCACTTGATCATGCTCATATAATGCCGATTGAACTTGGATGCCTGCGAATCGGATTCACAGCGACAGGGAGGTTTCATAATTATTCCACTTATTTTCCCGCAAACGCGCGCTGCAGTGCCTCAATATCAAGTTTCTTCATTTGCACCATCGCTTCCATCGCTCGCCTGGACTTCTCGACGTTATCATCCCGCAACATTGCGATCATAGCGTCAGGCACAATTTGCCAGCGGACACCGTACTTGTCCTTGAGCCAGCCGCACTGCACCTCCTCGCCGCCGTCAGCCGTCAGCGCTTCCCAGTAGTGATCGACCTCTCCCTGATCTTGGCAAGCGACGGACAACGAAACCCGATCATTGAACGGCTCGCTCGGCCCGCCATTAAGCGCCTGATATCGCTGACCAGCAATCGTGAAATCCACCATGATGACGTCTCCCGCTTGACCGGCCGGCCAATCGATGGAAGAACGCGTGATATAATCGATTGAAGAATCGGGAAACACGGACGCATAAAACTTCGCAGCCTCTTCCGCCTGGGTGTCGAACCACAAGCAGGGGGTGATTGTTTGTACTGTTGGCAATTCATTTCTCCTGTTTCATGTATTGGATGCAAATGCGCATGGCAAACTGTCGTCTCATTCGTTTGCGGGGGCAGTCATCATGGTTCCCCCGGCACTATAACCATCCACGACACGCCGAACCGGTCGGCGACCATGCCGAATTTGGGGGAGAAAAAAGTCCTCCCTAGCGGCATATTTACCTGTCCGCCGTCGGCCAGCGCCGTGAAGAGCCGGTCGGCTTCGGCTTCGTTGGCCGACGTGAGCGACAGAGAAAATCCCTGGAAGCTCTTGGTCTGGCCAGTGGGGTCGTCGGACGCCATCACCTGCGTTTCGCCGATGCGGAACGAGGTGTGCATCACTTTGTCTGCATTGTCCTCGTTGGAAGGCGGGCACCCTTGTGCCTCCCCTCCATCCTGGGGCGCTTGCGGCGCGTCTTTGAAGCGCATCAGCATCTCGACCTTGGCACCGAGAGCGTCTTTGTAAAAATCGACCGCTTCTTCACAGCGGCCATCGAAAAACAGATAGGGTTGGACAATCATCGTAGTTCCTTTCGGGTTAGAGTCGCTAAGCCGCAAGCGGCTTATTTGTTGAGCTTTTCTGCTTGGGCGCGAATTCGATCTTCCTGCTCGCGAAGTTCTGGCGTGAATTCTTCACCAAAATCTTCCGCTTCAAACACTTGGCGAATTTCGATTTCGCTCTCTTGGTCAGGATGTGGGTTGGGGCATTTCTTTACCCACTCGATCGCCTCGGCCAGCGACTCGCACTTCCAAATCCAGTAGCCGGCGATCAGTTCCTTAGTTTCAGCGAATGGTCCATCGACCACCGTCCGCTTGTCGCCGGAGAATTTCACGCGGGCACCTTTGGAACTTGCTTGCAGCCCTTCGCCAGCGAGCATGATCCCGGCGTTTACCAGTTCTTCATTGAATTTGCCCATCTCGGTGAGCAACTTTTCGCCGGGCATGACGCCTGCTTCTGAATCTTTGCTTGCCTTTACAATGACCATGAATCGCATTGTTGATCTCCGTATTCAAAACCAGATGAATTCTCTTTTTCCCACTTGATAGTCGTTCATCAATCGCCGAAATCGACATTGGGTCATAGAATTCTAAGTACCGTCAGGGATGTTCGGTTCGACGAGACAGGCAAGCTGCGATAACGACTCCTGCCATCCGAGATAGCACATCTCGACCGGAATCGCAGAAGGGATATTTTCCTGAACGATGTGAAGCTCTGTGCCACATATGACTGGTCGCAGGGAAATGGTAACGTGCATTTCGCCTGGCAAGCCGGGGTCGTCAAATGTGTTCGTGTAGCGGATTTGCTCGGCTGGCGTGAGTTCGACATATTTGCCGCTAAATGAATGACTCGATCCCGTTCCAAAATTCGTGAACGACATGCGGTAACCTCCGCCAACTTGCGCGTCCATATCGTGAACTTTACCGACAAAACCGTACGGCGGCAGCCACCTGGCCATGGCATCGGGATCTAGGAAGGCACGATAAATGCGTTCGGCAGGTGAGCGAAGCACGCGGTGAAGTCGGACTGTGTTATTTGAGTTGGACATGACAGGTTTTCTCCATTCAGAAATAGCTTTGCTTCTTGAGTATTCCTTGACTAAGCCTTGATTGCGGCATCCCGCTCAGCGATGAGAGCGTTGACTTGCTCATCCGCCGGACGAATCTCAAACGGTCCCATTTTCACGCCCGGATGTTTGGACATTAAGGCAATTGCGTGATTCAAGTCTCGGGCTTCAAGCAAAAGAATCCCGCCCAGCATTTCTTTCGTTTCGGCATACGGCCCGTCCGTCACGTCCACACTGCCATTTTTGAACCGTAAAGTCACCGCTTCGCTGGCCGATTTGAGTGCCTCCCCACCGAGAAAATGGCCGCCGCGACGCAGTTCGTCGTCGTAGTCGAAGCACTCCTTCATCAGCCGTTGGCTTTCTTCCACTGGCAACGATTCCCATTTCGATTCCTCGATAAATCCCATGCACACGAATTTCATGATAGCTCCTTAGTAGATGTAGCCGATGTCGGGCGAAAATTGCCTGTTTCCAAGTAGTCGAACGGAACACGAGCAATTCGACAGCGGTGCAAAAACAATCTTTCAGCTCTCTTGTTTTGCCAATTATTGGCCATTTTACAAATTTCGCCAGCTTGGTAACTGTCTACCTCCGCTTGGGAATCAATGGCCAGAGGAGAACTTGAGCACCCAGACCCAACGACTCCTGACACCTGATAGCGAAGAAACCGACGGCAATGGCAGAAGCGAGCGAACAGCAAAAGTAAGTCGAGCGTTGTTTGTAGATCTAGACCTGCCGAGCGAATCGGTCGCTAGCGGGATGAGGCTGTCAACTCGCTGAGCCGCTTTTCCAGAAACTGCCGCTCCGGCTCTTGCCTGGCAAGTTCTAGCGCCCGGCGATAAGATTCTCGGGCTTCTTCGATTTTTTCCAGACGGCGGAAAAGATCCGCACGGGCGGCGTGAGCGAGGTGGTAATCGACCAGTTCGCCGCGAGCCAGGATGGCATCAATCATTGGGATGCCTACCTCGGGACCATCGCGCATTGCCACGGCAACGGCACGATTGAGTTCGACCACGGGTGAGGGATTGGCCTGCGATAACATCTCGTAGAGGTCGACGATCTGTGCCCAATCAGTTTCCTCTGGGCTGGCCGCATCGGCATGGATGGCTGCGATTGACGCCTGCAACATATAAGGGCCGACCTCGCTCGAAGCGATCGCCAGTTCGATCAACGCCATTCCTTCGGCAATTGACTCACGATTCCACCGTGTGCGGTCTTGATCCTCGAGCAGAATGATTTCGCCGGTGGTAGAAGTCCGTGCCGCTCGGCGGGATTCGTGCAGCAGCATCAATGCCAAAAGTCCCATCACTTCTGGATCGGGGAGCAATTCCTTCAGCAAGCGTCCCAAGCGAATCGCTTCCCCAGAGAGATCGGGGCGTGTGAGACTTTCGCCCGACGATGCGGCGTATCCCTCGTTGAACACCAGGTAGATCACTTGCAGCACCGTCTCAAGCCGCTCTGGCAGTTCTGCACGTGAAGGGATCTGGAAGGGAATCTTCGCGTCGCGAATCTTGGCCTTAGCCCGGACGATTCGCTGGGCGAGTGTGGGAGGGGCCGTCAAAAATGCGCTGGCAATGGCCTCGGTCGTCAGCCCGCAGACTTCCCGCAAGGTGAGTGCAACCTGAGCTTCCGGCGAGAGAGCCGGATGGCAACAAGTAAAGATCAACCGCAGGCGGTCGTCGACGACTTCCTCGTCGGTGGCCTCGGTTTCGATGGTGTCGATCCGCTGCGCGAGCGACTCCAGCGAGGCATCAAAGCGCGCTCGACGGCGCATGGTGTCGATCGCCTTGAATCGTCCCGCGGAAACGAGCCAGCCGCGGGGGTTGGTAGGCACCCCTTCGCGAGGCCACTTTTCCAACGCAGCAGCGAAGGCATCAGAGAGCGCTTCTTCGGCGAGATCGAAATCACCCAACAAGCGGACAAGTGTGGCAAACACCCGCCGCGATTCAGTGCGGTAGATAGTGTCCACGACGTTTCGTACACGCTTGACGTCGTTGTCGCTCATCGGGTAGGTACCTGGCAGGAAGATGGAGTAACCGCATTTTACTACCGCAGGACTAAAGAAAAAAGGCAGAGAGTGACACGACACCCGAGGTGTCCATGCCACAACACTGCCTTTAGCTATAAATAGAGTAACTTAACCTTGAGCGATTATGCTACCGCTTATCGTCGGCGACGACTTGCAAACCCTGCAACGATTGCACCAATGCCGAGCAACAAACCAGTTGTCGGTTCGGGAACTACAGTGCGAATATTGTCAATGAACACCGTTACAGGAGCATCCCCCGTTTGATTGAAAAACAACTGAAAGCCCGTGGGTATTAAGTCGTTGAGTCCGCTTCCAACTGTGCCAAAAATATCGTTAAAGGACGATCCTGCGGTGAAAGTTACAGGATGGAGCGCAGAAGAAAGATCGATTTGTACTGAATGCGTCCCCGGACCTTTACCCCCTATGTGCTCGAAGTCCGCGAATTGTGCCTGGAGTCCAAATTGCTGTCCGCCGGGAAAATCAGGCTGTGTGGCACCAAAGATTGTGACGCCGACGACAGCAAAACCACTCCCTAAGTAACCTCCGCCCTGCTCAATGGTCATGTCAAAGAGAATCGATTCAACACCTGGAGGATCATTGATCGGTGCCGCAACATTGCCTGTGAGAGCCCCTACGAATGTAGGGCCAGTTACAATTGAGACTTTCATCGAGTTTGCGCCGTCGGTTGCCCCGATCGTGTCTTGGGCGACAGAGATACCGATGCCATTGGGCCCAAATCCTTCCAAGTCTGGCTCAAACGAATAGGCCAGTGCAGCCTGCGCCGAGTTTCCGCTGGACAATATTGCAACAAATGCTGCAAGGCCAAGCATAACGTCTCTAAGTTTCTTCATCATTAGGACTCCTCATTCAAAGAAGCAAGGGAAACAAAAAAAGTGACTCTTAATGTCATAGAGGGCATCAATATTATATGGCTAGTGGACTGTAATCCGACTGAATAAGAACTTGCGATTCAGAGCATGGAGGCTTCCAAGCCCAAGAATCATGAGCATCCCACAACTAGGCTCTGGCACTACCCCAACCGCTGCAACCAAGTTGGCACCAGCGCCATAATTAATCTGCCATTGAGTAAGCGCAGCCGAATCCAGCGGAGGATCGGTTCCTCCGCGCTGCCAGACGAGAAAATCATTGCCATCGACATCGCCGTCATTGTCGAAGTCTCCTTCAAGCTTCTGAGCAAAGCGGATATTGTCGATGTAACCTGTCCAAGGAGCTGTGCCAGATTTGTTAATATAAACTTGGAATCCCGTCGGTATGACGTCATTGGGGCCACTTCCTTCGACACCGAAAATGTCATTAAAGGAACCCTCAACAAAGGTAACGGGATGAGTAGCAGAACTCAGTTCAAAGACTATCTGATGAGTACCCACCGCAAGATCTCCAAGAGGTACTTGATTAAGAAAGAACTGAGCTTGCAGGCCTTCCTGTTGGCCCCCCGGAAAATCGGATTGCGTCGAGCCAAAGACAGTAATGCCAGCGTCGGCAAAGTCACCTGGATTGTTTGGAAACTGCTCCGTAATGGTTAAATCGAGGATCACCAAGTCCACCCCGGGAGGATCACCGAAAATCAGTGAGTCGAGATCTCCCGTAAGCGCCCCTACGAATGTAGCTGGTTGAACAATCGAGACTTTCATCGACTGGGTGCCTTCCGTCGCACCGATCGTATCTTGCGTGACCGTTATCCCGATTCCGTTCGGTCCAAATCCCTGCAGGTCTGTCTCGAAGGAATAGGCGAGTGTGCCTTGAGCGTGGGCAGTAGTAGAAAGGGGCAGGAAAAGTGGAAGCACCGAAAGAGCGGCAAGATTGGCAAGAGTAAGCTTCCAATCGGCGCGCATACGACAAGACCTTTGGCAACTATTCATGGAGACAACTACCTTTCCGAACTAAGCAAGTAACATAAAAAAGTCGGCCGCCTTGCTTGCCAAGCGAAACGATTCGTCAGCCCCTTTATAGCAGACCTTAGCCGAATTACAACAAAAAAGAGCAAAAAACCATTAACCCCGACTAAGTTCCACATCTCCCGCCAAGACAGTATCCAGACAGGGAGGCCAAAGGCATCGTTGTTGCCGCGGCGTTACTTGCAGATTATCCATACGTTACCTAAAATGTTATCTGGTAAGAGTTTGCTGCGTGCTCAGTTCGCCCTGGTAAATTCAACTCGTTTTGCAAATCTCACTAGAGGAGTGCTGTGAGAATGTTCGCTCGACGGCTTTCCGCCATGCCACTTTTGCAAAATATTTATTCCGACGTCATTGGTGGCTTCCTTGGAATGACTGTTGCGCTTGCGGCGGTTTTCTTGGCGGTTGGTTGTGCTCCAAAATCTGACCTCTTGGAAGTAACCGGTGAGGTTGCCTTAAATGGCGTTCCCGTAAAGAGCGGATCGATCCGTTTCACTTCGGTAGGAGCTGACAAAGTATCATCAACAGGTGCGGTAATACGCGATGGCAAGTACGCTATTCCCCAAATAAGGGGCTTGCTGCCGGGGACATATCAGATCGTGATCAGCGCTGCGGACGAGAGCGCGCCAAAAGTGATCGCCCGGGATTCACTTGGCCGGCCTCAGCTTGAGGTATCCCAAGAGTTGATACCAGCCGAATATAATAGTAACAGTCAAAAGACTGTCGAGATCACCGTCGAACAGGATAATCATTTCGTATTTGACATCAGAAAATAGCAAGGCAATTGAAATCGGCAACCTATCGAGCCCAAGATCAAGGATTCCTTAATCATGAGAAAAAGACCAGGTTTTACGCTTGTGGAATTGTTGGTCGTTATCGCTATTATTGGAGCCCTAGTCGCACTCTTGCTGCCTGCTGTTCAGTCGGCACGTGAGTCAGCACGCCGATCGCAATGCGTCAACAATCTCAAGCAGCTTGGGATCGCGATGCAGAATTACCACGATACTAAGAAAGAGCTGCCAGCAGGTAATGTGAGTTGTTGCTGGGGGACGTGGCAAATGTCCATTCTACCTTTCATCGAACAAGCGCAATTAGGAGATAAGTATCAGTTTCTTCCAAGAGACGCGCAGTTTTTCCTGAATGAGTATCGTTACGATACAAATAGCACTTCGACATCCCCTGCTGTGACGAATCTTGATGTTGTCAAGACACGCATCGCAACTTTGACGTGCCCGAGCGACATACCTCAAATCGATGAGAGAGGAGTGACATTTCACAACTATGTCGCTAATTACGGTAACACAAATCACATTGGTCGAGATCACTTGGGCCCTGCCAATCCGGCCTGGGTGAAGTATCTGGGTTCCCCGTTTATAGGACATGATTTCGATCCTCAGCCTAAAATCGAGGTGCGTTTCAAAGAGATTACCGATGGACTAAGCAATACGATGCTGGCTTCCGAAACGGTCCAAGGGCAAAACGGTGACTTGCGTGGATTTAGCTGGTGGGGTTGGGGGGCTGGATTTGAAACACTGGCTGCACCCAATGCCTCAGATCCAGACACCATGCAAAACTCTGCTTCTTGTAATCCCGATCATCCCAATCCACCTTGCGTGGCACCCACTACGCTCTCGAATCTTTTTCGGTCAGCCGCTCGTAGTCGTCACCTTGGTGGTGTCAACGTCGTCATGTGCGACGGTTCGGTACATTTTAAGACGGACTCCGTTGACCTGCTCACCTGGCGCGCCGCAAGCACCACCCAGGGAGATGATCTCGTCCAAGACTTCTAAAAGTGAGTCGATGCATGTCCATTATGAGTGCGGTGACCTCACAACGCAAACTAGATGACAATTAGTATTTGATAAGCGCAAAAACATCGGGGCACTTGTGATCGAAGCCAGTTTTATAAAACGAGTTTCCGCCATTCTGCTACCGCTGATCGGACTTAGCGTCTTCCATGTGCAGGCTGTTGAGATTGTCGGGTACGTTCCATATTACAGGTTAAATAGTAATTATCTCAACAATATCCTTCCCGGTCAGCTCTCGATCTTAGACGAAGTGAGGTACTTTGGGCTGTCCGTCAATAGCAGTGGCGCGATCACTTCGCTGTCGGGAAGTGTTGCATCTCAAAAGAACAATATCGCCACGATCAAAAACATTATCGATGCTCTCCCAGAACAGGAGCGGCCCCGGCTTGATATCACATTGGGGGGCGCCGGCGTAGATGCTGTGTTCTCAAGTATTGCCGCGAGTTCTTCGCTCAGAGATACCCTTGCCCAGAATGTTGCTAGCTTGATCAATGAAACCGGGGCTACTTCCGTCGATATCGATTGGGAACATCCGGATGCGGGGGTTGAACGAGCCACCACATATCCTGCACTACTCAAACGTATCAAACAAGAGGTCGGAGCCGAAAATCGTGTTTATGCCACCGTGGCCCCCTCTGTCGTGATCTCTAATAGCGTACTTACCGGAACGGATGCCATTGATGGTATTTCTCTCATGACCTATGATTTAGGATGGTGGGGCAATGACCCCGCCAATCCGCATGACGGTGAGCACTCGTTACATGAGTATGTTGAGGATACCGTCGAAGCTTGGACCGATCCCTTCAGCGCCAATTCGCAACGCCCCTACGTATGGACGAGTGCTTCGTGGGGCAACGACACGGCTGCGGACAAGCTCGGAGTCGGTTTACCATTTTACGGCCGCAACGTCTTCGGTAGTGATGCTTACACTTACGCCGACTTGTTCAGTAGTGGCACACCACTAGGCGATGGTTACTATTCCATTTCGGGACAGACAGTCTGGATACCCGACCAGGTGGCCATCGAAGAACGTGTTCAGCTTGCCCACAATAAGGGGTTGCAACATATCTTCATCTGGGAAATGGGGCAAGATCTCGCTGCGAGCAACCCGAACTCCATGCTGCGAATAGCCGCAGATAAGCTCGCAAGTTTAACTGCCATTCCAGGAGACTTTAACGGCGACGGCTACGTCGACGGTTCTGACTTATCTCAATGGCAAGATGATTACCATAGAAACCCTGACTCTGACGCCGACGGTGATGGCGATTCTGACGGCGCCGACTTTCTCATCTGGCAGCGCAATTTCAATCCGATGCTTGGCCTCTCGGTTGCCAGTGCCACTGCGATCCCCGAGCCGACTTCCGCGCTGTTGCTCTTTGGCATAGGCCCGTTATTCTATTGCATAAGTGCGCGATTAAGTCGCCCAACAGTTTGCCGCAAATGACACAGCCAACGGCATAAGATTGCTCCTCGCATTGAAGGGCCAGATTCTTGTCAGATTCGCCATTTTTTCTTACGCCTATCGCTCTGGCAACGCAATTAGAGTGGATCGACTATGCGATCATTGCCGCTTTTTTCGCAGTTGTGATTGGGATTGGCATTGCAGCGTCGCGCTCGGCGGGCGAAAGTTCTGCTGAATTCTTCCTGGGGGGGCGCGGGATGCCTTGGTGGTTGTTGGGCATCTCCATGGTGGCTTGTACCTTCTCTGCCGATACCCCCAACCTCGTAACGGGCATGGTGCGAGAGAACGGCGTGTCCAAGAACTGGGCCTGGTGGGCATTTCTCATCACCGGCATGGTCACTGTGTTCATCTACGCCAAGCTGTGGCGACGCAGCAACGTGATGACCGACTTGGAGTTCTATGAACTTCGCTACGGTGGCAAGCCCGCCTCGTTCCTGCGTGGGTTTCGCTCGATCTACCTGGGTGTCTTTTTCAATGTCTTGATCATGGCATCGGTCACCTTGGCAATCATCAAATATGGCTCGTTGATGTTCGGCTTCGAAAAATGGGAGTGTGTACTCTATGGATCACTCGGCGTGGTGATTTATGCCACGCTCGGCGGACTCAAAGGATGTATTTGGGCTGACTTTTTCCAATATGGCATCGCCATGTTTGGAGCCGTGTATGCCGCTGTAGTGGCCTTGGGAGAAGCGGGCAAAACCGCTGCCCAGAGAGCCGTTCAGGCCGGCACCCTAGCGACCGATCAAATGGCAGAATTTGCCCGCAACTATTCCATGGCCGACTTGCTCCACGAAGCCAACGTGGTCGGCAAGATCAAGATTTTTCCCGATTTTTCCGACCCTGGGCAGTGGGTGCCGTTGCTCTTCATACCGGTTGCTGTCCAATGGTGGTCGGTCTGGTATCCTGGCGCTGAGCCAGGAGGTGGGGGTTACATTGCCCAGCGGATGCTGGCCGCCAAAGACGAGAAAAATGCCATTGGTGCAACGCTGCTTTTCAATTTTGCTCACTACGCTTTGCGCCCCTGGCCGTGGATCGTGGTGGCGCTCGCCTCGCTGGTTTGCTTTCCTGAGTTGGTCGACATCCAGTCCGCTTTCCCCAACGTGAACAAATCGGTGATTGCCCAGGACATCGCCTATCCGGCCATGATCTCCAAACTGAAACCCGGTTATTTGGGCATAGTGATCGCTTCGATCATTGCAGCTTATATGTCCACTATCGGAACGCACCTCAACTGGGGTTCTTCCTATGTCGTGAACGATTTTTACAAGCGGTTCGTCAGGCCCGATGCTGCCGAGAAAGACCTGGTCCTTAAGGGACGCATCAGCACGGTCACGCTGATGGTACTGGCGGGGGGACTTTCGCTGGTGCTCACCAGCGCGACCGAAGCATTCAACATCCTACTGCTTTCAGGTGCAGGCTCGGGTGCAATTTATCTGTTGCGTTGGTTCTGGTGGCGAATTAATGCCTGGTCGGAAATTTTTGCGATGATCGTATCGGCCCTGTTGGCATTTTGGCTCGTCTTGTTTGTGGAAGACAGCAGAATGGCTTGGGGCCCCCTCGACGGGTTCAACATGAAGCTCTTGATTAGCGTGGCTGCCACGACCGTTGCCTGGCTTGTAGGTACCTTCGTGACTAAACCGGAGAGCGATGCGACTCTCCGCAGCTTCTTTCGCAGGTGTCATCCGGGAGGGCCGGGTTGGGCCAAGGTCGTTGCTGCAGCGCGGGCTGACGGGGAGAGGATCGATGAGAAAATCCATGGCCAGGCGTGGGAAATGCCCGTGCAGATCTTGTGTGTGTTTCTTGGCTGTGTTGCGATCTATTGTTCGCTCTTCACAATCGGCGGGATCATGTATGGCAATAGGGTGCAAGCAATCGTACTCGGCAGCATTGCCCTCATCAGCACTTTTTGCTTGTTTAAGCTTTTTGGCAGATTGAGAACGGAGTAAACACAATGCGACTCACAGTATTCTTTTTGGTTTGCTCCCTTCCCTGGTGGAACGCTTACTCTGCCTCACCCGACACGGGCACCTCGGAAAAGGTCTTCTTGGGATATGTTGCCGGTTTGCCCCGCGATATTAATTTCAGTCTTTATACGCATCTGGCTCACGCATTTCTTGTGGCTGATCGCGATGGCATCTTGAAACTCAGTGAACAAGTTCCCAGCCGCGATTTGACCAGCGAAGCACACAAAGCGGGTGTGAAGGTGTTGATTTCTCTAGGTGGCTGGGGTTACGACGAAACTTTTGCTGCAATGTCGCTCGATCCTGCCGCAGAGGATCGCTATGTGAAGGCTGTGATGGATGTTGTGGAGAGGACTGATTACGATGGGATCGACCTGGACTGGGAATACCCTGATACGAATATAGAGATCGTTGGTTTTGAGCGATTGGCTCGTCGCTTCCGCAAGTTGCTCGATGAGTTAGGCAAAAAGAAGAATCGGGCAATGATTCTCACAATGGCTACGGCCTCCCATCCGAAAACGTTGGAGTGGCTGAGCAACGAATTCCTGCTGGAAACAATGAATTGGATCAACGTGATGACCTATGATTACACCGGTCGCTGGTCTGAATTCGCCGGTCATCACTCTCCCCTTTTTGCTTCATCCAAGCGTTCCGAGAAACCCGATCTCTCCACCAGTTTGACAATGAAATACCTGCTGAAAGATCGAGGCTTTCCGGCAAATCGTCTGACCTTGGGCATCCCACTTTACGGCCGCGCGTTTGTGGTAGGCGTTCCCTACGCATCGACGATCAACGTGCCCCAGTCCCGTCGAGTGGCGCTCAACTATCGGGAAATCTCCGAGTTATTAAACCAGCCGAATTGGAAACGCACTTGGGACGACGAAACCAAGAACCCCTGGCTGATAGCCCGCGATGGCTCCGAGATTATCTGCTACGACGATTCTCAGTCGATTGCCCTCAAGTCAGAGTGGGCCATGAATCACGGACTCCGCGGCGTCTTCTTCTGGCAAATTGCTGGCGACCGCTTGCCCGACGGCAGTAATCCCCTGCAAGAAGCCGCTCATCAAAAATTGTTTCAGAGCAAACCGTAGCGACAAGTTGTTTCCTCGCTTCCTACAAAACCAAGGAGCTTAAATCAAGCGACGCATCAACCGGTGCGAAAAACACTTTACGCAAGGTGAGACCAGGTGCCTCCCGATCTGCTGAAAAGCGGCTTTCCCCAGGGCTTGGCTGAAAGGTTTCGGTTATCGGTTCTCGTGAAGCCGAGGCTCTACTTCCACGCATTCTCACATGATGCAGATAATTGACTTAGGCAATCTAGCCGCCTATATTGCGCCCAGCAGAGTTTTCTTGGGGCTCGAACCGCCGGCAATAGTCGGGAGCTGCGTGATTCTCCGCGGTTGCGCGGGACAGTTTCCGACTTAAGATTTTAATCGTGAGGGCCAACTCGTGGGAATACATCGAATCCAAGCATCTGCCCTATTGGGAGTCTGCTTTCTCGGCCTTTTCGCCAGTGAGCCGATCAAGACTTGCGCACAAAGTGCAGAGCCGAGTTCTCGAAACATATTGCTAGCCGTTGATTCTGAGGTGGAACAGGCTATCCGTGATAGCGCGCAATCATTTGTGGACGCCTTCAACAAGGGGGATGCCCAGGCGATTGCGGCTTTATGGACGAAGGACGGCGAACTTGTCGACGAAACGGGCTTTCGCACGAGTGGTCGCGCCGCCATCGAAGAGCAGTATAAGACGTTCTTCACTGAAAATCCCGGTGCCAAGATTGAGGTCGCAATCAACTCGATTCGCCAGATAAGCCAGGACTCAGCAATGGAAGACGGTCAGTCACTACTGACCCTTGCCTCCTCGGCCGGCACCATGGCAAGTGGAACTTACGTGGCCGTTCACGTCAAAGAGAATGGAAAATGGCTCATGGCGAGTGTGCGGGAATCGGCGGCGAGGCCTCTGAAATCCGAACTAAACTTGAAAGATCTCGCTTGGCTCATCGGCACCTGGGCCGTCTCGGGAGACGACGCAAAGTTCGAAGTCACTTACGACTGGCTCGGCAACGGCAACTTCATCCGTGGTGAGACCACTGTTCTTTCCGACGAGGGGAAACCTTCCGGGGGAACGCAAATCATCGGCAAGGATCCGCTTACAGGTCGGATTGTTTCCTGGAGTTTCAATGCCGACGGCGGACTGGGTTATGGCGAGTGGGCTAAAGAGGGAGCCCATTGGCTGATTCGCACACAAGGAGTGACGGCCGATGGCATGCCGACCTCCGCAGTTAACATCTTGTATGATGCCGACAACAACGTTCACTCCTGGCAATCGGTCAACCGCACTGTTGGCGACCAAATACTGCCGAGAACGAAAGAGGTCGTCATCGAGCGAAAGTCTGCCAGTAAATCGGCAGAAAAATAGAGAAGTATCCAAAGCCTCTTCGATCGCAACTCAAAGTGAGTCCAAGCCGACAGCATCTCGTCCAAGGAGTCAAAGATGAAACGCTTATTATTTAGCATGATTGCAGTGAGTATTTCGCTCTTGGTCGGCGCTAATCTGACCCAGGGTCGCGGGTTCGGGGGAGGACGGGGCGGCGGCGGATTCCACGGTGGTGGAGGAGGCTTCGGTGGTGGTGGCGGAGGTAGAAGTGTTGGCGGCGGCTTTGGCGGGGGAGGTGGCGGCTTCGGTGGAGCTCAAGGTCTTGGCGGTGCCGGAGAATTCAGTGGCGGCGGCAGAGGAGCTGGTGGCCTAGGTGGGGGTGGATTCGGTGGTGCTGGCGGATTTGGCGGCGCTGGAGGACTTGGTGGCGCAGGAGGATTCGGTGCTGGCCGAGGTGGTGGCGGTGGCGGATTCGAGGGCGCTGGACGGGGAGTCGGGGGCCAAGGCGGCTTCGGTGGCGGTTCTCCTTCTGCTTCACGAATCAATTCCTTCTTGGGTCTGCCGACCGACTCTGGCCTTTCGGCTGCTGGCGGTCGTGACTTTAGCGGCGCTGTCGGCGGCAGCGCTCGTGGACTCGCTTCTTTCGACTCCGCAGCAGAACGAGCAGGGGGTGCTGAGGGCAACGTTTGGCATGGCCCCAATGGAGCCACGATCGCGCACGGCTCAGCCGGCGAACGTGGTGCCGCCGTCGGTCCCAGTGGCTTTGCAGCCGGCGAACGCGGAGCGAGCGGCACGGTGGTCAAAGGTCCCGACGGGGGAGTGGTTGCTCACGGCGAAGCGGGCGAACGAGGAGTTGCTGCTGGGCCGCACGGAGTGGCCGGCGGTTCTCGTGAAGCAAGCGGTACGGCAATCAAGGGACCCGACGGGGGTGCTTATGCCCATGGAGAGGCTTCTAGTCGTGGATTCTATGGCGATGCGCGCGGTGCAGGCACATGGCAGTGCTCAAGAGCCGATATGCGGGTGCAAGGCAACTACGTGCGGACTAACTATAACCACTGGGGTGCATTCGATCGTGATTGGTTCGCGCGCTATCCTGGTGCTTGGTATGCCCGGGGATACGCGGGGGGAGTGTGGGCCGCCGCTACCTGGGCGAACATCAACTCCTGGTACGGCACCGAGTGGCCCGCGATGAGCTACGACTACGGTGACAATATCTACTACAACGACGGCAATGTCTATTTAGCAGGACAAGAAATCTCCTCAGCCGCAGATTATTATCAGTCGGCCGACGATCTCGCGGAGACGGGCCAGCAAGCCGACGTCGAGGAAGATAGTTCGGCCAGCAGCGAGAACCCACAGTGGATGCCGCTGGGTGTATTTGAGGCGATTCCCCCCGGCGAGAAATCAAGCAAGATGACGTTTCAATTAGCCGTCAACAAGGAGGGAATACTTCGCGGCAACTATTTCAACACGGGCGATGACAACGTCCAAAAAGTCGAAGGTGCCGTTGATAAGCAAACCCAGCGTGTGACCTGGATCGTTGACAATAAGAAGAGCATCATCTTCGACACAGGCTTGTACAACTTGACCAAAGACGAGTCCACGATGCTCGTCCACGAGAGCGAGGACAAGACCCAACAATGGACGCTCGTGCGGTTGCAGCAGCCGACTGATAATACACAAGCCAATCATTAAATTCAGCCGAGAAGAGATTCAAGGGAATAAAGACCCTCCTCTCCCGAGGTAGTAAACACAAAGAAAAGAACTAATATTACTGATGACTCTTGGATTCCGTGCGTTAAGAAAGACTTGAATAACATTGACTCTAAACATGAACAAAAAAGGATTAAGTGATGAGCACATTGATTGTAATCGGATACGATGACCCCTTCAAAGCCGAAGAGGTGCGACTCTCCTTACGGAAGATGCAAGAGGATTATTTGATTGCGTTAGAAGACGCTGTGGTCGCCGTCAAGGATGAAAACGGCAAGGTCAAACTTCACCAAGCTGTTAATATGACAGGAGCCGGCGCGGTTAGCGGCGGTTTTTGGGGGACTCTAGTCGGGATGTTGTTTCTCAATCCTCTATTGGGTCTCGCAGTCGGCGCATCGGCCGGGGCCGTGACCGGGGCGCTCTCCGATATCGGCATCAATGACAAGTTCATGAAGGACTTGGCTGAGACGATGACAAACAACACTTCCGCGCTCTTCGTGCTAGTACGCAATATGACTCCAGACAAAGTCTTGGATAAACTCAAAGGAACCGGCGGCAAGGTACTGCAAACTTCGCTTTCCCACGAGGATGAAAGCAAATTACAAGCAGCTCTGACAGCATAAGAGCTGGCATAGGAGTGGGATGTCTCGATGAACAGCCTCCGCCGGAAGGCGGGGGTTGGTCTTAATGCAGCCACTCCCTTTCAACGAAGTCGTCAAGCGACCTATGCACTCTCGCTGGGCGACTCACTTGCCACAACTATACCACACCGGGATCGAGGTCGGCAGAGGCGCAGGGAAGCGTCGTATTTCCACTCCGTGATCTCTGAGCCTCTGTAAGAGATCATCTTGGTTGGTGCCCCCTCAACCGCACTGGACAAATCCGTTGAAAGAAGGCTGCCAGGCTCTTAACCATTTCATAACTGCCACGATTCGCAAGTTTAATATTGTTCCTCCGACGGAAGCGTAGTTTCCGTAAGTCGTTGCGATTCCTTGGTTTGCTGATCTCGGTGAGAAACGTGATCGGATGGGTGTCGTGCCTAGGTGGGTTTTCAGCACAAAGGGAAGGTAGCTACGTGCAAACTTTCTTGGAGGGCGTGATTTCGATGCTCCACGATGGGTACTGCGAACCCTTGATTTCCAGGGAAAAACCGTCAAAATGCCTTTCCATCGGGCCCTGCTGGCGATTCCTCCCGATGGAACGAAGGGAAGGGT
>JBGSPU010000043.1:0-18497 GCA_041738415.1 Bythopirellula sp.
TACTCGATGATTGAGCATTGTCCAGCGCTACCGTTCACCACGTCCGGAGGGAACCTTCTTTTTGCCCTGCCGATGCCTGAAAAAACGCATTCCCGCCTGCCAAAACCCGATCAATCACCCACAAATTCTGGTGAGGAGCCCCAATTAAAGGGAGCCGCCACACGGCAGCTCTCCAAGAGCGGCCGGCATCCCTTCCAAGGCGAACTTCCCTTACCCAAGTGTTTCGCCCGCGGCGAATGGGATGTGTTTCTCGACACCGAAGATGACGTCCGGCGGGCCATCCACTATGTCGAATTCAACCCCGAAAAGGAGGGACTGCCACGACAGCACTGGGATTTCGTAACCCCGTATAACTGTTAGCCGCGACGCGGTAGCCGAGTCCTGCTCGGCGGAGCGGAGCGCGTTTTCGTACCCCATCCCGAAACGCGCTCTGCTCCGCTGGCGCTCCGCATCGCGGCTAACAATCTCGGATTGCGTCTGTCGCTACGGCAACGAAATGTCACGCAGTTCGAACTCCACGGGCACTTCACTAATCGCGGCGGGGGTGCGGTAGACCCAGGTGTAACCCTTGAGGTTCTCCGCAGGGAGATCAAAGAAATACGCCAGTCCCAATGCCCGGTCGGTTTGATTGGTGGTTTCAAACCCCGCGTGGTCAATTATTTCACCTGCTTCGTTTTCCAGAAAGGTAAGATTCTGAAACGCCCAGCCACGCTGCAGTTTCAGGGCCGGCACCTTGTCGTCGACTTCCAGTCGCATGCGAACTTCCCAGAGTGCTTGATTGCGTCTGACGGCAACGAGCACCACTTTCACGCCCCCTGTGGTTTGCTCGACACTTTGTGCCGCAGCCAAGTCGCTAAAGCGGAACTCCGCCTTCTTGCTGGGGACCAACGCCGTGAGGCGACCCTTGATGCTGCGGATGCTACCCACTTGCCGGGGGGGCATTTGGAGCGGCACGACCATTTCAGCCGCATGGCTTCCCGCCAAGACCTCTGCACCTGGCACGGGCGGATGCCGATCCACTTCGAGCGGCGATTGATCGTCGCCGAGGATTTCAATCGTATTTGTCGCCAACGCCAGCGACAGCGGGCTCAGCCTGGGCTCCCAGGCGATCTCCAGATCGAGCTGCGCAGATGTGTCTGCTGGAGAGCGCAGACTGCGGCGGGCCATGATGTTCACCGCCTCGATCCGAAAAGGACCCGAGTAACACGCCCGACCAAAACGAGGTGCCGACCCCGAAGTGCGATTTACCACCGCCAGCGACTCTTCACCAGACGAGTTGTAAAGCCCCAAGTTGGCCGCATCGAGAAACTTGTCCAGCACGGGCCAAAACTCGCGGTCGCTGAGGCTGAAGTTCCACGGATGTGGTGAGATTTCTTGATTGAACCGCGCGCGGAAGTCGACGAGCTTATTGCCGGTCTGCTTCTCGATCTCGGCGAACACGCTCTCCAGGTCGTTACCCGCCGTGATGAGCGACAACTTGGTCGGCTCGACCACGTTTTCCGCCTCGCCAGAAGTCTCTGCAGCCAGGTTGTCAAACAGCATCCCCACAAGGATCAGGCTGGCAAATACGGGATTCTGGCAGTGGATTCGCATGAGGTCTCGACGTTTTTGGTAAGCAGCGTGCTGTTGACGAGTTTCTATTGTAACGAATAGTCGGACTGTCACGCATCAGGACAATCGAGAGTGAACTAGACTTTTTTCGTTCACCTGATCGTCCGGAATCAGCCGCATCGCGCCAGCTCCTGGTAAAGGTCCTACATGAACCGCCTCACATTGAAAGTCGGGTACGTATTGTGGCTGTTCACATTCGGCCTGACTCCACTCGTCCGGGCCCAAGGCCCAGCCCCGTTCATGATGCTCACCCGCGTGGGAAACCAAGTGCTTGAGGGCCAGCCGCTCACCTGGACTCAAGACGAGATGCTCCTGATGGGACGCGATGGTCAATTGCATGCCTTCCCTCCCAAGTATGCCGAGAAATCAAAGAAGACCGGGACGGTTTTCCGCGGTTACACGATCATGGAAATGCGTTCGCGGCTGCGAGAGGAGTTCGACTCGTCGTTCGATGTGAGCCATTCGCAGCACTTTGTGGTAGCACATCCCAAAGGAGTCTGGAGCGTGTGGGCCGACCGCATGGAATCGTTCTATCGCTCTTTCACCCACTACATGGCAGTGCGGGGTTTCGATTTGGCCGATCCCCCCGTGCCGCTGGTGGCGATCGTGTTTCGCAATAAGAACGACTATTACGACCACGCCGCCAAGAATGGGTCCCCACTTCAGCCGGGGGTCCTGGGGCATTACGACCCCGCGTCAAATCGGATTTTTCTGTTCGATGCCGGCTTAGAATCAAACCAGGATTGGACTGCGAGTATCGACACCATCCTCCATGAGGCCACCCATCAAACTGCGTACAACGTGGGTGTACATCGGCGCTTTGCGGAACAACCTCGCTGGCTGGTCGAGGGTCTGGCGATGATGTTCGAGGCTCGTGGGCTGTGGGATCCCCGCGCGACGCATACCCGCTCCGATCGCATCAATGCGGGTCGGCTCGATGACTTTCGCTACTTCCTGGCGAATCGGCCACCCGACATGCTGCCGAAGTTGCTTTCGTCCGACAGTCTGTTCCGCACGTCCCCCGTGGCGGCCTACGCCGAGGCCTGGACGCTGTCGTTCTTCCTGTGTGAAACACGCCCCAAAGCCTACTGCGAATACTTACAGCAAGTTGGGAAGCGCAAGTCGTTCAGCAAGTATTCAGCACGCAATCGCATGGCAGATTTCGCCCACTCCTTTGGTAGCGACTTCACGCAGTTGGATGCCGAGCTGAAGCACTTCGTCGCCGATTTGAAATAGGTGAGAGTAACCGGAAAGTCGCGGATTGTCTTTCAAGGGACTCCGAGAAATCGGGCCAGATCCTGCGAAATATCTCAGGCGGACCGATCCTATTTGCCTCTGGAATGGACAGCCGCTGGCCAACAGCCTTACTCAGCGTTTTTCGAGCGGTACATATTCCCGCTCGGGGCTGCCGACGTAGATCTGGCGTGGACGGCAGATCTTCTTGTTGGGACTTTCATGCATCTCTCGCCAGTGGGCCAGCCAGCCAGGCAGCCGCCCGATGGCGAATAACACGGTGAACATTTGCACCGGAATGCCGATGGCACGGTAAATGACGCCCGAGTAGAAATCGACGTTGGGATACAGCTTGCGTTCGATGAAGTATTCGTCATTGAGGGCGACATCCTGCAATTGCTGAGCAATATCGAAGATCGGATCGTCGATGTTTCGCTTAGCGAGCAACTTCTCACACGAAACTCGGATAATCGTTGCGCGGGGGTCGAAGTTTTTATAAACGCGATGCCCAAAACCCATGAGCCGGAAACTGCTCGATTTGTCCTTGGCCATGTCGACATATTTCTTCACATTGCCGCCGTCTTTGCGAATCTGTTCGAGCATGGCGACACAGGCCTCGTTGGCCCCTCCGTGCAGAGGTCCCCAGAGGGCACTCATCCCCGCAGAGATCGAAGCAAACAAATTCGCGTTCGACGATCCCACCATTCGCACGGTCGAGGTGCTGCAGTTCTGCTCATGATCGGCATGCACGATCAACAACAGATTCAAGGCCTCGACAAAATCAGGGTCGATTTCATACGGCTCCGTGGGAACCGAAAACATCATTTGTAAGAAATTCTCGCAGTAGGTTAAGTCGTTGCGGGGATAGACGAAGGGCTGGCCAATGGATTTTTTGTAAGCAAAGGCGGCGATCGTGGGAAGTTTGGCCAACAGCCGCAGCACCGATTCGTCGACTTGCGACTTGTCGTGCGGGTCCAGCGAATCCTGGTAGAAAGTGGAAAGTGCCCCCACGACGGAACTGAGGATAGCCATCGGATGGGCATCGCGGGGAAAACCGTCGTAGAACAAACGCATGTCTTCGTGCAACATGGTGTGCCGCCGCAGTTTCAGGCGAAATCGCGTCAATTGATCCGCGGAAGGAAGTTCGCCGTAGATCAATAAATAAGCGACTTCAACAAAATCGCAATTCTTGGCAAGCTTTTCGACGGAATAACCTCGATAGCGCAGGACCCCTTTCTCTCCGTCGAGAAAGGTGATAGAGCTTTTCGTAGAGCCCGTATTCACATACCCTTCGTCGAGCGTGATCACGCCTGTTGAGGCACGGAGTTGACTAATATCCACGGCGGTTTCTTCTTCGGTGCCTACCACCACTGGTAGCTCGAAGCTGGTATCGCCGATAGTTAGTTTTGCAACCTCAGACATCAAGGAATCCTTTAACACTGCTTAACTCACGAGCTGCCTCCCCGAAGAGCGGGAGAGCTTGATCAATGCGGTCCTCACGAGCCACAATCGACCCATCCAACCGTAGTGTGAGTTTACAGTTGAGGGCGGTCTCGATCAATCGGTGGGACCTTATTCGCCTACCTTTGAGCCGTCCTACCCTTCAGAAGGGCGATTTCCGAGCCGCGAAATTCTCCGTCAAAAACTGTCCAGATGCGACTCTTGTTGCGCAGTTCTTCCATTTCAATGCCTACCAGATCTTTCTTTTTGTCGGCCTCAAGAATCTTGCGAATCTCGGCTTGGGCCTCGGTAAACGGTGTGCGACCAGCTTCTTTGCGATCCAGAACTCGAATGATGTGAAAGCCGAGTTCGCTTTCAATCACGTCGCTCAGTTGACCCACTTCCAGAGAAAAGAGTGCCGCGTCGATTTCCGTGCAGCGGAGCGCCCCTTTGGTTGTCCAATCGTGTCCGCCACCTTGGGATGCCGTAAAGCCGTGTGATTTTGCCTTGGCAAGCTCGCTCAGCACCGGTCCACGAAGTTGAGGATTGTTCATGACGCGCTGCCAGACTTCGTTGCCCATCTCCGTGATCGTTCGCCAGGCTGCTGCCCGATCGTGGCCAACCTGATCAAAGCGAATCATCAACTCTTCCCAGGTTGCTTGAGAAGGATAGTCGTACTCGGCTTCATGGGCTTGATAATAGGCGAGCATCTCTTCATGCGTCACTGGTTTCGGCTTGGGGGCCAGTTGCCGCAGCCACTCCCCTGCGATGGTGCGTTCGTAGAATTGGCGACGCAGATCGCCGAGTGTCGTTCCTCGGCGGTGCAGGACTTCTTCCAACTCACGCCGGTCCGCCACCTGCAGCATTGCGATCAAGCGCGGAACCTCCATCTCCTCGAAAGGCTCATTGAGATTCTCTTCCACCTTGGGAAGGTTCTCCGCCGGCACCTTGCGTTTGAAATCGGCGTACAAAACCTTCGTATCGATTAGTCCCATCACTTGTTGGCGCAGAATGGCTCGCGCGGCTTCGTCGCGCTGATCGGGGGGAATGCGGTCACCATTGGCCTCGAGAATCATGTTAACAATCCACAACACATCGCTGGCCAATACGACCTGCCCATCGATGCGGGCGACAATCTGCCCCCCTTCGAGCGGCTGGGCAGTTGTCAGATCTGTTGGCGTGCCGCTTGTCACGGGCGACGTCGCAGCCTGCTGAGTTTGCCTCTGAGGCGGGGGAGAAACCTGTGCCGGCGAGCCATTCGTTTGGCTCGGATCGTAAATACCACGCACCGCCGATGGAGAGACCTGAGGCACCGGAGGGGGCCCAAACGCGGGTTGGGCAACCGCAAGCTCGGCCAGGGCACTAACAAGCGCACCGAACAGAACGAGCCAGCAGTAGGAGGAGTTTCTCATGCAGATAGTTTACGCTTGGCAAAAATGAAGCTCGTCATTCCCGCGCAGGCGGGAACCCAGGGTTTCAGCGTCGCCGACTGGATCCCCGCCTGCGCGGGAATGACAGGTGCTGCCTGGAGTAAAGCGGCGGGATTCTAGTGGTCTCGTTCACTGCGCCGCAAGAGCGATTCCAACTCGGCCATGATCTGCGTAGGATCCTCAATGCGATTCCCCAAGGGAAGATAGGCACTCTGGTCGTCCGCGCGACGCAGTCGCCCCATGCTGCGGGCGATCAATAGCTCCAACTGCCGCTGATCCCGGTACCCCAGCACTAGATAGGGGGTCTCTAAGTGGATGGAACTCACTTGCCACTGGTGGGCCCAAATCCGCAGCCGTGCTAGCTGCACTAGCTGCTCGACCGGGGCAGGCAGTGCCCCGAACCGGTCGGCCAACTCGGCACGAAACTCCTCGGACTCGGTTTCCTGTGTCACGCGGCTCAGGCGGCGATAAAGATCGATCTTGGTGCGCATGTCGGGAACATACTGCCGCGGGAAATAAGCCGCGATCGGCAGATCGACCAACACGTCGACCGAGTCGCGCGGTGGGAGCCGCTTGAGTTCGCGGACCGCCTTTTCCAACAGGGCACAGTACAGTTCGTACCCCACGGTTGCGATGTGGCCGCTTTGCTGGGTCCCCAACAGATTGCCCGCGCCGCGAAGCTCCAGATCGCGCATGGCCAGCGCAAAACCGGCTCCCATTTGGCTGAACTCTTCAATCGCCCGCAGTCGTCGGGCAGCCTCCGGCGAGAGGTGGCGATCCTCATCGACCAACAGATAGCAGTAGGCCCGATGTTTGTAGCGTCCCACCCGACCTCGCAGTTGATGCAGGTCGGCCAGTCCATAGCGGTCGGCGTCGTCAATGAATATTGTATTGGAATTGGGGATATCCAGGCCGCTCTCGATAATCGTGGTGGCCAGCAGGATGTCGTAGGTTCCACTCACGAAACCGAGCATGGCATCCTCCAGTTCATGCTCCGTCATCTGACCGTGCCCGATGCCGATGGATGCCTCGGGGACAATCTCTTGCAGACGCCGGGCAAGATTCTGGATATCGTGGACGCGGTTGTGAACGAAAAACACTTGCCCGCCGCGATTGAGCTCGCGCAAGATCGCGTGGCGGATGAGCCCCTCGTCGAAGCGGGCGATGCGAGTTTCTACGGCTAACCGATCTTTGGGAGCCGTTTCCAGATTGGAGATGCTCCGCGCCCCCAGGAGCGACATGTGCAACGTGCGTGGGATTGGCGTGGCTGTCATCGTGAGCACATCGACGCTCGCCCGCAAGGCTTTCAGGCGTTCCTTCACCGTCACGCCAAACCGCTGTTCTTCGTCGATGATGATCAGTCCTAGATTTTGAAACTGCACGTCGGGCGACACGAGCCGATGCGTGCCGATCAACAAATCAATACGCCCCTCACGGATGCCGGCCAGGATTTCGCGCTGTTGCTTGCCGGTGCAGAAGCGCGAGAGCGAGGCAATTTCAAACGGGTACTCTGCCATGCGCTGGCGGAACGTGCGGCAATGCTGCTCGGCCAGCACTGTTGTTGGCACCAGGACGGCCACCTGGTACCCGGCGTCGATCGCCTTGAAGGCGGCCCGCATCGCCATTTCGGTCTTGCCAAAACCGACGTCCCCGCACAGCAATCGGTCCATCGGTTTAGCGATCTGCATGTCCCCCTTAATCGCCACCATCGCACTCAGTTGGTCGGGCGTTTCTTGATAGGGAAACGCCGCGTCGAATTCTTTCTGCCAAACGGTGTCTGTGGGAAAGACAATTCCCGGACGCGAATTGCGCGCCGCTTCGAGTTCCAACATCTCACTGGCAAAGTCCGTGACCGCCTTCTCGGCAGCCTGTTTCTGGCGAATCCAGGAACGACCCCCGATGGTCGCCAGCTTCGGCTTCGCCTGGCGGCCCCCCACATACTTCTGCACCAGTTCGATACGACTCGAGGGGACATAGACCCGCGTCCCGCCATGGAACTCGACCTCCAGGTGCTCCTCAGCACCCGCCTCCTTCTCCAACAGCTTCAGCCCCCGATAGCGACCGATGCCGTGCGACAAATGCACGACAAGGTCTCCTTCGCGGAGTTGCAGGAAGCTGTCGATCGCCCGCCCGGTCTGGCGTTGGACAGGCCGTGCGATTTCTTCGCGGTGGAACAATTCGCTCGCACTGATCAAGACCACTTGCTCGGCAACGAACCGAAACCCCCGCGCCAGTCTGCCCGACACAAATCGCAGTTTCCCCTCGCGCATGAGCCGCGTCTCGGCAAAAAGCTCCGAGAGACGCTCCACCTCGGCATCGGTTTCAGTCACCACGATCACGCGATGATCGGCGGCAACGGCGTCCAATTCTTCGCGCACCCGATGCACGTCACCACTGAACCGCTCGATGGACTCGAATTGCAAATGGGCGGTCGTCTCATAGGAACCGGCCGGCACTCCCGAGGCCGTGACCGAGGGAAATTTATTGATCTCGCTGAGGGTGAGCGAGACCGAAAAAAAGTCCTCCGGTCGCTCAAGCCGTTCGTGATAGAAACGCCCTTCCTCCTGCAACTCACTCGGCTCGACCAAGAGAAACCAACTTTGCTCTGGAAGGTAAGCCGTGAAATGCGCGCGGTTGGTGTTGGTGGGCTGGAGTACCGTCACATCCACCACCTCATGGGAACTCAAACTCCGCTGTGTCGCCACGTCAAACGTGCGGAGCGATTCCACCTCGTCGCCAAATAACTCCAATCGGATCGGATGCTCGGCATCGGGAGGAAACAGATCGAGGATGCCACCGCGCAGCGAAAACTCCCCGGGCATTTCCACCGCCGTCGCACTCATACATCCTTCGGCAGCCAGCCAATGAGTCAGCTCCGCTAGGTTGAGCGTGTCTCCCACCGCAATCCGCCGGGTAGCTCCCGCGATCGCCGCTGCACTCGGCACTGGCTGCATCAGGCTCTGAATAGCTGTGACGACGATCTTCAGAGGTGCCACTGGCTCCGCCAGTGCTTTCAGTAATCGTAGTCGCTGCCCATAGATATCGTCATTAAGCACGCGTTCACCGGCATCAGTCTCCCACGCCGGGAGCTTATCGACCCGTGCGGCAGTAAAGAGCGCGAGATCATCGCAAAACGAATCGATGGTGCGGGTATGCGGCAACACCACGACCAGAGTCTGTAGAGCGTGCCGCTCAATCGCCGCCGCCACAAGCGCGCACGACGATCCCCAGACTCCGCCGAGCGTACCGCCATGTCCAGCGGACAGGCTACTGAGTACTTCGGCGAAATCCCGCTGCTCTTCAAGTTGGTCGGCCAGTGGATGCAGCTCAGCCGCCACCCCAGCCTCGACGACAGTTTCCATACGTGCTATGGAGGAAATTATATCCCGCCCGGAACCGTGTCGAAAGAGCATTCCGCCTCAACTCGATCGCGTGCGGCGTTATCACGGCGATCGCAAAGTCAAAACGTTTCCGTGTGCCGAGTGGCTGCGTGTGCTGGCTTTTGCGCAGCTTACTTATCGGGACAGCTAACGAGAAGTACGAAACCCTTGAGGCGTATAACAAGTCAGTCGCCGAGCGTATCGTTGTTGATCCCAATGCCGAGTACATTCCCAAGCTGCTTGCGTTCGAAGAGGATGATCGGGGCGAGGATGTTGGCCTGCTAGCGTTGTGGCATGTGTTTCGGGGAAGCTGCTCGTGGTGGGAATATCGACTCGCCGGCGGGGTGCAGTGACTTGCCTAGCCACGTATGCGGACAGCGAGTTGCTGTCGTCCGTCTGCTCAACAAGGTTGGCTCAGGCACCAGTCCCCGCAGGGGAATAATTAACCTACTTCCAGACTTCCAGAAATCTCCAGCCACTCTTCTTCGAGCTGGGCCAACTCTGTGGTGATGACGGAAAGTTGGTTGTGGGTTTTTTGTGCCTCGGCAGTGTCGGTGATGTTCATGAGGCGAGTCTGCAGCTCCTTCTTTTCGTCGTCGAGTTTGGCGATTTTTCTTTCGACTGAGCGGAGCTGCTTTTGGAGTTCGCGTTCTTCTTTGCCTCCTAGGGGGCGTGGGCCGGTGGATACTCCTGCGGGGGGTTTGCCGCGGACGATGTGCTCGGAGCGGAGGCCAGCATCGAGTTCTTTTTGCACACGGTAGACGTAGTCTTCGAAGCTGGCGGGGTAGCTGGCGACACGGCCATCGCGGACCTCAATCACGGCCGTGGCGACCCGCTGCATGAAATAGCGGTCGTGGCTGGTGAAGATGACGGTGCCCCGATAACGGCAGAGGGCGTCTGCCAAGGCTTCAACCGTTTCCACGTCGAGGTGATTGCCGGGTTCGTCGAGTACCAACACATTGTGTTGCTGGAGTAGCAAGCCGGCGAGCACCAAACGGGCCCGTTCGCCGCCGCTGAGGACTTGGATTTTTTTCTCTATCATATCACCGCTGAAGAGAAAGCTGCCGGCGACGTCTTTGATTTGCTGCATAACGGTGCCAGGGACCGCCTGGTGGTAGAGATAGTCCTCAACGGTTTGGCTCTGAGGCAGCGTGGTGTAGACGTGCTGGGCATAAACGCCAACCTGGCAGCCGAAGCCCCATTTTAATGAGCCGGCAAGCGGTTCTAGGGAGCCGCAAACGGTGCGCAAGAACGTGGTCTTGCCCTGGCCGTTGTCACCAACGACGCCGACCCGCATGCCGTGTTCGATTTCGAGCTGTACTTTCGTGGCCACTTCGTTGTCGGGGTAACCGATCGCGAGTTGCTCGGTTCGCAGGGCGGTTCCTTGGCGAACTTCCGACGCGGGAAAGCTGAACCGCACGGTCGCTTCCTGGCCCTGCACTTCTACCAGTTCGAGCCGCTCAAGTTGTTTCGTCTTACTGCGGGCCTGGCTCGCGGTGTTGGCGTTGGCACGGTTCTTATTGATGAAGGTCTCAAGCTGCTTGCGTTTGGTGAGCGTCGCTGCATTCACGCGGAGGTCGTGCTCACGACGTTCAGCGAGGTTTTCGAGGTAAGAATCGACATCGCCGGGAAACATGGTGAGCTTCCCGCGCGAGAGTTCAAGCGTTTGGGTACAGGTGCGCTTGAGGAACGACCGGTCGTGCGACACCACGAGGCAACCGGCGGGAAAGCTGCGCAGGAAGCCTTCGAGCAGCATTTGGGTGCGGAGATCGAGAAAGTTGGTCGGCTCATCGAGGATCAAGAGGTTGGGGTCGTGCAGCAACAGGGCGGCGAGTTTCACACGGGTTTGCCAACCGCCGGAGAGTTGCCGCACGGGCTGGTCGAGCATGGAGTCGGGTATCTGGAACTGCCAGGCGACCGAGCCGCAACGCCACTCGGGTTGGCCGCTATCTCGCTGGAGGAACCCGATGACCGTTTCGCCGTCGAGAAACGGATCGTGTTGCCGCAGGTAGCCAAGTCGTAGCTTGCGACTGCGGACCAACTCACCCGCGTCGAGTTCTTCTTCTCCCAAGAGCACGCGGCAGAGGGTGCTTTTTCCCGCACCATTGCGACCGATGAGACCAACCTTTTCGTCGTCGGGGAGTGCGCAGCTTGTGCCGTCGAGCAATTCCTGATGACCATAGCGTTTGAAGGCGTTTTGAAGTTGAAGGACGACGGGCATGATGGGGCGGGCTAGGAGTTGGAGACTGGGGGCTGGCTGGCAAACAACTAACCGCGATGCGCCGCACCGCGAGGATTCGAGTCGCGCCGCATGATCCAACTCCAGACGGCAACAACTGCTAGAACCAAACAGCATACCATACTGAGCGCTGCGGACCAGTCGCCATGGGAGGCATAGAAGCTCGGAGAACGTAAGGGTAAAACGTCATGTTGACGGATGTCCAGATCTACCAGGAGGAATTCGGGTTTTTGACGCTCGCTAACTGCGTCGATTCGACCCAATGCGTCAATGTGTGCCGAGAGTCCGCCATTGGCGGCGATCAACACGGGGGTGCGCATCTCCACCGCACGGAATACGCTGCATGCCAGGTGCATATCGAGTTCGCTCGAACCCCAGAACCAGGCATCGTTGGTGAGGTTGATCAAGACGTCGGGTCGCTCTTTTCCGGCATCGCTGAGCTGCTCGAATTGCTGGCCAATCAGGTGGGGAACAGCAGATTCGTAACAGATGTTCGGCGAATACACGACTTCGCCAACGGTCATCGCCGTGGGACTCTTGCCGGGCTCGGCACCGCCTGACAGGGGTGTCAGACTATACAATGCAGGGAACCAATCGGCAAACGGGATGAACTCGCCGAAGGGGACCAGATGCATCTTGTCATAGGTGGCCAGAATCTTGCCGGACTGGTCGACGAGTACCGAAGAGTTGAAAGCTCGATACGCGAGTTCGTCGATATCACCGGGTATGACTTCCACTCGATCAATTCCCGTTAGCACGGCACAACCGAGCTGCTTGGTGAGTTCAGCTAAGATATCCTGCGCAGCGGTGAAGTGCGACTCGTGGACCAGTTCTGATGGGGGCTGATAACCCTCCACTGCAGTCCAGAGCGTTTGGCGAAACGCGGTTTCTGGCCAGACAACCAAATCAACCTCGCGGCCATCGCGCCGGCGAGAGGTTGCTACTGCATCAAGCGAGAGCTTCCAGTACTCATCCATGATAGATTGCTGCTTGGCCGGATCGCTCTTCCAATCGGCGAGCGTGTTGCCCTGGATGAGCGCGACTCGTTGCGAAGTTGCTGGTGACTTGGCTTGAAGCGCGAGATCGATCTGTTTGCGGTGGCCATAAGCTAGCGCTGCTGTAAGCATAGCGAGTGCAAGCATAGCGTAGAGCATTTTTCTGGGTAGCATGAAGCGGTTTGCTGATGCTGGCGACTTGCTGATGATCTCCACTACGCAGGCTGCGACCAAGACAATCAGAAACGTGACGCCGTACTCACCCGCGAGGTCGGCAATCTGGATTGTTCTTGGGTGGAGATATTGAGTATGGGCTAGCGAGCCCATCAGGAAGCCTGTGAACAGATTCCCGCGGAGGAAGTCGAGGCCCGTCCAGACGATTGGTGCGACAATCACGAGCGGAATTCCCAGTTGGTGCAGTCCCGTACGTGACAGAACGACAAACAGTGGCAAATACACTCCCAAATAGCTAGCCAACGAAAGCCAGGCAAGATAGTTGAGCGGGTGCGGAAGGCGAATCCAATGCACCGCCAGAAGCCAATAAACGATACCGGCGAGCCACAGCATCCAGTACGGCAGCCGTCCGGGCAAAGTTTTGTTGTGAACCAGGAGCAACCAGGGGACGGGGGCGATCCATGCGAGCAGGCTCCAGCCTACTGGCGGAAGGGCCAACCAGCAGAGCAAGCTGCCGACAAGCCCCATTCCGAACGTCGATTGACGATCTGCGAGTCGCGCGGGGAAGCCGTCCGAATTGTTGGGCGAAAGAGTCATCCAACTCAGGCTACGAATCTCGGCCTCTTTTGAACAGACCAGAGCGGCCAAAGTTGTTCGTAGGTGAGCTACGTAGAAATCAGAGTCAGGGGTATAATGCAGAAATGGAGTTTAGCTATGACAAAGAACGCATGAGGTCGTATTTTTTCCAAGGCAATCGCCTCGTCTTGCTAGGGTGTGTCGTGCTGGTGAGCAGCGGTTGCTGGGAAGAGATTCACTATACCCCGAGTAAACCGCCAATCGCTCGCTCAACGGAACCTGCATCTGGCGAAGTTGCGCAGGGAGAGGATTCAACCTCTCAAGGACCGACAAGCGACGAGCTTTTGGGTCGCGTCTCCGGCCCAGAGACTTCCTCCGAAAATTCGACAGCTTCTGTGCAAGAGGAATTACTTGCCGAGCAATCGCCCTCCGCCGAAACTCAACTCGATGAGTCGCTGTCCTCAGAATCCCGCCCAGAGGAACCTGCTGAAGATTCCTGGGGCGACCTTTTTGCAGAAGACGATTCGACAGACGAACCCGAAGATTTGACGGTCATCGAGAAAGCAGCTCCCCGTGAACTCGAATGGACGGCGGTCCTGCGACCCTCTCGGGAAGCGCTTGCTGCGTGGAAAATGAGCAGTCGATGGAGCTATGCGGCCGCGATCTATGCCAAGGGATTGGGCGAAGATTTCTATGGGGACTCCCTCCAGCAAGCAACCTATGCTGCCGAGTTACTCGATTTGGAATTGCCGGAGTTTCCCACGATCGAGAAGGAAGACTTGGAAGCGGCGATGATCGATTACCTGATCCATACAGGTAGGACGCAACTAGCCGACCAACTTGCCGTGGGATATTCACCCGAGTATGGGGCATTGGCTGAATTGGCTATTAAGTCGAATGTCCTGCTTTTGGTTTACACCCCCAAGAGCCAACATCTGGGGCCGATTGTCAACTCGATTCGTCGTGCCGCTGAGAATTCGACACTTCCTCCCTCACTTTGGGACGAATTGGTCGAACTGCTAGAACGAAGATCCCCTTTCTCAGAAGTTAAAGCGTCGATCCTGCGTTTGCACCAGCAGGTGGGAGTCTATCTGGGGGGATCGACCGAATAGCGGCCGGTTTCTATCACCAGTAGCGATTGTGACGTTTGGAAGCCCCTCAGATTCTTCTGCTCGACAAATTTGCTACTTCTTTTCTACATGTCCATCTGGCAATTGTTTGCTGTAACCTACGCTTGGTTAGCATTGGTTACGTGTGAATTTGAGCAAGCCTTTAATTTTGAGGTGAGAAAAAGCATATGTCAGAACCCAATCGCAAAAAAACGTTCGTGGACCCCCAAGTGCAAGGAGCACTGGTGCGCCGGCTCATTATCCATTGGGTAGGATTCTTTGCACTCGCGTCGCTGGTTGCGTTTGTCTTGCAGGTCTTGAGCAACCCCTTCCAGTCGATCTCGACACATATTCAACAGTTGTGGTGGACGCAAGGACCCTTCCTCGTGGCCGCCTTATTTCTATTGCCTGTTTTCGTGCTTGATACCATCAAACTTAGTCATCGTTTCGTTGGACCGATCAATCGCTTGCGAAACACGATTCGCAATATCGCTGAAGGGAATGCACCGGAGGAAGTGAAATTCCGCGACTTTGATTTTTGGCGGGGTCTTGCTGAAGACTTTAATCAAATGGTCAACCGGCTCAATGGTAATCCTACTTCTCTTCATGAAGCGTTCGACGAAAAAGTGACAGCGGCTGATGCGTCGGCTGTTTAAGTGGCTTAAAAAACAACCGTGGTTGGAGTACGGGCTTGATGAAAAGCACAAGTAGGAATCAGAAACAGCCCTTGCGAGCTGGGGTGGCCGCGGCTGAATTTGCTGTCTGCCTCCCTGTCGTTGTGCTAATTGTGTTGGCAACCATCGAAGCCAGCACGATGGTATTCCTGAAACAATCCCTCACAGTGGCGGCCTACGAAGGAGCACGAGTCGCCATCTCGCTCAATGCGACCCCCACCCAGGTGCAGCAGAGCGCACAGCAGATACTCACCGAGCGGCGCGTCCAAGGGGGTGCTATCACCATCACTCCGTCCAGCCTGGTGGGAGTCAACGCTGGGGAATATGTGGAGGTTGAAATCTCGGCCCCTGCCACGCTCAATTCCGTCGTGCCCATTACTTTTTATCGTGGTCGCAATCTCACCGCAAAAGCCACCATGATGAAGGAATTCTGAATTCCGCTCTTTTCAAGGTTTACAAGCAATGCAATCCTCAATTGTTAACCAAAGAACGCAACGTCGTGGACATCGCACTGGGGCCATGTTGGTGCTGATTGCTGTGACGCTCCCAATCATGATCATCATGGCTGCCTTTGCCCTGAATGTCGCCTGGATGCAACTGGTCCGGACTGAACTGCGAACCGCGACGGACGCTTCATCACGGGCGGCTGCAAAAACACTTTCCTTGCAGCAAAGCGTCCCCGCTGCCCGGGCAGAAGCCAAAATTGCTGCCCAACGGAATCTGGTGGCCAATGCCCCACTCAGAGTGCAGAATAGCGAAATAGAATTCGGCATGGCCAGTCAACCCTCGAATGGTTCTCGCTTCGTGTTCTCTCCGGGGGGAACGCTGTTGAATTCGGTGCGGGTCACCGGGAATCGCACGGCGAACTCTCTCGGCGGGCCCGTTGATTTGTTCCTGGGAGGAGTCTTGGGCGTGCGTACCTTTGAACCGGTGATAAGTGCCACCTCCACACAACTCGATCGCGATATCTGTTTGGTAGTCGACCGTTCCGGTTCGATGATGAGGGCCGTCGTAGGGAGAAGAACTCCAGGGCCCAACTGCGGCCCGCCCCATCCGACGCTAAGCCGCTGGGGTGGTCTCAACACGGCCGTCGCTGGGTTCGTGGACGAACTGGGCCGCACTCCCCAGCAAGAGCAATGTGCGTTGGTGAGCTATTCGAGTGCTGGTAGCGAATGTGGCATCACGTTTACCACGTCGGACATCAATTCTGATCTGGTATTCAACTATCAACCCATCCGGGACGAGATGACGCGTCTCAGTAGCCGACCTGTCAAAGGCTTTACGAACATCGCGGCTGGAATCGACAATGGGATCGCCGTCCTGACCGGCCCTCGTGTCCGACCATTCGCGTTACGCTCGATCGTGTTGCTAACAGATGGCATCCAAAATCGTGGCAGAGAAGCCGTTCTCGCGGCAAACGATGCGGCTGCACGGAACATCGTGATCAATACGGTCACCTTTAGCGACGAAGCCGATTTCGCTCGGATGCGAGCCGTGGCCAATGCCACTGGCGGCAAGCATTATCACGCCCCTAGCTCGGCAGCGCTGGAAGCAATTTTCCGCGAAATCGCGTCTACCCTCCCTGTGCTGACAACCGACTGATTCCATGAGATTCAAATCGATGAAAAATAATATGGTTTGCCCGAATGGATTTCGACGTCGCAATTCCGATCGCCGCGCAGCGGTCGTCGTCGAATTTGCCATCGTCGCGTCGGTGTTCTTCTTGATTCTTTCGGCGTCGTTCGAGTTCGTGCGGCTGAACGTGATTCGCCACACGGCAGACAATGCCGCCTATGAAGCTGCCCGCCACGCGATGGTGCCCGGGGCTACTGCGGCCGAGGCGATAACTAAGGCCAACTCGATTCTGAATGTCGTCGGCACCCGTGGCGCCACGGTGACCATCACCCCTCCAGTTTTGAGTTCTGACATTCCAGATGTGAACGTAAGGATCGACATTCCCCTCGGCAGCAACGGCTGGATTACACCAAAATTCACAAATGGCAAAACGCTCACTGTGCAATCGACACTCAAAAAAGAGCGCGTGTCGCAGTAGTTACCTGAAAGTGTGTAAACGAGATGACGTAAAAGCCAGATTCGGGCACTTTTGGGAACCTGGAAATCAGAGTCGTCGTGCTCATAGCTAAAACGCTGAACACCGTAATTCTACGAGTTTCTTTCTGGTATTCGATGGACTTTTCGCCCTAAAAGAAGTGCTCAAATCGCAAGCCTCACGATGCAGCATGCAGAACGCAGAAGCCTTACTACTCAAGCATTCGGAACGAGGCCGGTTCTTACACCTGCAATACCAGGAAGAACGCCGAAAGACCGATCTGTACATGTCCGGGCTAGCAGCGCGATCGCAGCCCGAGAGCCAGAACGGCCGAGAGCAGCAAAACGAGTGAACCCGGCTCGGGAACACTGCCGGCGATTCGCACGCGATCAAGTTCATCGAGTGACAACGCACTGCCATAAACCCGGACGTCATCTTGCCAGCCTTTGACCGAGGTATCGGCAGTAGGTGCAGCATCGGTATAACCGACCCCAAATAGCGCGTTGCCACCCTCAACTGTGAGCTGTGGCAAGGTAAGATTGCCGCCAAGCTGTGTCACCGCGGTACTTGCGTCCCCGATATAAAATTTTGTGTTATCCGAGGCCTGCGATGAGTCGTAGGTCACAGCCAGGAAAACCCATTTATTAGACGCGTCCACATCGCCCGTGGAGAACCCGGCGCCGAAATCGGCGGCACCTGAGCTAACATTATTGCCCAAGAAAATCCCGAGGCGGAAATTGTCCGGACCAACGACGCCCGAGTTAGGGGTCGCATTCATGTTCCAGCTAAATCCACCGAAGTTCCCCCCGGCCTGCTTTGCCACAAGGCGATTATTGCCACTGGTGTAGCTTTCCACTTTGAGCCAGGTGGTGAGCGTCAATGCGCCGAGTCCATCCAGGTCAGCAGCATCCCCTTCCAAGACATGGGCGAACGAGGGGGAGTCGTTGCGAAGGTCGACAGAAGAGCCAAGCCCGCTGGGAGTGTCGGACGAACGAGTTGCCCCGCCCATTAGTTGTCCCGGAGTTAACGGTGCGTCGCCAGTATCCAGTGCGTCCCCGCTGGCTTCGTCAAAGTTGTAAAGAAGCAGCGGCGCTGCTGACGCCACCATGGGAACGATTAAGAACAGAGTGGCCCCAACGAAAATGCGCGCACGTTTCATTATGCTAACCCCTGTGATGCAACTAGAACTGTTAAGTGGAAAAGCAACGGATCTGCCGCCCGCCTATTCCAGTGATTATGTTCCCCTCGGTCACAGATTGCAATAATAATCGCGAAACTCCAGACTCCTGTACTTCGAGCTTTTGCGCATAAGTCCTATGTGAGCTTGCCTTTAGGAAAATTCGGTAGACTGCGAGCCTCTTACTATTCGCGAGCCGTGGCGAGAATCCTGCAGGAGCTCGAGCGACAAGCCGACTCGCATGAAAGCCTGTCTGAATTAGAGAATTAGGTTCCTCACCAGAATCTGTGGGTCGCCAAGTGGCTTTTGGGCGTGTATGACAGGCGTTTTCGAGGCATTTCAGGGCAAAAAGAAGGGTTCAGGAATCTGGCCCCCAAAAAACGACCCTGACGGAACAAGCCGTCAGGGC
>JBGSPU010000059.1:0-7990 GCA_041738415.1 Bythopirellula sp.
GACTCGATGATTGACCATGGTCCAGCGTTGCCGTTCACCACGTCCGGAGGGAACCTTCTTTTTGCCCTGCCGATGCCTGAAAAAACGCATTCCCGCCTGTCAAAACCCGATCAATCACCCACAAATTCTGGCGAGGAGCCAAAATCATCCGAACATTACTCCATCAGACCTCAGCATGTCCAGATGAAGCGTGGAGAGTTTTGGTTTGCCTTGCGGGCACAAAGCTTCCCACCCTTAATCGTCGAGAGGGATGAGCAATACGTTAGGATGCACTGATTCAGTAGGAATGGCTACGGTCGTCTGAAATTTATGTCAGAAAGCAACAATACCCAGTGAGAATGCAGGATACCATGAAGTCTTTTTGGATCATGGACTTGCTTCATCCTGGAGTGGCCCTTAAGGCGATGTTCTTGCAGAAGTCGGTTTAGCATACCAGTGGCGCAGCAATTTCTCAGCTTTTTTACCGTATATGCAGAAGCCACGGTCATCGGCTGCAGCGGACTCGAAATAGAGCCGGGCGGGCCAATCCCACCAGGTGAAGCCCACGAACCAAGGTTCTTTCCAGAAGACCTCTAGCATTGCTTCGTAATAATTCCTCTGCTCCTCTTGGTCTACCGGGGATTCCGGATGTGCATCAGAGTGCGACCAAGGATAGCGGGCGGCCCCCCGAACACTGGTAACTCCAGTTTCAATAAACAAGATTGGTTTATGAATCTTATCGCTTAGCGCAGCCAATTCCAGCTTCACGCTATTTAATGTGGCGATCATATCACCTTTGCTTGTTGTTTGCTGGACAGCCTCTTCCAGCGAATCACTCGCCAACGGAGGGACTGGGTAATAGGCACTAATACCAACTACATCAACAGCATCCCACCACAAAACCTCTTTTTCGCGGCCATGATTGACATTGTAGGTGAGTAATCCATCGTAGGTTTCCTGAACGTCTCTAATGACACTCTGCCAGTGCTCCAATTGATCTTCAGTGGAATTCATCTCGCAGCCTAAACAGAAGAGTTCAACATGTTCGTCTTGGGCAATTTTCGAATAGTGTCTCAAGAATCTTGAGTAATTCTTCCACCACTCGTTCCACTTTTTTTCATCCTTTACCATCCCCTTACGAACACCAGGATCATCTCCCCAAGGATCGTACTCGCTATCTATCCCTTGCGATTTTTCTTCATCCGTGGCAGGTCGGTAAAAACGGATCCATGCCCTCCAAACTCCATCTCGGCAATTCACTACAGGCTTCAGAATTACCTTGAGGTTGAGTTTTCTTGCCATCGAGATCGCAGCATGAATATCCTCATCAGACACCATGTGAGGATTTTCTTTCGACCAACCAAACTGAGGCTCGTCGCAGGATTGCATGGAAGTTGCGAAGGAAATACAGACCCAGTCGCAACCCATGTCTGCCATTTTTTTCATCGAGTCCTTCGCTTGCAGTGAACTGTAGTCCCCGTGACTGCCATCCCAACCCCAGGTAAAGCCTTTCACAAACCCGAGTGCCCTCGGCTCGTGTTGTGCTTCCGCTTCAATGGGGATTGAGCAACAGAAGAAGAGTATCGTCAGGCACAGCTTAACAGAACGACTAAATATAGGCATGGATATACTCTTCATGGACGCAAAACTGTAGTTGAGAGTTTTAATTATCGTAAGCAATTTCAATGCGTGAAATCTGAAAAATTTGCTTTTCTGTCTCTGGAGAACCTTGAACATTAGATGAAGTGTTCTTAACTCTTACGAATTTGGCTCCTCTGCTCCTGGGAATTGCCTCCAAGAGTACCGGCTGAAGGTAGTCGTAGTTTCCTGCGTTTCGATCAGAAATCGTACTTTCCATATCTACTACTTCAAAAGAATCGCCATCGGTGGAAACTGATATTTCACAGGAAGGATTTGCAGAGTTGCAAAACAAGAATGCACGGATGCTGCTAATAGAACTGGGCAATTGATAGACCAATAGGCTCCTAGGGCCAAGTTCCAGGCGATGGATATCTTCCTGCGTTCGTCGGGCACGATCGGAGCGTTGCTGAACAGAACCTTCAACGCGAGTAAGCAAGGATTTGTCTTTCATCTCGTCCACGAGCAGCAAATGACTGACCGATACAGGACCCACAAGGTTGGAAGGTTCTGAATCGCCTACTGAGTTCCTGGCAATCACTCGATAGAAGTAGCGTTCGTTTTTTTTTATACTCGTATCGCAGAAGAGCGGGCGGTATTGAACTGCGGCATCACTGATGTTCTTTCCTGCAATTTCCCAAGGGCCTGTCTCGCTGAGTGAGCGTTGAACATCGTAGCCGTTCGCCCCGGAAGAACCTCGCCAAGATATGCGGCCTGGGTGTTTGATCGAGAACAGGTGAGGAGCTGCCGGTACGGAGAGGGAAGGAGGTTGAAGGCCACGAATGCGATAGGCACTCTGCCGGACGAGCTCAAGCACTTCTGTCTCTTCATAGCCGTCACCAGAAGGAAAGCCCGGCCAGTGGTATGCCTTAAACAGATTTCCTCCGGCGGGTTCATCGTGCCAATAGAATCCACCATCGCGATTATGGAATCTCAGACTCCACAACAGGGCCCCCGAAATGCCATTTTCTACCACTGTGTCGATTACCGCTTTGATCTCAGCAGCAGGGACAAAGCCAAATTCGCCGACAAAATAGGGTTTCTTTCTTTTTGTCGCGGACCGCGCCTTAATTATGGGTTCAACAAAACCGTTGTCCGTATTTGGATAATGATGCGTAGTGATGACATCTATATTGGGATCATCTAGCGATTCCTGTCTCACACCATGCAGAGAGTAACCATCAATCACCAGGTGGTTTGGGTCGAGGCTCTTGATCTGGGCCGCGATCCTCTGGGTCCATTCGGGTGGACTGTCGAGTTCATTGCCCGTTTCCCAGCCAAAAATAGCGGGGTCCTCTTTGTAAGCCGTCCCCGTGTATGAATTTACTCTTGATAACGTAAACCGAACGGTTTCTTCGAAATCGAGGATCACTTGTTCATCGGTCCAGAACGCCTCCGGTGGCTTGCTGCGAAAGTGTGCGTACTCAGCACAGCCACCCCACCACTTCCAATTGTCGACCAACGGGATAATGACGCGGATCCCCTTTTCCCCGGCAATTTGGAGCACTTTGTCCAGCACACGAAAGGCATCTTCGTTGAAGTCGCCCGGACCAAGGACATGGACGTGTTCCCCCATGTCCGACCCTTCGCGACGGACACTCAGGACGTAGGTCCGCACCACCGTGCCACCCATCTGACGCACCGATTCGAGGGCATCCTCTATTTCAAATTTGTTCGGCCAACGCCATGGGGTGGGGTCGGTGAACGAAAAATTGTCTTCGATTAGGTGGAGGTTGGGAATATTGAACGAAATGAATCGGAATGGCTGGTCTCCGTCGTAAAGCTTGTCTCCATTACATGAAAGAATATGACGCATGGGACGAGTTTCTTCTCCGGAGGCAATGAGCAAATCAACTGCGACTACGGCGAGTAAGACCACAACACGGGAGAAAAGTTTCATTATTGGGTTTCGAATCTTGGGCAAAACTAGGAACTCGACGGCACAACAAAAAAGTCTTCAGTAGCGTTTTCGAGAGCCATATCGGGTGGATAATCTTCCAACTTGTCGTACCAATTGAATTTCAAGATCAGTGTGGTGACAAGGATTACTAGGACGGATAAGGCCAAAGAACCGTAATCCTCAATTACCAGGTAGATACCCGCGACGGCCAGCGAGGTTTGCCACGTCATGCCGACTATAACGTTGAATGAATCTCGCACGAACGAGTAATTCGCCACGATATCAGGGTGCTCTTTTGCCACCAGGTCATGAATAGGTTTCCAGAAGCCCCAGGGGCGAACCTGGCGATAAAACTCTTTCAAGACTTCGATGTCATCGATAGGGGTCATAAGACTGCCTGCGATGGAGCCAATCATCGAGACCAGCAAGATCAAAGGAAAGCTGTAGAGGGGAGTAACATTCTGCATCAGTCGTGGTACAATCGCGGCGGAAGCGATCCCTGCCACCATGCCCCAGAAGTACCCATAACTATTGAACCGCCACCAGTACCATTTGAGCAAATTCGCGGCAGTATATCCGCCATACAGGGCGGCCACGATCCATTGCACGATGTCGTTAAGTGACTTGGTGAAGAAACCAAAAGCGGTACCAATGATCACCACCGCGATCGAAATCGCATAGCTCATCCAGACGTAAGTCCTCTCGCTAGCATGGGGGTTTATATACCGCTTGTAGATGTCGTTAACAACGTAAGCTGGTGCTGCGTTGACTGTTGCTGCGTAAGTGGACATAAAGGCTGCCAGTAGAGCGGATATCAGCAGGCCCAACAATCCAACGGGGATGAATTCGCGCATGGCAAGCGGCAGGATGAGTTCGAAATCGATATCACTCCCCATCGCAGCGAGTTCGTCAGAGAAATGGCAGAGAGCGAGCACCGTTAAGCCAGTTATTAGCATGTATCTGGGGACCAGAAGTACGAGGCTAACGAATCCACTCATCATAGCGGCTTCGCGCGGGGTGCGTGCGGACAGAACCCGCTGCATATCGTAGTTCGGTGCCGGACCCGCCATGCTTTGCAAGACTCCCTTAAAGAGCATCAACATAAAGAAAATGGAAAACCATTCCCATCCGTCAGAGACGGTTTTGTCGTTAGCTGCGTCGAGAATTCCGGTCCATTTGAGATCGAGCTTCCAGCCAAAGGATAGATCGCGCCACCCATCAGGGATCATCTGATCCAAGAGTTCCGGGGAAGTCTCTTGCATCGCTATGATTCCAACCCAGACGCAGGCTAGCGTCATGATGAAGAATTGCAGCACTTCGGTGAATACGACACTGAACATCCCTCCTTTTACAACGTATACCGTGGTCAGAGCAGTAATTATCAACCCGTAGAGATTGACATTGGTAACGGGATCGGTGGAGAGCTGCCACGGCAGGAACGACGCCGCGAATTTGCCGATGCCGATGAAACCATAGGCCAAGAAACCGATGACATTGATCAATGCGAAGACGACCACGATGAGATGCGCAAGCTGCGCGCCGCGGCCTTCACCAAACCGAAAGCGAATCCATTCCGCGCCGGTCATCACTCGGGAACGCCGCAACCAGATCGAGAGAAACACCATCATGAAGATCTGATTGAACGAGGGCCAGAGCCACGGGATCCAGACACTCTTGAGTCCATAGATAAATAGCAGATAGACCATCCACATCGTTCCGCTGATGTCGAACATCCCTGAGGCGTTCGACAAGCCGAGCATGTACCAGGGTATCGTGTTGCCACCCAGGAAATAGTTGTCAATACTCTTCGAGGCGCGTTTGGATATCCAGAACCCGATGAAAATCGTTGCTGCGAGGTAGCAGATGATTATTGCGGTGTCGATTGGGTGTAGCTGAAACATCGATCACCAGAAGCACCAGAAGAAGTCGAATAGCAAGCCTGCTCACGAACGTTGCTGGAAAAGTAAGGCTGATTTCATTGCGCGTGGATCAGTAAACACTGCTCAAAATACAGATGAATTTGCTTTGGTAAATGCGATCAATTCACTCAGATGGGCATAGGCTACGCAGGAAGAGGTATCGGCCGCACCGTAGTAGATCGCCAGGCGATCCTGCTCGGCATCGCAGAGTGCGGCACAAGGAAACACAACATTTGGCACGTGGCCGGTGACCTCGTACTCAGCTTCCGGCGTGAGCAGATGTTGATTCGTTCGATAAAGTACTTTCCAGGGTTGCTCGAGGTCCAACAGAGCGGCACCCATGCTATAGACAAAGCCATTGCAGGTATCCATCACAGCGTGATAGATCATCAACCAGCCTTCCTCTGTCTCAATAGGAATTGGGCCTGCCCCCACCTTGGTTCGTTGCCACCACTGGCCGACTTCACCGCCGCCGCGCCGCATGACCAAGCGATGCTTGCCCCAATGGATCATGTCAGGGCTTTGGCTGACGTAGATATCGCCAAACGGTGTATGCCCATCGTCGCTCGGCCGACTCAGCATGAAAAACTTGTCGTTGATTTTGCGAGGGAACAGCACACCGTTACGGTTAAATGGGAGGAAGGCATTATCCAACTGCGTGAACTGTTGGAAATCTTTCGTGGTGGCCACGCTGATTGTGGGTCCATTTTTTCCTCCACACCAGGTGACATAATAAGTATCGTCGATCTTGCACACCCGGGGGTCGTAGGCGTAGTCGTCAGAAGAGACGACTTCTGGATCACCGGCATATTGGATCGGCTCGGGCTCAATGTGCCACACGAGCCCGTCCTCACTCCACCCTGCATGTAGATGAGGATATCGTGAGCGCAGTTCGACGCGAAACACTCCAGCAAAGCCGTCTCCGTAGGGAACGACTGCGCTGTTGTAGATGCCTTGCGCACCAGGGATGTAGTGCCGACCAATAACCGGATTATCTGAGTGGCGCCATACGACATCTTTGCAACCAGCAGGACGCTGTTGCCAAGGAATCGAGATTGCAGAACCTGCCTGGCCTAGAGAAACCGTGATTGGCTTTTTCTCTAAAGTGCCCATGGCATTGCCGTTGCCAGAGTCAAGATGGCCTACCTGGTTTTTCATACAACTTCTCTACTATCGAAGGGATCAGCAAAGCGATTCGGGTTGGTTTGAGACAAATATAAGTGCGACATTCCATTAGCATACACAACAATTACCGTTTTTTCAAGTAGTTGAGCATATCATTTACAGGAGTAGCCCATAACAGGAGGTAGGTCAGGTTGCCTGGGCAAATCTCATGGACTTCAGCGCTCCCATCAGGCGGAGTTGCCATCACTGATGTTTCAGAGCATGATGACGACAGAGTCTCTCGTCAATTGAGAAAGAAAGGGCAACCTGAATAGTATGGCTGGTTCGACTGCTCCTCGACTAAAAGACGTCGCTCAGGCGGCCAATGTCTCTATGAGCGCTGCCTCCCGCATTCTTCGGGGAGAAAGCGACCGTTTTGGCGAAGAAACTTGCCAGCGCGTCTTGGAAGCGGCCCGCCAGCTTGGCTGGCGACGGAATCTGCTGGTGAATGGGATGCAAACAGGCCGAACCAAGATGATTGGGGTGATGATTCCGCCCTTCGATTCATTCTGGGTGGATGTGCTGGCGGGGATTCACTTAGTGCTGGCAGCAGCCGATTATCTCCCCATCACGGTCTGGGTAGGTGACTGCCAGGAGATTCCCCATTTTGAGAAAGGGGATGAACAAGGCCTGGAGCAAATTAGCCGGCTGCTCGATCGCCGGGTGGATGGCTTAATCCTCTGGCCTTCATTCGCTGTCGCCTACTACGGCCATTTTCGAGAACTTATCGCGCGGCGGGTACCCGTCGTGGTAATCGATCATGAATTCTCTGAAGACCAAATCGCCGACTCGATTGAAACCGATGAGCAGCGTTCCACCCGGGCAGTAGCAGAGCATTTAACTTCACTGGGCCATGAAAACATTGCCTGTTTTTCTTCCCGTGAAACCGCCTGGCAGGCATGGGCCGTACGCCGGCGAGAATCCTTTGAGAAAGCTATCGCAGAAATCAAAGGGGTCGAAGTCAAGAGCTGGCGGCTCAATCAATGGGGTTCCAACGGATTGGAAGTCGCCGAAGAAATTCTCGGCCAAAACCCCCGGCCATCAGCCATTTTCACGGTCACTGACCATGAAGCCCTCTACGTCTACGAGGCTGCCGCCAGCCTGGGAATCCGCATCCCTGAGGATGTGTCCGTCGTGGGGTTTGCTGACCTCGATTTTGCTGCCACACTGCAACCTCCCCTGACGACGATGCGCCAGCGGCCCAAAGAGATCGGGCGTCGAGCCGCCCAGCTTGTTTTGGATCGTTTAGAGGTATCTTCTCAACCGCTAGCACTCCTGGCAGTTGACTTTTTTGCGAAACTGCTATGAATTGGGTTATGGCCAGATTGGATGTACAAGTGATTCTGGAGGAGGTTGAACGGCTGCTGGCAGAGGAGACGCTGTCCGGGCG
>JBGSPU010000070.1:0-37351 GCA_041738415.1 Bythopirellula sp.
GCTCCAGCAGCGTTTCTAACCGGGGGAGCAGAAGGTCCACATAGTGAAACAACCCGCGGTAGGCGGCTTCCAAACGTTGCTGGTAGTTCCGCCCTTTCTTGATGCGGCCGATGTCCCGTGCGGCGGCCTTGGCCTTCTTCATGAGCGACTTGCTCTGACGCCAGCCGGGGCTGCCAATCTCCTGGGCCAACTGGGGGGCTAAATCGCAAATCTTCGTCAAACCATCGAGGATCAAACTCGATTCGGTCGGGTAGTGGATATTGGTTTGGGCAACGAACGTGTCGCCACGTATGTACTCCGCAGCTTCTGGATGCAGGCGATGGCCCTCGGCAACCACCAGTTGGTTGATCTGTTCAATCGTTTCGGGCCGTACCAGGCAAACATTGTCACGAATGCGTTGCCAGGAAAAGCTTTCTTCGCTCCAATCATTGACTTGCATCATGGCGCGTAAGGTGCGATCATTACCAGACAGGTAATGCAAATGGTCGTAGGTGAAGTTGGCTCCCAACCGAACGCAGGCCAAGACGAGCACCTGCCACAAGGAGAGACCTGCGCGACCTTGACCGGGATCGGCATCTTGCAGCACATCCTGGGAGATTAGTTGTAGTGCGTGATTACGCAATTGAGGTTGCGAATGAAGATGTTGCAAGCCCCGCAGAAGAGGAATCAGCGGGTCACGACATTCGATGTCGAGCACAATCTGGGCGATGGGGGTGACATTCAATTGTCATTGGTCTTGATGGGGAATTCGCATGCTCGAAGGGCCTCCTGGTGAGCGAAGATTTGAGTGGTAATCTGAAAACTTCCTGGTTGTTCGCACAACCGACTCAAATCTTCAACCCCTCTGAACTGTGAATTCCCCTTTTTTTCCGGCTCTTCGCCAGAATCTGTGGGTGAATGAGAGCAGTACGTGAAGTGGAGATTGGATTTTCTGAGGGATGGCAGGGCAAAAGAATGTTGGGGATAGTTGTGATGAAGAGAGCCTGGAGCGTCAGCGGCCCCAGGCCCGGCGAGATAATTCTCCCGCCCTGACCTGGCTATCCCTTGTGGAGTTGCTTCCCAGCAGAGGCCCACTCCGTTTCACCAGGCAACGGCAAGTATAACCGGCATGGCTGGCGGGAGAAACAAGTACACGGCTGCAAGATTTTCGGTTATGGATGTTGTTGCAACACATCATCCCTCCGGAGCAGCCCACAGCCGTGCAACTAAAAACTATCCTCAATCACGTCGAGCCGTACAAGTCTTTCGTCTACAAGAAAGCACGCTGGGCCGATCCGGTGACCAAGACCACGATCGAAATTTTGATCGTACCGCGAGCGAACAGCCGCCCGATCTGTTCGTACTGCGGTCAGCAGGCCCCTGGCTACGACCGACTGGCCGAGCGTCGGTTCGAATTCGTGCCGTTGTGGCAGATTGCGGTTTACTTCGTCTACGCGATGCGACGTGTGGACTGCTCAAGGTGCGGTGTGAAAGTGGAAAAAGTTCCGTGGTGCGATGGCAAGAACCAATTGACGACGACCTACCGCTGGTTCCTGGCAGGTTGGTCGAAGCGACTCTCCTGGAAGGGAGTGGCCGACGCCTTCGGCACCACATGGCAGAACGTGTTTCGCTCGGTAAAACACGCCGTTTCATGGGGTCTGGCACATCGGACGCTGGAAGAAATCGAGGCGATTGGCGTCGACGAAGTACAGTGGCAGCAGGGCCACAAGTATCTCACGCTGGTCTACCAGATCGACAGCGGACGTAAACGATTGCTATGGATTGGGAAGGATCGAACCGCGAAGACCTTCCTGCGGTTCTTCCGGAGGCTGGGCCAAGAGCGTTCCAAGAAGCTGAAGTTCGTGTGCAGCGACATGTGGAAGGCGTACCTGAAAGTGATAGCCAAGAAGGCCGGGCAAGTGGTTCATGTCCTCGACCGATTCCACATTATGCAAAAGATGAACAAGGCGATCGACGAAGTTCGAGCGGGCGAGGCAAGGCAAATGAGGGTCGCTGGCTACGAGCCGATTCTCAAGCATTCGCGTTGGTGTCTCTTGAAACGGCGAGAGAACCTGACCGAGAAGCAGACGGTGAAACTGGCAGAACTGTTGAAGTACAACTTGAGGAGCGTGCGGGCTCACTTGCTGCGGGAAGACTTTCAGCGATTCTGGGAGTACGTCAGTCCCGGTTGGGCGGAGAAGTTTCTCGATCAGTGGTGTACCCGTACGATGCGGAGCCAGCTTGAACCGATGAAGAAGGTGGCCCGTACCTTACGCAACCATCGGGAGCTGCTTCTCAACTGGTTTCGAGCCAAAGGGGCCCTTTCGTCGGGCGTTGTCGAGGGATTCAACAACAAAGTAAAACTGACCACCAGAAAATCATACGGCTTTCGCACCTACGAAGTCATTGAAATCAGCCTCTACCACAACCTTGGACGCCTGCCAGAGCCAGAGTTCGCCCACAGATTCTGGTGAGGAGGCACCAGTCAAACACCCTCCCGCGGTGGGAAAACTCTCGTTACAATGAGCCAGTCCCTTGGAAACGACTTCCATTTGTTCATTGGGCATTGCTTATTTCTCTCCCCTGCGTTGCTAGCTAATACTTCACGATGTCCAATCGCCGCCTGCTTGTCACTTCTGCCCTTCCCTACGTGAACGGCCACATTCACTTGGGCTACATTCTCGAAACGGTGCAGACCGACATCTGGGTCCGCTTTCAGAAGCTTCGCGGCAATCAGTGCCTCTATGTTTGCGCCGACGATACCCATGGCACAGCCACCATGATCCGCGCTCGTGAAGAGGGTCGGAGCGAGGCGGAATTGATTGCCGACATGCAAGCAGCCCACGTGGCCGACCTGAGAGAATTCGATATTTCCTTCGACAACTTCGGCAGCACCAATGACCCCGAGAATGAACGCTTTTGCCAGTCGATGTGGAAGTCGATTCGCAAGGCGGGGCTTGTTAAGGAAAAGGATGTCGAACAGTTGTTTGATCCCGTCGCGGGAACATTTCTAGCAGATCGATTTGTCCGTGGCACCTGCCCCAAGTGCAAAGCGACCGACCAGCCAGGCGACAACTGCTCCAAATGCGGCACCACCTACAGCCCCGCTGACTTGATCAATCCCCAAAGCACGCTCAGTGGTGCAACTCCCGAAGTTCGCTCGGCCAAACACCTGTTCATTGAGCTTGAGCAACTGCATGAATTCCTGGCAGACTGGTCCCAGAGGGGTGAGCATCTTCAGCCAGAAATTGCCAACTACTTGCAGGGACATTTCCTGGGGGAACCGCTGCGCGATTGGGACATCTCACGGCCTGCCCCTTATTTTGGATTCGAGATCCCTGACTATCCGGGCAACTATTGGTACGTGTGGTTCGACGCCCCCATCGGCTACATGGCTTCGACACAGCAGTGGTGCGATAGCCACAACGGCAACTTCGACGACTGGTGGAAATCGCCCAACACCGAGATCCACCACTTCATCGGCAAAGACATCACGTACTTCCACACGCTGTTCTGGCCCGGCATGCTCAAGACAGCCGGATACAGCCTGCCCACGAAGGTGCATATCCACGGTTTCCTTACCGTCGATGGCGAGAAAATGTCCAAAAGCAAGGGAACGTTCGTCAATGCCCGGACTTACCTCAACCACTTGGACCCCAGCTACCTTCGATATTTTTATGCAGCAAAACTCAACGACCACGTCGATGATCTTGACTTGGCACTCGATGAATTCATCGCCAAAGTGAATACTGATCTTGTCGGCAAGGTAGTAAACCTCGCCAGCCGCACCGCTAAGTTTGTTGAGAAGACGGGGCTTTCAAAAGATTACCCCGACGAAGTCGATCAGCAAGGATTGTTCGAACATTCACACAATTTTTGGGGAGATAAAATCGCCGAAGCTTATGAAGAGTGTAACTACGCTCAAGCAATGCGTTGGATCATGATGCTTGCCGATAAGGCTAACCAATTTGTAGATTCCCACAAACCTTGGGAAATAAATAAAGCTCTGAAAGCAAGTAAATCACCCGAGCAAGAGAAGTATTTGCAAGACGTTTGCACGATTGCACTGAACTTGTTCCGCCAGATCGCCATCTATCTCACTCCTGTCTTGCCACGGTTAGCGCAACAGACGGGAGAACTACTTAATGACCCCATCACTTCCTGGGATCAGGCGCAGACCCCGCTGGTGGGCACGCCGGTCAACAAATTCCAACACATGCTCAAACGCATCGAAGAAAAGGACGTACACGCTATGATCGAAGAATCCAAACCCACTGGCGAGGTCGCTTCAGCGACCGGTGACTCAAATGACACCTGGAACGACAGCGGCGACGCTCTCGCCGTCGAACCCCTCGCCCCCGAATGCTCGTTCGACGATTTTACCAAAGTCGATCTTCGCGTGGCACGTGTTGTCGCAGCCGAAGCCGTTCCCGAAGCCCGCAAATTGCTGAAGCTCAAGCTGAGTCTCGGCGGCGGCGAATATCGCCAGGTGTTCGCTGGCATCAAGGCCGCTTACGAACCCGAGAAGCTCGTCGGTCGCCTGGTCGTAATGGTTGCCAATCTCGCTCCCCGGCAAATGTCCTTCGGACTCAGCGAAGGCATGGTCATCGCCAGCGGCCCTGGCGGTGCAGAGGTGTACGTCCTGTCACCAGACGAAGGTGCTGTGCCGGGACAACGCGTGCATTAGCAATTCTACTCGGAGTTTCATGGTACAATGACAGAGGGTGATTGAGGTCAGTCCCAGGTTGAATCAAACATGAGAGCTCTTTAGCTATGTCCACAAGTACTCTCTCAGCTAGCTCTGAGCAGATCGAAGGCTTTTGCCGTCGCTGGCAAGTTAGGGAGCTAGCACTGTTTGGCTCCATCTTGAGAGACGATTATTCGGAGAACAGTGATATCGACGTGCTCGTGACGTTTTTTCCAGGAAGTTCGTTGAGCTTGCTCGATATGGTACAAGCCGAATTTGAACTTAGCGAAATTATGGGCAGACCGGTTGATCTAGTTGAAAAGTCAGCAGTTGAGCAGAGCGAAAACTGGATTCGACGCAAGAGTATTCTCTCTCAGACTGAGATAATTTATGCCTCCTGATCAGGCGACTATCTTGGACATCGTATTGGCTTGCCGCAAAATTGGCTAATTTCTGAGTGGTGTTCGTGAGCCGGAGTTTCTCGGAGATGACGAAAAGCAATGGGCCGTCGTCAGTCAACTGATGCTCATCGGCGAGGCAGTCCGGAGACTCTCCGAGCAATATCGAACTGAGCATCCTCAAATCCCCTGGTCACAATATGCGGGGATGCGCAACCGCTTGATCCATCAATACGACGCGATCAACTGGAATCTCGTCTGGAAGACCGCGAGTGAAGAAATCCCTGATTTACTGGCCTATCTCGAACCGCAACTCCCTGCAGAGTAAATCCGGTAGATTTTGGCAACGCCAGAGATCGCAATCCCAGGTGTTGAATAGGCTTAGCGTAATTCGAGGGTCAGGTAGATTTGTCGACTTTCTTCCGTCAATACGCCTCCCTGCGGTGATACTTCCTGACCAGTTTGTTGGGTAGATCGCATGGGCGGCGGAACATGAGTCAAGCCTCCCACCAATACCGGCTTTCCTATCGGCACACGGAGCGTCGTGGCAAGCTCTTGGGTATCAATCGCATTACGGTCCACTACCGGGGCCAGCGGGAACGTTACGTTCGTAGCTTCATCGTCTGTTCTCTCACCGGAGCTTGTCAGAGTTGCCTTCAAGTCAACAATCGCGATCTTGTCCCTCATAACCGTGGGGCGCAGCTCCAGCAATGCTCCAAAATTGATCGATTGCACAAGAGGCTGATACCCTACTCCTGGCTGTGACGTATCTTGGATGAACTGGATGTTGGCTTCGTCCGTGAGAGAAACCAGACGTTGACCAGAGCTGGGATGTCCTAGACTGCCGACGACAGGAATGTATCCCGATACAATATTCTTGCGCGTACCACTCACAAGGTAGATCAACTGGCCACTAAAGCAGTTGGTAATGCCGCGAATGCTTGTTGGCCGACGAGTATATTTATTGAGTGCCTGGCGGTCGATTTCCAGTGTTCCAGTTTCGCCCTCGTTTAGCAATTCGTCGAGTTCGTCTGAATTAAGTGACAACCAACGGGCGTCGATCATGACCGTCTTGTGATCGCCGATGGCTTGGTGGAGTTGGTCCAGCATTACGCCTATTTGGCGTTGCACTGATCGCTTTTGCCAGACAACCAAGGCACTACCAATTGGTTGTATCTCCCCTTCACCCGTCTTTAGCTGGTTTTCTCTCCAACTCTGGCTGTCCACGGTCGAGAGTATCACTCGCATAAGATCATCCATCGTGATGCTCGCAGGATTCTTAGCGGAGTGCTGTTGGCCAGGTGTCGGAAGACTGACCATACCGCCCCCCCCGCCACTCAGGCCCCCTCCTCCGCCGAAGTCACGACCAGCTCTGTTGGATGAAGTTTTTCCATAGAACGAGTCGCTGTAGGGGTGATCCTGAATATCGATGATCAGATCATCCACTTCATAAGTTGACAGAACGAATTCGTCCGTCTCCTGCTCAGCGAACAGATTATTGGGCATTGTCACCAACACGCAATAGAGTACGAATAACCAAGTGCGATGGAATCTAACTGCGTCACGCATGAGAATTACCTCCGATCAAAGGAAACTAGGGAGTCATCTGCGCCCATAACACGCGCGCGTTATTATAATAGCCAAGTAGGTGTGGACGACGACCCGCATAGGCGAGAAATTCGTCAGCCATCTCCCCGCGGCAAGCCAATAAGGCGAGCCAAGCCTCCGTCGACTTCGATGGCTGCTCGTTGACGCGGGCAATCAATTGGCGGGTAACGTCGGGACCGTTCAAGTAGCCCAAGGTCACCGCTGCGGCAAGCCTCACCTTCTTCTCCTGGTCATCGAGTAGTGCAAACAGTTGGCCGATGGGCGGATTTGTATCTTGCTCTATAAGCGCCAGGGCTTCCTCACGAAGCAATTTGTCGCTGACCAATGAGAGAAATTCTCGAATGGACACCTCCGTATTGATTTCAAGTAATCGCGACACCAGTGCTCCGCGAACTTCAGGATCGCGAGAATTTTGTGCCAATGGACCTAAACCTGACACGCCAACCAGTTTCTCAAGTGCTGCGAAGGCGAGTTCGTGCTGGGATGAAGTTCGGCTCAATTCAAGCAATTGATCTACAGCGTCCCGCCGACTGCAGCCCGCTGCCGCAAGTACCTCCCCAACTTTTGAACTGGTAGATTCAGTGAGACTAAGAGCCAACCCTTCAACGGTTGCCGGGTTAAATCGTTGGGCGGTCAACCGGTGGGGAGTCCGTGCAGCAAACAGAATTCGCTCGTATTCGGTCGGCTGTCGGCCGTTCAATCGCGGTGAATAATCTTCGTGCTTGCGAGGGCGTGAATCGGATTCGATGGCTGGAGAATCGTTCATAGCGGACGCAAGTTTATCATCGACGGATGGAGTTTTATCGTCATTTAACTCATGCTGCGCGAAAAACATGCTGACTGCTACCAGAGAGGCAGCAATCAAAGAAGCTGCCAGTAAATTGCGACGTTTCCTATCAATATGGTGGGACTGCCGCTGCCAATACTCCTGTAGTCGTTCCACACGAAGATCGTCGGTTTCCAACTCGAGAGCTTGTCGTATGATACGGTCCGTCTGCTGATTTACTTTTGATTCGATATTGTCGGGGTGCATTTTAATCTTGCTCCACGTAATCATGGCCCAAGCACTTTGCGATGTGCTTGCGAATCAAGTGAACACATGCATGCACGTTAGCGTCGCTTATATTCAATATTTCTGCGATCTCTCTTGTCTCCAGGCCCTCACCAAACTTGAGCATGGCGACTTCGCGTTGACGGTTAGGTAAGCCGTCGATTGCAATTCGGACTTGTTCACCAAGTTCTGCTGCCGACGAATGTTCTATCGGCTCTGCCGCATTATCCGTAAGTCCCAAAGGTAATTCGCATGAGTTGCGAAGTTGTCGATAGTGGTCTCGAGCTACATTTACTACAATTTGCATCATCCAAGTACTGAATGCTGCTTCACCTCGATAACTCTTCCAATTCCGCAACACTCGGCAGAGAGCTTCCTGCATCACATCTTCGGCGGTATCCGCATCTCCCACCCAACGCTGAGCCACACGCAGGGCAGCGGGCAAATGTTCCACCACCAATTGATCTACCAAATGTCTATCAATCGGCTGAGGCATATTTACATCTGTCCTTGGGTGCCTATCCTATTAGACACCTCAGAGAAGAGTTTCTCAAAAACAAAAATGCTACTTTTCGCGAAATATGCGAAAAAGTGTTGCGAGTATTCTGGGTGCGAAAATGTACTCGAAGAACTTAGAGCCACAGCTTCAGTCGGCCATCGAGCATGTCTGGCAAAGCCCGCTCGACATGACGGCGCACCGACTTGGCGTGGTAGCGAGTGCTTAGATGCGAGGCAATGATGACCTCGTTCTTGAATCGTTCTCGTCGCTCCACAAAATCGTCCAGGTGCATGTGACCGAACTTGTGGATTTTTTCTTTGCGGTGCTCGGGGGAAACGAACGTCATCTCGCAAATCAGAATCTTCGCCTCATACATCGCCGGGCATGCGTCGAGCCCCTGCGGAGTCGTGTCACCCAGATAGCCAACCAATGGCCGACGCTGCTCTTCGGTGACTGCCTTGCCACTGAGTCGCATATCCCGAATCTCGTTGCCGGCCAACCCTTGGTACTCCGTCTTGAGTTTGTGTCGGCGGTCCCACACGATAAACGCCAGTGAAGGGACCGTGTGCTTCGTGGCCGAGACGGTAACGACCAACTCGCGGCTGAGCTCAATTTCGTCCCCGGCATGCAACGGCAGCAACTCACACGGCATGCGACCGCGATCCAGCCGGGTGTATTGCCGCATGATTCGCTGCATGGGATCGATGGTTTCCGGCGGCATGTAAATCCGCGGCGGCTCCATCTTCATCATCCGCCGCCGGGCCACGTACACCGGCAAAGCGGCGATGTGGTCCAGATGGCCGTGCGAAACGAACCACGTCTCGGTCCCCATGAACGACCATGGCTGAGCTCCCAAGTCGAAGCCGATCTTGAGTTCAGGAATTCGCCAATAGGTCTGCACGGCGGCCCGAGAGTATCCCTCGATCGTAAGTCCGTCGTGGGCGAGTGTTTGTACAGGGGCGTTTTCGATCATGAGGAAAGATGTGAGTAGGTGAGAGGGTAGGGAGACTGAGCCAAGATATTAACAACAACCTACTCACTTCAGGAGGAACTCACCAGTGCTGAAAGTAGAAAGCTCAACAAAAGTCCGGTGCTGACTCAGTAGGAAACGCCTCTTTCCAGCTTTCGCGAAATTCCTTCGAAAGACCTAATGCTGTGAGCCACGTCGTCAGGTATTCTGTGTCAAGTGACTCCCGATTCTCACGTAGCAGCATGGCGGCATCGGCTCGGTCAATCATGCGACCAGCCGATAGTTTGAAAAGGATTAAATCGTTGCATTCGAGGACACGAATAGGTCGATCCAACCCGCTCACCGTTGTCTCGACGGAACGCGCAAGGGCGGATTGTTGCATGGGCGACTCGGCCAACAGTAAATCGAATTGAACGTCGTAGAACTCACCTGGTGGAGTGTAAAGAAACTGTAAGAAGCTATGATCGCCAACAACATGAAGGGGAGGTGTTTTCTTGGGACGACATCCTTGCAATTTGAAATGCTCAACAAAGTCGTCGATATCCGTTCGCTCAAGTTTGACGAGCAGATCGATATCTCGAGTAGTTCGAGGATGACTCCAAACTGCAAGCGCCAGACCACCAATAAGGGCAAATGGATGTCCGAGCGACTCAATAGCACGACATACGTGATTTAGCACGCTACGCACCGCTTCACTTGCCATGGCCGCGCTCCCGCTTAGTGAGGTTTTCGGCAAACTCAATTTGCCTACGATCTTTCTCCTGCATGTGTCGTCGATACCAGTCTCGGTACGCAGCTTCCAAGTCGCCATTGGGGCCAATTTTCGCCCTCAAACCGGCTTTCAACAGCGCTTCGCTTTCGTCGACCAATTGCGCCCACAACTCGATCCGCTTCTCTAGGGAAAGGTGTCGCACCGATGGGGGAGCGTGATCAGGGGTCGGCACTAATTGTTCAGAGCTAGATTTCAATTCCCAAATCTCTTTGGTTCTGATTCGCGATAGACTCTCATCATTTCTAGCATAGAGTACAGATTGCCCTGTGACAATTCACGCTGCGGTTTGAGACACTCCGGCATCGCTTGCCTTGGCGGTAATCCAGATCTCACCAAAGAGTTCCTGCTGTTCGACCTGGATGTTGTGGTGCCGAATCAGTTCCAACACAGCGAGGAAGATACCGATCATTTGAGAGCGGATCATGTCGGAATGGAACAGGCTGGTGAACGCCAAGGTTGGCGCGCTTGCTAAGCGTTCTCGAATGCGGTCCATGTAGACTTCGATCGGCGTATCGTCGTAACGAATTGCCGAGGGCTTAACAACTGCATTATCTCGCACCACCCGGGCGAAGGCACTCACGAGATCCCACATCTCGACTTCATGGATGGGCTGCTCCGAGGGATCGACCCCTCCGGTGGGCAAATCATTCGCTCGTCGAGCGAATCGCCGCTGCCAGAGTTGACCGCGCTCGGCTAGCATACTGGCGGCATCCTTGTATTTCTTATACTCCAGTAACCGCTGCACGATGTCTTGCCGGGGATCTTCGACCTCGGCTTCCTCTTTCTCGTCCTCCTCATGTCGCGGTAAAATCATTCGCGACTTGATTTCCATCAGCCGGGTTGCCAATTCCAGAAAATCCCCCACGGCGTTGACGTCGATCTGCTCCAATACGGCGATCAATTCAAGATATTGCTCGGTCACCCGGGCTATCGGGATGTCCATGATGTCCAGTTCCTGCTTGCGGACCAGATACCACAAGAGGTCCATCGGACCGGCAAACAGGTCGAGCTCGACGCGAAATCGCATGATTAGCCTATAATGGGAGAAGAGACTGGGCGGGGAATTATGCAGGTTCCATCTGTCCGGCACCAGTCCACGTTGACTCAGTTCACCCAAGCGGCCTTGATGCAAGCAGTGCGGGAGCCTAAATTCCTCGGAAGATAAGTTGGTCCAACTCAGAGATGTGCTAGCGTGTCGTATGAGTAGGCAAGTCACCACGTAAAACGAGTGAGCCCCCGTCAATTAATCATAAGCAGAAAAGCAGCAATGGACGAACAGCGAATCTGGGCGCCTTGGAGAATCGGTTATATCGCTGGTGATGAATCCACCAGGGAGCCTCAAACGATTCCCAATCAGTGGCGTTCGGGTGCGGAAGAAAAATGCTTCCTATGTCGAGCGGCGGCAGAGTACGCGGACCAGTCTGCCGCAGAGCGGAGCAATCTGGTCATCAAACGCGACGAATTCTCGGTGACCCTGCTCAACCGCTATCCGTATAACAATGGCCATTTGCTGGTCGCTCCGCTGCGGCACGTGGGGCAGTTGGAGAAACTCACCCCCGAAGAACATCTCGCTGCGATGCAATCCCTGTCCACATTCACCAAGTTACTCAGCATCCGACTTAATGCGGAAGGGTTTAACATTGGACTGAATCTGGGTCACGTCGCGGGGGCGGGGGTTCCGGGGCACTTGCACTGGCATCTGGTGCCACGCTGGTCAGGAGACAACAATTTTATGCCGACCGTGGCGGGAGCACGCGTGATTCCGCAGGCGCTTGAAGCGGTGTGGGAACTCCTGAGTGCGGCGATTGAGGGCGACGATGAATCATGAAGAAGCCCTGTTGGCATCCTATGCGATGCACAGCGAAAACTCCGTAGGTCGCGCACATCCTGAAGAAGCTCATCCGTATCGCGGCCCTTTTCAGCGCGATCGGGATCGCATCGTGCATTCGAGCGCCTTTCGCCGCCTGGCTCACAAGACACAAGTCTTCACCGGTGAACTGGGCGATTACCACCGCTCCCGGCTCACCCATACACTCGAAGTAGCATCCATCGCACGCACGATTGGTCGCGTTCTGCGACTGAACGAAGACCTTATCGAGGCGCTGGCCTTGATGCACGACATTGGCCACCCCCCCTTTGGTCACGCAGGTGAAAAAATTCTTAACGCGTGTTGCCAAGATTGTGGCGGATTCAATCACAATCGTCATGCGCTGCGAATCGTCACGCTCTTGGAGAATCGCTATCCCGAGTTCCCTGGCCTCAATCTCACCGAGGAAGTGCTCTCCGGCCAACAAGTCCGTGCCGACAAGCATGCCGCAACGCTTCAGCCCCTGCTGGAAGTGCAGGTCGTCGACGCCGCCGACAGCATCGCCTACGACACCCATGATGCCGACGACGCCCTCGAGTTGGGACTCTTGGATTTCGAAGACCTGCTCTCGGTTCCACTATGGCAAGAAGCCGCCGGAGAGGTGCGGCTGCGCTATGCGAACCTGGAACCGGAGGCCTTTCGTCGCACGGTCATTCACCACCTGATCGAGACCCTGGTGAGCGACCTGGTAGAATCCACTCGAGAGCGACTGGCGGCGGCAGCTATCGCCCATCTGGAGGACGCCGTGAACTTTGGAAAGTGGATGGTCGCCCCTTCGGCAGAGGTCGCCGCCAAGAAAAGCGAACTCGAATCCTTCCTTTTCGATCACGTCTATCGCCATCCCACGGTGTTAGCCGAACGGGCAGTCGCCTCCGAGGCGGTTCGCGCATTATTCTCCCATTTTAGCCAAGTCCCAGACTCGCTGCCGGACCGATTCAGGGCACGGCTCTCCTCGGAGGGTGCCAGCCGATCCACCTGCGACTACCTGGCGAGCATGACCGACCGGTTCGCATTAAGCTGCTTTCGAGAATTGGGCTGACTCGCCCGCGCCCGCTTGGTAGAATGAAGGCTTCATTCCCGGTGCCACTTGATGACCCATCCGGTTCCGAATTAACCTTTCATCCTCCCCTTAAGATTCTATGCCTCTGATCCTCCTCCGCTGCTTCTTCGTGCTAGTAGCAGCAGGTATTGGCTTCCAACTCATCAATTCCGAAGAGCTTTCGCGGGATTCTGCCCTGATCCCCTGGTTGGTATTCGGCGGACTTGTCTTGATCGCCGTTGCAGTTATTGCCATTGATATCTTCGCGGGCCGTAAACGCCTCGACACAATCACTGCCGTCTACTTCGGCCTGCTGATCGGCTTACTGCTCACCTACGTACTCAAGTTGGCGCTAAGCCCTATGCTTCCCAAGGCAGATACCCTGGCCGCTCAGTGGATCCCACTGATTCTGGGAATGGTGATGTGCTATACGTGTATCAGTATCTTGATGCAGACCAAGGACGACTTTCGCTTCATCATTCCCTATGTCGAGTTTGCCAAGGAAATCAAGGGCCTCAAACCGTATGTGCTCGATACCAGCGTGGTGATCGATGGCCGCATTGCCGATGTGGTCGAGACCCACGTCATCGATAATCAGTTGATCATGCCACAGTTTGTGGTGGCGGAACTACAGGCAATCGCCGATTCGAGCGATCGGCTCCGCCGTGCCCGGGGACGTCGCGGGTTAGACATTCTCAACCGTCTGCGGTCGGATCCCAAGGTCGATCTGCAAATCTTCGACCGCGAACTTCCTCAATTCGCCGGTCAAACCGTCGACCAAAAACTGGTACTGCTTGCCAAACATCTCGACGGCAAAGTGGTTACCAACGATTACAATCTCAACAAGGTAGCCAAGCTGCACAGCGTCGGTGTGATTAATCTCAACGATCTCTCGAATGCCCTAAAACCTATCTTCCTCCCCGGCGAGCAGTTAGAAGTCCGCATCATCAAACCGGGCGAAGAAGCCGGTCAGGGGGTGGGCTATCTGGAAGACGGCACCATGATCGTCGTCGAAGGAGGCCGCGACTACGTCGGCCAGAACGTGGGTGTCAACGTGACCAGCGTTCTGCAAACCAGTGCCGGCCGGATGATCTTCGGCAAGTTCGAGAATCACACTGGGTAGTGTCTTGCCGCCGGTAAGCGATTTCCGTGTGGAAAACGAGGGGGAAGCCATCGTCGATTTGTGACCGCGTCGCAATTTTTATCCCGAAAGGATCACAGCCATCAGCCCAAGGTTGCACGCCAGGTGAGCTCCGCGAATCTTGGTGCTACCCTGGGAAAGCATTCACCGACATTACTCAGCCGAGCAACCCGCCCTGCGTACCGAAGGCACGTCACCGAGGCCGAAACGGACCCGCGACAGATCATTCGGGAATTGCGATATTCATCGGCCCGCGTTGCCACCGCGCATTTTTTGTTTCCCGCCCGGCATGCCAACCGGGCGGGATGTCCGCGACTTCGAGCACCGAAAGATCGTGCTGGACGATTTCCTCCAAGGCAACAACCATGGCTTCGGACATTCTGGCGCCAATTTTCTGACTAGCGTCTAACTCCTTGGGCCTCGCAACTGCTTAGCTGCATCCCATCGAATTCCCACAATTGTGGCACAAATAGCAATTGCCGTTGCGCACCGTGATCATGCCGCAACCGTCGCAGGCAGGGGCGTCGACTTGGAAGCCGGCGAACTGGTCGTTGCGGTCGGTGTCTTCTCCAAGCTCCAGCAGGGATTCGGCTGGCTCCAGGAGATATTTGCCGTAGCCGTTGGCCGGGCTTGAGTACGAGCCGGCTGGCTCCTTGTGGTGGCCGTTCGTGGAGGCCGGTGAACTGGCTCGCTCCTTGGCCTCCATTTGCCCGTCGGCCTTCCTGGCGACGGGCTGGGACTCGCCGGGCGAGTCGTCCCCCGACGAGGGCGAATCGGCTAGCTCCTTCTTCGGCATCGCGCCGCCGTTCGCTTCCTGATAACCGGAAAGAAATGTGATGCCTAACCAGCGGAAGATGTAGTCGATGAGACTCTTGGCGATGCGGATGTCTGGATTCTTCGTGTAGCCCTGCGGCTCGAACCGCATGTGGGAGAATTTGCGGACGTAATCCTCCAGCGGTACGCCATATTGCAAACTCATCGACACACAGGTGCCAAAGGCATCCATCAAGCCACCGATGGTCGAACCTTCCTTGGCCATCGTGATGAATAACTCGCCGGGGCGACCATCCTCAAACAGACCCACGGTGATATAGCCCTCGTGACCCGCAATGCTGAATTTGTGGGTCAGGGCCTGCCGCGTGTCGGGCAGTCGTTTGCGGTGCGGTTTGCCAGCCAATGCGGCCTCTTTGTCCTTGGCCTTGTCGGCCTCAGTGCCAGTATTGAGCGGCTGGCTTTCCTTGGAGCCATCGCGGTAGATCGCCAGGGCCTTCAGCCCCAGCTTCCAGCCATCGATGTACGCCTTGGCGATGTCCTCAGTCGTGGTGTTGCGTGGCATGTTGACCGTCTTGGAAATGGCTCCCGATAGAAATGGCTGCGCGGCGGCCATCATGGTAATGTGGGCTGGCCAACGAATGCTGCGGGTCCCATGGCGAGCAGTGAACGCACAATCGAACACGCTCAGGTGCTCCGGCTCCAGATCGGCGGCCCCTTCGATCGTGTCTTCACGATCGATGTAGGCCAGGATCGACTCGATCGCTGGTTGGTCGTAACCCAAGGTCTTGAGCGCCAGTGGCACGGTCTGGTTAACGATCTTGAGCATACCACCACCGGCCAGTTGTTTGTACTTCACCAGGGCGATGTCTGGCTCGATGCCGGTCGTATCACAATCCATCATGAAGCTGATCGTGCCGGTGGGAGCGAGCACAGTGGCCTGGGCGTTGCGGAAGCCGTGGACCTTGCCGGCGGCCAGCACGTCGTCCCAGCGTCGGCGGGCGGCATCGACCAGGTAGTCAGGGCACTCGCCGTTGATCTCGTCCACCGCGTCGCGATGCATTTGCATCACGCGCCCCATCGGTTCGGCGTTGGGTTCGTACTCATCAAAGGTGCCAACCGCCTCGGCCAGCTCGGCGCTAGTCAGATTCGCCGAGCCGTGCAAGAGCGCGGTAATCGCACCACAAACCCCACGACCCGCGTCGCTGTCGTAAGCGAGGCCGTTGGACATCAAATAGCTGCCGAGATTCGAATACCCCAGCCCCAGCGGCCGGAACAAGTGGCTATTGCGAGCGATGTCGCGAGTTGGGTAGCTGGCATGATCGACCAGAATCTCTTGGGCAATGAAATACACCCGGCAAGCGGCTTGGAACCGCTCGACGTCGAACTTGCCATCCGGCTGGCGGAATTTCATCAGGTTGATGCTCGACAGATTGCAGGCCGTATCGTCGAGGAACATGTACTCACTGCACGGATTACTGGCGTTGATCCGGCCGCTGTTCGGGCAGGTGTGCCAGTTGTTGATCGTGGTGTCGTATTGCACGCCGGGGTCGCCGCAGTGCCAGGCACAGTCGGCCATGCGATTGATCATGTCGCGGGCATTATAAGTCGGGCCCGCTTGGTTGGGATCGGTCACCCAGCGGGTGGTCCAGTCCTGGTTCTTCTCGACGGCCTGCATGAAGTCGTCGGTGACGCGAACCGACAAATTCGCGTTTTGGAACATGATCGAACTGTAGGCCTCGCCATTGAAGTTGGCCTCGTAGCCACCCTTCTCGATCAAGACGCGCGCCTTCTGCTCTTCTTTCCATTTGCACTCGATGAATTCCATCACGTCGGGGTGCCACACTTTGATCGACTGCATCTTCGCAGCCCGGCGCGTCTTGCCACCGCTCTTTACCACCGCGGCGATCTGGTCATATACCCGCATGAAGGATAATGGCCCACTGGGATGTCCGCCGCCGGAAAGTTTTTCGCGGTGCGACCGCAGGGTACTGAGGTCGGTGCCCGTGCCGCTGCCAAATTTGAAGAGCATCGCCTCGCTGCGGGCGAGTTCCATGATGTCTTCCATGTTGTCCTGCACATGCTGAATAAAGCAGGCGGAACCTTGGGGATACTCGTAGGGATTCTCCGGCTGAACAACTTCGCGGGTCACCGGATCCCAGCGCCAGTTACATTTGTCCCCCACGACGCCGTACTGGTGGTAGAGACCCACGTTGAACCACACGGGCGAATTGAATGCACCATGCTGGTGCAGGCAGAGCCAAGCCAGGTCGCGGTAAAAACGCTCGCCGTCGGCGGGGCTGGCAAAGTAGCCGTCCTCTAGTCCCCAATCAGCGATGGTGCGGGCCACCCGGTGAACCAATTGGCGGACGCTGTACTCGCGCTCGTCGGTGCCGACTTCGCCGTAGAAGTATTTGCTGCAGATCACGTTGGTGGCCAATTGAGACCAGAACGAGGGGACCTCGCAATTGGTTTGTTCGAACAGGACTTCGCCGTTCTCCCCCTTGATGGCTGCCGAGCGCACTTCCCAATTGACGGTATCAAACGGGTCGGCCACCTCGGTGGGACAAAAGGTCGCATCGATTTTCAACCGGCCGTGAAAGCGTTTGGCCGCTTTTGAATCGGTCACTTGAATACCATTGGAAGTCATTTGAGTAGCATGGGAAAGACGTGCAGATCCAAGTTCAACGGTAGCCACGGCGAAACCTCCTGTTTGAGTGCTGGAAAAAGTGGGTATCCTTACCTAATCATCAGTGTACATTAGTACATACAAACCACAAGAGGGATCGGCCCGCCTCACCGGTTCCCTCCAATGAATTCTCCGCCCACCAAACCACAAGGGCCAGCGGCGTCCTACCAGATTTTGCGTCTCTTATGGGATTGACTCGACAGAATCGAGGGGAAAATTCAGCTTAAACACTACATGTAGTATAGCGGATACCCGACAGCTACACCACATACAGCTTTGAGGGAGACGATCATACACCTAGCCAGCCGTTCGTCAACAAGGATTTTGTACTTTTCGTAAGGTGCTATCACACAACAGGTTGGGTCGATTGTGAAGTGCTAGCAAAGAGGCGGTTCAGAAATTGTTAAGAAAATGACGCCCTGGTGGCCAGTGGGATCTTCGGTTGGTTTCCGCTAGGCAATCTCGACGAACTGGAGATACAGTTGCGCGAAAGCGGCGAAATCTAACTCCTTCGCAAAAACACTGCTTGGCTGCGTACTGCCAGTGAGTCCTCCCAAAACTCTACGAGTCTAAGCCTGGTGACCACCTTAGTCGTCTGAGAGAAGAAATCCCGGGTGCGCCGCGAATCGGGCGTATACCGAAGGGATCACGAGGCAAGTTAACAGTGTGCTGGTAATCAGACCACCAATGACCACGGTTGCTAGAGGCCTCTGGATTTCGGCTCCGTCGCTTGTTGAGAGGGCCATCGGTAAAAAGCCCAAGCTGGCGACCATGGCCGTCATGAGCACAGGGCGGAGGCGATCGTTGGCAGCTAACAGGGCAGAAGTCTTGGGATCGTATCCTGCCTTGCGATGATTTTCCGCGTCGCTGACCCAAACCAATCCATTGAGCACTGCGACTCCAAAGAGGGCAATGAAACCGACACCTGCCGCGATGCTAAACGGCATGCCGCGCAACATCAGTGCGAAGACACCTCCGCTAGCGGCGATAGGAACACAGAGAAAGATCAAAGACGCCAGACGCACCGAGCGGAAGGTGGTGTGCAGCAGGAGAAAAATAACCAACAGCACCAGCGGCGTGATCAAGAGCAAACGTTGGCTGGCCGATTGCAGATTCTCAAAGTCGCCACCCCACTTCAATTCGTAATTAGGTGGCATGACGACCTTGGCCTGCACGGCACGCTTAGCCTCGGCAACGAAGGTTGCCACATCGCGACCGCGGACATTTGCAGACACGAACGTGCGCCGACGTCCGTTTTCGTGTTCGACGCCCGGGGGAGTTTGCTCCAGGTGAATGTCGGCGAGTTCGCTGAGCGGCACCGGCTTGCCACCTGCCTGGGCGACCGGTAATTGGCCCAGCATTTCCACATCATCTCGCCAGTTTTCTGGAAGTCGCACGCGAATGGGGAATCTTGCCCGATCTGTCAGAACTTCCCCCACGGGGCGCCCGCCGATGGCTGCGACGACGTCCATAACCTCCGCAGCGTCGATTCCATAGCGTGCCAGTGCTTCGCGTCGCGGCTCGATCGTCAGCGTCGCCAGCGTTGACTGGATATCAGCTTTGACATCGGCGGCTCCCGGGATTTCGCGGAGTACGCGTTCGATTTCTTTTGACTTGCGTGCCAACGTGTCGAGGTCGTCTCCGTAGACCAGGATGGCAACGTCGGCCTTCACTCCGGCAACCAACTCGTCAACACGCATTTCGATGGGCTGTGTGAAACCGAATGCTACTCCCGGCACATGTTGCGTGAGTACGTCTTCCATTTCCGAGATCAACTCGTCTCGCGTTTTTTGTTTGGGCCATTGGTCGCGTGGGTTGAGCATGACCCACACGTCCGACTGGTGAACGCCCATGACGTCGTTAGCGATTTCTGGACGGCCTGTCTTGGTGAATACCGTCTTGATTTCGGGAAATGCGACGAGGTAGGATTCGATGAGCTTGGCCATGGTCTCGGCCCCTTCCAAGGACGCACTGGGCAAACGGACCGCTTCCACGAGTAAGTCCCCCTCGTTCAAACGAGGCATGAACTCTGCTCCCAAGTCGAGAGCGATCGGAATGCTGATCGCGAATACGCACACAGCCGTTATGGCAGTGGCCAACGGAGTCTCTACCGCCAGGCGGACCAGCGGGAGATAGACTTTTTTGAGTAATCTTAAAAACCAGACTTCTGTTTCATGGGGCTTCTTCGGCAGAAACATTGAAGCCAAGGCAGGCATCAAGGTCATCGACAAGACGAGCGACCCCAGTAGAGCGAAGAGCACCGTCAATGCCATGGGACGGAAGAGTTTCCCTTCTGTCCCTTCCAGCAACAGCACCGGCACATAGACGACCGCGATGATCAATTCGCCAAACATGGTTGGTCCGCGAACCTCAATCGCGGCGTCTCGAATGATCGCCAACCTGCTCTTGCCTTCAGGATTATGCGCAAGGCGGCGAACACAGTTTTCGACCATGATGACCGAGGAATCAACAATCAGGCCGAAGTCGATGGCACCGAGACTCATCAAGCTGGCCGAGATACCAAAGGCGAGCATCAAGTTGGAAGCAAACAGCATCGAAAGAGGAATTGCGCAAGCAACAATCAAGCCAGCCCTCAGACTGCCAAGCATGAAGAGTAGCACGACCGCGACAAACAGGCCTCCTTCGAGCAGATTCCTGGTGACCGTATGGAGTGTCCTGCCGATCAAGTCTTCGCGATCGTAGATGACTTCCAGTTCGACGTCGCTTGGCAAGGTCGTGCGAATCTCGTCAAGCCGCTCCTTCACTCTGGCAACCACGGAGCGCGAGTTTTCGCCGATCCTCATCATCACCATAGCAGTCACCGCTTCACCGCGACCATCTCGGCTAACGGCCCCTTGCCGTGGCATCGGTGCGATGGTCACATCAGCGATGTCCGCCAACAACAGTGGCGACGCTCCTGCGCTGCGGCGGATCACAACCTTGCGAAGATCCTCGACCCCCTTGAGGAGTGCTTGCCCTCGAATAAATCGTTGTTCGTCATGATGCACCACATAGCCACCGCCAGCGTTGACATTGCTCGCTTCGAGACGTTCGTAGATTTCGTTGAGCGTCAGGTCGTATGCCATAAGTTGGTTGGGATCGGGCCGAACTTCGAAGGTCTTGAAGAAACCTCCCATCGTATTGATTTCGGTCACTCCATTCACTTCTCGAAGTCGAGGTGCGAAGTCCCATTCCAACATGGTGCGTAGCTCCATGGGCGAGCGGCTCTCGCTACGAACTTCGAATTGCAGAATCTCGCCAAGTGCCGTGGTCATGGGTCCCAGCTCAGGGGGCCCATAACCAGCGGAGATTCTCGTAGCAGCCTGCGCGAGTCGTTGGCTCACTTGCTGATTGGCAAAATAGACGTCTGTCCCATCGACGAACACGATCGTGATGACTGAGAGCCCGAATTTGGAGACGCTCCGGATCTCTTCGACATTGGGTAGGCCACCCATGGCCCATTCGATCGGATAGGTCACCTGTCGCTCGACTTCTACGGGGGGCAACGAACCTGCTGCGGTGATGATGGTAACTTGGGTGTTAGTCAGGTCCGGCACGGCGTCTATGGGCAGCAGCAAGGCACTGCGGATGCCGGCACCTGCGACGAACAGTGCCAACACAATAACCAAGAAGCGATTCTCCAGCGAGATTTCAATGAGGCGTTTCAGCATGAATCATTCCTCCCCTTCAAGCAGCAGTTCGCTTTTCAGGGCGAACGCACCTTCGACAACTATTCGTTGCCCTTCCGTGAGTCCGGCGCGAACCTCGATCTGACCACCCGAACGGGATCCAGTCTCGACTGCCGCCGGTCGATAACCGTCGTTCTCTTCGACAAAGACACTCCATTCGCCCCCCAGGTCGACTACTGCCGAATTTGGCACGACAAGCGTATCGGGAATGTTGCCAATGGGCACTTCAAGCCGGGCAAACAAGCCTGGACGATATTTGCCCGAGTGGTTGTAGATGGTTGCTACCAGGGTGATGGCCCCCGATGAAGGATCCACCTCGCGGCCCACGAAATAGACGGATGCGTCCAGTCGCTCGTCCTCCGTTGCCGAGGTGATGACCGTGACCTGATCCCCCTCTCTCACTTGAATCGCGCTCCAATCGCGATTTCTGATGTCTGCCTTCACCCACAGCCGCGAAGTATCGGCGACAATGAACAGCTCGCTGCCCGCAGTGACGCGTTCCGTTGCCGAGTAGGCTTTGCCTTCCACGGTGCCGGCTATCGGAGAGTCGATCGCAAGTCGAGCGAGGTCCGTCTCCTTAGAATTGACGACTGGGATTATTTCGGGCCCCTGCTTAGCACCAAGCAGAGTGACAAGTTGCTGGCGAGCAATAACGAGACTGCGCTCGGCAGTATTCTCGGTGGCTTGGGCCTGTTTGAAAGCTTGTTGTGTTTCAAAGAGAGATTGATCCAAGGTCGCCTCCAGATCGGCACGAGCCTGCTGCAATTCACTTTGGCGCTCATGCTGGACTCGACCGCTTATTGCGCCGGAGTCGCGGATGCTATTGGCTGACTGTGCGAGACGGGCCGCCAAGAGTGCTTTGCTGTACTTCGTCAGCAAGTCGCCCCCGTAGCTGCCCAATGTGGCTTCCCTGAGTTGCTCCTTGATGGTTTCGATGGACTCGCCTTTTTCAATAGAGGCTGAGAGATTCTCCACCCCCCGATAGATTCTCCAATGGCGATCTCGTGCGGTCTTAGCCAACTCGTATTCTGCCGTCCGAGTCAGCACTTCACTACGCGCGGCTCCTACAGCAGGGCTGCGCAGCACGGCAATTGTTTGTCCTGCTGCTACGGCATCACCCGGTTTGACCAAGACAGACTCGAGCACACCGTCTGTTGGTGTACGGACGGCAACGTGCCGTGTGTCGTCGTAAGCAAAGCGGGCTGGCAGCGTCCGCAGTAAAGGCAGATTAACCCGTTTCACTGGTTGAGTTTCGATTCCAGCCGCAGAGAGCTTTGCTTGTGTCAGGCGAACGAATGGAGCCGTTTCGGTCGGTGAGGAATCCACGAGAAGTTCGTTCTCTGCGGCTGTAGGCCAGATCTGGCGGAGCAACCATGTGGTGAGTAGGATAACAATAAGCGCAATAATTCCGCTCGTTAGTTTGGTAACATTCATCGCTATTATGTGTGTGTTGTGGTTTCGTCATTGCAAACGTAGTGCTTGCTGACAGATGGAGTACGAGCAAACAACGCTCAAACTCTTGAAGACGAAACGCGCTTAACAGCGCACCACACAGAGCAGTGCGCACACGCGCACCGATGGCCGGAGATTGGAGATGGGATGGATCTGCTCGGCAGTTCTGTTGAGAGATCGCTTATTGCCAGCGGTAAGATTGCCCGAGGGGACCGGAGTTCGATCGAGTTGACTTGCGACAAGTCTCTCCCCGCCAGCTCCTGTTGTGCCAGTGCCTGCGAGACAGACGACGCTTGTTTCTGAAGGATTGGAATCTTTGTCCGAGCCATCCTCCTGATTCAATTCTCGAGGTGAGACAAAGTGCCAATGCAACTCGTCTGCCACTGGCATTGAGGCAGCATGACGTGTGTCTACATGCATCGTCAGGGTTGCATGTGAGTCGTAACCTTCATGGTCATGCAGCATCGGAACTGGCAATTGCAACAGCGAAAAGCACGTCACCAATGCCGTTACGTACTTGGCGTAGACAAGCTGGGAGTAAAGAGTTCGTTGCCGACTCACGATGATTCACCGGTTTATTGATGCGAAAGACTGGGAAGCACGATCCAGCGCAAATCTAATGTGTCAAGTCGGGATCTTGGTTTTTTGCCGGATAGCACATGCGGCAGCCGTCAAAAACCACATCAGCCGCTATTGTATACTCGTCATGAAGAGTTGGCCAAGTTGAATTGCATTCGATTGATGGAAAAAACTGACAGGAGCCTATGAGACTCAGTCTCAATGCAGGTAGAATCAACGAACGATTAGCTTATGTTCGTTCTTCTCTTTGCTTTCCATAGAGGCGTTTATCAGTGCGAGCTTCCTTCCCAAGAGCCCGATTCTTGAGTGTCTCACACCACGACGCCGAGAGTGCTGGGCAAGCGGCTAATAGCAGATCGTCTTCGTCGCTGCGCGGCTTGGCGTACATTACGCTGCTAGCCCAGGCAACTGTTAGCTTGTATGATCGCTCTACAAGTTCGATCAAGTTGTCCGATTCCATGGTTCCCTCTTCCAAGACACGGTAATACCAGCCACTACGTCCGTTTTTTTGCACTTGCATAGCCAGGTCTGGAATATTCCAACGTCTAGAGAGTTTCCAGCATGGTTGGCGTGGCTGAGAAACCTGCAAGAGGCATCCTCCGATTCGAACGACGTCACCAAGGCAACAAGTCGTTTCGTCGAGTCCATGGATCGTCAGATTCTCTCCAAAACCGCCCGCCGAAAAACCTACCTCGGGCAGTTCTGCATTCCATGCATCGTAGTGTTTGAAGGCGTAAGCTAGCACCGCCTTGTCGGGACCACCATGATGGACCAGATCAGCCTGCTTGTCGCCAGCCATGCCGATTCTGCTCGCGAAGACGGGACCCTCGACAAAACGCTTTTCGATCGCCGAAGACCACGGTGAATCTCCGTCAAGCTCATACTGGCGAGGCTTCCCAACTTGAATGGATATCAATGAGGGTTGCATGCTATTTTGCTCAAACTGAAAACGCCGCATAATCGGGCCCTCGAATCACGCGAAAGCCCGCACGAGTTGATTCCACAGTCGCCTGCGGCTTGCGATTAAACGAAATCGAACCTTTACAGTTTTGAGCTAGTTTTCGCGAGACTTGCTGGCTGTCTCGGATGCTTTGCCATTTGTCTGACCATGCGGTGGCTCCACGGCGCCTTGCTGAAACCACTCCGGCGGCAGGCTGCGGACGTGGAGGTCGGTTTGGGGGAAGGCAATCTCCAGGCCGGCCGCTTTGAACTTTTTGTCGATCGTGGTGTGCAAGTCATGCACCGTCTGCAAGCGTTTTTCAAGATTGGGAATAAAGGCAAAAAGTCTCAGACTCAACGCGCTGTCACCGAAGCCATAGAAAGTGGCAAGTGGCTCAGGGTCTTTCAATATATGGGGATGCTCTGCGGCGGTTTCACGCAATAATCGGCAGGCCAACTCAGTATCAGAGCCGTAAGCCACACCAACAAGGATCTCGATCCGGATCGTTTGATCACTCAGGGTCCAGTTCAAGAGCCGTTCGGTGACGAAGTCTTTGTTCGGAACGATGTATTCCTTACGTTCCATGTCGACGAGCGTCGTGGCACGCATCCGGATGCGGCTGACGGCGCCCGTTTTATCACCAAGGGTGACGATGTCACCAACACGGATCGGTCGTTCAAAGAGCAATATGATACCGGACACAAAGTTGGCAAAGATTTCCTGCAAGCCAAACCCCAAGCCGACACCCATAGCGGCGACAAGCCACTGGATACTCTGGCCATCAAACCCCATCGACTTGTACGCCATCACGATTGCAATCGCAACCAAGGTGTAGCGGCAGATACTCGTGACGGCATACCGTGCCCCAGAGTCCATTGGCAAGTGCTGCAAGACGGCGAACTCCAGCAGAGCCGGGACGTTGCGGATCACCACGAAGGAGGCGATAAGCACCACCAACAATTTGATCAAGTGATTCCATTTAAGCGGATCGGCTGCAAGCCCAGGAAAAACGGGCCACTGCCCGATGTAGGCGAGCGCGGGCAACATTCCCTGCCAGATGAACCACGCAGAGACAACTCCAGCCAATACCAGGGCACTGACGATCAAATCGCTCGTTTGTTCTCCCAGGGCGACCAGATCGACCGAATCATCTACGAACTCGGCCACTGGAGGCGCTTCCCCCGCCGAGTCCGATGTGGCAGCAACCGCGGCAGCATGTGCTGCGGCCCGTTTTTGTTTTGCTTGCTCACGCGCCAAACGGCGCCGATTGAGCAAAACCCAACGTTTCGTAAGCCCCCCCACGACCAAGAGCGAAAGAAGCAACGCAGCCGATTGCAAAAGCCGCAGAGAAAGCTGCTGGGCGGTGTAGTAATAACCAACAATTGCCAGCGCGGCTAGCATTAGCGGCAGTAGTGTGACCACCGGAGACCACAAGCTGTAAAGATGGAGAGTCTGCTTTTCCGATTGGTTGCCCAACAGATTCCTGAAGGGGCTCTTCGACGAGAGTAGCACTCGATAGCAGGCAAACGTGACCACCAGCATGACGGCCACAAAACAGGCGCGGCCAAGGGTGGAACTCCACAACGTTTCCAGATTCTGCTTCTCCAAGCCCGTGAGCCACAGCACGAGCGGCATGCCCATCCAGATCAGTCCGCGGGCCAGCCGGCGGATTTGGCTGAGAGAAGATTGCGGCCAGGCAAAATGGGCATCCGCTAACCCCCCCGAGCGGCATAAGTGACGCACGAATTCCAGCAGCAACAAGCAGACGGCGGTGAACTTGAGGCCCACTGACAAGGCCCGCACAAACTCTGATTCATTGAGCGGGCTGTCGATCCACCAGCCGACAAAACCCAACATTGTAGGCCAGGGAAGCGCCAACAGAGCAGTGATCCACAACGCTTCGACCGACGGCCAAAACTGGGTACAGGTGCGCTTGGCAGCCTGCTCACCGATTTCGCGCAGCCGGACCCGTAACTGGCGGTGGTAGTACAAGGAGACCACAAGTACGACAACGAACAGGAAGACTTGCACGGAAGATTTGCGAGAGCGGGCCCAGAAAGCGGAAATTGCCTCCTGCCAATGGAGCGGATTGAGGCTCCAAGAGAGTGCCCCAGCAGCGGGTTCTAAGTCGGCCAAGCGAGGCCATGTGCAACTGCGAATCCACAACACATGCTCGGCAATGAAGTCGCGGTACTCTCGGGTGGTGCGGATCAGCTCATCCTGTGCAGTCGTCAGGTTGTTCAAGTTTTCGACATACTTGCCATAGTTGTCGATGGTCGAATCAAGAATCTTACGCTCCGATTCCAAGAGCGTACGAACTTCTTTTTCTGCAGCATCGCGCTGCTCGACTGGCACTTGCTCCAGAATCTCGGCGACTCGCGCCTCCAAGTCGGCATCTTCAACCTTATTCCGTTGATCGAGCAGATTGTATTGAGAGTAAATCGCATCCGATCTTTCGGTCTCGCGTAAGGCGATTTCTCGAGCGATTCCCTGGTTGTCAGGCAACAACTCTTGCTGTTGGCGGAGTTGCTGTCCGCTGGCTTCGGTGAGACCAGCAGCTTCGACACGTTCGACGCTCAGCTTTTGTGCATCGGAAACCTTCTCCAGTTGCACTTTGGTAGTTGCCAGCTTTTCGTCTAACGCAGCAATCTTGGCAACGATGGCCGCCTGATCCTTCGCAAGAGCTGCATTCGCCGTTGCCAACTTGGCAATGGCTTCAGGCCGCTCAACAGCAGCGGCGCTAGCGGCAGCCGAGGCCTGTTGATTCGCTTCGATTAAGCGATGTTGATTGACTGACTCACGCAACGACGAGAGATATTTTTCATCTTGGGCAAGTTTCTTCGCCCGATAGTCGCGACGAACCTGAGCGAGATCGCCGCTCATGGCATAGTACTCTCGATTCTTCTCAAGAGCCTTAAGCGTTTCGGCCAATGCCTCTGCTTGGGCTTTCAGATAGCTGCGTTCAGCAGTAGACACGATATCCGTCTTTTCGCCAGTGATTGCCTTTTGTAATTGCTGTTTGATGCGATCAAGTTCTTGCTGTTTCTCCGCCACCAGTTTGGGAAAATTGGCGAGTCCATCGGAACGCCGCTTGAGTTTGGTGTTCGAGTCGTCTAAAAGCTCGCGAAGTCGCTTAAGCTCCAATTCTCGCTTGGAAACTTCGGCCTCAAGCTCGGCGATGCTCTTGTCGTCATCGACTGGCGGAACTTGAGCAGGAAGCTCTGACAGGTTCTTTCTGAATTTTTCGAGGTCGTCAGCGTAATCCGCAATAAGTTTCTCGAAGTGAGCCGTTTCAGTACGTTGCTGCTCCAGATTTCCGAGCGCGGCAAGTGCTTGTTGGTAAAACTCGGTTGCCTTCCGCTTGTCGGCTTCATCAATCGTGGCGTTCTCTAGCGCGGTGAGCTGCTGCTGGATTTCCTCGGGCGTGGAAAGCTTCAGCGTATCCTGAACCGTCGCGTCTGCAGAATCTGCAAGCGGGTTTTTTGAAGGGTTGCCAAGCTCAGCGGGAGGCCCGTCTGTCGCAGGTGGTTGCGCACTCGAAGATAGTGCAGGGGGCGGTTGGGCAGAAATTGGCAAGGCCAGAACCGCCAAGGCCAGACTGCAGAGGAACGTCAAGCTTATCGAACTCAGCGCAGTACGCCACCGAATACCCGTTTGCATCCCAAACCCCTCATAACCTCTCAGAAACTTTTGCCCTCTCCCTCCATTGTCGCGATTCGACGAGGGAACTCTAGGGCGGAATCTGGGAAAGTCTGGGAAACAACACGGCATTGTGCTGGCATTGCCATAAACGAGTGAATGGCGCTTGCCTAGATAGGTATTACCAAAATCTCACCCAGAAATTTTGGCAATTTTCACGCGGGTGAGTAGCGAGCGGTGGCCCGTCTTACGGCGGGAATTCTTGCGACGACGGAATTTTTGCACGACCAGTTTTTCGCCCTTGTCGGCACCCAGCACTTCAGCAGTGACCGTGGCACCAGCGACTGTCGGCGCACCGAGCTGCAACTCGCCCGAGCCATTAGAGATTGCCAGTACCTTCTCAAAGGTTAGCTTGTCGCCAGCCGGTAAATCACGATAGTCAATCGTAAGCTCCTGACCTTCTTCCACTTTAAATTGTCGTCCACCATCTAAGATGATTGCATACATGGCAATAAAACCTGCTCTAATTCCTGGCACAAAAAAAGTCAACTCTGCGAAAGTGAGAAACCTAATCTTCGTCTCGGGAGACTTGGCCTCCACCCAAACCACATAGCGTACCGGAGCCCCTCGGACCTGTCGAGGGGGCAGCCAAGTGGCCCATGGTTCCAGTCTGTGATAGGTAGCCAGGATGGCTGACCCACGGAATCGAACCTCACTCCGTGAAGCGGATTTCGCGGCCCGAGGCGTCTTCGCACTCCATTCTCAGGAATTCCGGCGAGGCGTCCTCATCGCTGAGGATCAGCACTTGCAAGTTGTACTCGTCTTCCATGCGGGTCAACTCCCGCCGCTTGCGGTTGTTGAGGTAGTTGGCCACGTTTTCCTCGACCCGGACAGAAACCCGGGCAATCCGCTCGTTATGGGCGCACATCAGCAGCTTGCGAATCACCTCAATCGCCATGCTCTCGGCACTTTTGACCAACCCCGAGCCACTGCAAGCGGGACATTCCCGATACACGCTGCGGCGCAGGCTGGGACGGATCCGTTGGCGGGTCATCTCGATCAGGCCAAACGGGCTGGTCCGCAGGATCTTGGTTCGAGCGCGATCCCGCCGGACGGCATCCCGCAGGACACGCTCGACGGTCCGGCGATGGCGTTCTTTGCGCATGTCGATAAAGTCATTGACCACCACACCACCCAGATCGCGCAACCGAAGTTGCCGGGCGATCTCCTTGGCTGCGATCTGGTTGAGCCGAAAGGCCGATTCCTCGGCAGAACCGTCCGTGCGGAAACTACCACTGTTCACGTCAATTGCCACCAGGGCCTCGGTTTGATCGATTACGATCGACCCCCCTCCACGGAGCGGCACCTGCCGCTGATGAATCCGAGCGATTTCCTCGTCCAGCTTGTTCTTGTGAAACAGCGGCTCCTTACCTTCGTAGAGTGACAGTCGGCTTGCATAGCGCGGCATCACAATTTGCAAGAACTCCTTGGCTCGTTCATACGCTTGCGCTTCGTCGATCACGATGGCATCGACATCGTTGCTGAAGATATCGCGGATCGTGCGGATGATCATGTCGCTTTCTTCATAAATATCGACCGGGCCAGTCGTCTTCCTGATGCGACGGACAATCACTTTCCACAGCCGCAAGAGATAGGCCAGGTCTCGCGAAAGCTCTTTCTTGGTTCGATCCGTACCCGCGGTGCGGACGATAAAGCCCAAACCCTTGGGTGGATTTAACTCACGGAGGATGTCCCGCAGGCGACGGCGGTCATCGTCGTTTTCAATCTTGCGAGAAACGCCGATCCGCCCCAGCGCTGGCAGCAACACCAGATAGCGACCTGGAATGCTGATGTAGGTAGAAAGCGTGGGGCCCTTCGTGCCGATCCCTTCTTTGATCACTTGCACAAGCACTTCATCACCACGACGAAAGATTTCCTGGATCGGCGGCTTTACTCGGGGCCGAACACCGGGACGCGCCTTGCGGGTTTGCGTTCCTCCGCGGCCATTGGAGCTCTTCTCGACGGGGCCATCTTCGGTCCAATCTTCATCATCGTCGTCGTCCAGGTTCGGTGGACCTTCGCCGGGCTGGATGAGCTTGCTGGGATCATAACCCCCTTGGCGAAAATATTGCGACTCGACATCGCTGATGTGCAGGAACCCATTGCGTCCGACCCCGAAGTCGACGAAAGCGGCTTGGATGCTGGGTTCCAAGTTGACTATCCGACCTTTGTAAATGTTACCCACATAGTTGTCCTGGCTGCTACGTTCAACGTACAGCTCTTCAAGTAAGCCGTCTTCAACGATCGCAATCCGGCATTCTTCCGGCTGGGCGACGTTGATCAACATCTCCTTTTTCATCTTGCTTCTTTCTGGGGCTTGCACCGATAAGATGTGAACGCTGCCCACGAATCTCATGGTGAACATAGTGTTTGTTTGTGGATTGGCATTCGGCAGACCCCAGCGAACGAGTCGGCGAGAACACCTTTTGCAGGTGGCCGCCAGTAACTGGGGGTCCGATTAGAAAAATGCTTTGATCCATAACGAAATTGATTCAATCTGTTGCTCTAAATCATGTTAGAGCGGTAACTCCGGAAATACTTTTGCTAGTTCTTCTTTGAGGAAATTCTTTACGTCGCGCGCACTTTCCAACTTGAGAACATGTTCGGCAACATGCACACATTGTTCTGTGGATACGCTACGACAAGCGCGTTTGATTTCAGGGATCGCCGCGGGGGTGACGCTGAAACTCCGCAATCCCAGACCCAACAGCAACATCGTATAGAGCGGGTTGCCGCACATCTGGCCGCACATGCTGATGGGCACGCCGTGTTGATTGGCGACGCGCACGGCGATTTCGATCATGCGAATCACCGCCGGATCGGCGGCCGTGTAGAGACTGGCGACGTCCTTGTTACTTCGATCTACGGCCAGGCAGTACTGAATAAGGTCGTTGGTACCGATACTGAAGAAATCGACCTCATCCACAAAACGATCCATCATCATGATGACCGACGGCACTTCCACCATCATCCCCACCTTGATCGAGCGATCAAACGGGACATTGGCTTCTTCGAGATCTTCCATTGCGTCGGCGAGTACCATCCGCGCCTGGCGCAATTCCATAATGGTGCTAATCAACGGAAACATGATACGAATTTCGCCGAGTGCGCTTGCCCGCAAAATAGCCCGCAATTGCGTCCGGAACAAGTCGCGGTTACGCAGCGCAAGGCGAATGCTGCGGAGGCCCAGAAAGGGATTGCGTTCATCCTCGGGATCGGGAAGCGACCGCATCTTGTCGGCCCCCAGATCGAGGGTGCGCATCACCACAGGAAGTCCTCCCATGTCCTGAACGACCTCAGCATACGATTCGTAGTGGGCTTCCTCGGAAGGGTCGTCATCACGTCCCAAGTAGAGAAACTCAGTGCGATACAATCCGATGCCGTTAGCCCCACGTTGTTTGCAAAGTTCCACCTCATGGGGAAATTCAATATTGCCCATCAACTGGACTTGCTGTCCATCGGTCGTAACGGCGGGGAGGTCGCGCAGCGATTCCAGCTTGGCGGCCAGAGAGCGTTGCTCCTCGACTTCGTGGCGATATCGAGCGATTGTTTCTTCATCGGGGCGAAGAACGATTTGTCCTTGATCGCCATCAATGATGATCGTATCACCCCCAGAAACGTCCGTGAGAAAAGGTCCCACACCTACTACGGCGGGAATTCCCAAACCTTCGGCGACAATGGCGGTATGACTCCCTGGGCCTCCGACTTCCGTCACCAACCCCAGCACGAAGCGAGGATTCAAGCTGGCTGTTTCACTGGGTGTAATGTTATGTGCGAGCACCAACACGGGGGAGGTAATGTTCGCCAATTCCTCACGACTACGGCCGAGCAAGTTACGTAGGATTCGTTTCTCGATATCGAAGATATCGTTCGCTCGCTCAGCCATGTATTTGCCTTGGAGCGACTGAAATACCTTCGCATACCGCCGCAGTGCTCGACTGACGGCATACTCCGGAGAGTAGTGCCGCACACGAATCATTTCTTCGATTTCATCGTGCAGCCGGCGATCTCGCAACATTTGCAGATGGGCCGAGAAGATAGCGGCATAGTCGTCCCCCAACTGTTCCGAGACGGTTTTTCGATTGCGATCGACCTCCGCTTCGGCAGCATGAAAAGCCTTTTCCAGACGAAGCAACTCTTCCTCCACCGCATCGCGCGGGAGGAACCGTCGAGGAATCCGAAATCCCTCGTTGTCCAAGACCAGCGATTCGCCGATGGCGATTCCTGGAGATACAGCGATACCTTGCAGGCGTTCCATTGCGCCCTCACTCTACATGCCAGTCCCGACTTGCTAGAGAGCACAACAGGATTATCACCGGACACAGAGAGAGTGCCACCAGGGACTCACTCCTCGACATGAGTTAACTATCAAAGGAGAGTTACCGCATTGCCGAATCTGTCGCGCAGGGTTCCACATTGTGGCGGCACCAGATTCGTTGCCATGCAGCAGCATCGCATTGAATTCGAAGCACCAAAACGTGGCAACCTGCAATCATCTTGTTCGCTCTGGAGCCAGTCGCGGGACAGGACTCCCTTGTTTTTCCCAGCCAGGTCCATCGGGATGCTCGATAGCTCAGGCAACATCTTTGGGATGCTCCCCTAACCATGAAGCCGATTCTAATCCGATTTCTCCTGACTAATTGTTTCGTCGGACGCAAATTCGTTCTCCACCAGGCGAACGAGCGCGTCCAGCGCTTCTTCAGCGTCTGGCCCCTTGGCCTCAATAATTAATTCGGTTCCCTGATCTGCCCCCAGGGTCAACATGTGCAAAATGCTCTTAGCATCCACACGTTGACTGTCGCGTATGAGGTCGATGATCGATTCGTACTGGAGAGCAAGTCGGGCCAACAATTGAGCTGGTCGCGCGTGCAAACCTTGCTCATTCGTGATTACCACTACTCGTCGCACGATTTGATCGTTCATCTCGTTCACAATCTGATTCGCGGCAGAATAGCGCGACCAACGGTCGCGGCTTCGTGCCGTGGGGAATCATACAAACTGGTTGTTGTCGGCTTCTTCCAAGAGCTGCCACACGTCCTCGGGGGCTTTGCTTTGCTTGAGATAGCGACAAAAAGTTCCATCCCGCAACTGCCGGGAAATGTTTTCCAATGCCCTCAAATGGTCTCCCGGACGGTCGGGAGGGGAAACGAGCATAAAGAGCAAGTGGACTTTCTCGCCATCGAGGCTGTCGAAATCAACCCCCGATTCGCTGATCGCAACGGTTCCCACGAGTTCCTTCACACTGGGATGTTTGGTGTGAGGTACTGCTACCCCCCTCCCAATTCCCGTGCTGCCCAATTCTTCGCGTTTCAAGATTGCTTCCACGATACTCTCGTGCTGGTCTTCTGCAATTTTTCCAGCCTCAAGAAGTGCTTTTGCCATGGAGCGAATGACCTGCTCCTTGCTATCAACTTCAATATCTGTTCGAATCGCCTCGCGACTCACAAAATCAACAAACTTCATGATTTGAACTATCCTCTTTACAAAAATATTCTTTGAAGCTGCGGGATACCCAAAAAGAGGTTACTCCTCAACCAGCTCGTCAACCACCGTTTCGTCAGCTAGGGGCTTTTCAGGAAGAGTAGTACCCATGTCCTGATTGCGTGAACTCGTATCGCGATGACGCTCCTGGACTCGCTCTTTATATTTCCTCAACTGCTGCTCAATTTTTTGGACGGCTCCATCAAAGGCACCCTGCAAGGAGTCCGAGGTGGAGTGCGCCACAAAATCGTGCTTGTGTTCCGCCGAAACATGGATATCTACTTGAGGAGCCTGCTCGTTCTTTAAGTCAACCGTCACCTCGATCGCCATAATACGCTCGAAAATACGGGCAAGCTTCTCTGCCTTGGCCTTAAGCTTCTCTTGACTGGCCTCTCCCAAATGACCATGACGCATTGAAATACTTACCAGCACCGGTGCAACTCCTTGCTCTGATTCAACCCAAATTTCATAGGCCAATTGCCAACAACCATTCGTCCTAGGAAGGCCGGAGGCTGTTCACAGGTCTCACAACCGTAATCGGGCCAACTTCCCTCCAAGAACCTCATTCTAACGAGAAACAGCCCAGGCCACAAACCGGCTGTTTCAGCTATTTGGCTCTCTTTTGAGGCCAAAGTTGACAATTAGGACTCCGTCTTGACGCCTGCGGCGAAAGATGCTTGCAGAGAAGAATGGAGCCCTTTTCGTTAACAGCAAGCCGAAGGCGACTTTGGTATCAGGCTGACACCGACCCCTGCGGCTTGCCTTTAGACCAAGGATGGTCATCACAAGACACTCCCCCACTGCAGAGCTAGCGAGCTGGCAGGAACTCGTTCTCTTCGACCAGCTTACGAATCTTGGTCACGGCAATCCCGCGGCTCCGCTGTAAGCCATCCGGTCGGAAGTCCTTGAGGTCTTTGGTTCCTTTGATTTCGTCGAGGTTGTAAATGGCTAGTACTCGACAATCAAGGCTCGGGTGTTCGAGCCAACGGATCAGATCGATCACAGCTCCCTGTTTGACCTCTTCGCGTGTCGTACCAATTTCCTCTGGACTGAAGCCGCGGATCATGCGCATCAGAATTTCGCCGTCTTCATTCCCGCGCAGACGGATGAATGTTTCATGGAGTTGCTCGGCTACTTGTGGGCTTCGCGCCATGGCCTGCCGCATGGCTTCGATGTGCGAGCGCCAGGCGACACGCTGATCGCTGTCGTTAAGAGAATTCACAAACGGCGCAAACTCCCCGACGTAGAGACCGGCTTCAGCGGACAGTGTTTTCACTTCGCGCGGTGCGTTTTTCTCTTCGTTGAGTTCCTGAAGGCGGAAGTCCACCGGACGCCCGATCACCAACTCTTCTGCAAAACGATCGCGTGCCCGACGCTCGAGATCGGTCATCGGTTCGCGGTCGATCCAGCGAGGCAAATCAAGAATGGGTAAAGGAGCCTCATCGAGACCGTTGACCGTGTCCCAGGTAGCGGGAGCCCGGATCGTTGCTGTCGCACCCGTAGAGTCGGTCCATTTGACACTGCCGGTGGTCAAATACCAGTTGGCTTCGACCGGGGCAATGTCCACCTCGTAGTTGCTTCCGGGGACAAACATCCGATGCACGTCCACAGCCAAACTGGCGGAACTGTCCAGATGAAACTCGCGGAGATCGTTGCCGACCCGCAAGGACATGTCGCTCCCCTTCAAGCCAGCATTGAGGAGCAGCTTGCCGTAACTCATTTCTAGTTCCAGTCGCTGATTGTCACCATTGGCAGAAAAATCTTGTTCAGGCACAGTAATTTGCGTGCCACCGGATAAATACGCATTGAGGTTTCCCAGCACGACATGCGTGCGATATTTTGGCAAGGAGAGCAGCACACTCCCTTCCGTGATCGCGGTCCGCGGAGGGAGGCGAATCCATTCATCGTTGGCGGGCGCATACTTGAGCAAAACATCATTGTTGCCCACATAGGTGCCCAATTGCACCGGACCGGCCGGCTCCGGTGGCACGGAGTTTTCCTCATCAGCACTCAATTCTTCGCTTCCCGGCAGCGAGCCAATACCCAGTGGGTCTTGGGTCGCGCCTGTCCCTTGGGCCATTTCCCCCTTTTCTGTTCCAGGGAAGGTGGTTAAGTCCGCTTCAGATCCAGGAAAGACGGGATCCGAGCTAACTTCTACAGAGCTCGTGTCGAGTTCATCAGGAACCAACTTATTCAATTCGGCAGTAGTATCGAGAGTGTCCCCATTTCGCACGGGGTCCGTCACAATCTCCTGCTCAGTTTCTTCAGCCGATGTCTGGGTGGCATCAGCAACAAACGAGGGAGCGTCACCGACCCCCTCTGGGGATTTGTAACCCGGGTAGCGATCGTCGTCACCAGCACCTTGATCAAGAAGTTTTCCGGAGTCGGGTGTCGCAACATTGGGTGGCACTTCGTTGTTGGGCGCTGGAGCGGAGACCGTCTCTCCCACCGTTATATCCAAGTCCATCTGTGCGGGATCGACGGCAGACGCCACGCTGTCGGGGACTTTTGTCTCGCGCATCGATTCCGAGACCACATAGACCGTCAAGCCACCCAAAATCGCCAGCACTGTCGCAGTAGCGATAAGGTGACGCCTCCGCTTGCCATTGGCTGCTACTCGTAAATAATCTGGCAAGACATCGTTTGCTGTATCATCGGTGACCATACTCGGAGTGATCACCACGGATGGAGCGACTTCATCACCAAATTCGGCGGATTGGACTGTCTGGAATTCGATCACTCCAGGTGCAACCGGAGCAGCAACGGTGATCGGCTCCGCTTGGGCCACCGGTGTGTGGGCCGGTTCGATACGCAGCTTTTGCCCCGCCTCGAATCGCTCAGGCAATTCATACATGCGGCGACGCTGCCCAGGATCGATCTCAGCCGGCTCTCCCAGCACCATCGTCAAGATATGGTGGCAAGAGGTCACCTCCGCCAGATGCATGTCGGCCGTGGTGCCCGTGTCCAAGCAGCACCGTTCAAACTCGGCCACTCGCTCCGGCGGGAGTGTGTTGTCCAGATACTCCGCCACGGCATTGGCGTCGGCCGCCGGATCGCCATCCAAGACGTCATCGGATTCGTCTGCCAGCACTTCGGGGGCCCCCAACCGCAACCGCCGCACCGTATCACGAGAGCGGTGGATCAATTCAGCGGCAAAATCGCTCGCTTCAATCTTCTTGCCCAAATCTTCGTGATCGGTTGGCTCAAGGATGTCATCCATATATGCCAGCATGGTGCGCAGGGTAAGTCGCATAGGAACCTCAGGGGATTTATCAGGCAAAGCGTCGCAATCGCGGAAATTCCGCTTCCACAGTTAATAGTGGCAAGTCGGCAGGGAATTCGTGCAAAGAAGTCCAAAAATCGGCGAGAAATATCTACCGCTTTTCCCCAGCCCCCTTGGTGGCGTTGCCCGGAAAGGCCAATAGCACAAAAACCGAGGCCCCCAATTCAAACCCGGCGACCAGAAAGGGGTGCAGCGTAGGGAGCGTCGCGTGGTCTAACTCTGTGCTGAGGACTGAGGCCGGTTCCCAGCCATCTACGGTGCGAACCCAATTCGGCAAAGTAGGCCGGTCAGCCCCAGCATATTCCATATTGCTCGCCGCATAGCTGAGTGTCGCCACCGCACAGAGAGTAAGCAGCATTCGCAGCACGAGAAGTGCCTCCGAGAATCCCAGAAGAGAAACGAGGGAGGCACACGTATGCCTAACCCTTCGAGGGGGTTATTCGCAATGCGTGTTCCTGGAGATCGGAAAACCGAGAAGGTGCCTTATTCCTCGGCATCAGCGAGAAGTCGTGCTAATTGGGCACAAACTAGTGTGGCAGAAAATCAACAGGCATGTTGCGGTAGGTCAACAAGAAGCGGAACACCGCAGGAAAAATGGGCAACAAGTTTCTTTTCTCTAGTTGGACAGCGCCACTTTGGGCCATGATAGCATGTTTAAGGTTGTTTGTGCATTGAGTTTACGTCAAGGGCCTTCGATTGCTGTTGCCGTCAGGAGATAGAAAAGACGATCCTCCGCGTTGTTCAACAGTCCCAACAG
>JBGSPU010000104.1:0-17785 GCA_041738415.1 Bythopirellula sp.
CCGTGATGTCGATGATCAAGAGAAGGCAGGGATCCCATGTACGTGGGCACAATTATTGGAGCCAATGCCGAGACCTGAGATTAATCGCACTCGCCCACAACATCATGATTCTTGTGCTTGTTGAGGTTTTCTACAGAGCCGTTATCCTCTAGTTTTTAAGTGCTACAGGGTTTGAGTATCGCATACACGATATAGCTTTTGTGTCTTAGGCTAAACGTTGGTGCAATGGGCTTGTCGCAAAAATAATACTCTGGTGCTAGATCATCATTGTAAGCTAGCACCAGTATGGCAATTCGAGAACTAATTGCTTCAACCATTTTATCTATTGGAGTTAGTCATGGCATCCACCACAGAATATTTGGACGATTTTTCCATTGATGAACCTCACATCGTGGATTCGACGACTTCAAGAGGAGATTGGGATGCCTTTCTCTCAAATAAAAATGCAAGAACTCACTTCGCCTATCAGCTATCGAATGGTACGCGGCTTGGGCTCCCAACAAACAGTCGGCTGCGCAAAGATTCTACCCAAGTGATCTACTATGGGACCATGCTCTTCGATGTTTGGAGCTATCGTTTGAATGCTGAACAAGTAGTATGTTTATCTCTTTTTGACGGGCAGCGTACGTTACATGAGGTGGCCCAAGCAATCTCTTTCTTGAGTGATTGCAACATGACGGCAGCCAATCTAAAGGTTCGTAAATTTCTGGCAGGTATGGATTTCACGTCAAATTCCAACGCCTTTTTTCTCATCCCGCAGTCTGAACATCCGCCCACGAAAACGTTTGATCCGAAGAAGTATCTATTGTCGGAGACGCGACGAAGCAAGAGGCTCGATGCGCCGCTGAGTCTAATGATTATGCCGACGGACAAGTGCCAAACTGATTGCGTGTACTGCTACGCGTGCAGGCAACAGGTTGCGTCCGGCGATCTAGTTCCTGTCAAGCGGCTGAAGGAGCTAATAGACGAGGCAGCGCAATTGGGTGTTGCCAGCATCAATATGGACGGTGGCGACCTTTTCGCACGTCCTGAGCATATGGAAATACTTGAACACGTAATCGGCGCTGGGATCGATGTTGGAATATCTACCAAGGGTTTCATCTCAAAAAAGAAATCGCACGAATTGAAACGTATTGGCTTGCCGTGGCTTCAAGTAGGACTTGATTCGACCGGAGAAATGGCAGATCGTTTAACACGTCGCCCCGGGTACTTCGAACGGATGATCGAGACAATTCACAATCTCGCGGACGCTGGAATTCCGACCCGCACAAATAGCATTATCATGCCGGAATCTCTACATCTCTTACCTGAGTTGGTAGACCTCTTGATGACGCTTCCGCTAAGGGATATTAAGGTGGCACCGGCTTTTCGTGGAATGTTCAGAGGAGGAGAGGAAATGCTGCTAACGCAGCAGCAAAAAGTGTGGTTTAGAGCAACGATGCGGGAGGCCGAGAAAAAGTACCCGAATCGTAAGATTAATTGGGAATGCCAGGATGACATACATGATTGGTCTCCAGAAGAACGACAAAGTCAGTTTAATAACCGGCCTTACTGCTCTAGCGGACGAACACAAATAATTATTACTCCAGATGGGAAGGTGACGACATGTGAACAGTCACCCCAGACCGGACCTTTCATCTGCGGTGATGTCATGCACCAGTCGATTGAGGAGGTTTGGAATTCACAGGAGCTGAGAGAATGGTTTGAGCCCTCTCGGGAGAACTTCAAAGGTACAGCCTGTTACGACTGTGGAGACTTTGAATCCTGCATTCATAGCTGTGGACATTGCTGGCTCAATGTTCTGAAAATGTACGGTAGGATTCACGGGCCGCATCCGTACTGCCCAAAGGCACCGTTGCCGACGGAACGGTGGAACTGATGGCCAACCCTGATAAGTCGATCAGGATTACCATTGGAATCTTTTTTGCCGTACTGATGTCCGTTGTCGCCTTGGTTGCAGCAGTATTCAGGCTTGATTTCGCCGACAAGGTGCACACGCAATCGCTATCTTATCAAGAGCGTTTATCTCCTGCCTTGCAACTTGCTCAACTTGATGGAGAACGGCTTCTAGAGAAGAAGCATCTTAATTCTTATGTGCGCGTATTTGTCAAAGCGCAAAGTGCGGACTGGCTCTGCTCTAATACCGATGTGGGCCTATTGAGCCAATCAGGCAATGTCTGGTCTGCGGTGGTTGCATGCGAGAATCTGACAAGATTGGCGGAATCACCTGGAGTAGCATACGTCGACGAAGCAGGCAGCGAGTGCTATACGACTGGAGTGGAGAAGCTTCGTTTTCATAATGAGTTGGATCATCCGAGCTTAGAGCAATCGGCTCAACGACGGAGTGGTCCACCACTTGTTGGCATAGTTGAACAGTTCATTGACCCTTTCGATAAAGAGCTGTTAGGCAGATGGGATCATGGCAGTCCGTACTTCGCCATTTGGGACCAAACTGACCAGGGGGGATATAGCCCGCGAGAAATATGTAACAGCTACGGTACCGAGCACTTGAGTGAAGCCATCTATAGTGATCATCACCAGATTCCGATTTGGACTGGAGGCCCAAAGGCTCACGGAACACAAGTAGCACGAACCATCGCCAAGTACGTTGACCCGAGTGTGTCCTGGCAGTTCATTGGCGTCAAAACAAATAATGACGAAGGCGCTGTCATCGACGCGGTGAATTATATTCAGGAGAAGGCACGGCAATTAGACCGTCCGGTCATTGTGAATCTGAGCATTGGATCAAGTGCGAGTTCACATGATGGGCGGTCACTTTTTGAGCATGCGCTTACACAGAGTCTGGGACCTGGAGAGCTTATTGTAGTTGCTGCTGGTAATCTTGCAGAATCGGATATGCATGCTAGGATTCGTCGCGCAGAAGCTGATGTTGTTAAGGAAGAAGTTTTGCCCGTACACATCTATGCTGAATCAAAAAAAAACCATGAGCGAGGGGGCGTTCGTGTCGAGATGTGGTTCAAGGGTAACGATCTACCTGCCGTGACTATCAAGAGCCCCGAGGGTAGATTTCTTAGACCAGTATATCCAGGGAACGGTAGAATTATCTCAGGTCGTTACGGGAAAATAAACATCTGTCACGGCTTGTCACAGCCACAAAATGGTGACCAACAAGTACTGGTGATCTTTGCCGACTCCGAAGATTGTGCCTTGACCGCAGGAGTATGGCAAATCAGGTTATTAGCACAGCAACAGTTTTCGTCATGGACGTGCGATGCTTGGGTTATGTCAAGAGGTTATTACCGTGCTCGGTTCACTGATCATCTTGAATCCCAGAGTACAGTGACGTCACCTGGAACCGCGTGCCGTATGATTTGTGCCGGTGCTGGTGATCCTCAGAATTGCATTTCTTTCTCACCAACTGGTTTAGGCCCAACACGAGACGGTCGCTCAAAGCCAGATCTATGGTGCCCTAAACAGACGTCATCCAGTTTGGCCTGCGCTGAAGTCACAGGACGAATCGTTGAACATTTGGCCAAGAAACCAGATCTCCGGCGAGAAGAAGCTCTTAAGGTTTTGTCAGAACGTTGAGAGAAGTCATGCGCAGCATCAGACCACAAGCGTTATTCGGCGATTTTTTCGCAGCACTGTTGATGATGCGATCTTTCTTTCCATACGTGCGTACCCATCGGTGGCGAATTCTATTACAGATCTTGTTCGGAATTTTGGGCTCCGCGCTCATGGCAGTCACTCCATTAATTGCTAAGTTCGTATTCGATGAGATTGTAAGCAAGAAGAATCTCTCTTTGTTTGTTGTTTTCGCTGTCAGCTATACGGCAGCATTCCTCTGCTCACGCGCGGTAGCAACTCTGCTCAGTTATATTTCATTGTACGTGAAGCTGCATGTGGACTATCACTTGCAAGTAGCATTTATGAATCGCCTTGGTGCAATCCCCTGTGACTCAGATCGCAACGGATTCACCGGAAAACGCATGTTCATGATTAACTCAGACATTAGCAGTGTTAATGGCCTAATCACATCCATTGCTCAAGACATGTTTGCAAGCCTCTCATCTTTGGCTGTGGCCGCAGTGGCAATGTTTCATCTGGATTGGCGCGTGGCGATACCAGTACTACTAGTGGCACCGGTGACAGTCATCGTGCGTATAGTGAGCACCTCATTCCTAAAAAAACAGTCGGAGCAGGCCCGTACACTTGCTGAGCGTACAAACGGCGTGCTCTTCGAATCACTGACAATGATGCCCGCAGCCCGACTTCTCGGGCATGAGAGAGAGTTGATCCGACAATATATTTCATGCCTCAAAGAGAGGGTCAAGCTTCAAATACATCAGTGGCGAGTCAAGAGATGGCTGGAGCAAATCCAATGGGTAGTGGAATCCGGACCTGGAACGGTCTGCACTTGTTACATTTGGGTGTTGGTAATCATGGATAAGCAGACGGTCGGGTCGGCTGTGGCATTTTCGATGTACATCAACATGGTATTGCCACCAGTTCTTTCGTGTCTGGGGATTTATCAGAAGCTTGTAGTAGGACTGGTGGCGGGCGAAAGGCTGCTGGAGTTTCTACACCAGACGAATGAAGTAGGCCGCCACCTGCCATGTCTAGCCAGAATTACGCATCCTCCATCCGTGCGATTTGAGCACGTGACCTTCTCGTATGAGGAGGACCGCCCTGTATTGGATGATATTAGCCTTTTTTTCCCTGCTGGCACACTTTGTGTTGTCATGGGCCCGAATGGTAGTGGCAAGTCTACGATCATTAATCTTATTTGTCGCCTATATCTACCCCAAGCGGGATCAATCTATGTCGATGACCAATTACTTGATGAAGTTAACCCTCGATCTGTCCGACGCCAGATTAGCGTTGTGCCTCAAAGATCCGACGTCTTTACTGGAACGATCCGTCACAATCTGTGCTTTGCAAACACTATGCTTTCTGATGGACAACTTGAATTAGGCATAGAACTGGCCTGTGCTGGGGATTTCATTAACAGTTTGTCCGGCGGGCTAGATACGATGATTCACTCAGAACACACCTCGCTGTCAGCTGGACAAAGGCAACGGTTGGTTCTGGCAAGAGCTCTTCTTGCCCAGAGAGATCTAATGCTCCTCGACGAGCCTTTTGCCAACATCGATGTGGCTACACAAGGGCTTCTTTGGAGGAATCTCCACACACTGCGAGGACGGCAAACAATCATCGTGGTAACGCATTGTCCACCACCATTGGAACTAATTGATCGGTGGTTCTGGTTGGATGAGAAGGGGATCAAAGAGCGAACTGACTGCCAACACTTATCGACACACAATGGATACATGTTGCCTCGGTATGCAGAAAAGATAGTGTTGTCCCATGAATAATGGCTTTTCTCACTACAGACAGTGGTCTTTCCGATTGGTTGATGCTTAATGCTATGGTGTAAATTACACGTTTGGCGAGGGACATGCCGCTCGACGAAGGTGCTTCTGGCACTAATTCTTGTACACACAACTCTCTTGGCTTACTCCGCTACCCAACACAGCCCTGTATTTGTGGAGGGGTCGAACTTCATTGCCGGTATCCGATTTTGGCAGACCGGCCAACATGATCTCTTCAAGGTAAACCCCCCGCTATCTCGAATAATATGTGCGCTTCCCGTAGTCATTGCAGGTGTGGACATGGATTGGTCCGCACTAAACACGCGCGACCTTCGGCCAGAATACTTATTAGCCGAGGATTTTTTTGACGCAAATGGGTCGCGATCGATCTGGCTCTGCACTTTGGCTCGCTGGGTGTGTATCCCATTTAGCACCTTAGGATTAATAGTATGCTTCCTGTGGGGTCGCGAACTCTACGGACGTTCTTCTGGGCTGTTGGCTGCGGCACTGTGGTGTATCGCTCCCGATTTCATCGCACACGGTGCACTTGCAACTGCTGACACGGCATCTGCAGCAATTGGCCTTCTGGCAGGATATTTTTACTGGCGGTGGCTTCGCTGTCCTACCTGGCCACGAGCAACTGCGACCGGCGGAGCATTCGGTTTGGCTTTACTATCGAAATCCACATGGCTTATTCTTGTTGTCCTTTGGCCCTTATTGTGGGCTATATATCGAGCTCTTGATCACGACAAAGCCTGTAAGAATTCTGGTCGCGAGATATCACAGATGACGGGAATCTTGACACTCGGCGTTCTACTTCTGAATGCAGGATACGGTTTTCAAGGATCGTTTCAGCTCTTGGCGAGCTACGAGTTTACGAGCGAAACACTTGGCGGCCCTAATGATCATCAGCTGGGAACTAACAATCGATTTCGTGATTCGCTGCTCGGTAGCCTTCCTTTGCCCGTGCCTAAGCCATACCTGGAAGGCATTGATCTGCAGAAACGAGACTTCGAATTGGGGTACCAATCGTATCGAGCAGGAAGATGGCAATCGCCCGGATGGTGGTACTACTATCTTTACGCATTTCTTCTAAAGACGCCACTTGGCATTCAGTGCATGTGCTTGATGGCAATTACCTCTGTGTTATATCGTCCTCACCGGTATCTTAGACAATGGAACGATGAAGCGTGTCTATTGTTGCCTATCGTAGCAATATTCGGTCTTGTCAGCTCTCAAACAGGAATGAATCACCACTATCGTTATGTGCTGCCTGCACTTCCGTTCTTGTATGTCAGTATTAGCAGGATCGTGTGCAGCTTTGATTTCCATTGTTCACGCCGATCGATGGCAGTGTTAGCTCTTCTGGCGTGGACAATGATGAGCAGTTTATGGATTTTTCCACACAGTCTGTCCTACTTCAACGAAGCAATTGGTGGGCCACGTCGTGGACATTTATATCTGCTCCACAGCAATCTCGATTGGGGACAGGACCTTATGTATTTCAAGCAATGGTTCGCGAATCACTCCGAGACCGATGCAACGCGTTTAACATACTATGGGGTCTGCAGACCAAGAGCTGTGGGAATAGACTTACTGGGAGTTCCTCGTGGCCCAGGGGAGGACACGATCCTAGGAGCTGATCAGCTTGGGCCTCAGCCAGGTTGGTACGCGATAAGTGTTAACATCCAGCTCGATCAGTCAGCGATCTATTCATACCTTCTTCACTTCAGACCAGTCGCTATGGCAGGATATTCGATCCGTATCTATCACATTACGCTTGATGAGGCTAATCGAGTTCGACGTGAGTTGGGACAGTCGACCCTCACCTGCCCCCCTTAACCGCGCCCTCACTTCAATCTGCTACTGCCAAACGCGAAAAAAACTCAGCTTCAATGCAGTGCTGAGCAATCAGGCAAATTCTAATGGGCTGCCGCAAAGCGGTTTAGTTCAAGTCCTTTATATAACTTAATATCGGAGGCTCGCCAAGTCGATATTCACTATGATTTGCACTTGGAAGCATTGGATTCCAGCGTGAAGTATTAGAGTCAGAGCAAAGAAGTCGATGGTAGATTAGTTCTGCTCAACGAGTCGGCAGACACATTCCTCTGAACAGACATGCACAAGAAGCTCGCGGTGATACCATCTGGTCGGCTCATTACACACTGAGCATGACCGCTCTTGTTCTTTGTGCAGACTTCTGACGATGTTCTCAGACATCGCTTCACCTGGCTTGGCGTCGGGGTAACGGTCATCGAAATTCATAGGGCCATTATAACAGTAGGCAAATCGTTTGGGCGGTACCCGTGATTCGCCCACGTAATTTCGCGACGGTTTACGTACCTTTATGTAGAAACACCCAAGGTTGCCTGAAAACAGATTTTTAGTCAAACAGTGGTTGAATCGGGGGGAGGGGAAGGGCGGAAGAATGAACTTAGCTTGCAGTGATGCAGCAGTAGAGTGCACCCCCAATCGTACGAAAAGAGGAGCAGATGGGAAGGTACACAATTCGATACAGAATTTATGGGAAATAAAGGAATCTGTGTAGATCCACGGACTCGTCGATCCCAAGGTTGGACGTAATGCTGCGATATTCCAGCAGGCGAGGGCGATAGAGCACTGGTTACCGGAACCAGGGGTCGTAGGTGAGATATGTCATTTATTATGGCTTGTGTTACAACGATGACGAGAACGTACTGCACGATAGAGACTATTACGTGAGCAGTTTGGACCCGCAACGGGTCACCACCGCTGAACTGCTGCAGTACGTCCGCCAGCATTGGCGGATCGAAAAGGGACTGCACTTCTTAAAGACCGCTGGTGGGATGAAGATCGTCACCACTCCCGACGGCTTGGTCTTTGTGCATGCCTGACGGCCCTAAACAACGCCGCACTCTCAATCCTCCGACTACGCTCAGATACCGAGAAACCTGTGAGAGCTTCCGCCGACTGCATCGCCTGGAACCCAGCCCGATGGCTCGCTCAGCTCAATTCCTGACTTTGTAATTCTCCTGAAAGCTTTGGCCGGTGCGTTGACAATGGGGAGATAGCCGAGATAATTAATTTTTGGTCTCTAGAATAGTAAGTTCGTTACTTTTATTAGATTTAGAGCAACTCCGTTGTCCCCCTGACTGTTCAACAATTAAGGAAGTGGAGGTTTAATAAGTAATCCTGGAAAGTGAGTTGATCTTGAGACCCGTTTACGAGGATGAAAATCAAAGGCACGCCAAGTATCAATTCTCCGAAAATGGTGGGTAGACCATTTCCCTGCTGCTGCCTAAGGTGCCAATCACGCGGACCATTAAACTCTTAAACTAGCGTCAATTTTGATTAACTCCCCTGGTGTTTCAATGAGTTCACCTAACCGCCAACAAGATAAAGGAGTCGAGGATTCTGCTTCTTCGCCTGTAATAGGGAATTGGCGTAGTCACTTTCTGGAATATTTTCTCATTCTGGCAGTGATAATTCTCCTTCTCCAAGTTTTTCCGGATATCCTCTTAGGCACAGTTTACTACCTCGATGTCAGAAACTGGCCGTGGGTACAGAGGACTGCTCAATATTTTGCTGTGTTTGTTGACGAGTACCCTCTATTTGCATGGGCATTAGGAATACTTGTTTTTCTCAATTCCATTTGGATCACTTGGATACTTTCCAAACTTGGAGCTTCCGGAAATTCATTTGTTTTATCCTGGTTTAATACGCATAAAGCACCGACTTTTATTTGCCTTATATGTGCAAATTCTCTGATTGCTTTTGGTATTGGCTACCGAATCCTGAACAATTCGTATTCAAAGTTGGCGGTAGATAGTGCGTCTAGTGAACTGGGGGATTTTGGCAATCCTTTCAGTTGGCCGTTGTCGGTTCGACTAGGACTTAATGTAGTTGTCTTGTTTGTGTTGTTGTTTTTTGTTCGCAAAAACAATGCTTAGCGATGTTTTATGATTGTACGTGGTTTAAGACTGAGGCTAATATCAAAAGCTGGGCAATTATTTGCCTTTCGCGGATTTACTTTGGTTGAATTGTTGGTTGTGCTGGCAATCATTTCCCTACTCTTGCAACTGCTTTTGCCGGCGATCCAAGCTGCCCGCGAAGCGTCACGACGCGCGCAATGTGCTAATAATTTGCGTCAGCTTGGTATCGCGGCACAAACACATGAGGCAGCGCAGGGGCATTTGCCGACTGGAGGTTGGACCCATACCTGGGTCGGCGATCCTGAGCGTGGCTTCGGTAATCGTCAGCCAGGAGGTTGGTCATTTACGCTGTTGCCCTATTTAGAGCAGGGGAATGTGTTTGGTATGATGCGTGGAAAGAGTGACGTGGCAAAACGTCAAGCGGGAGCCGAAATGGTGACAGTTCCGATAGCCCTTATGAATTGTCCATCGCGTCGCCCTGCTAATGTTTATCCATTCGTGCGAGCGAGTTCATTTGTGAATATCAATGAACCCTTTGGCTGCGGCAGATCGGACTATGCGGCTAACATTGGGGATGGAATTCCAAGTGATCAACGTGCAGCGGGTCCCAAAGACTTTCAAGAAGCGGATCTATGGATTACTGGAAAAGATCCCACGCAAGCTTGGGTTGCTACAGATCATAACGGTGTGATCTCTCAGCTGAGTCAATTTCGATTTGCCGAAGTTACTGATGGGACTAGCAATACTTACCTATTTGCAGAAAAGTTTATGCATCCCGGCCATTACGACACCGGAGAATCTTACGGGGATGATCAATCATTGTATGTAGGCTTTGATAGGGATAATGCACGATCCACCCACCCGGATCATCCTCCACTCCAAGACAAACCAGTCCCACTTGTTTGGCTGCGTGATAGCGACGACGAGACCGTGACGGATTGGAATTTTGGCAGTGCTCACGCTGCCGGATTCAATGCGGCCTTTTGCGACGGCTCCCTGCGGAATATCAGCTATGACATTGATCCCGAAGCTCATCGGGCCTTGGGCAACCGCCAGGATGGGCGGATTATCCCCTAATAATTACAACAAACGGCATGGCTCTAAATTTACTTCTAGTTGCCAATATCATGCTCAAACAATCTCCGAAGCAAAACCCAAAAATATACACCATGCGATATCAGATCCTTTATGCTTTACTCCTGGGCAGCTTTCTGCCACAGGTTATTTTGGCAGCTCGTGGTGAGACACTGGCTGCCGATAGTTATTTGGTAGGCGAGGCCCCCGTCTTAGGAGAATACTCACTGGGAAGTCTCGTGAAACAAGGCCCTCGGATCAATCCTGGATGGCGGAAAGCCAAGCCATGGTGGGGCAATTCAACTATGTTCAGAATTGCAAACGATACACTCTCTCGCCCTTGTGTGAACTATGCCGTAGGCGGCAAGGGACAATATATCCCCGCAGGTGAGCAACTTGAACTCGTGCGGTATGTGAGTCGACCTCTTGATGAACTACCATTCTCAAGCACTTACTATTTGAGTCTGATACTAAACCCAGGAGGCGATGTAGCGACTCCAGTGAGTAAGTCGGGGCATGCCTTGGCAGGTTTCATTCAGAAAGCTGAGATACCTTCCGAAGCGTCGGAAATTCCTTCGCTTGAAGGAATTCTCGTAGGCGTTCGCCTTGATCACACTTCGGGCAAAAAAGAGATTGTACTTTTTACGCGGGGATCGGGAGGCAAACCGATGTCAAAGGTCTTACTTCCTGACTTTCAAACCGTCACGGTCCTCGTGATTTTGAAAATCGAGGCGAACGCGATTTCCAACACGAAAGAACGTATTACATATTGGATTGACCCAGCAGACATATCCTCTGAGCAACGAGCCCAGGAGTCCTCTTATGAGTCCGGGCAAGTCTTAGCTGATTGCGTAGATGGGGAGACACCTTTTGATCATATGGTCGTTCTTACACATCATTGGCCACGCACATTTTATTGGGACGAAGTGCGTCTGGCGACTAGCTATAACGATTTAGTTACTTCTGACTAAACCGAGGGGTATTAAACAACTAGGCTACCACAGTTTTCCAACAGTATTAGCGTTTAATTCCTATTATTCGGTGAAGAGTTCGGTAGCCATGAATAGCACCCCAAAGCAACGCGATGAGAACGATGGCTTGAAACGCTAATTGCCACCCGTGCCATTCTTTCAGAATTTGAAGTATTTGCCTATGAAGAGCTTGTGAAGATGGTAGATCCCAATTTCCCCTTTCTCTTAGGTCATGCTCCAAAAGCCAATCGCTAACTTTATACTTCAAAAAGGCTTCCGACCAGCTATCGTGTGTATGTCCGGAAGTTTCCGTCAAATGGACTGAGCCACCGACAGTATTGAGTCGGTCAACGATTTCCCTTACATATGCGACTGGTGCCAAGGGATCAGCTTTTGTGTGGAAGGCCCAGATCGGTGTTTTGCTAAGTTTATCTAATCCATCCACATTGATAGTGCCTGCCGTCGCTAGTGGAGCCACCGCAGCAAAAGGATAAGGTGATCTCATGGCCATCTCCCAGCATCCGGCTCCTCCAGAAGAGGCACCAATAAGGTAGATACGATTTCGATCTATAGGAGAACTTTCTAATAAGTGTTCAAGGATCTGGAAAGTGTAACCACACATATCAGGTTCATCTTTAACATTGTCAACATGTTCGTACCAATAAGGATGTTCGGGAATACACTGCACTGCTAACACAGAAAAAGCGTGGTCTTGTGGATTGCTTGACGTCATCAAAAGTTCTAGCCACTTGAGATGCTTTCTGTTGTCATTCCCGTGCTCGCCGTAGCCGTGGAGCCAGACAACCAATGGGGCTGGTTTTTCCTCAGTCGCATGAGGCGTGATGAAAAGTCGGTAGGGAATTATTGCTTTCTCTTGCGTTTGGTTTAGAGATAAAAACTCATATGGTGAGAAGAGTTCAAGAATATACTTGCGTACGTATCGTGGAGGAAGGTTCTCACCAAGTGCAATTGACTGATGAGATAGGTGCAACACCAAAGCCATGAACAGATTGTAACGGAAAACTAATCTACCAATTCTGGATGGCTCAATAATCATGCCGACACCTTTTTGAGTATGGATTCATTAAATGGCCGATTGGAAGGCTAGCGCTTCGCCAAAATCGTGTTTTTCATGATTGATGTAGAAGCACGAAAGATGAATGAGGCATTGTTTCACTGAGACTTCCAGGTTATGCACTTACTTTAATGTGAATTACGGTCGTGTGAATCATTTCATAGAAAATTGTTGAGCAACTATACGTGATGATGGTAAATCCTTGGTTGTGTTAACTACGACACCATTCTCCAGCTCGATTTCCACTGGGGTTTGCACAAACCAATACCGATCCTCGCTTAGTTTTCCAACGCGACACTCTCTATAGCCTGCTTCTGGCAAGCTTCCATAAGGAGGCACTTCAATAATAGCAACTTGAAAAGATGGGTCTGAAATTGCAAGTTGCTCATATTTTGGAACCGCGTCCTGGCATTTGGGACAATCGTGCCGATGTAGTAAGAGTACCCAACTTCCTTGTGAAACATCGACATTTATGTATTTTGCAAGCGGAAATTTCTGGCCAATCCAGGTTTCTGGTTCCAGAATAACCAGATCACCCACAGTCTGAAATCCATAATGAGAAGAGGCCAGCCGCGGAGCCGTCTGCCAAGTAAGAGCGGCGGTGATGCCTAAGGGCATTAGGAGAATGGAGACTAGCGAAAGACCGGTTGTAGCTGAAGTCGGTGATGTAGGGGTTTTTTTCTCATCACGCCCTACCCAAAAATATTCCGCCACTAGACCTGCAAGCACTATGCTGTCCAAGAAAAATGTCCACCAAGGATGAATGTCAAGCGGGCCAAAGCAACCGCAGGAGGCTGCTCCATGCAATGCCAACCACAAGGAGTAGCCTGCAAAACTAGCGAACAATAAGATCGCCAGGACGCGGAGTCGATTCCAGAACAAAGGAGCGATTGCCGCGAGCCCCAGACTCAGTTCACCACCAACGAGAACAGGAAGTAAAAACCAGCTGTAGTTGTCGACCAATACGGAGGCAGGGTGCAGAGTAAGATCAAGACCTTTCAAGAGGGCAGCTGTAACCAGCAATAGACCAACAATCCACCGCATGGAACCAATCCTCAACTCCTCAGCGACGAGCTTGAAAAATCTGCAATAGCTGGCAAAAGAGTTTTCTGCCGATCAAGTTTACCGTTCCAATCAAAGAATATCAACTTATGGAGCCAGGGATTTGGGGACTGTTAGGGAAATCGTGGATACCAGCTACACACCAAAAAACTACTGGGATTTGCGGCGTTTGAGGAACTGATAGACCCGCAGCGAAATGGCACTCGTGAGCGCGCTGGTAAAGAGAAACACCTGGATCCACCACTGGTCGTCGGTGACCGCCGCACCGTTGACGAGCCGCAAAATAGGGGCTAGCAGAACGACCGTCCAGCAGGCAAACTCGATAGCCGGAGCCAGATCGACAAATTGGATGTCTTTGTCTCCTTCTTGTTCAGGTTCCATGGAAAGTCGCTCTCTTGAATTGTCCGACCCACACCCCGCCGCGAACGACCGCTTGGCAAGTGCTCAAGCAGGACTGGTGGCTGGAGTACGCCCTCATTGTGTCAATATTTACCCTCCTGCTGCAAGTCTTTGGTCCCCCCTTGCTGGATTGGTGGCAGTTGCCGCGTCCTGGCAGAGTAGGGATCGACTGGGTCCCCCCAGAGTTTTACGAGGGAAATCCTGCTCGGGCGATTTCGCCCCGGTACGTCTGCTCGCTTCCAAGGGATTATACCAAGGCCGATACTTGGCCCGTGGTGGTCTATCTACACGGCTCGGGGGAACGGGGCAACAATCCAGAGACTTTGGTCCATCGGGCTCAGTTCCTGTCGGCATCCATTCCCCAAAAGTTTCCCGCGATTGTGCTGGTACCCCAATGTACGAGCCAAGGATCTTGGCATCCGGGGGATGTTAAGGATTTTGTGGAAACTGCCTGCCATCGCTACCGGATTGATCGGGACCGAATCTATCTCGTAGGGTCTAGTATGGGTGGGAATGGGACCTGGGCCGCAGCTGCTGGGTATCCTGAGTTGTTTGCTGCGATCGTGCCAATCTGTGGAGGTCACGACGCTAAGGATTCTTCAGCACTGGTCGAGATGCCTATTTGGGCATTTCATGGGGCCAAAGATGAAGTGGTTTCTGTCGAACAAACCGTCGATATGGTGGAAGCAATTCGAGCCGCAGGGGGCAGTCCCAAGCTATCGATTTACGCAGAAGCCGGGCACGAAATCCTACGCCAGAGCTATGCAACGCAAGAGTTGTGGCAATGGCTGTTTGAGCAGCGTCTTTCAGCTCGATCCGTGAGCCAGCAAGGGGAAACTGGCTCAGCATCGGAGCATCGGGACTGATGCAGAAAGAAAATCCAGTAATTGAGATACCTGTGATATCCATCGTGATACCCGTCTTCAATGAAGCTGAGACCATTCTTGCCACGATCGAGAGAGTTCAAGTAGCGCTTGCTGATTTCGGTATAGAAATCCTGGTGGTGGACGATGGCTCAACCGATGGCACTACAGAACTCGTACGCGAGTTACATTTACAGGGCGAGATTCGAGCTTTTTCCCACAGAATAAATCAAGGAAAAGGGGCGGCATTGCGGACGGCGTTTGGCCATGTCGAAGGAAAGATCGTCGTCATTCAAGATGCCGATTTAGAGTATGATCCGCGAGACATTCCCCGTTTGATTCAGCCGATTTTGGACGGCGACGCTGATGTGGTATACGGCTCGCGGTTTCACGGGGAGACTCAGCGTGTCCACTTATTTTGGCATCGGGTGGCGAATAGCGTGTTAACGCTGTTATCGAATATGTTGACCAATCTCAACCTTTCGGATATGGAGACTGGATACAAGGCTTTTCGAGCCGAGGTCCTTAAAAAACTCGTCCTTCGTGAAAACCGTTTTGGCGTCGAGCCAGAGATCACGGCGAAAATTGCCAAGCAGCAATGCCGGGTCTATGAGGTTCCTATCTCCTATCATGGACGAGACTATGCGGCCGGCAAGAAAATCGGCCTTCGTGATGCCTTGCGGGCGGCTTGGTGTATAATCCGCTATCGAATTTCCAATTGAGTTGCTGTGAGAATCAATCGAGAATCGAATATGGAATGCGGGCTAACCACCTACCTTCATCGACTTGCAAACAGTCTTCAGTCTGTTTATCGCTATTTGGAACGGCCGTATATCGCCAGGGGAGCTGTTTTTGTGCTTCTCGTGATTCAGTCTGGTCTGCTCGCTTATAGTGCCTATGTCCATAGTCCGACACTCAACGAGCCAGGGCATTTGGTGGCGGGTCTGAGTCACTGGAAGTTCGGCCGGTTCGAGGTCTATCGAGTGAATCCGCCGCTAGTGAAGATGGTCGCGGCGCTGCCCGTGATGGCCGTTGGCTATAAAGAAGATTGGTCCAGCTTCTACGTAGGACCGGGTACAAGGCCGGAGATGGCCATGGGCGAGGACTTCGTCGCGACCAACGGTGAACGTTCGTTTTTCTTGTTCATGATCGCCCGTTGGGCCTGCATCCCTTTTAGTTGGATTGGCGCGATCACCTGCTACCTCTGGGCACGAGATTTGTATGGCCGACCGGCCGGAGTGATGGCGTGCACATTGTGGTGTTTCGAGCCGAACATTCTTGCTCATGCCTCGCTGATGACTCCCGACATAGGAGGCACGGCCCTGGGAGTCGCCGCCTGCTACACGTTTTGGCGCTGGTTAAAACAACCCACCTGGAGCCAAGCAGCCCTTACCGGTGTAGTGTTGGGACTGGCTGAGCTATGCAAGACGACGCTTATTCTCTTCTATCCCCTCTGGCCCATCATGTGGGTGGTATATCGCTTGCTCGACCATACCGCGATGCAAGTAAAGGATTGGCTGCGGGAGGCAGGAATGCTTTGCTTGCGGATTTTTATTGGCCTCTACATCCTCAATTTGGGTTACGGTTTTGAAGGGACAGGTACTCAACTCAAAGAATTCCACTTCATGAGTGACTTGTTTACGGGCAAGACGTCAGTGAGTAGAGAGCAGGGGACGAGTGGCGAAGAACTGGCTAATGCCTCTCCTCCCAACCGCTTTGCGAATGCCTGGCTCGGCAAGCTCTCCGTTCCATTCCCCAAAAACTATCTAATGGGCATCGACCTTCAGCAACTAGACTTTGAAGACTACGGTCGCCCTTCCTATCTCCGGGGAGAGTGGCAAGACACGGGCTGGTGGTACTATTATCTGTATGCCGCAGCCATCAAAGTTCCACTGGGGTTGTGGGTGTTAGCGCTGCTGGCGCTCATGTTGCCACTGGTTAGAAGAAGTCCAAATCCTGATAACCATTCTCCGCCGACTCATGTCAGGCGGCTCCCCTTTGACTCTTCCATTCCGCCTTCCGCCTTCTGCACTCCGCATTGGAGAGATACTTTTATTCTCCTTACCCCTGCCGTCGTCATCTTCACCGTTGCCAGCTTCAAGACCGGATTCAGCGAACATTTTCGCTACGTGTTACCCTGTTTTCCGCTTGTTTTTATTTGGGTCGGGAGAATAGCGGGGGGAAAGACAGTAATCAGCATGGGGCTTTCATGCTTGGATAACGGCGAAACATTGTCCGGAAATAGTTCACAAGGGCTCTTGTAATCGGAGTTTCGGGGGGGGTATAATCAGCGATACTATCGATCCATTGTTCTTTTTTGTCGCTTTTAGCAAACAATTTGACCACCCTCTGTTACTTGATGGAAGGGTTTGCTGTGGTTCAGGCTCTTTATGGCCTTGTTGCCTCCGGCTCGTTCTGCTGGTTTCTTGCCAGCAGCTTGTGGATTTATCCCCACAGTCTGAGCTACTTCAACGAATCGATTGGGGGGCCTCTGAACGGGCCTGAGCATCTGCTTGGGAGTAGTGTCGACTGGGGACAAGACCTTAAGTATATTATCTGGTCTATGGATCTGAAAGAGTTCGGCACAGAGCCTGAGAATCGAAGGCTGGCATTTGAGGCTTTGTACAATCCGCAAGACTTAGGCTTTCCTGAAAGCTACTCCGTAACGGAAGAACAATTTGAATCACTGGTTATTGGCGTTGATGGTCAGGAGGTGAAATCGTCTTTAAGAGTCTTGCCTCCAGCCACTTATTGGCTCAGTGCCAATTTTGAGCGTGGGATTAAAGGCAATGTCCGGTTGGCTTACGATGCAAACTACCCCCCGGTCGATCAAACAGCAGTTAATGGGCTGTTACAGTATAGCAGGCTAATCACTTATAGCATTAGGAAAGTGATTGTTGATTAGCCCATTTCAGCTACAAAGTGAGAGTTTATTTGGGTATTTATGACCTTTTTTAGTATCTTCTCAACCGCTAGCACTCCTGGCAGTTGACTTTTTTGCGAAACTGCTATGAATTGGGTTATGGCCAGATTGGATGTACAAGTGATTCTGGAGGAGGTTGAACGGCTGCTGGCAGAGGAGACGCTGTCCGGGCGC
>JBGSPU010000105.1:0-7313 GCA_041738415.1 Bythopirellula sp.
TTGTTGTTTTCAATCGAAGTTTCAAATAATCGATAAAGTGCTACCTCATGTGTTGCAGCAACAGTGCTCCATGCACTAAAACTGAAGTAAACTAGCGGGACTAGAAACGAGAATCGGTAACATGCTTTTCTAAGGGAAGACATTGAATTTGCTCGCTGGGGTTTTCCCTAACAATACGCTAAACTCTGGTTCGTATCAATCAACAATCTATGATAAGAGTTCAGAGATGCGAACTTCCGGAAGTTCCGTTCGTTAATTGAGAGTGTGTAGATGGACTCCACCAAAACGACTTCGCTGATAGAGCGGCTTGATGCCCTCTATGAATACGACCGCGAACCGGTCAAGGAGGACAAGCTTTATGGCTGGGGAACATTTATCGCAATGTTTGCCAGTGAGCATATTGCTGGAACGGAGTTCGTGCTAGGAACGCTCTTGGTTCTTCACGGTGTGACCGCATTCGACGTATTCGTGGGGCTGGCCCTTGGCAATGTGCTGGCGGTGTTGAGTTGGGCATTCATGTGTGCTCCGATAGCGGTCAAAGAGCGACTCACCGTTTATTGGCAAATTCGCAAAATCGCTGGACCTTATCTGACGGTTCTCTATTCGGGTCTCTTTGCCCTAATTCTGTGTCTGCTGGCTGGCTCGATGGTAAACGTGTCAACCACTGCAGTTGCTTTGACGCTAAATATTCCGAGCCCAAACTTCGCGGCTGGGGAAACCATCCCAAGCCTGCCGTGGATGCTCGTTGCGATTGGTGTAGGAACAGTTATCGCCGTGTTGGCCGTTTTGGGATTTGAGCGTCTCACCCACTTTGCCAAGGTCGTTGCCCCCTGGATGCCCTTTGTGTTTTTGTCAGGGGCAATTGCCTCTCTCCCCTCGCTTGGTGTCACCAACCTAAGCCAGTTTTGGAATGTTGCCAACGAGAAGATTTGGACCGGTGTGACACAGGAAGGTCACATGCAATATGGCTTCTGGTCATGCGTCGGCTTGGCTTGGCTTTGTAATATCTGTCAGCACATGGGAATGGGTGACGTTACTATTTTTCGCTATGCCCAAAAGTGGCAAATGGGATTCTGTTCTGCGTTCGGCATGTTCTTGGGTCATTACATGGCCTGGATTTGTTCAGGGATTCTTTGTGCAGCGTTTGTCCACTCTGAGATAGCTGCCGGCGCTACCGATCCGAACCCAACTCCAGCCAATATTGCCATGCTTGGGGCCGGTTACGCCGGAATTGTCTGTGTGCTGCTGGCAGGTTGGACAACTGCCAATCCCACGCTCTATCGAGCTGGGCTCGCATTCCAGGTAGCAACTCCGAACTGGCGGCGGTGGATCGTCACTTTGATCGCGGGAGTTTTGATGATCATTACTGCCTGTATTCCTGCCGTACTTCACTATCTCGACCGCATCGTGGCCTACTACGGCTTGTTCTTTATGCCGTTGGGGGCGTTCATCTTCATCGATTTTTGGCTTTTCCCTCGCATAGGTCTCGTGCGCAACTATGCCGAACAAGAGGGACTATTGGTTAGCTGGCCGGCCATGGTTGGCTGGTTTGGATCTTTTGCAATTTGCTTCGCGCTCTATGCAAAAGACAATTATGAAAGCCTTTTTTGGATCAACGATCGTTTGCCGACCGTTCTGGCCAGCTACCATGCCGACTTGTTTTCTCAGGTACTTCCCGCTTGGGTAATCGCCGTCACGCTTTATACGGTCTGTAGTTTGCTGCAACAACGGTCTTCCCCCGCAGTTCTTTCAACGGAGACGCATCAGTGACCACCAAAAGCTTGTTGCGACTGATTTCCTACTGTGGCTTGGCTCTTTCATTTATACCAGCACTGTTAGTGTTCAATGGCATGATGTCTAAGGAGACTTATTTTCAATTGCTCCTGATAGGTATGCTGATCTGGTTCAGCACTGCCATTCTTTGGATTAAGCCCGACAATCTGGGTGGATGATATCTAACGCGAGTAGTGAATGATGGTTGAATCCACAAAAGTTGAGCATCTTCGCTGTGAGTACTTGACTAATCCTCTGGGGATTGACGAACTGATTCCTCGATTAAGCTGGCTCATACGGAGTGAACATCGAGGTGCGCGTCAGATTGCCTATTGCGTGCAGGTTGCTAGTACCCTGCAAGGCCTGCAAGCTGGTCAAGCCGACTTGTGGGACAGCGGACGAGTTGCAAGTGATCAATCGTGCCAGATAGTTTATGAGGGAGCAACACTTCACTCTCGCATGACATGCTACTGGCAGGTTTCTCTCTGGGATGACAGAGATCTTCGCTCGACGAGCAAACCAGCCTTATGGACAATGGGGCTCCTTAAACCCAGCGACTGGGAGGCACGCTGGATTACCCACGACCCGGGAATAATCCAGCGTGACCCTGAGGCCATGCAAGGTACGGAAACTCAGCCCGGCACACCCGCATTTTTTCGCAAAATGTTTCTAGTACCCAGGACGACACGTCGTGCAACTCTTTATGCCACGTCTCGAGGAATTCTAGACCTAACGCTAAACGGTGCCCGAGTTACCCAAGACTGCTTCCTCCCAGAATGGACTGATTACAATAAACGCTTGCACTATCGCACCTTTGAGGTCACTGACCACCTCACTCAAGGAGTGAACGTACTAGGTGCAATCTTGGGTGATGGCTGGTGGAGCGGGTACATCGGCTGGCAAGAAACGCGAGGGCAGTATGGCACGTTGGAAAACAGCCTGCTTCTGCAGCTTGAAGTTGAACTAGAGAATGGGCAAAGTCTGGTCGTTGGAAGTGATCAGACATGGTTGTGTAATACAGGGCCGATTCTTTTCAGCGATTTCATGATGGGCGAAACCTACGACGCCCGTCGTGAACGCAACGGTTGGAACCGAGCGGACTTCGACGATTCGCATTGGCTCCCTGCCGTCGAGGTAACCCCTCCCAAGGTTCACATCCCTCACTATGGTTTTTCCAACAATAAGCAGACAGATACTTCCGATGACTTGCCGTTGGTAGCTCAGCGCAGTGAGCCAGTGCGAATTGTCGAGCAGCTTAGCCCTATTTCAGTCCATCAAGTAGCACCGGATAGATTCATCTATGATCTGGGCCAAAATATCGCAGGCTGGGTTGAACTATCCGTTTCAGGTCCAAGAGGCACGCGAATTCAACTTCGGCATGCAGAACGCTTAAATCCCGACGGCACAATCTATACCGATAACCTCCGTCGTGCCCAGGCGACCGATGTCTATATCCTCAAGGGCGATGCGACAGAAACATGGCAACCACGATTCACCTTTCACGGCTTTCAATATATAGAACTATCTGGACTCAACGAACCGCTTCCACGAGATCGTATCCATGGCTGTGTCGTCATGTCATCGACGCAACCGGTGGGACAATTCGAGTGTTCTCACCCTTTAGTGAATCGACTATGGAAAAATGCACTATGGGGCCAAAAAGGGAATTTCCTCAGCGTTCCAACCGATTGCCCCCAGCGCGACGAACGCTTGGGCTGGATGGGGGATGCGCAGGTCTTTCTCCGGACGGCCACCTACAATATGGATGTCGCCGCCTTCTTCACAAAATGGATGGATGATGTCACTGATTCGCAGGATGTTGATGGTATTTTTCCGGACGTGGCACCACGTCTGAGAGAAGGAGATAACTTCGTCGGCCTGGATGGTCTTGGCGGCGGAGCGGGCTGGGCCGATGCTGGAATCATTCTTCCCTGGACTCTCTGGCGTGTTTACTCAGATCGCCGGATTGTCGAGCGTCATTGGGAGTCGATGGTAAGTTGGCTCGACTGGCTTGAGCGGACTAATCCTGAAGGCATTCGTTGCAATCATCTCGGTAACAACTATGGCGATTGGCTGTGCATCCCTTCGGACACAAGTTTTCGCACACATTCCGAGATGAAGACTTTGCTTGCCACGGCCTATTGGGCAGATGGTGCCTCCAAAATGGCTCAATTAGCGCGGGAGCTCAATAAACAACAAGACGCCGAACGATTCAATGCAATGTATTGCCGCGTACGCGAGGCGTTTCAAAGTAAATGGCTCCTCGAAGATGGTCGGCTTTCAATCGAGACGCAAACCGCCTACCTGTTAGCACTAGCTTTCAATCTGCTACCAGAAGACGCGAGAGAGAAAGCAGCGGCGCACTTGGTCGAAAACATTGAGCATCTTAACTGGCATTTGAGTACAGGCTTCATTGGCATAAGTCACCTCAACCCTATTCTGACCGCAAGGGGATTCTCCGACGTGGCCTACCGATTGCTCTGCAACCAAGAATACCCGTCTTGGCTCTATCCAGTGCTCCATGGGGCAACGACCATTTGGGAACGCTGGAATGGATGGACAGAAGAAGAAGGATTCTTTGACCCGCAGATGAACTCTTTTAATCACTATTCGCTCGGTTCTGTTTGCGAGTGGCTTTACCGTCATGTAGCGGGTATCGAATTAGACCCAAATGTCGCAGGATTCAAACAATTCGTGATCAAGCCATATCTCGGGGGTGGCCTGAAGTATGCTGAAGCAAGCTACAACTCCATTCAGGGAACCATCAAAAGCCGTTGGGTGCGAAAAGAAGAATTGTTCCAATTGGAGATAATCATTCCAGCCAACACCAAGGCTCAGGTTTTCTTGCCCTGCGAAGCCGAAAGCATTGCACTAGATAGCGGCGAGTCTATCGAGCAGTGTCATCACTTGCAGTGGTCTCATCACGAGGAAGAATACACCGTGATTGCAGCGGACTCTGGGACTTATCATTTCAGCGGACAACTAAAACTGCAAATCTAAAAATAACTAATGTTCCTGCGCATGCAGCGAATTCATCCCTATCGATAAGGACGTTCGAACTATGAAGAAGTGCCGATTTGCTTTCCCTCTGTATTTCTTGTTGTGTATGGTCAGCTCTACACAGAATCCCCTTTCTGCGTCGGGGCAAGAATTGCCTTCGGTCTTCAATGGCAAGGACCTGGCCGGATGGCGTGTACCGGAGAATAACATCTGGTGGAAAGCATCAGAGGGAGTGTTAACAGCCACAAGTGACCCCCAGCGGGTCGGCTCGATCCTGTGGACCCAGCGCGAGTATGCCAATTTCATCATCGAGTGTGAATTCAAAAATGGCCACGGTACCGTCGACTCAGGTGTCTTCTTGCGAGATTCGAAGGAGCAGATTCAAATCGGCATTTCCGGTTCGCTGAAGCGAGACCTGACCGCTTCGCCCTACATCGATGGCCAAGGGTATCCTGTCGAAGCCCAAGGAATTGAGGATTTGCTCAAGCTCAACGACTGGAACATCCTGACCATTGTTGCCATGGGGAAGAACTACACAGTTTGGCTGAACCATCGATTCGTGATGAATTACGAATCGGATACTGCTGTCGAGAAAGGCCCGATAGGCTTGCAGTTACACCCAGGTAACGAGATGTCAATTGATTTTCGCAAGATCCGAATAGCCGAGCTGGAATAAGCCAAGAGTTAAGTCAAGGCGAAAGAAATCGATAATCGCCGGATTCTATCTCGATGCTTGCCTGCTTTTCCTCTACGAGGCACAAACGACAAAGCCTCTCGGTCAGCGCATACTGCTAGTATGCCGTGTCTCTCAGCACCAAAGTGCGTGGAGGCGGAACCCTACGGGCGAATCGTTTTAAGTTGTCAAGGAACATCTGCTATGGGATGCGAAGCCCATTCTCGCGAATTGAGTGGCCGATTTCTACGACTGTTTTTGGGCCAGTTTGTGGAAGGCGCTAGTTACTAGGCGCTGGGCGCTAGTCAGACAGTACCGGTTTACTCTGACCAGCGCCTAGTAACTAGCGCCTAGCGTCTCTCTCGCGCCTCGAAACTCTTCCCCAGCCCCCGACTCCCAGGCCCTCATCCCTCATTCTCTGACTCGAAACTATTTCCCGAAATTTTTCTGGAATTTGCTTGACAGCCCTTTCCCACAGGGTTAGATTACGTCAAATGGGCTGATTCAGCAGCGCAGCGCTAGCCGCGATGTAACACATCGCAGGGGATTTCGCAATGCTCCAGCCCCTCTTCACCCTCGCCGCCACTGGCTCCTTCTGCTGGTTTCTCGCCAGCAGCTTGTGGTCGTTTCCGCATTCGATCTCGTACTTTAATGAGTCCGTGGGAGGGCCTCTGGGTGGGCCGGAGCATTTGCTGGGGAGCAATGTCGATTGGGGGCAGGATCTGAGGTATCTGAAGAGATGGTGTGATCAGCACCCGGAGTCATTGCCTCTTCATTTAGCTTATTATGGATCCTTTGAGCCGGCCCACTTTGGCTTCGACTCAGATTTCATTTACCAAACTTCTAACGTAAGTTTTGCATTAACTATTCAATATCCTGACTCTGATCTGGATTTCAGGAATTCGATGTTTGCGCTTAGTCTCAATCTTCTTTACGATTATGGTTATCCGGCACGGGGATGGAAAGTAGTATCAGAGCGATTGCAAGCTAGAGTGACAAGACATTTGCGAACATGCAATCTTGTTGAGCGGATCGGATATTCAATAGGAATTTTTCATTGGCCACAAGCAGTATCTTATAGTGAAGTTATGAATTTGAAGAAGTGAATTCTTTGTAGGCAGTGCTTCTTGTTGTATACGTATGGTTTAGAATCTACTTTGGCACATCGATAGTAGTAGTCGTACGCGTTGCATACAAATGTGAAAGAACACACTTTCGAATTATTTAGGTGTTGTATTGACAACTTTAATTGTTTGTTCTTGGAGGAATCGTCATGAATGTGCAAGTTTTGACTATTCAACTACGGAGGTCCGATGCCTCTCTTTCCGTCTTGGTCCTTTTTATTGCTATTTTCACGTTTGTGACAATGGCATGGACGAGCGCCGAATGTCCCAATTGCATATTTCAAGGCAATGAGGATTGCGGTGTTACTGGATTCTCTGAGATAGAATGTTGTTACGCCTGTAAGAAGTGGGATAAATGGTACGTTGCAGGTGGTGATTACGTAGAATATAGACCCAATGTGGCGAGGAATGCATGTGTCGGGAATCCGAACGGTGGTGATGGTCCGGTTGATATTTCAAATTTTGACAAATACTTTTACGCATCGGGACTTAAAGAATGCCCGGACGCAGATGATGATTGTGGAACTATTGCAGCAGTTGCTGGTGAACCTGGTGATCCGGTACCAATAATAAGTAATAGAAATTGCAAAAATGGCACGTAGCGGCTCTGTAGAAAACCTCAACAAGCACAAGAATCATGATGTTGTGGGTGAGTGCGATTAATCTCAGGTCTCGGCATTGGCTCCAATAATTGTGCCCACGTACATGGGATCCCTGCCTTCTCTTGATCATCGACATCACGG
>JBGSPU010000107.1:0-99944 GCA_041738415.1 Bythopirellula sp.
ATTGCTCGGTCAGGCTTTCGCCCATTGCCGAAGATTCTCGACTGCAGCCACCCGTAGGTGTCTGGGCAGTGTTTCAGTCCCAGTGAGACGGGCCACGCTCTCACGCCCGCTATGCATCGTAGCCTTGGTAGGCCATTACCCCACCAACAAGCTAGTACAAAGCAGTCTCCTCCCAGGGCGGAATCACACCTTTGATCCGGGGATATTATCCGGCATTACCTGCAGTTTCCCGCAGCTATTCCGGACCCTGGGGTAGATAACTACTCGTTACTCTCCCTTGCGCCGCTTTCCACCAAAGAAATCGACCGAAGTTTCAATCTTTGGCTTCTCGCTCGACTTGCATGCCTAATCCATGCCGCCAACGTTCATTCTGAGCCAGGATCAAACCCTTCAATTAATGTATACTTAAACTGAAGGACCGGCGATTCGTTGAATCGTGGCTACCCTTCAAGTGAAAGAGCCTAATTGAGAAATTTGAATAACATCGTTGCGGGGAATTACTCCGCACCGACGTTCGTACAGTCTTGTGCTGGCATTTCACTCAAGAATCGTGAGTACCTACAAAGAGGAACCCACAACCCTCAAGAAATTGTTAGAAGTCACTTCCGAATTGTCAAAGAGCAATACAAACTCCAACACCGAGTTATTATCCGTGTTGGAGCAATTTCTCTCAGGACCCTGTTGAAAACAACAAGCTCAAGCGAGACCCGAAATTCTACCACTCGCCCATTCGCTGTCAACGGGTCTGAAAAATTCTGGCAAACTATTTTTCAACCTCCCACAGGCAAACCGGGCAAAGTCGGCAAACTTTCCCAATCGGCGATTTTCCCTCCCAAAGCAGAAAATCTGCGGTTTATAATGGCTTTTAACAGAGGCTGGCTTACTTTCAGCCCAGACAAGAGTTAGGCTGCTGCCAGACACGCATTATTAACTACTTTTTTCAGTATTTTTGCGAGATTCACCCATGCCTTGTCGTGGTGTACGTGGAGCAACCACCCTTGGCCAGAACGACCGCGAGGAAATCCTCTCGGCGACCCGCCAGTTGCTCGCCCTCATGTTGCGTCAGAATGAGATCGAGACTTGCGACATCGCCAGCGCAATTTTCTCGACCACTCCCGACATCAATGCCGAGTTCCCCGCCTTGGCCGCCCGCCAGCTCGGCCTGTTGGATGTGCCGTTGCTCTGCGGGCACGAGATCGCCGTCCCCGGCGGCCTTCCCATGTGCATTCGCATTCTGCTGCACTGGAACACCGACAAGCCCCAGTCGCAGATTCACCACGTCTATGCTCGAGAGGCCAAGAGGCTACGGCCCGATATCGAGTCGCTTCCCCCGGTCGATCTGGAGGAACTGGAAACATGGATCCAAGGTCAAATGGGGAAACAATAGCGGTGTAACCCACCCTCACTGGACCGTAAAAAACCGAGAATCGCTTCCCCCGGGGCCAATCTCAAACCGCACCCGCCTGGCACACCGGGGGCAGTGGCCCAGATAAGCCGTTTTCTCTGCATTGGCAACCACCCGGGCGTACACGCCGCAACAAGCGAAATGGACACCCAAAAACGGCTTGGCCGGTGCCGCAGAATTTGAGCATTTCTCGGCGTTTTCCGCGAGTAGATCGAGATACCGACCTTTATCCAGCATTGCGTTGTCCCCAGTAGTAAACTTGCAACCCAGTGAAATTCCTCAATTTTTGCCCATTCCAGCGAACCTTGACGGACCGCAGTCTGTCGGCTAGAGTTGTGGGGAGAATACTTGAAAGTTCGACCCGCGACCAACCGAAACTCTCGAAAAAAACGCACACATTGCGAAACATGGCTATTCTGTCGTTACTAACCCTGCTACTACTGCCGCTCTTTAAGAGCAGGGCTTAGGGTTCGTAAAGACACTTTTACCTAAAAAAGTTTTCCAACCCTGAGGCCCTTCGGCCCCAGGGTTTTTTTATTGCATATTGTCAGTTTTCGGGGCCGAGGTCGCCCCGGCTCGCTAACCACCAACCAATAACTCTGCCATGTCTACCACAAAGCCACAAAAAATTACAATCTTCGACACCACTTTACGCGACGGCGAACAGTCCCCAGGCTGCAGTATGAACCTGAAGGAAAAGCTGGAGATCGCCCAGGCACTCGTCGATCTCGGTGTAGATGTCATCGAGGCAGGTTTTCCAATTACCTCTGTTGGCGACTTTGAAGCCGTTCGCCAGATCGCGAACACGGTCTCGGGGGCCACCATTTGTGGCTTGGCCCGCTGCCGTGAGGCCGATATCGACCGTGCCTGGGAAGCACTCCAAGGTGGGAATGACACTCGCATTCACGTCTTTCTGGCCACCAGTGCGATCCATCGCGAATTTAAACTCCGCATGGACAAGGAGGAGATCATTCGCCGGGCGGTCGAAGGGGTCAAGCGGGCCAAGAGCTACTGCGACAACATCGAGTTTTCCCCCGAAGATGCCGCCCGCACGGAACACGATTTCTTGTGCCAGGTTGTCGAAGCGGCCATCGCGGCTGGCGCGACGACCGTCAATATCCCTGACACGGTTGGCTACGCCACACCGGCGCAGTTTGCCGAGGTGATTCACATGCTCGTTAACCGCGTGCCGAATATCGATCAGGCGGTCATTAGCGTCCATTGCCACAATGATCTGGGACTTGCCGTCGCGAATAGTCTCGCTGCCGTCGAGAACGGTGCCGGCCAGATCGAATGTACGATCAACGGCCTCGGCGAACGCGCGGGCAACTGTTCGCTCGAAGAAGCCGTAATGGCATTGCGGACGCGCCGCGACTATTACCATCTCGACACGGGCATTCACACCCAAAGATTGGTCCCGACGAGCCGGTTGGTCTCGAACATTACCGGCATGATCGTCCAACGCAACAAGGCCATCGTCGGACGCAATGCCTTCGCCCACGAAGCAGGCATCCACCAGGATGGCATGCTCAAAGAACCCACGACCTACGAAATCATGCGGCCTGAAGACGTCGGGTTCATCAAGACCGATCTCGTGCTTGGCAAACACAGCGGCCGCGCTGCCTTGGCTGACCGGAGTCGGGCGCTCGGATATCATCTGACCGATGAGCAGTTAGAAGCGGTGTTTGTCGATTTCAAAAAACTCGCAGACAAGAAGAAAGAGATTTACGATGGCGACATCGCGGCTTTGATCGAGCAACGCAACACCCAAATCGGCGATCAATGGCAACTCGTGTCCTACGAAATCCAAGCATCGAGTGGGACGGTTCGCCAGGCAAAGATTGTCTTGTCGCGCGCCGGCGAGGAGTCTGAGGCCACCAACAGCGAAGGCGACGGCCCACTGGACGCCTTGTTTCTCGCAATCGAAGAGATCACCGGCAAGTCGGTCGTAGTCAAGGATTTCCGGGTCCAGAGCGCCAGCCGAGGCAAAGACGCCCAAGGGGAATCTCTAGTCGAAGTGGAATACAACGGCCGGGTCTACCGCGGTCGTGGTGCCTCGACGGATTCGGTCGAAGCCAGCGTCCGCGCCTTCCTCAACGCCATCAACCGCATCGAGGCGGGTGCGGTCGAGGCCAAAAGCGAATCACTCGGAGCGGTATGAGGAAGGTAAGTGGCGGGTGGTTGGTGGTGAGAGACTTCGCGCTCTGCTGTGCTGGCACTGTGCAGCGCGGTTAACGGTGCGCGGTTTCCCATGCCGATCAAAACTTCGCTTCGTTGCCGGAGGGGAGCGTGACGCGGGGGGCGTCGGGGCCGTCAATCTGCTGCAGGTTTTGGAGCGGTTTTTCGCGCAAGCGCAAGAATTTGAAGCCCACCAAACGCGGTTTGCCGGCGGCGTCGTTGGCGGCGTTGTCTGCTGTCGAGCGGGAGATGTACTCGTGAAGCGGTTCTTCGCGGACTTTGGGCACGGTGGAGTGGATCATGTGCATCTCGCCATTGGAGCCGTGGGTGATGAGGCCGACGTGACCGACGAACGCGCTGGCAGGCGTTCCGCTAGCCGGCACGGTCGCTCGGACGACGTTGACGAAGTCGCCGTCCTGCAGGTGCTGTTGGGCCCGTTTGATTTCGGCATAGGGCAGATAGAGGTCTTCGTGCGTTTCGACCGGCACGTCGACATCGAGCTGATAGCGATTTTTGAAGAAATGCGCACGATCGATCTTCTCGGAAAATGTTACGGCCGAATCGCCGGCGACATTAGCGGTGATATCTTCGACGAGCCAGTAGTTGGACTTGTTCCAGTCGGCCTCGGTGTAGTGGTTGCGGGTAGTGACTCCCAGGCGGCCGTCGCGGTAGCGAATGCGCTGGAGCATCTTCATGAAACTGGGCCAGTTGTTTGACAATGCCATGGCATAGGTGTGCTCGGCGAAGACTACACAGTCGCTCTTCCCCAGGCAGTACAAGGGCTGTGGGTCGTAGGGTTCAAAAGGCATTTCACCCAGCAAATAGATCTCGTAGGGCTGGCCGAGATTCTTGCGCGCCAGGTGCAGGATCCGTCGGCGGAGGTCGGGTTCGGTGTCGCTTAAGAATCTCAGATAGGCATCGACCTCGGTCTCGCTGAATTGGTAGAGCGGCTTCTCCAGAAGACCAGCGATCTGGTCGGGATCCAGGCCGCGTTGCTGGCAGATTGTGGTTTGCTCATCTGTCAAAGTCGCGGCGGCGTTGGCTGGCGTCGCGATAAACGCCGCGCTCATCGCCAAACAAAGCAACATAATTCGCCGCGGTGATAAATTTGTAGGCTTCATGATGTTGTATCCCCGTGAGTTGGCGAGAGGCTCCTGCATCCTTATGTCGAGTTGAGCAAAATGGTACTCTATCCAGCGTATCGCCATGCGGCTTTCAGAACCAGCGTAACCGTTTCTTAGAAGGGACAAAACTTCGTGGCAATTCGATCGTTTGGAGGCAAGTTGCCCCAACTCGGCGGGCGAGTGTATATCGACCCTGCGGCGACCGTTATCGGTGACGTCACTTTGGGGGGCGATGTGAGTGTCTGGCCGGGAGCGGTGATTCGCGGGGATTTGCTCCCTATCAAGATCGGGGATCGCTCGAATGTGCAGGACAACGCCGTGCTGCATACCACGCACAAGAGCATCTTCAATCCCGACGGCTGGCCGCTCTCGATAGGCGAGGATGTGGTGATCGGACATCGGGCGGTGCTGCATGGCAGCACGGTGGGAGATCGCGTGCTGATCGGCATCGGCGCGATTGTCAACGATGGGGCGGTGGTTGAAGATGAAGTGATCGTGGGAGCTGGGTGCCTCGTGCCGCCGGGGAAGCGGCTGGCGAGCGGGTTCGTCTATGTGGGGAATCCCTGCAAGCAGTTGCGGCCGGTGTCGGAAGGCGAGCGAGAGTTTTTCGCCTATTCGGCGGGGAATTATGTGCGGCTGAAGGATCAGTATCTGGCGGACGCGCTCCGCTTTGCTGAGCAGGACTCAGCGGCGCGTCGCGGCTAACGGATTGGCTAACCCGGACGCGTTGCAGGCTATTGCACTATTCCTCTGCGGCGTCAAGGTTTTCTTGCATCGGGTTGTTGGTCACGCGCTCGATGGTTTCTTTGCGTCGCTCGTCCCGAGAATCTTGCAGCCGTTGGTAGGTGTAGGTGCCTGCGGCAATCGTCAGTAAAGAGCCCGCGGCGATGAGCAAGTAGGGTGCCCAAGCAGCAATGCTCTCTAAGGATCGATGGCGCTGGATCGTTTGCTGCACGCCGAGCAGCGAGCGACCGAGTGCTTCGCGGGCAGCCAGTTCCTTGGCAGCAATGAGTTTGTCCTGTGCTGTGACCGAGGCAGATTTTTTGGAACCCGAGAGAGCGAATTGAGTACCGATTCCGGGAAAGTTCTGGTTGGCAGGTACTGGTCGTAGCGCCTGGGAATCTTTAACGAAACTAAGGTGTTCAAGGACGGTTGCTCCGCGACGTTCCCATTGATGAATCAGTGCTCTGAAACCGGCATGTGCTTGAAGGGCTCGCTCGAAAGCTTCGGCTTCGAAGGCAATGGCAAGGCTGTTCGTTTTCCGCTCCGTGCCTACTGCAAAGCGGACCAATAGCGGACCAGCGTAATTCTGCAACTCAGCCACTTCGCCCGTAGCAGGCTGATTGCCACGCGGGAAAAGCAGATACCGATAATCGCTCATGGAAGCGTCTCCTGTCATGGCCAACGGCATCCCCCCCCGCAGGCGTGTGCCAGGAACATCTTCAATTATAACGATTGGGTTTCGCTGAGAAAGAGTGTAAGATTACGGAGATAGAATCGAATTCTCTTGCTAACACTCCCCCATGGAGAACCCACCGATGCCACCTACCACCCGTCGTCACTTCTTACAACAAGGAGCCCTGGCCGGCGGGGCGCTGGCCCTGGGTTCTCGAACTTTTGCCGCAACAAGCGCGAACGAACAAGTGAATCTGGGAATCATCGGGCTGGGCTGGCGGGGCGGACAGCTTATCGAGGCCTTCAGCCAAGTCCCAGGGGTGGAGATTGCTGCCATCTGCGATCCGGATAGTGCGCTCGTGGACCAGTGGTCGTCGCGGGTGCCGGATGCCCAGACGTTTTCCGATCTGCGGAGTTCGCTCGACCTTGCTGAACTCGATGCCGTGGCGATTGCCACCTGCAACCACTGGCATTGTCTGGCGGCATTGTGGGCGATGGAGGCGGGCAAGCATGTGTATGTCGAGAAACCGCTGTGCAATGCCCACTGGGAAGGGGTGCAAGTCGTTAAGGCTGCGGACAAGTATCAGAAGATTTGCCAAATCGGCACACAGCAGCGATCCGCACCGATGCAAGCCGAAATCAAGCAGATATTGCATGAGGATAAACTACTGGGAGCGATCGAGTGGGTCCGCGTGAATCGCTATGGAGTGCGAGCTTCTATCGGCAAGCGTGACACACCACTCACACCTCCAGCAACGCTCGACTACAACGTGTGGCTCGGCCCGGCGGCAGATCAGCCGATCTATCGTGACAAATGGCACTACGACTGGCACTGGGACTGGAATACGGGAGCCGGCGAGATGGGCAACTGGGGAGTCCACCTGATCGATGACGTGCGGAATAACGTGTTTCGCGACGCGATTGCGTTTCCCCAGCGAGTTGTGGCTGCGGGGGGCCGGTTTGGCTGGCACGATGCGGGCAATACTCCGAACGTGCATTTTGCCCTCTTGGACACGGGCACAATTCCCGTGGTGATCGCCTTGAGCAATCTCCCCGAGAAGTCTGGCAGCGAGTCAGCACCCACCTGCCCGGGCCCGGGGAGTGGCTACATCGTCTACTGCGAGGGAGGACGCTTAGAAGGTCAGCGGGGCAAGGCCCAAGCGTTCGACGCCGCGGGAAAACTCATCAAAGACATCAAGAGTGCCGATGGCATGATTTTGCACCAGAAGAATTTCATCGAAGCGATTCGCAAACATTCTCCAGGCACGCTCAATGCTCCGGTCAAAGAGGGCCATCACTCGACAGCGTGGTGCAACCTGGCAAATTATGCCTTCCGTGCTGCCCAGGAATCCGCAGAGAGTAGCCCGACCAACCCCACGATCGCAATTGGGCAACTCGGTGCGGGCGCAGGGCTCACCGCCTCAGCGGCCACGATCTTGGAACAGCTCAATCGCGTGGTGGCCAACAATGAAGAGGGGGCCGTCTCCACGGAACTCACTTTAGGTCCCGTTCTGACGTTTGATGGCGAACAAGAACGTTTCACGGGCAACCATGCCGACGTAGCGAACCAGTACTTGCGGACGCTGGGACGGGGGGAGTTCATGGTCAAGGAAGTTTGAAATCGCGAAACCTCCAGCGACAAATCACAGTTTTCGAATGGAGTCACCAGTTCGCACGGTTCCCGCCTGGATTACGCGGGCATTGATGCCGCGCAGGTGGAGGCGTTTTCCTTCGGGAGAGTTCACGAATCTGGTCGCATCAGGGCCGTAACGCTGGGCAAATTTCTGGCAGCCGGTGTGTGGTTCGGCAGTCACTTCCAGCACGGCCGAGCCGATGGCAAGCTGCGATCCAACGGGCAAGTTCTCCTCGCTCAAATCGAAGTCAACATACAGTTGATCGCCGGCAAGCTGCCAGCGCTCGCGGTCTTGCGCCAACAGCGATATAACCCGACTGTTCATGATATTGATCTGCGAGTCGGGATGGGCAGGGCCACCTCGGTAATCACCGCGTGTGAGCCAACTATCACCGTGCAAACCTTGGGCAGGATCGATCTCCGCTTCGAACAGCATTTGTCGCCGGTCCACATCGGGTCGGCAAACGATCATCTCCAGCACGCCATTGTCGGCGGGGGACTGGCGGATATGTTTGAGTTGGGACTCCATTTCTTCGAGGGTGAGATGCAAGGTTTGGGGCATGATCTGGGGTTCCTGTCCAAATGAACGGGGTCAGGACGACCCCGGCTAACAGGTTGACATGGGTGTTGCTCAGGGGGTTCACCTTTTGAAAGGCTTTCCCATAAGACGGCGCAGCAGCGCGATCTGGCCGGCGTGGACCAATTCGTGTTGGGGGCTGTACTCGATTGCGCTGAGCAAGGTGTCGAAAGCAGGGTGCGGCTTTTCGACGGGGACGTTTAGCTCCTCGTCCGTCTTGTCGGAAATCTCTCTGAGCGCCTGGGAGTGGACGGCGTCAAAAACTTTTTGAATCTCGGCCAGCGGGGGATTGTTCTCCGCGGCGGCCTGGGGCGTCGAGCCGATCCGAAATTTTTCGAAAAACGGCTGGGGAATGATTGCTTCGTCGGTTTCCCGAAATCCCCGCACGCGTAGCAGGCACAGGCTGTATTGCGAGCTGGCGAGATGGGCTACTTGCCAGGCGATGTGGGTGACAAATCCTGATGGGGTCCAGAACCACTCTTCGTCAGTGAGGTCCGAAAGAAATTGCTGGGTATAGCCGCGGGCGAACTGGATCCGCTCGGCGGCGGTTTGAATTCGGTCGCGTGACATGGGCTTGTCCTGGGCGAAATGTTTACCGGCAGAGTCAGAAACTCATTATCCATTTTGCCCGGTGTACCGCAATCTGCGCAACAAAACAGCCCGACACGTGAACGCATCGGGCTGCTGAAGTATTTGCCTAAAATGGCCTGACTCTCAAGCACCTGGCCGACGGAAGTATTGATAGGCAGAAAGCACTTCGTACAGGTCACGCGAGATGGTGATATCGTCCAGCTCGAAATCGCTGAGCCAGGTACGCTCGCTCGTGACGGCATCGACGATCAATGGCAATACTTCTCCGAACGAGACGGTAACACAGTCGTCGCCGGATTCATTCTTGGTGACCACGGGTGAATCGCTTTCGACAGGACCGCGGTAAATCTTCAGATGGGTATGCATAACGAGGGTTCCTTCCCAGCGCATGAGGACAGATGGGTGAGCGCAGGCATCCTGCCGCGCACATTCTCAGTGGCGCCCCCCGGTCCGTTCTCAAAGTATCGGCGGCGCGGGTGGAAGTACTTGGATTCATTTTGAAGAAAACAACGATTTTTCCGGCAATGCCTGCTAGCAGAGCCGGGAAAATCTTGCCGGGAAGCGCAGCAGTAGCCATCCGCGCTGCCATTGTCGATTTGCCATGACAGCCCTGGTGGTGCCCCCGAGGGGGTTGTCAGAAGGTGGATTCGAGGCGAAGATCGGCACATCACGATTGACGGAAGATTTCGCCAGCACTGCTAGCAAAGTCATAGCGAAGAGATCCATGGACTTCAAAGAACGACTCCAAAAAGCGACCGAACGAGGTCAACAAGCCCGCGATGAAAAGGCCCGCGCCGAAGCGGCCAAGGCGATGAGCGAGGAGGAATGTCGTCGTGTGCATAGCGGCTACCGATTGGAACTCACGGACCATATCGAAAGCTGCTTAAAGCAACTGGCCGACCAGTTTCCCGGTTTCAATCTTGCCGCTGTGGCCGATGACAAGGGGTGGGGTGCTGCGTTGAGTCGGGATGATTTGTCGCTTAGCGGGGGAAAGCGGGACAACCTTTTTAGCCGGCTCACGATTACCGTCGCTCCTCACAATCAGTATCACGTGCTCTCGATCGAAGCCCGCGGGGCGATTCGCAATAAGGAGAGCTTTACCCGTAGCCACTATCAACTTCTCAAAGATGTTGATCTGGACCACTTCAGGCAACTCATCGAGCACTGGGTGCTGGAATATGCCGAGCAGTACGCGGGTGAGTGAATTAGTCTGACAGGGCCAATTCACGTAGCGCAGCGAGACATTCGCACACGGTCTCGGGAGTGGTGTCGCGCCAGCCTTCGCGGCGGTGGGCGATGATCGCGAGTTTGAATTGCTCGAAGGCGTCGGCCAGGTCATCGGGGAGTAATTCTACATCCACATTAAGGCGGGTGCGGTTCGCTGGCGGTTTCGCGGGAGTGGGTTCGAGGTCTGCTTCGCACGCAGAATCTTCTTGGGCGTGTTGCTCTTGGGGGGGCTTCTCGGTGGTGAGGGGTTTGACGTTGGTTGATTTAGCGGAGGTGGGTGCGTCGGTTGTTTCGGGGTCCTGCAGGCCCGCTGAAGCAGGGCCTGCCGTCAGCGGTTCGAATTCAGGTGTTTGGTCTAGCTCGGCGCGTTGTTCGGCGGGGGGGGTACCGAGGGTTTCCCAACGTTTGCCTCGCATTTGGGAAACCGACCATTCGTTCTGAATTGCGCCTTCAAGCCACATGGGGGCGTCGTCCCAATCGAGGGCCGCCTGGAAATGGCTCCAGAAGAGTCCCGGGTATTGTTCCCACTCTTCGGCGAATCGCTGGGAGACTCGCCGTAGCCGACCGACGTGCTGGCTCGTCACGCCACCCACCAGTTGAGCCCAGGCCTCGTCGGAATAGTCCGTCACGGCGGCTCCCTCGGTCATCAGGGCCTCACGCCACTCGCAAATGATGCGGCCTTTTTCCCAGTTGGTGGTGCTGACCAAGCGATTCCACTGTCCGACAAATTGCTCGGCGAGGAGACCGCTATCAAGTGAAGCAGACGTGGTGGCAATAGTAAGCGACTCGTCTAGCTTAATTTCGTTCTCTGCAGACATGGGGAGAAGATTCCTTTCGAAGTGTGGTTCACGCGGAGAAGACCAGCGATCTCCGGGGGGCGGATTCTAGCATGGCAACGAGTCGCCTCACCACCACTCGAAAGCGATTCAAAGACAAGAATTTGCGGATAGTGAGACTGCTCCGTCGTGCAATCGCTACGGCAAGCAGAATTTACCATTCAAAGGATCTCAAGAAGTGCTGGCCAGCACTACCTAGATCGACTCGCACTGGGGAAAACCTGTCGGCAACGGCTTAGACCGTCGGCGGTCGTTCGTCGGATTGGAAATCGCAGTTCTTATGGGCGCCGTCACAAAAGGGCTTATTGGCCGAGTGGCCGCAGCGGCACAGTGCAATGGCCGGCTTGTCGGGGTTGAGCGTGAAGGCGTTTCCCTGGGAGTCAAACAACTCAAACGGGCCTTCGACGACTAAGGGGCCATTGGGACGCATACGAATCTTGACTTCAGACATGGAACTCTTAGCCTTTCGAGATTGGGGACCAGCAAAGGAGCCTCAAGATACCCGAAAAATGCGCACGAGAGTAGCGGTCGTGTGAGACTTTTCTACCCGTTGGCGCCAGGCCGATGGTTTAATCAGGGAAAACCAGCGGCCTGGCGCCAACGGCGATTCATGGGGAAGCTATTTCTTCTGGGACTCGCTCGGATGCAGAAAAAACAATACGCGGACCTGCTGCGGCTGGTCGGCGTCTTTTTTCGCGAATTTCCGCAGGTTGTCAGCGGCCTCATTGCGGATGGCAAAGTTTTGGGCCTGATTGCGGCGGAATTGGACCTGGCTTTCGAGTTGTTCAAGCGTAGCGGAGATTTGGTCGGAGCGTAGACGTGTGGCCCATGCCTGTTGCGGTTGCAGTGGCACGCCCGCTGCCGCGGGTCCCGTCGGGGATTGGGGATGCTTTTGATCGATGTTGAGAGAATTGAGCGCGGCGATCACGCCTTGTTGCTCTGGGGATACAGCATAGGTTTGCGAGGGGGCTTGCTTGCGATCGGGTTTTTCGTATTGGCGATACTGCGCGCCAGCATCCGACATCTCAGCCTCGTCAATTGTGACTGATTCAATCGCTTCGGTATCCTGGTTGCAGGCGAAGAGGATCTGAGCGATTTGATCGGGAGGAGCTTCAACGAGCACCATCTGGGCTGCGGAAGATTGGGACTCCCTTGTCGCAGCAGCGCCCCACTCACCACCACCACCACCCTGGAAGTCGGCGGGCGAGTTTGAATCCTGGGACGTTGCCGTTTTTTTTTCCATTCCGGCAGGGTCTTCCCCTGACTCGTTCACGAGTTGTACGCCATTGGACACTAGCAGACGATCAAAATGCTCGGCCCCGGACTGCAGGTCCGTGAGTGTGATATGCACCAGTCCCACGTTTGGTTCCGTGGGCGCGATGCTGCCTGCAGCCCGACCAACACCTAGAGAAGCGGTCGGCGCAGCCAAGTCCGCCGCGTCATCTCGGCCCCGTCCCGATCGATCTAAACTTGATGAGGCGGCAAGTTCATCCACTGCCGCTTCGTTACTGCTGACCGTGCTCTCCTCTTCGATCGCCTCTATCGCAGGGACGGATCTCAGAGCAGATTCGTTTCTTTCCTTCGCCAAGCCTTCTTCCCGCAGAACTTGGTCAATCTGAGCAACTTCCACCTGGTCTTCTTTCACCTCTGGCTGATAAAGCATCAACATCACCAAGGCCGCCGTGGCCAGCAGCGGCCACAGCAGGCGTCGCCGCATGCTCAGCTCGCTGCGAGGTAGCGAAGTCGTCGGCCCACCGAGTTGTTTCAAAACGGCGGCTCGCACATCACCCGCGGCTTTGGATCGGGGCAGTGATCGCACTTTCAGGGAGACCGACTCCAGCGCGGCGACCAACTCCTGGGCCTGCGGATCTTCGGCCAAGCGGGCCACGACCGCGGCGCGCTCGGCGGCGGTGAGTTCGCCATCAACATAGGCGCTCAGCAGCGAGTCGTCGTATTCAGAATGCGTGTTTTGTTTCGACATAATCAATCAGCCACCGTGAACACCGTGAGATACGTTTTACTCCATCCGTGCTACTAACGGTATAAAGTTGTGAATCCTGGCAAAACTTTTTCAACCAGAAAACAAACATGTTTTCTAACCCTTTATCTGGAAACAAGTTATCTCTCGCAGAGACGCAGGGACGGCAGAGCAGAATGTAAGTAACAGTTCAAACGAACGGTAGCCGGATTCGCAAGAATTCGGAGACTACCTACCTTAACGTCTATTCCACTGAATTCTTGCGAATTCAGCTACGATTGGCGTCAGTCGCCATTTGGCTGAATTGTTACGAGTGTATGAGTATTCTCTGCTGTCTCTCTGTCTCTGCGAGAAAATATTTTGGTTGTAGCTACAGGCCGCGCTGGGTCAATCCGTGGCTAAATTGCATTTTTATGGTTGCGGCCAGTGGCTGCGCTGGGCTCTCAGTGAACTTTGTGGCTCCTATTTGGTCTGTTTTGATTCGCTTAGTACCATCTCATCAAGAAACCCTTTCAATTGCATTCGAGCGCGGAACAGTCGACTTCGGACGGTACCAACGGGCAACTCCAGGATTTCGGCGATGCTTTCGTACGAATAATCTTCCAGCTCGCGAAGCACCAACACCTGGCGATGTTCGGCGCTGAGCTTAAGCAGTGCCGCTTGCACTTGCTCGGCTTGCTCAGCGCGGAGCATTTGCTCTTCGGCTGTTCCTTCGTGGTCGAGTGGTTCTTGTCCCACGCTTGTTTTCAGGGCATCCACCGAAACCTCACTGCGGCGGCGCTTTGTCCGCCGGCGATGCGAGCACGCCAGATTCAACGCAACGCGATACATCCACGTATAAAACTGGGCCGACCCGCGAAACGTGTCGAGCTTGCTGTATGCCTGGACGAACGCATCCTGCAGCACCTCGCGGGCGTCGTCGGCACTACCCAGCACTCGCAGCAAGGTGTTGAACAGTCGCTCCTGGTGTCGCTCGACCAGCGTGCCGAAGGCCTGACGGTCCCCCCCTTGAGTGGCCGCCACCAGTTCGGCGTCGCTCGGCGAATTGTCGTCGCTGGATCGAATCTGGGTCACACCGCGGCTCGGCTGGAGTTTTTGACGTTCGGCAGGGGCCCTTAGTTCCCGAAGGGGCAAATCTGCTATTATTGAAGCATGAATCCGCTCGACTGGATAGACGAAGAGCTTCGCAGACGGCAGCAAGCCGGGCTGCTGCGCACGCTCCCCCCTCCCCTTACTACGGCGGGGGCGATCGTCGAGGTCGCGGGAAAATCGATCATCAACTTCGCGTCGAACGACTATCTGGGACTCGCCGCCGACTCGCGACTCTCCCAGGCGGCAATCACGAGTTTCACACAGCAAGGCGTGGGACGCGGGGCGAGTCCGCTGGTGAGTGGGCGCTCGATGGTTCACGAGGCACTGGAAAAGCGGCTCGCCGAGTTCTTCGCCACCGAAGCCGCGTTGCTGTTCCCCACCAGCTTTGCCGCCAATGCGGGGATCATCCCCGCCCTGGCCGGCGGGGGGGATGCGATCTATGGCGATGCGAAGAATCACGCCAGCATCATCGACGGTTGCCGACTGTCGCGCGCCCGTCGGCACATCTATCCCCATGTCGATGTCAGTGCCCTGGAAGGATTGCTGACGAATGGAAAAAAATATCGGCGGCGGCTGATCGTGACCGACACCCTATTCAGCATGGATGGCGACCTGGCACACTTGCCACAGCTTGCCGAGTTGGCCCACCAACACGATGCCATGCTCATGGTCGACGAAGCCCATGCGGTGGGGGTGTTCGGCCCGACCGGCCGCGGTGTCGTCGAGCACTTTGCCGCCACGCATCCCGAACTGCCACAGCGCGTTGATATTCGCGTCGGTTCATTCGGCAAGGCCCTGGGCGCCGCGGGCGGGTTTGTCTGTGGTTCGGCGGCATTGATACAGTGGCTGGCGAACGTTGCGCGGACCTATGTGTTTTCAACGGCGCATCCGGCCGCGATAAGTGCCGCCGCCCTGGTCGCGCTGGACTTGGTGGACCGCGAACCAGAACGTCGGCGGGGCCTCTTGGCTCGCGCTGCACGTTTGCGAGAGCGGCTCAGGGACGCGGGCTGGGACACCGGACGCAGCGAGAGTCAGATCCTCCCCGTGATGCTCGGCTCGGCCGAGCGGACGATGCAGATCTCCGGACAACTCCGCGAACGGGGCATCTGGGCACCCGGTATCCGTCCCCCTTCGGTACCAGAGGGCCAGTCGCTCTTGCGGCTAGGTTTTACCGCGGGGCACACCGCGGAGATGGTCGAGCGTCTCATAGAGGCCCTGGGGGAGGTCGCGTAGCTCCCTGTAACGCTGCACACCTCAGATAGATGAACGATGCAGAGCTACATGCTCTTTTTGGCACAGGCCAGATCCTCGATCAGCCGCAGTCCGTTAGAAGCCGGTATTTCTGCCTCGGCTAAAGAACTCAAAGTGAAAAGAGTTTTAACCGCGGAGACGCAGAGGCGCGGAGAAAACTACTGCCTGAGTCGATCGGCTGAAGAAATACTTTTCATTGCTTTTTAACTAGAATTATCTCCGCGTCTCTGCGTCTCTGCGGTTCTTTCCTTGGACTGTTTTCAGTAGGAGTAAAGAACCGGTCGCCAACGCGATGCGGCGGGTGAATCATCCGAGCAAACCACAAAAAAACCCCTGCATCGCGTGGATGCAGGGGTTTTAGTTACGTAACTAAGAGCTAACTCAGCTTAGCCGTTGCGACGACGCAGGACCAAACCAATCAGACTCAAACCAGCCAAAGCCATAGTGGAAGGCTCGGGGATGACGAAACCGATTATTGCCTCTCCAGGGAAGGTTCCGTTGGAGGTCGCAATGGAGTAGGTGAGCAAAGCTGTCGAATCCTCTGGAATAACAACGTAGCCGAGAGTAGCGGTCATACCTTGGCTAGGACCTGGGATACCCCAAGCACCCGTAATAAAAGTTCCCAGACCATATCCGAGAGCCGAATTACTAGGTAGAGGACTTCCAGCTAGGCTGTTGTCTTCCGAAGGAGCATTACCAACCAAAGCTCCTGCTACCAAAGTCAAATGACTGTCGCCACGGCCATTGGAAGGAGGGCCTTGAGGGGTAGGGTCATTTGGAACGCCACCGAAGTCCGCATCGATCCATCTTTGGTGAAATGAACCTGTAAAGTTCACGTCAACCGCTGAAATGTTTTCACCGGCAGTAGTAGCAGCGTTGACCTGAAAAGCAGAAAACCCAGTCAAAGCAGCATCAGGAGCCCCAAACGGTGGAACTGACAACAACTTCTCGACATTAATGATAACTCCAGCATTTGCAGAGGAAACGCCGAGAGTCAGAACAGCAACGAAAGAAATAAGATTCTTAGTCATAATAGTGATCTCCTTGAGAGTAAACAAATCAAAGTTGAAAGTACTAAATTTGCCATAAGCAGTCACATGAAAATGCTTCGCAAGTTCAGCGAAACGAAGCTCATGGCGGGTAAAACGCAGGAAAGATGAAACTACAGAAACGAGTGCAACACACAACGAGTGCTAGCCACCCGGCAGTTCATCGCGATATAAGCATTAGTACCGTCCTCCTCAAGATTTGCTCGTAAGCTCAAAGATCACTAAAAAAGATCCAAGCCTAAAATTGTTAATGAGTGTTTCTTGTGTAAACTGTTTAAAAGTCCTGCCCGTACTTAATGAGTTCTACTTTTGAATCTTCACAAAAAAACGGTTTCGTCGGCACCGCAGTGCAGACGAAACCGTTTGAATTATATAATACTCGCGAGCTACTCGTTAAATGTCGTTCTGTTGACTTGAACTTACACCTTCATTTTAGCAACGACGTAACCCATTGCAAGCAGAAAAACCAAAAAAACTTGAAAATTATTTCTAGCTTCTCCGACGCATTAAAACAACACTTGCCAGAGCGAAACCAGCGAGCGACATGCTTGTGGGCTCAGGGATGAAGAAGTCCGATCCGCCAAGGCTAAAGGTTCCCCCCAAATTAGTAGCAACCTGAACATTGAATTGGACATCAAACTGAGATCCCTCGGGAATTACGATATATGCCAAATTAGCACTCCCCGTTTGGCTCGGACCTGGGATTCCCCAAGCACCGCTAAGAAAGGTACCCAAACCATAGGTAAAGACACCACTTGGCAACGGGCTACCTGCACCAGAATTATCTTCCGAAGGAGCAGAGCCAACCAGGGCGCCAGCGAGGGGAGTCAGATGGCTATCCCCACGACCATTCGCTGGAGGGCCAACCGGAGTTGGATCAGCTACAAAATCAAAATCGGTATCTTGCCAACGCTGATGAAGCTGTCCCTGAATGCGGACATCAACGGCTGTAATGACATCGTTAGGGTCGTCAGAGGCTACGGAAATCTGAAAGGCCGAGAATCCGACCAAAGCCGCGTCAGGTGCGAGGAAAGGAGGTGCCGCTATCTGAGTGGCACTGCCAATGACACCTGCATTGGCAACGGAAGAGAACGTCAGGGCAACTAGTGCCACAGCTAAATAAAATCGCTTCATTATACTTATCCTTTTAACTCTTGAGTAAAAACCTGTTGAATGGAACTACAAATCGATTACTTAAAAGGAAGTTCCTTTTTTTCCTAATAAACCCTTTACATCATATCGCTTTCATTGGCGTCATGCGAAAGCAAATAACTAACCAAGCAATAGCTGGGAGCCCCTAGATCGGGACTCCCCGCTTCTACGTCCAATCCTCATTGGCCACGGCGACGACAGAACAACGCAACAGAGCCAAGCAAACCAAGTAATACAGTCGATGGCTCAGGAACAGCAGCGAATGCAGGTGCTGGTGCAGTAAGCTGCCAGCTAGTAGCCAAAATGCCAAGGTCGGTAACATCTACAATCGTGTCGTTTTGAGTACCCGAGAAATTACCATCGTTCCAACCCTTGGAACTGAGCTGCCAACTGGTAGCAAGAATACCAAGGTCAGTCACGTCTACGACACCATCACGGTTGGCATCGCCACCTTTAATTGTATCGGATGTGAGGCCATCACCACGGACACCACCGTTGGCGGGGTTGCCAATGCCAAGTTCAATGGTCTCAGGACCAGCGGCAGCGACGGTCAGGCCGGCATCGTTCCAGACGGCTGCGTCAGTTACGCCACCAAGCCCGGCGTTAGGAAAGGTTGTAAAAGCAGGCCGAGTCGCACCGAAGTCGCCCGTTGCGATTAGCGAAAAGCCGTTGTAAGGGTTAGAGCCTGAAGGAAACAGGTCGTCTGGCTGGGCAGCCACAGTCCCCTTGCCTACGCCACCGACCGGGCTGCTGCCAGGATCTTGGCCGTAGACGAATTCAGTAATGCTACCCGAGGTCTTGGTCTCGATTGGAATCGCGCCGATCCCACTGTTCAAAGCCGGATTGCTGATCCCATCGATCACAGCAACAACGGCCGAGATGCCAAACGCGCTGGTATCCTTGGCCAGCAGTTGCCAGGTACCGCCAGCCGACTCGTTGGCGGGATCGTTGTATCGTAGGTTGAGTGAAAGAGTAACAGTGGCCATCGCCTGGCCACAGACAAATGCTACGACAGTCGCAGCACAGACTGACAATAATAGGCTTCGCTTCATGTTCATTTCTCCAGTTTCCCCATCTCAATAAGGTCGAAGTAAAAAAAACTCGTTGTTGAATTCCTTGTTCGTTTGGGGTTTACGTCCATTGTAACGACAATAAACGCAAATTGCACGCGAAAACTTTGTTAATTTCAAGTTTTTAGATTCTGCCCCACGCGTGACATGAACTTGCCCGCAAACTGGCTGGCCCCGGGCCACGCTGGGCCGGTGCTCCTCGGTTACGGACGCTGCTCCAAAATCCTGGTGTTTAATCAAGCTCCCGTTGCAACTTCAAGGTCATTGACAAGACAAGAAACCCACGTTGGCAGACCACTTCTGCCATTCCTCTCACACTCTACCAAGGATTTCCGGAGTTGCAACAGTTTTGGCGCCTGGGAAGGGGAGATTTTTTTGAGAAAATGGATGGATTAGGGAAGGGAATCGGCGAATCCTCTTATGCGTCAACCACTTGCGTAAAATGGCCTCGGCTAATTATTTTTGGAGAATTCCGGATTCCTTGCGGTTTTTTAAACTTGTTCTTGCCAATTTTGGCCAGCTTCGGGCAACTTTTGACCGCCTCTTGGGGGGTTACGTCAGATACGGCGGGAAATCGAACCCAATTGGAGCCGTCACCCAGGGTGCGTTACGCGACCCTGGGCTTTGGAATGTAACACCTTCGGCGTATAAACACAGGTACCACGAAGTTCAACTCCAAAGTAGCTCAGCGCGGCCCTGGCCAGAACCAAAATGCAGATTCTTTGAGCCACGGATTCACCCAGCGCAGCCAGTAGCCGCAACCAAAACATTGAAAAGAAGGGAACTGAGGCACCAGAGAAGGGCAAGGAATTAATGAGAGGAACACTAATCTTCGCTAATCTTCTATAACTCCTACTGAAAACAGTCCAAGGAATGAACCGCAGAGACGCAGAGACGCGGAGAAAACTGCTGCCTGAGTCGATCGGATGAAGAAATACTTTCATTGCTTTTTAACTAGAATTATCTTCGCGCCTCTGCGTCTCCGCGGTTAATCTTCTTTTCACTTTGAGCGATAATAAGTGAAGATTCGTGTTCTTGCATATTCTTGATTGCCTCAGGTATCTCAGTTCTCTCCTGTTGAATAATTATGCGCAATCTGCGAAAAGTTAAATCGTTAGTAGCACGGATGAGCGATGCTGAGGCGGATTTTGGAAGATGCGTTTTTTATGTAACGCGATCACCCCCCCCAAACCGCATTTGTCCGCGGCCCATTGCTTTCTCACCCGATGACGTCCATTTGCTCGTAAGGAAAACATGCTTAGCGTAACTTTGCCCGATGGGACCCAGCGTGAATACACTAGTTCTCAATTTCCAGGTAGCCTGACTCCCTACGGCATCGCAGCGGAGATCGGTCCCGGTTTGGCCCAGGCCGCGATTGCTGCTGAAGTGGATGGCGTGCAGGTCGATCTCAGCACACCGCTCCCTAGCGAGGGGTCGATCCAATTGCGGCTGCTCACGAAGCGCGATCCGGAGTCGCTCGACATCCTGCGGCATTCGTGCGCGCATGTGATGGCCCAGGCGGTGATGCGGCTGCACGAGGGGGTGCAACTGGCCTTTGGGCCCTGCACGAGCAACGGTTTTTACTACGATTTCCAGCTAAAAGAGCCCCTTTCCGAGGAAGATTTCCCGGCCATCGAAGCGGAAATGAAGCGGATCGTGAAGGAGAATCTGAGCTTCGAGCGGATGGAAGTTTCGCGAGCCGAGGCGCTCGCGTTGTGCCAAGAACTGGGCCAAGAATTCAAGGTCGAACACATCCAGACTGGTCTGGCGGACGAGGCGAACCTCTCGTTTTATCGTCAGGGCGAATTCGTAGATTTGTGCCGCGGCAGACACATCCCCAGCACGGGTCACATCGGCAAGGCGTTCAAACTCACGAGTCTCGCTGGGGCGTATTGGAAGGGAGACGCCTCACGGCAGCAGTTGCAACGACTCTATGCGACCGCCTTTTTCGATAAGCAAGAGCTCGACGATTATCTACGCCAACTCGAAGAAGCCAAGCGCCGCGATCATCGTGTGTTGGGCAAGCAGTTGGAATTGTTCACGATCAGTCCGCTGGTGGGTTCAGGGCTGATTCTGTGGCTTCCCAAGGGGGCGATCATCCGCCAGACGCTCGAAGATTATCTGAAGAGCGAACTACGGACGCGCGGCTACGAGGCGGTTTACACTCCCAACATTGGCAAGGTCGATCTCTACGAGATATCGGGGCATTTCCCCTACTACAGCGACAGCCAGTTTCCGCTGATTGACCTGGGGCCACGGGAAGGTGCCGCACCGGGCGAAGGGGAGCGCTATCTCTTGAAGCCCATGAACTGCCCGCATCACATCATGATCTACCAGAGCAAGCCGCGCAGCTATCGCGATCTGCCGGTGCGGCTGGCGGAGTTTGGCACCGTGTATCGCTACGAGCAATCGGGCGAACTGAGCGGCATGACCCGTGTGCGGGGATTTACCCAGGATGATGCTCACATTTTCTGCACCGAGGAGCAGGTGGCCGGCGAGGTTCGTGGCTGTCTGGAGATGACGCTTAAGGTGCTCAAATCGCTGGGAATGGATAACTACCGCGTGCGGCTCGGTTTCCGCGACCCGCAGAGCGACAAATATGTGGGCAAGAGCGAGGTTTGGGATCGGGCCGAGACGGCCATCCAACAGGTGGCCGAGGAGATGAACCTGCCGGGTCGGGAGCCGGAACCTGGCGAAGCGGCATTTTATGGCCCGAAAATCGATTTCGTGGTGACCGACTGCATCGGCCGCGAGTGGCAACTGGGGACGGTGCAGCTCGACTACAACCTGCCGAGCGAGGAGCGTTTTGGTCTGGAATACGTCGGGGCGGACAATCAGCCCCACCGACCGGTGATGATCCATCGGGCACCGCTAGGCTCGATGGAGCGGTTTGTCGGCGTGCTAATCGAGCATTTCGCGGGTGCCTTTCCGCTGTGGCTCGCACCGGAGCAGGCGCGGATTCTGACCGTGAGCGAGAAGAGCGAGGATTATGGCCGCGAGATTGAGCAGAAATTCCGGGAAGCCGATTTCCGCGTGAGCGGCGATTATCGGGGCCAGAAGCTGGGTGCCAAAATCCGCGAGGCACAACTCGAATTGATTCCGTACATGCTGGTCGTCGGGGAAAAAGATGCCCAAAATGGCACCGTGACGCTCCGCGACCGCATCGAAGGGGACCTCGGGGCCATGCCGGTCGCAGAGGCGATGGCCAAACTTCGGCAGGAAGTGACGGATAAAACGGTACGGCAGGTAGCGAAACCAAGCGGGGCGGCCCTGGTGGATCGCTCAACGAAGAATGAGTATTGAACGGGAAGCTCACAGACCATGTTGACGGCCCCGCCGTTTGTGACCGATACTTGTGAGAACGTAACACCCCCGTAACACTTCAGCCATAAGGTAGCCGGATTCGCAAGAATTCGGAGACTACCTACCTTAACGTCTATTCGACTGAATTCTGGCGAATTCAGCTACGATAGGCGTCAGTCGCCATTTGGCTGAACTGTTATGTGAGACCCATTTTTTTTGACCTGATAGGAGGCATTTAAGATCGAACGAACACAGCAACGGATCAACGAGCAGATCCGCACGTCGCCATTGCGGGTAATTGGCCCGGATGGAACTCAACTGGGAGTAATTACTCGTGACGAGGCCCTGGAACAGGCGCAAGTGCTGGGATTCGACCTGGTCGAAGTAGCCCCGCTAGATAAGCCCCCTGTTTGCCGGATCATGGACTTTGGCAAGTTCAAGTACCAGCAGAAAAAGCGTACCAGCAAGGGACATGTTCATCACGGCAAGAACAAAGAAATTCGCCTGCGTCCCAAGATTGGCGAACACGATTTTCTCACCAAGGCAAATCACGCGCGGCAATTCCTCAAGGACCGCGACAAGGTGATTTGCTCGGTCATCTTCCGAGGCCGTGAGAATGCCCACGTCGAGGAGGGGTTTAAGCTCGTCAAGCGACTTATCACTGAGCTGGAGGACGTGAGCAAGGTCGAGCAGGCACCTGCGATGCAGGGTCGGCGGATCGTGTTGATCCTCGCCCCGAAGTAGGAGAATTGTCTAGGGCTGAGAGTCGAGAGCGGAGCGTCCTACTTGCTGTCAGCGGCCCGGAATGGGAATTTGGCTCTGGACTCTTGACCATCAGTTCTTAGCATTTCTGGATAGACACCTTTTCAGTCTCTGGGAATCTGCTAGGATACGGGGCTACCGAATTTCCCTACATAGATGGAGTATTACCATGCCCAAGCAAAAGACCCATAAAGGCACCAAGAAACGATTCCGCTTGTCGGCCACGGGCAAGGTGATGCACCGCTCCGCTGGCACGAGCCATCTGGCTGCCCGCATGAGCCAGAAACGCAAACGCAACTTGCGGGGGACCAAAACCACGGCTTCCTGCAACGTCAAGGGAATCAAGATCGCACTGGCCGGCAATAGCTATTAGGCCAGAGCAGGCAGCGTAGCAACTTGCTGCGAGGCTTCAAGCACGCCGGGCGATAAAACGCCTTTCATTGTAGAAAGGGGCCTGGGCGCGACACTTAGGAATGAGAGGTTTCTCCGATGAGAACCACCAAGGGAAGTGCCCGCAATCGGGCCAAGAATCGTCTTTTCAAGAAGACGAAGGGCTATGTCGGCGGGCGCAATAATCTGCTGCGTTCGGCCAAGGAAACGCTTATCCGGGCCGAGGCCTACGCGTTTCGCGATCGTCGGGTCCGCAAACGGGAATTCCGCAAGCTTTGGATCATCCGCATCAATGCCGCTGCCCGTGAACGGGGTTTGCGTTACAGTGAATTGATCAACGGCCTCAACAAGGCGGGGATCGAGCTCGATCGCAAGACGCTCGCAGAAATGGCAGTCCATGACACGGCTGCCTTTGATTCGGTCGTAGAAAAGGCTCGCGAAGCCTTGGTTGGCTAACATCAGCGGAGGCAACGATACGTGGCCCTCGCCGATTTTCTCGCCAATCTGGATGCTCTGGTCGTGGTGGCCCAGGCCGAGTTCGCCGCTGCGACCGATTCGGCTGCGCTCGAAGAGGCGCGAGTCGCGTTTCTGGGGGCTAAGGCAGGCAAACTCCGGCAGTTGCAAAAAGGCTTGGGCGCGGTCCCACCTCCCGATAAACCTGCCGCTGGAAAGCGCTTCAATGAGGTGAAAAACCTTGTCGAAACGGCGTTTGAGGAAGCTCAAACGCGGCTGGCCTCTGGAAAGGTGGCAACCTGTGAGGCCTTCGATGTCACGCTCCCTGGTCGGAGACGTCGGATTGGCCATCTGCACCCGATCACGCAGACCATCCGCTCGATGAAGGAAATCATGGGACGGCTGGGTTTCACGGCGGTCGAAGGGCCGGAGATTGAAGACGAGTGGCACAATTTCGAGGCGCTCAATATCCCACTGGTGCATCCGGCGCGGGATCCGCTTGATAATTTTTACTTGGAGGGTTCGGATCTGGTCGGTGAAGCGACCAGGCCAGCGCTGTTGTTGCGGAGTCAGACGAGCACAGTGCAGATTCGGGTGATGGAGGCGACTGTGCCGCCGGTGCGGATCATTTCTTTGGGGCGGGTCTATCGGCCTGACACGGCCGATGCAACGCATTACCCGATGTTCCACCAGATCGAGGGGCTGCTAGTGGATCGCGGCGTGACGATGGCCGACCTGAAGAGCGTGTTGAGGCTGTTTTGTCAGAGCTACTTCGGCGGGCATGACGAAGTGCATATCCGTTTCCGCCCTTCGTTTTTCCCGTTCACCGAGCCGAGCGTCGAAGTGGACATGAACTGGACCGACGCAGCGGGCAACCCCGCCTGGATGGAAATGGGGGGAGCCGGCATGGTCGATCCCAATGTGTTGCGGGCCGTCGGCTACGACCCCGAGGAAGTAACCGGTTTTGCGTTTGGTCTGGGAGTCGAGCGGGTCTGCATGCGGCAGCATGGGATCGCTGATATCAGGGCGCTGTATCAGAACGACGTGCGGTTTTTGGAGCAATTCTGAGGAAAAGAAGCGATGATTGTCTCCTGGAATTGGCTGAAGGAATACGTCGCACTCGCGATGAGTGTCGATGAGTTAACCGAGCGGCTTACGCTTGCCGGGCTCAATCTCGAAAGCGTTTCTAAGGTTGCGGATGATACAGCCATCGATTTGGAAGTAACCAGCAATCGGCCTGATTGCCTGGGGCATATTGGGGTTGCGCGCGAGGTGGCGGTGCTGTGGGAGGGGAAGCTTCAGATACCTGCCGCTAAGCCGCAAGCGGGGGGGACGAAGGTCGCCGTATTGACGAGTGTTACGGTGGATTGTCCTGAGCTGTGTCCTCGGTATACGGCTCGGGTGATTCGTGGGGTAAAAATCGGACCCAGTCCGGAGTGGCTTGCCAGTCGGCTGCGAACTGTGGGAATCGCGGTCATCAATAATGTGGTCGATATTTCTAACTATGTGATGCTCGAATGCGGACAGCCGCTGCATGCTTTCGATTTTGCGAAACTCACAGGTCAAAAGATTATCGTTCGGCGAGGGAGGGCAGGGGAGAAGTTCATCGCGATCAATCATCAAACGTATGAACTCTCTGCAGATACATGTGTGATTGCCGACGCCGAAAAGGGGGTTGCCCTGGGGGGCGTGATGGGGGGGGCAACCAGCGAGGTCAGCGACGCGACGACCGATCTCTTGATCGAAGCTGCCGATTTCTCTCAACTCTCAGTCCGCAATACGGCCCGCCGGTTGAATCTGTATAGCCCCTCTTCTTATCGTTTCGAACGGGGGGTGGATCCCGAGGGGATCGACTGGGCCAGCCGCCGCTGCTGCGAGCTGATTTTGGAACTGGCCGGTGGAGAACTTGCCGAGGGAGTGATCGACGTGGGCCAACCGCCTCAGCCACGCGCGCAAGTAAAACTACGATTCGATCAACTGGAGCGGATCCTGGGAATTCGTATTCCTGAGGAGCAAGTGCGAAAGATTCTCACGGCTTTGGGAACCGAGGAAACCCATGTTTGCGATCATTGCGTGAAAGTAGTGCCCCCCAGTTGGCGAGCCGATCTCACGCGGGAGATCGATCTGGTGGAAGAGGTCGCTCGCATCAATGGCTACGAAGAAATTCCCGAAGACGCGGGGGTGAAAATGGTCGCCTCGACCCGCAGTCGGGAAGATCAAGTTCTCGACCAGGTACGCGATGCAATGGTGGCCCTTGGTTTCGACGAAGCGATGACGATCAGCGCGGTCGAGAGCGAATGGATCGAACCATTCCGACCCTGGACGAATGCCGCACCACTCTCTACGAGCACCCCAGTGCTGCGCGGAGCCAATTTTTTGCGGCAGAGTTTGCTGCCGAGTTTGCTCGCCGCCCGCAGGGTGAACGAAACGCTTTCCAACCGTGTGATTGAGTTGTTCGAGATAGCGGAGGTCTATCTCCCCCAGCCGCGTGATCTGCCCGACCAACGGCGCATGCTGGGACTCTCCAGTGGCGGGGGATTTCTAGAACTCAAGGGAGTGATCGAGACCTTGCTGGAGGCGATCGTACCGAATAGGAAACTCGCTGCGAAGGCTCATGCGTCTCCCTTGTTTGCGGCTGGGCGGGGTGCGGAACTCAAGCTAGGTGATGCCACGCTCGGCTATCTTGGCGAAGTCAGTCAAGCGGGCTGCGACCAGTTCGAACTCCGAGGCACGAGCACGGTCGCTGAACTTGATCTGAGCGTGTTGATCGACGCCGCCGTGCTTGTCCGTCGAGCCGAGCTTTTATCGCCATTCCCGCCAGTGGGACGCGACTTGAACATCGTAGTTGACGAACAGATTCAGTGGGCCGACGTTGAGAAAATCGTCCTGGCCGGCTGTGGTGAGTTGTTGGAGACGCTTGCTTTTCAGGAGGAATTCCGCAGCACAGAAAAACTGGGGCCGGGCAAAAAAAGTCTGCTATTTTCGATTCAACTCCGCTCGGCCAAGGGGACGCTCACCAACGAACAAGCCGACGAAATTCGCGAGAAGCTGGTCACAGAACTCGGGAAACAACTCGGCGGTTATTTGCGGTCTTAATTGACTCGAGCTTATGGCAGCGGATCAATGCGAGCCGGTTGCTGCATAGCAACCGCTAAGATTCCATGCCTGCTTGCAGCTCAATTTGATGAAGATTCGCAGATATCTGCAAGTAGAGCGCATCCGGGCAGAGATCGAGACCATTACCCCAAGTCAGTTCCCCGAACTCGCCAATTCTCACTTGGTCGAAGATTGTTGCAGCGCTCCAAGCTGAGAATACTCCCAAACCCACCAGATGAGATAAGTCAATTAGGCCAGAGTTCCCATCGTCCTAAGCAATTTTAACACGGTATTTGGAACGTGGTTCCACGTGAACAAGACTGGGCATGATCGTGCCTTCGAGAACTGATGTGACTGTGTTGAACGAATTATCGGTAGAAGTAAGCCTTTTGACAAGAAGTGACTCTTGTTAACGTAGATCGATCACGCAATGTTCGAGCAATACACCATCCCGAAAGTGCTCTCATGCACAGTCAAGCGAGTCCCCGACAAACTGGCCCTCGGGACGATTCGAAATGGGCAGCTTACCTGGCGTAAATGGCAGGAAATCGAGGGAGATGTTCAACGTGTTGCTTCCGCAATTCATGTCGCAGGAGTTCAACCTGGTGACCGAGTCGCGCAATTTGCACCTAACAGCTATGCGTGGATTCTCAGCGATCTGGCGATACTCTCGCTGGGGGCGGTGCATGTACCGCTGCATGCTTCGCTAGCGGGTGCTCAAGTGGCAGAGCAAGTTGCCGAGTGTGAAGCTCGATTGCTCCTCGTGGACAGCGAAACGGACAAGCCGGCGGGCTCGCACGTACTCCAGAAGGTAACGTGCCTCACTCACGCCGACTTAACAGAGGGGAGAGCAAGCGACATTCCGCATCCCGCATTCCGTATTCCAAATTCGCATGATCTCGCTTCGATCCTGTTTACCTCTGGCACGACGGGCCAACCGCGCGGGGTGATGCTCAGCCATGGCAATCTGACCAGCAATGCCATCGCCACGACCGAAGCCGTGGGCACACCCAGCGACGAAACTCGGCTTTGTTTTCTCCCGTTGAGCCACATTTACGCCCGCACCTGTGATTTGTATGCCTGGATCTACCGTGGTACCCGGTTGGTGCTCGCCGAAAGTCGGGAGACAATCATCCGAGATTGCCAGCTCGTCAAGCCGACGGTTCTCAATGGAGTGCCTTATTTCTATCAGAAGGTGGCCCATCAACTTCATGCCGCCGGCCAGGCGAATTCGCCGGAGGCCTTGCGAAATCTCTTGGGAGGCAAAATCAAGTTGCTCTTTTGCGGTGGGGCAGCCGTTGCACCCGAAACGGAGAAACTGTTTGCCGAGCAAGGGTTACCCTTGTTATCGGGATATGGCCTGACAGAGTCCTCGCCGGTGATCTCCGCGACAAGTTTAGCGAACTACCGGGCTGGCAGCGTTGGGCGACCGTTGCCGGGGGTCGAAGTTCGCCTCGCTGAGGATGGCGAAATCCTGGTTCGTGGCCCTAACGTGATGCAGGGCTACTGGCGCGATGAAAAGGGGACTCGCGAGTCTATCGTTGATGGTTGGCTGCACACAGGAGACCTGGGAGAGTTCGACCCGACGGGAAACCTGCGGATCGTCGGTCGTCGCAAAGAAATCATCGTGCTCTCGACGGGCAAAAATGTTTCGCCATCGGCTGTGGAACAGCGGCTTCTCGGCTCCCCCCTGATAGAGAACGTTTGTGTCATTGGCGAGGGTCGTGGCTGCCTCGGCGCACTGATTGTTCCGAACCCTACGGCACTCCGAGAGCTGATTCGTAAGCAACGATTGTGGGTCTGGTCGCGCCATCGAGCGGTGACCCATCCGCAAATCTTGAAGTCCTACCGTGCGGAATTAGACCGCTTATTGGCTGAAATGAGCCGAGAGCAACAGATCGGACCGTTCATGATTCTCGCTCGCGCGTTCTCGCAGGAACGCGGTGAACTCACGGCGAAACTCTCCTTGCGCCGCGAGAAGATTGCTACTAACTTTGCTCGGGAGATCGCTGCACTCTTTCGACGCTCGGATTGACTCTTGGACTTGGATCGGAGTAACCAAGAGAGCAAAAATGCCGCGCGTGGCAATACAATCCCTACGATCGGAAACTGGATATCTCCAGTTTTTGACCAGGCAACCGTTGTGACCTATATATCGTTGGGAAGCTATCGCTCCCGAGCGCGACTGCCTCTGACGAGAGACGGGCCGGGTTTTCCGCATTCTGATATTGCGCAACATTGAAGTATTGCATCATGGAAGTAACACAACCAGAGTCCAGTCTCGCTGAAGACCGATCGGAAAAGACCGCCAAGGCCTTGCGCGCTCTGCGCGAGAAATTGGGCGTACGAACGGACGACGAGCGGCGCTCGGCTTCTGAGGTTCAGGCTGATATCATCGCGCGTATCTTTCAGATCACCGAGGAGATGGCGAGCGAGCAGGCATCCGAAGCACAGGAAGCTGCTCAATCGACTGGGAAAAAGCTCGCAAGTCTAGAGGCAACTCTTGTCGAACGAGAGGAGCTAGTCTCCCAACTACAAACCCAGTTGAGCGAACTGAAGCACGATCGATCCCGCTTGCAAGACGAACTCCACCAGGAACGAGCTTCAGCCGAGCAATTGCGGAGGGCGCCATGCAACGAATGCCTGGAGCTGCGCGAGAAGCTCGGTGCCGTAGAAGACCGTGCGGTGGCTGCCGAGACGTCGGCGAGCCAACTCCAAGAAGACGCCGCCGAGGCTGCCAGGAAAATTGCCGAGTTGCAATCCTGGCGGGAAACAGCGGCCACACAGGATGAACAGGCTGCCAAACTACGCGCGGAAGCAACGCAAGCTGAGCAGCGATGCGGAGAGTTGAGTGAAGCGCTAGCCAATCTGAGCGACGAGCGCGACTCGCTTGCCGAGGAACTTGCCACCGTCCGTTCCGATCTGGAACAGCAGATGTTCGATTCCGCTAGTTCGGAGACCCGCCTGCAGGCTGAATTGGAAGAAGCGACTGAGAAGTTCTCGGCAGAACAACTTCGAATGGTAAGCATCGAACAAGAACGCGATTCACTGGCCGAGGAATTAGCGGAGGCCTCGGCGTCGATTGCTCGACTAACAGACGACACCGCAGGCTGGGAAACACGCTTTCAATCGGCAGTTTCCGCAGAACACGATAAATTGTTGGAAGCCCAACAAGAAATCGAGAATCTAAGGCAAGACCGAGAATCTCTGACGCAAGAGCTCTCGAGCATTCAGGCAAAGGTTACCCAACTGCAGGACCAGAAGAATTCGGAATACGAACGCCTGACCAATGAGCTTGAGGAATCGAAACACCTGGCAGCAAAAACGCAAGCAGAGTTTGAGAAACTCACCAGCGAGCATGACAAACTATCGGCAAAGCTGGATTCACTCCATGAAGAACTGACAGCACAACAAGCTGGTTCTGAAAGAGATGTCGCCGAGCGGGAAAAAGAGCTTCACTCCGTCCGGGAACAACTTTCTCAGCTTGTCCAAGAGAAGCAGCAACTGGAAACCAGCCGTGATAAACTTTTCCACCAGTTGGAAGAGGCCCATACCCAGAACGAACAAACGGCAGCACGATTGCAAGATGCCGAGAATCAGTTAGGTGCCTTGCCCGATCAGCATCAGCATTCTGAGGAACTCAAAAAATCTCAGCGCAAGTTCGAACTGGCCCAAGCGGATGTCCAGAAACTCAAGCGAGAGAATGCTGAGTTACAAGAGGAATTGGCTCGACGCCCGGGAGAGAACGATCAAGAATCTCCCGAATTGATCAGCCTGCGCGTGGAGCGCGATGCCTTGGCCGCTCGAGTGGCGGAGTTGGAAGAGTTGCCCGCTCAGACGGTCGACGAGGATGCCCAGCAAAATATGGCGGACTTGCAGCGGCGTTTCGAGATGGCCGTGGACGACCTCCGCCAGGTGAAGTACGAAAAGGCCCAGCTCGAAGAAAAATTGACGCAGGCATCCGTTGGTAAAGTCCCTGCTATGGACTCCGGCGCAATGGACTGGCAGTCACAAAAAGCGCGACTGCTGGCCTCACTGGAGTCCGATGGGGACGAAGAAGGCGACGAGGGAACGGCTCCCGAACGTGCCCAAGAAAAAATAAATATCCAAGGGACGATCGAGATCACCGACCAGATCGTGGCTAATAAAGACCGCGAGATTGCCGAGTTGCAGGCGCAACTCGCGACCATCGCTGAAGAAAAACCTCAGGATCAGGATATCGGAGCGGAAATCTGCGATAAAGACGAAATGATTCAGGCCGAGCGGGCACGCCTCAAGCAGCTACAGACCGAGTGGCGTGAGAAGTTACGCGGAGCCGAGTTGGAAATGTCCACACAACGGGCTACGCTGGCTCGCAAGGAAGCAGAACTGAAAGAGCTTCTGGCAGCCGCCCAGGAGGCTGCCAATGATGCCGCACTCTCTAATGGTGATAAGCCACGGCGCCGTTGGCTGTCGGCTTTGGGCTTGGGGGAAGATGAACCGAAGGAGTCGTAGGGGTCAATCGACGGACCCTTCTTGCAAGAGGTAGATAGCCCGGGTGGTGCCATCCATGTCGGCAAACTCTTCGAATCGCAATACACCCTCGACGGCAATAGGGCGGATCGAAAACTCGGCAGTCTCATCCTTTTTCATCTCGACCCGCATGCAGTCGAACAATGCGGCACCAGGGCCGAAGCAGCACTCAAGATTATCTCGCACCAACACAAAACCGGTGAGTCCGCGACGTTTGAGTGTTGGATACATGTAGCCACGAATGCGAATCTTGCGGCCGAAAAGCTCATCAAGCTGGGGCGAAATCATCGACCGCTCGAACTTGTCGGTCTTCTCCATCTCAAACTTCAGATCGTCGAAAGAAGTTTCGCGAGGTCTGGAAGAATCGGTCGACGTTTTCTCCGCAGTATTGGCTACCACGGTAGATTTCTCGCAGCCTGCGCTGCTGCACACCACCAAAAGGGCCAGCATCCAGATTAAGTGCCGCAGTCCATTCATCGCACGTAGTCAGCTTCCAGAGTATAGACCGGGTAATTGGGACCTCGCTGCACATTCTCGGGATGAATGTGCAGGGTACCAGCGATTCGATACAATCCCGTCGAATAATCTGCCGTCACTTTATCCGTGAATTGCACAAGCACCTGGTCATAAAACTTGAGGTTCGACATATCCCCAAAGCAACATTGATTGTTATCGCGCACCAACAGAAACCGGCGGACGTTGTGCCTGACCGGGGTAGAATCGGCCCGCATGTACCCTTTGATAAACACCCGTTTGCCATCCAGGGCTTGCACATTTTTGGGAATGACCATCCCAGAAATCAACTGTTGTTCATCGGGGCGAAACTCCTGAAACGAGGTGCGAATGGCGTCCCGGGGAACTTCCGTCGCGTGAACATATCCCGCATAACTGATTCCGCCAACGAGTCCCACGGCGGAAAGAATCACGCCAACCAGTGCTAAATTGCGACCGCTGAGTTGGTCAGGCATGGCACGAATCGAAGCAAGAGCACGTAGGCCCACCACGAGTCCCACCAGTGGAATGGGGATCAGCATCAGGCACGATTCCAAACTGTCTCGTCCTGCGAAGATAGTGAGCGGCGACAAGGCACCAAAGATCGCAGCCGCAATCGCGCTTGTGCTCAGCGCACGATATTCAAATTCTTCGTTACCGCTGTTGGTTGTCGAGAAACTGGTCAATGATTCGGAGGTAGCCATGATCGAATTTGTTTAGCCTATCTTTCGGCTGGTAAGCGTGGTAACGAAAGTCTAGTCAGCTAGTGGAGTGTCCGCCTCGAAGCATGATTCCGAACAAGCCGATAAGCAGGACTCCAATGGCCAACGGCACGGCGATAATCATGGTGCGGCTTGGTGCGGGTGGTTCCGCGTCGACTGCAAGGGGCCCTTTCGAGTCGGCGGCTGCGGTTTCTGCCAATTCATCGATTGGCAAGCCCCTCTGCGGATCAAGGGTCTCTTCTGTTTCTATGTCTGGAATGTCGACTTCTTCGTTCTCAATCTCTGCTGTCAGGGCGTCTTCGGTAATTGCCTTGGCTTCTTGTGCGGGGCTAGCTCCACCGCGAGCCATCAGCCCAAAGGAGAGATAACTTCGCGCCCGTTTGACCCCCGTGGGATCGAGAGTCTCGAATTCGTCGACTGCTGCGGTAGCCTTCTTACCAACGTCGCCCGGCTGCTCGGCGGCGGTCAACAGGTAAGCCAGAACCGGTTGGCGGATCCAACCATCCTCATCCGACTGTTTGAACATTTCTACCAGGCGGTCCATGATCTCCCAGTCCTCCCAGCGTGTGAGATCAGGAATCACTTGGTCGGCAATCTCGGAATTATCCAGCAGCAATCGCAAGGACTTCACCAGCCGCTCACGCGGTATCTCATTCGATTCTTCTCCATGGAATCTTAAAGCCATAATCGCTGAATAAAGCTGCGTGTATTCGGATTGAGGATTATCCAGAAAACGCTGCTCGATTAGTTCCAAACCGTCGGGTCCCTTCAGTTTCAAATAAGCGGCTATCAACGCGTCGAGACACTGCTGTTTGGCACGCACGTCCGCATGTGCCAGTTCGTTGACAAGTGGAACTCCCAGCGAAGAGCCTCCCACTCCCATCGTCGCGATGAGCATGGCAATCCCTGGTCGCATGGATTCATAGTCATATTTTAGGAGCGATTCGAGCATCGCAACATCTTCCGCCGTTCCACAAACTCCCAACATGGTCAGATACAGACGGCGGTGGGTCGGTCCCACCTGAGGATCGTTGATCCAGATCACCAATTGCGCGCGATCCAGGTCGTCCTTCAGGTCGATCAGCGATTCGTACGGCGCCCGGGCGAATTCATCGTAGGCATCCTGGGCCAATAGAGGATCGGGATCCTCCAAATGCCCCATGAAAAACTTCAACCGCTCACTGCCGCTGGCAGGCAAGGAGGAAAGCTTCTCGATATATTCCACAGCTCGTGTAGATAGCGGCAACGGGGTCGCCCAATCGAGTTTCTCACCCCCCAATGAGTTGATCAGAAACTGTTTGTCTACCGGATCGCTCCCGAAATAGACCACTTCGATCTCGTCCCCCACCTTGATGCGGTTTTCCCCTTTCAAGACTTTCTGCACTCGGAAGATCGCTCCTGTATATGCCGCGGAGGCACTTTCTGCGCTAGGATCATTCAGGTCGGTCGTCGGTGCGGCTTTCTTCAGGGTGGCGATAACCGTAGCGTCGGCCGCGGCAAGCTCTTCACTGAGCGTCTGAGATGTCGCCTTGCAAAAAGGACAGGCACTAGTTGATGCTGACATCCAACAGAGCAGTCCTGCGACAATCCAAGCCAGTAGCATTTTTGATGAATTATAAATTTTCATGATGTTTCCGGAGAGAACACGGTGCAATGTGCAATAGTTTTCTATTCTACCGGTTTAAAGTCTTGGAGAACACTCGCGAGTTGTCCATTACCTTGCCCCCCCCAGAATTCGGCCAACATCGGTACGATATGCGGTCAGCGCAGGTAAGAACCCTACTAGAGAGGCGAATATCACCAATCCGGGAATCAGCAGACTTTCCTTCCAATTGAAGTCCCAAAATCGCAATGCGACTCCTGTGTGGGCTTCGACAATCGGGCCTACTAGCCCCAATACGGCGTGCCCCAGCAGGACCCCCGCGAGACCTCCCAAGAGCGACAGCAAGATCGACTCGGCGAGAATGATCCCCATCACGGCGGTGCGGCTTGCCCCCAGGGCCCGCATGACGGCGATGTCGTGGCTTCGTTCGCTCATCGAGTTGTAGATACTCACCAGGATACTGACCCCCGCCACGATGATGATCAACACGGTCAGCACCATAAGGATAATCCGCACCGGCCCGACGATGCCTTCCAGTAACCGCGTAACCACTCCGCCGGGAGCCACGGCCTGCGCGACGCGCTCTTTGTCTTTGTTGATTTTCGAATCCAGAATCATCGGGCCGAACTCGTCCTTGCAACTGACCAGAATGGAAGTCACTTCGCGTTGTGATTCGGGAAGCGGCTGCAAACCATAATTCGGATCATCGGTCGCAGCGTGTTCTTTATGTACCTTGTCTGCCGAAGCATGAGCCTGCTCACCCTCCTCAAGAGTCAGGGCATGTCCCTCGAGCAGGTAGAATCCTTCAATGTTGGCAAAAATTGCCCTGTCGTTGGCGGTCCCCGTATGAGCGAGGATACCTACGACCGTGAACTCGGTATGCTTATCTCCCTCAGCACTCATGCCGTGAGTTGGTTGAAACTTGTCGCCAACTTTCAGTCCGGTCTTGCGGGCGACTGTCGGGCCGATGACCGCCTCAAAAAAATGATCGGACTGAAAATTGCGCCCCTCCTGGAAACTATAAAGCTTGTCGCTGCCGTCGGGATTGGCCCCGTACGGGAGTTTGTCGAACAACTCGGGAGTCGTTGCCACGACGCGAAATTGCTGATCACCTCCCTGAAAACTATCTCCCAGGCAATAGGGGACGGCAACCTTGGTGTATGGGGCAAATTCTCCCTCGGTGAACTTCTTGTAGTAGCTGTAAGGGATCGGATAGAGCGGTTTGCCCAGGTGAAACACCGTGGTCATCACGAGTTGCAGATCCCCTCCCTTGCTGCCGCCAACAATCAGATGATACCCCTGGGCATCGTTTTCAAACTGTTCGACCGTGACGTCGTGAATCACGATCACCAGGATCATCAACGCGACGCCGAGCGCCATCGACAGCCCCGTGAGCGAGGAAGCGAGTGCCCGTTGCAACATGTTTCGCCAGGCGATTTTCCAAAAACTCATGCTGCACTCACGGCTCGGTTGATTTCTTCTAGCACTTCGACACGGTCAAACTGGTCGGCTACTTCTGGGCTGTGCGTCACCAGTAGCATCGCCACCTGCTCCCGACTGCATGCCTCTCGCAACAGATCGATAATCTGCTGTTGATGCCCCGGATCGACATTTGCCGTCGGTTCGTCTGCCAGCAAGAGCGCCGGCTGGTTTGCCAGTGCCCGGGCGACAGCGACGCGCTGCTGTTCACCAACCGAGAGGGCCGCCGGTTTGTGCGCAAGCCGATGTCCCAAGCCGACATCGCGCAGCAATTTCTCCGCACGAGCAGCATCCGGCCTCTGCCCGGTGAACGACATACCCAGTTGTACGTTTTCCAACGCCGTAAAAGCTGGCAGCAGATTAAACGTCTGGAACACAAAGCCGATATATTTGGCACGGAACCGGTCGCGGCCTACCTCTTGCAAACGCACAATGTCAGTGCCATTAATGCTGATCCGCCCCGAATCGACCGTCGTGAGGCCGGCGATGCAGTTAAGCAGCGTCGTCTTGCCACACCCACTACGGCCGCGGAGTACGACTTGCTCCCCCTTGGCCACGGTGAAGGTGGGAATATCTAAGATCGATAGCTCATCCCCATTGGGTTCGCGATAGGACTTGCGGACGAGTTCAAGCGAGAGCATGGCGGGAATTCAGGTGGAGAGGCGAAATAATGGTTCAGACTATCAGGATTGCCCTTACTAGCCGCAGGCGGAAGCCGCGGTAGAACTGTCAGCAAGGCCAACTATCCTAGCGGCTGACCCCAGTAGCCGACAGGTGACTTGGCTTTTCTGTGGTGCCGGCTTCCACTCGCGTAGTGACAGCACAGGCTGGGTGCAGGATGGCCGCCCCACGAAAGTGCTAGTACGTATTCCAGCAGTCTCTGGTTCGCTGCTTTTAGCAAGTCCTACAAAGGAGTCTTGAAGATATTACAAATTCTCCCACTCACGACGCTGGTGCTATCTTGGGGATGCAATTGGTGGTTTTCTCGCGGTGTCAACGAAATCTAGCGTTGGTTTCCCCCCTATCGAGTCTCGCGAACCACTTTTGGCATCCCCTTTGCTCTACATATCCGACGGTAGAAGAGAATGTGATCGGCAGGCGGCTCAGACCCGCGGGCGAACCAGTTTAGAGCCAGACGGTCCGTCGATCACCTGTGAAAAGTCCCACCTTAAAAGTCTCCCCCCTCCGAGGGCCGACGAGGTCTCCCGCACCTCTTCGGCCCTTTTTTTTTGGTGGTTCGATCCCAGCAATGAGAAAAATGAGAATCTCCGGGTCTTCATCTTTGATTTGAGTTTCGGAGGTGTGTCCCATTCGCAACCTATTCTAGGTGCAGTCGGTGCATTGTTCATTTACTGTTTCGGCCAAACTGCTCATCGGCGAAATCCATGTAGCACTGCCAATCGTAGAGGGTAATGTCGTGCTTTCCGGAGCGGATGTGATAGGCCACATCGAGGTGCAAAGGCTGATCCCTTCCCGGCATGGTTTCCTTGCCCAAAGCCCTTCTACCGAGCAATGTGAATACCGGTGATGCAAATTTGAGCGATAGGAACTCTCCGCGTGGATCGGCCCACAAATCTTCCTCGGCGCTCGCCACGTACAAGGGCCGAGGAGCAACTAGTGCCGCCAACATGTGTTGATCGACGGGCAACTCGTCTTCGTTGTCGTTGAATTTCTGGAAGTTCTCACAAAACCAGTGTGGGAATTTCGTATTGATTCGTTTGACTGTCTCGCCAAATCGGCGGCGACTCAACGCTGCCCCACCACATCCGGATTCATTCGAAATCACCAAGGCGAATCGCTCATCGTGGGCACCCGCCCAAAATGCTGCCTTGCCGAGACGCGAATGACCGAGCACCGCAACCTGATTGTGATTGATGTCATGGTCTGTTTCCAAGTAGTCCATAGCCCGACTGAGCCCCCAGGCCCAGGCAGCCAGGGTACCCCACTCGTCGGCTCTCGGCCTGGTTTGCCCGTCATCATAAAACAACGGATGGATGCCATTTTGAAAACCGTCGTCGTAGTCGGGATCAATGTCGCCACAGTAAATCGTTGCCACGCCATATCCGCGCGCTATTATTTCTCGAATTGGCCAACGAGCGCCTTTCTTGCCGCGGCCCGACTCAGTCGCCCGATGATCGACAACCGTCTCATCGTCCGCTTCAGGCATCCAAGAGATCGGCAACCAGATTCCTGCCTCATCGGTTACTGAATGATTCCCTTGAAAATTGAGTCCTAAAAAGATTGGCGGAGGAGAATTTGAACCTGCGGGGAGATAGATTAGCAAATCGGCGGTCGGTCCATCTTGGGTCCCGCCAAGGTAGAGCTTCACTTGTTTTCGGATCGCCGTCCCATCAAGGGCGTGATCTTCGATCTCTGCCTCACCGAAACGGACACTGCTCGTGTTGTCAGGCGCTTTGCCGTAAACATAGGTCTCAAACAGCTTCACGATTTCTGCGCGGCGGCTATTCTTCCAGACATGAGCATTGGTCACTTGGTCCCCATTTTCCAGGGTCAACGGATCTGGCAAAACGAACTGAGGCACTTTCGATTCGTCGTAGTTGAAGCCATCGAATTGGGCAAAAGAAGAGGAAATCATCAGAAAGATGGGCAAGAAAGAATAAAGTGGGAGAGATGTCATGAAAGACTTCCGATCAAGTTCTAGCGTAGATGAACATCAGAAGCAGAGTAGGACAAAACCCGAATCCCATTGCTTCATTTACGTTTTTATTTCGCCTGCAAATTGATCGCCCCGTCCCAATCGGCGGGAGGCGTATTCCCATGATCTGCAAGTAGTTTGCGCAAATAGTTGGCGGGGCCGTCATCGGGAAGCAGCTTCTCAAGCATCAAGTGCGCCTTGTCCCAATTGCCGTCAATCATTTCTTGCATGGCATTTTCGTATTGGGCGATCTCTTCATCGGTGATCGAGTCGTAGCCAACGCCCACTGGGAGAAGTTGATACACATCGACCGGGTCGTCCATGCCTTTGGGACGAAATCGTGCCACTCTACGAAGTCTTGCCTCGTTGGGAGGTAATTGTTGCCGCACTTGCTCAGCCATCGCGCCATCGATCAAGAGATCGGCACCCACTTGCTTGGTGATCCCTTCCAGCCGCGAAGTCAGATTGACCACAGGCCCGAATACGCCGACCTTGATTTGGTCGTCGGAGCCGATGCGGCCGGCGATGGCGTGGCCGTAACCGCAGGCGACTCCCACTTGGAATCCGTTGAGCGGGTGATGGGGATCCTGGTTGGCGAGATAAAAAGTGCGGTGAATGGAGGCGGCGGCGCGGCAGGCGGCGGCAGTTCCCCCTTCAGCCGGGTTGGGCCAACCCCAAAAGGCCAGCGACGCATCCCCTTGGAAGTCGGCGATCACTCCCTCGAAACGCAGAATGCTGCGGGTCATGGCACTCAGGGCATGACTCACGCGCTCAAGTAATACGTTGAGATTCTCGCGGGATTGTTCGACCTTGCGTGAAAAGCCGCGTACGTCGCAGAACAATACCGAAATGTTGCCTTCGTGGGGTTCGAGGGCCATGCCGTGGGTGTTGACCAGCATCTCAACCACGGCCGGCGAGAAAAACTGCCGCATCTGACTTTGCTGTCTTTCAAGCCAACGGACCTTGCGAATCGAGCCGATAAAATTGGCGGTTAACTCGGCAAAGCGGAGTTCCCCCATCAGATCGGTAGGAGATTCGACCGAGGCGATGCCGCCAAACTTGCGTTTGCCGGAGACATACAGACACCAACGATCCTGGGCAGTCGGAATGGGAGTACAAAACGCCCAATCCAAATCTCCGCTCATCGTGTAGCCGGGTGTTTTTTGGCTCTCTTCCCACAGGTGGATCGCGCTACAGCGACGTTGCAGGACTCGTGCCATTAGTCGGCGACTTGGTTGGAACCGATGCACCTGGTCATTTCGACTATTCCATCGCATGAGTTTGGGCTCGGGAGAGTCGTAGTCGGCCGACGCATCGAACTGGATCACGGCGACTGCCGCCACACCGGGGAGTGCATCGAGAATCAACTCGACGATCTCGGTAGCAAATTGATCGTCTCCCATCGATTCGGATATCAAGCGAGGGATCTCACACAGGGCATCGAGACAACGGTCGGCATTCTTGAACCCGATCGAGCGCAACTCTTGCTTGGTGTAGGTATGTTCGATGAAGGTGGTGTTGGTAGAATGGATCGATTCGGCGTCGTGGAATTGAAACATCGTGCGGCCGATTTGGAATTCATCTCCTGCTACGGCCACGAACTCAAGGCTCGGTTGGTCGTTGTAGAGGATGGGATTGCGGGCCGTTTCCAGTGCCCGCACTTTCAATCCTTGGGGCACCAGTTCCAGGTCGGCGTGCTCCCGGCTGATGAGCACATCCCAGGGAACCGCCCAACCTTCGCGGGGAGCCCTCCCCATCCGGATCACGACTCCCTCGATAAGCTCACGACGCCAGTATTGCTGGTCATCAATTCCAGTTGCGATCAGATTAGCCATTGTCTTACGTCGGGTTCTAAGATTTCCAGGGCAAGGCAGCCAGAAGAAGGTGGCAACTGGCCCCGGTCCCTAGCAGTATACTAAGTATTATGGGCTGAGACGCCGACTTGCTCAACCAGAGTCGGCACGCTGCCTCCTGTTTCGTGCGGCAGAGACTTCCTATACTGACGGAAGTAAGCTGCGGTTCCGCTCCTTCCCGCGTACACGGGAATGACGGAATTTCAGAGCAACTCCTCCATCGTTCTGTTTTCCTGAGGCGCCAAACCATGAGCGAGTCCATGTCGGGGAAAACCCTGTCCGTCGGCGAGATCGAGGAGATCCAACGACTTTGCGAGGCTTTTGAAACGGCCTGGCAAACAGGGAAGTTTCCCTTACTTGATGATTATCTGGGTGACCTCAACGGGGCTCCACGTGACTACCTGGTCCGTGAATTGGCGGCCATCGAAGCTCGCCATGGGCGCGAGAGCTTGGTTCAATCGGCTGCAGCAGAAGTAACCATCGATCTTGCCGCCTTAAATTCCGCTGCCGCCAGTTTGCAGCCAACTGCCGATGCTTCTCTGCAAGAAAGCAAACTGGGCACGATCGCATCACGCAGCCTCCCTACGCAGGGGATCGACACCGAGAACACCGTCGCCCACACCAATCAATCGATAACGCCAACCGGGCGATTGCTCATCCGTTGCCCTCATTGTTGCAATGGCGTGGAACTGCTCGCCGAGACTCCGTTTGAAGACATCACCTGCCACGATTGTGGCAGCACTTTTAATCTCGTGGACCGCGAGAAGCTTACCACCGCCGCCAAGGCCCCCAAAGCGATTGGCCGCTTCAAGCTCGAACAGAAACTCGGTGCAGGGGGTTTTGGCACGGTCTGGCAGGCCCGCGATACGGACCTCGATCGCGTCGTGGCGATCAAGATTCCTCGCAAGGGGCAATTGAGCTTGATCGATGTCGAGCAGTTCTATCGAGAGGCCCGCGCAGCCGCCCAGTTGCGGCATCCCAACATTGTTCCCGTTCACGAGGTGGGACGTGACGGCGATACGGTGTTTATTGTAAGCGATTTGATTACTGGCGTTTCGCTCTCGGATTGGATGTCCGAGAGGAAACCAAATGTGCGGGACACGGCCCAACTTGCGGTCGTGATTGCCGAGGCACTGCACCACGCCCATCAGCAGGGGATCATTCATCGCGATATGAAACCCTCGAACGTGATGGTCGATGAGGCGGATCAGCCGCATTTGATGGACTTTGGCCTCGCCCGCCGAGAAGTGGGCGAAGTGACGATGACAGTCGATGGGCAGATCCTGGGAACTCCGACCTACATGTCTCCCGAGCAAGCTGGCGGCCAAAGCCATTGGGCAGATCGGCGGACCGACATCTATTCCTTTGGGGTCATGCTGTTCAAGATGCTCACCAACGAACTGCCATTTCGCGGCAGCATCCAGCGCCAGATTCAGCAGCGGCTTACCGAGGATGCTCCCGATCCACGCACCCTTAATCGGTTCATTCCCCGCGACATGTCGACCATCTGCCTGAAATGTCTCGAGCGCGATCCGAATCGTCGTTATTCGACTGCACAAGACTTAGCAGAGGAACTCCGCCGCTTCCTGCGAGGCGAGCCAATCAAAGCGCGACCCATCTCGCGCGCTGCTCGTGTTGCGCGGTGGGCCAAGCGCAAACCGGCAGCGGCAACGGCGATTGCGCTCACGACCATCCTGGCCATCGCCGGACCTACTGCGGCGGTTCGTATCGAAAACCAACGCCGGGATCTGGCGGCTACCCTCGCCGAGAAAAATAATGTCATCGCACAATCGGCCAACGATGCCCGGCGAGATACCGACGAGATCAAGCGTTTGCAAGGCGAGCTTGACGTCTGGACGGGCCGTGCAAATCCCTGGAAGTTTTGGCCTCCCCAAGTGGCATCAAACCCACGAATCATGGTGCTTACAACACTCTTTGATCAGAAGTATCAGGCTCTCGTGCAGCAACTTGCCGAGGGAGATTATGACGAGAGGGAGTTGGCCCTAGGCAATTGGAGTCTGGCTGTGATGGCACACAGCTTAAAGAAGGATAACATCGCGGAGAAGCATTATCTCGCTGCACGGGAGATTCTGGGGCGGCTTGTAGGAGAGGAGCCCAATGCTGCTGACCTGCAAGTCGCCATGGCCCGCTGCAACGCAAAATTGGCAGAAATCTATGGGAGCGACCGCAAGAAGGAGGCCCTCGCGGCGCTGGCCGAAGCCGGGAAGATCTATAAGGGGTTGGCCATCTCACAGCAAGAGAGTGCTCTCTATGGTGCGAATTGGATTGAGTCCGAACTGAATGCCAGTGTCCTGGCCGGATATGATTTCGCCCGTGATCATCTCCAGCGCGCACAAGAGATTGAAGCGACTTTGGAGAATCAATGGCCGAAAGACCCAATCGCAGCCGCTAGTGTTGCCGCTTATTTGGCAGATGAACCTCCACTGCAGATTAAGAAACAATGACGGAGCCTTGCTATGGAGGCCCGGTCACCTCGCCCCCGTCTTTCGAGGCCATGTTCTGATATAGGGTAAAATCTATGCCGTCGTCGAGAAAATGGATGCTGCCATCGGCATACATAAAATTAGCCCCGCCGGGATGGTCGCTACCGAAGTAGAGATCATTGAGCTTTACTTCAGGATCGCTCGGCAACTTATCGGGATCAAGCTTATAGTAGCCAAATATTTTCGGATTGGGATTTATCGGAGCAAGTATGTTATGCGACGAACCAGAGCAGAGGTTACTGTTCGAAGCTTCGGGGAAAGGATCACCTCGATACTCAGAGCCGTACATCCAGTTCCGAATGATGTAGGTTCGCTCACCGACGGCCAGTGTATTGGACGTGCCGTCAATGACGCGGGAAATAGGTGTGCGACTGCCGGCGTAGAAGATGCCATCGGTAAATACGTCGCCACAATTGCCGCTCAGACCCATGGACTCGCTGTTACGAAAGGACCCAGAGACGGCTGAATAGTTCGAATTCTTCCATACTTCGGGGTCATTGGGCTGCGCAAGTGCCGAGGGACAAACATAGGCTTCGATCAAATCAAATTCAGGCGCAAAGTTCGCCGCTCCGCCGTTGGGAAGAGGCTGGATCTGATCATAAAGAGTACCCAGTTCCAGATAGGGGAGCACCACCACATTCCAACTGATGCCCGTCTTGCGTTCTTCATCGTGCAAGTTGGAACCTGAGGGGAAATGACGCTGGGCGGAATGGTAATTCTGCATGGCCAGGCCGACCTGCTTGAGCTTGTTGGTGCATTGCAGACGGCGGGCCGATTCCCGCGCCGCCTGAATCGCCGGCAACAACAGGCCGACGAGTACACCGATTATCGAAATCACGACCAAAAGCTCTACGAGGGTAAAACCGTGGGTCGGTTTCACCGAGTTGTGCCTTGCCTTTCGATTACTTGCGTGCCGCGCCATGCGTTGCACTCCTGGGGACTGCCCCCCAATATACCGCACCTAAGCGGCTTTAGAAGAGCGATTACTTGAAAGTCTTCGACTTGCAACAAGTGACCCTAACGCTAGGCAGAATCCCAGCAGTGTATCAGGCTCAGGCACGGGTTGCTGGAAGGCTTCAATAACAGCGACAATTTCCTCAGCCGTCAGTCCAATTCCGCTCAATTGCGAAAAGGGTTCGATATCGTCAAAATCAAAGAAGCCATCGTCATTGATGTCGCCCGATCCCTCGCCATACATGTCGAACAGATCGAAATAGCCGTCCGGATCAGTCACGGCCATGGCAAAGAACGAGACGTCCTCGCCATTCCGCATTCCGTTTTGATTCATGTCCCCATCAAGAAACGATAGCAATGAAACGGAGCCAGAATCATAGCGGGGCGCAAAATAGAAATCTGAAGTGGATGTAGTCATAACGTTTTCGAATTTCTGATCCACGTTAGCGGCTGTCAAGATTGTGACCCCCATGGACCCGTCGGTCGGCAAGGGAGGTATTGCACTCGCGACGACATTCAGGGTACCAGCCAGATTGGCTGTTTGAGTCACGGTGACCAGATCAAACGAATTCATATCGACGACGTCAATGTCCAACATGCCGTTGGAGTTGATTTCTAGATCTCCGTCAATCGTCGACGTCCCAGGAGAATTTCCCGGACTGAAGACGGCCGGAATGGAGGAAGGAATATTTGTGCCGACCTGAAGCGTTCCTTTAATAGTGCCACCATCTCCCTTAAGCAATCCGCCTGGATCGATCTTTACGAGATTGCTATGCACAGTTCCACCGTCGAGATTTAAGATGCCGTTGTTATTAATATTGAGTTCCTGAACGGCGGTGAAGTTGGTTCCTGCGGGGACACTGAGGGTCATGGTGTTGGTAGTACCAGACACCAACGTGAAATGGGTGATTGCATCCATGTTGGCGGGATCCTGCGGATCGACTTTAAGTGCAATGGTCAGATCATTGACAGTATTATTAACCAGATTCACTGAGTTGGTGCTGTCAGGGACCAGGCCTCCACCCCAGAACGTAGGAGTCCCCCAATAATTAGGAAGGACCGGCGACAACACTCCGGGGAAGAACTGACGATTGGTCGAAGTGACAAAAGTGACTGACGCCGTAGTTGCCGTGTAGTCAATGCGGGCGGCAAGACCGCTAGTAAGCCCAGGAAGCGAGATGCTCCCAAACTTCCCGATAATTCCTCCACTCGGCATACTCGAATCGAGAAAGGTAAACGTGTCATTCGCTTGTGGCATGTATCCACCAATAAATGGCACACTCAGTTTTCCAGCCAGTGTTACGGTGCCGCCGCCTGAGTGTTGTAGCAGATCGTTTTCATTGGACGGTACGGACCCGTCAATTTCGATTTCCAAGGTTCCGTCATCGAATTGTTGGTAATTGCTGTTGACGGACAAGGTTCCGATGCCACCACTGTTACCAGGGGCGACGCGACCAGCATTGGTAAGTGTACCCATTGAGTTGAAAATGAGTGTGCCGCCGAGTGTAGAACTCTCACCAATGCTAAGGCTTGAGCCATTCAGTACCCCATTCCCTTTAAGAGTGGCTCCACTAAAAACCTCGATCGGTCCAGATACGTTCAGGTTTCCTCCATCCACAGTGAGTGAACTGAAGGGGTTATTAATCGACACATTCCCCAACACATTATAAGCTTGATCGAATAAATCAAAAGTAACCTCACCATCTTGCACCGTCACAGGCCCGCTATTAGCAGTTGTCATAAATGTAATCGTATAAGCAGTGCCGGGGATTTGAAAAATAGCTTCGTCCATGGGCCCTGGGGGACCAGGAATCCAGTTGCCTGGAAAGTGAAAATCCCCGCCTAGGTTATTGTCCCAGAAGGATTGCCCAAGGCATGAATTCACTGTCCAGCATGAAATGCTGACACCAAGGCCTAGAATCAAGAATAGCGTTTTCATGGTACTTCGACTCCTTCTCGGTCTACGCTGACATGATCTACGTTTGCCAATGGCAAACGGATGTGTTTGCGGTTAAATTTCCGACAACTTGCCACTACACCCGCAGCGATCGCCATGGCAAGCAGTAGGCACCCAGGCTCAGGCACGGTCTGAATTGTGGGAAACACCGTCATCCCATACTGAAATTGCCAGGCCGCCAGATCAATCTGATTGACCAGTAAATCTTGTCCAGGGCCGTTAAGATAATTGGCGTTTCCTTGAGAATTGATCTTAGGTCCTGTATTCGTAAAGTTGCGTTGCCAGATCAGAAAATCCCGACCATCCACGTCAGTGTCGCCGTCAAAATCGGCATCGGGCTTGGGATAATAGTGCAGCATCGCATCGCGCACGCTGGAGTTCATCTGGCGTTTTGTTTTAGCGTTGATAAGAGGGGTTTCACTACTATGACCGAATACTACATCGACATCCGCAGAGGTTCCCGTGGTATTGGTCATTCCGAAGGAACCGATCTGCAAAAAGAGATCGGCACTATCAAGCGAAGAAAACGGCATGAGAGAGTAGTCAACACGTGCCAAGAGCCACGCGTCGGTTGTTTGATTATAGTACCGATCGGTGTTTATCGTATTGGGGCCGATGCCCACCCCCGATCCCGATGAGATCGTGAAACCTGTAATGTTCTTTATGGAGGTGCTGTTGCCGGTTGGTTCAACAACAGTTCCAGGAAGATCGGGATACTGCCAGCGAGTTTCGCCGGTGACATCGGATTTGAATACTGTGGCAGAATCGAAAGTGAGTATGTTTGGATTGGTCGAGACAAGATTGACCGACCAATTCTTCAAGGTCTCACCCATCTCAGGTCGAGCCCAGAGGTACAGGCTGCTCGACCCTTGAGTATTGAAATTGTAGATTTCGGGAATCGTGGCCAGGGAGGGAATTCCCTTTGAGGAGGGCCAACCTTGACTCGACAGCCAAAAGAAGGTGTTCGAGGACGCAGACAACTGCACCCCCTGGGCAGCAATCCAGACCTCCAGCGCAATTATTAATGAGATGCGAACCATAAGTGCCCTGCTAGAAAAGCCACGCTCTGTGGGGCAAAGTCTTTGCCAGCGCTGTCACTCAATATACTTGGGCGCGACGTACTCAGCAAGAATTCTGGTGGAAATCACCCTAAAGAGGTATTCATGCGACGATCAAGTGGCGAACGCCTGCGGCTATTTATGGTGATTCGAGCACTTTTCCCGCAATTCTTCGGTCACCCGGGGTCCATCGGGCTGGTAACTCCCTGTGCCCCCTTGCCGCCGTGCCGGGCAAGTCCAATCCAGACGGACACACCGCTCCAGGTGCTTCCCTTGGTAATCCCATCCCCAGGTCCCTTCACATCGAGAGCGATCCCTGGAACGCGGGCCCGGCGCACCCCCACCGACGTAGTAGCCAGCGTAGTCACCTGGATCTTGCCGCTCGGCCCACAACCACCAACAGCGGGGCCAACCAGCCCGGTCAACTTCTGCCGGGCTTGCGCCCTCAAAGAGATTGCGGGGCGCAGCCTCAGCTTCTGCTAGCGACCGGGTCAGCGCCACTGCCAGCAGTGCCCCGCAGGCGATCAAGAAGGTGCGTACTGTTTCGTGTTGCATGTGCAAGTCTCGAAATGGTTGGCTGAACAGTTGTAGGCCGGAACGGGTGCAGCAGCGATATTCGGAATTCCCGGCCGGAGAACCGGACGCTAGCGCGTTGCGGCTGATAAAATCAGCCGCAGGACGCTAGCCCCCGGTTCATTTTGGTGCGGCAGTCGATTAGCGCTGCTGCACCCGGCCAGAACTCGAACTCGTTCCGGCCTACCTCTAGTTCGATCCGCCTGCTAGCCCTGCCAGCACTCGCGGACATTCCTGAGAGCGCCCCCTAAGCATTATCTGTTGTGACTAAGCGAACCTTTAGCTAAAGTCCGCGAACTTTTCTGCACTTATCTCAACGAGGAATCCACGCTTAGACACTGCTCACCGGTGTGAACGCAGGTTCTCCCTGCGCACATCGCGAGTTGCTGCGCGCGTGCATCGCTTGATCGAATGGCTTGAAAAAAATCGAAATGCCGAGGTGTCGTTGGCAAGTGGGCATAGATTGCGTTGGAAGTTTCTTCGAGAATCGAAGGTCGCGGTGCGCGCGCAACGTGTGCGAATGGCGGCCTGGGGTGCCTTTTGCGCGATGGCCTGGTTGAGCTGTTTGAGTTGGGCCACTTCAGAAGACCAAGATTGGGAACTAATCGAAACACCATTCTCCGAACGCGACCAATGGCTCGCGGAGCGTGTTCCCAGTCTGTCGGCCAGCCTTGGTCTTACTGCTCCGGAACAGGACTACCGACTGCCTGAAACGATTTCGCTGCCGGACGCCTTGCAGATGGGAGAAGAATTGAGGCTCCCCGTGCGCGAGCCACCCCAGGAAGATTTACCACTCGCTAGTCCGTTACCAAGACCGACCGAACCGGACCAGATATTTGTTACCACGCCCTGGCAAGTGCCCGTCGGCTATTCGGGTTCGTCGGGAGTCTTGCCAGACGATTGTCAGATCGACGATCACTTTATACCGGTCGTGGATCGTTGGCGGGGTGGCTATCCGCGCTGGGATCGTTATGGTCCCGACCACAGCGTCTTCAGTGGTGGCGATCCGTTTGAAGAAGATGCCCCCTATGCACGGGGCGCTTGGTACAATCCTTATCGGCAAAACCTGCTGAAGGGAGATTACCCGATTTACGGCCAGCATACTTTTGTGAATGTCTCAGCGACGGCCTTCTACAGCTTCGAGTTTCGCCAGGTTCCAACGGCGACCACGCCATTCGAATCGACCGAGGACCCCTTTGAGGAGCAATTCTTCGGCAATCCCGACCAGTTTGCCATCAAGAACGATTACCGGTTTTCAATCGACTTGATTCATGGCGACGCAGGTTTCAAGCCTGCGGATTGGCGGATTCGCTTGTCCCCTGTGTTGAATCTGAACTATCTCGATGTCGAGGAACTGGGAATCGTCAATCCTGATGTGCGCGACGGGACAACCCGCTATCGCAATTTCATCACCCTCGAAGAGGCCTTTATTGAAACCAAGTTGGCCGACACGAGTCCCTACTACGACTTCATTTCGTTGCGCACAGGATCGCAACTCTTTTCCAGCGACTTTCGTGGGTTTATTTTTGCGGATATCAACCTGGCGGCCCGATTGTTTGGCACCCGGAATGCCAATCGCGATCAATTCAATATCGCTTTGTTCGATCAACTCGAGAAGGAGACCAACAGCGAGCTGAATCAATTGCAAAATCGACCACAGAATATTTTCATCGCGAACTACTATCGGCAAGATTTCATTTGGCCAGGATTTACAACGGAACTGAGCGTCCATTACAACCAAGACAATGGCGAGGGATTGGTATTCGACAGCAACGACTTTCTCGTGCGGCCTGATCCGGTCGGGATTTTCACGCCGCATCGGGTGGATGCCGTCTATCTTGGTTGGACCGGTGACGGCCATATCAACCGCTTTAATGTCAATTCAGCCCTCTACCTGGTTTTCGGCCATGACAGTCTCAATCCGCTTGCCGGACAGCCGGTCGATATCTCGGCACAGATGGCTGCCTTGGAACTTTCCTACGACCGCGACTGGATTCGCTTTCGCACATCAGGATTCTACGCCTCGGGAGATGACGACATCTTCGACGATGAAGCGACGGGCTTTGATACGGTTCTGGATAATCCCAATTTCGCCGGTGGGATGTTCAGCTATTGGAATCGGCAAGCGATTCGGCTCAATGGAGTCAATCTCGTCGATCGCTTCAGCCTGGTGCCTCACTTGCGGTCGAGCAAGATTCAAGGGCAAGCCAACTTTGTCAATCCCGGCCTGTTCCTGGCAAACTTTGGCTTTGACGTGGAACTCACGCCCCGGGCACGACTAATCAATAACCTCAACATGCTCTACTTCAATCACACCGAGGTGTTGGAGCAGTTTACCTTCCAGGCGGACATTGCCAGGCACATCGGTACCGACATCAGCAGCGGAGTGGAATACCGCCCGCTACTGAATGACAACCTGATCGTGCTGGGCGGTGTTTCAGGTCTCGTGCCTGGAAGTGGATTCAAGGACTTGTATGGCGACTTCCCCGATCAGGACGTGAACAATCTGTTCGCCGGCTTCATTGAGGTGGCGGCGGTGTATTGACCATCGTTCGCTTGCGGTAGCTGGGAAATCGTGTTCTCTCGCAGAGGCTCGGAGCCATCGAATTAACCAATAACTGCACTTCTGTCTCCGCGACTCTGCGAGAAAATATCTTGGTTGCTCTACGAGAATGTATTCCGCCCTCCCAGATGGGAGGGCGGAAACTCATGTCTGTTTTCTACTAAAAATCACCTAGAATCCTACGCCAAAATAAACACCAGGGCTGTATACCGCAGGACCACCGTAGCCATAGACGACCGGTCGACGATAAATAGGTCGTACGATTGCCCGACGGGCAATCGGGTAGGGAGGGGCTAACACACGGCGGACCGGGGCGACTCGGCGATAGACCCAAGCATTGGCGGCAGGTGCATCGGCAATAGCCAGACCAGCAACGACTGCTAACATGATAATCAGTTTCTTATACATAGTTTCTCTCCTGCGATTCCCCCCAGCGGCATTGAGGTAGTAATTGTAAACGAGCCGCTTTGAGAGAACTATTGAGCACCTACTATGCCAATTATACCGGGCTGCGACCTAAGTTCATGCAGCAAAAGGACTTGCGACACATCCTTGTGATTCTGACTACCCAATATCAGCCAGGAGTGTTATCAAAAACAAGACAGCATGGTCTCAAAATGGTCAACAGATTGACGGCGTGGGAGCCAGAATAGTAAGCGACTGGAGTTCCCCGCCCCACATGAAAACAGGCCGCCGGCATACCCTTGCCGACGGCCAGATAGTTTCAACTGGGCGAATCCCTGCCACTTAGGATTAATTGGTTAATCAGAAACCAATCGAGATACCAACCCCGCTGTAAGAGCGACCGTAGCCACCCGAACCACGGTAATACGAGAATCCACTGCCGCCGTAGTAACCAGGACCACCACCATAGTAGCCCGGCCCGCCACCATAGTAACGGGCACTTCGATAGGCCGGATAGCCACCACCGTAGTAATGATGTCCGCCATAGTAACCACCGCCGCGATGGCAACCACCTGCATCGGCCGTCGACATACCAGCAAACACCAAGATGACCATCGCCGCCGTGCCCAACAAAACTTTTCGTAACATGGTTTTTTCTCCTATGCCCTGGGGGGGATTCGCTCACTATCTAATTATCAGCCCGTTGCGAACGCTATCTACAAGAACGCGTTCGGATTGCTGATTAGGACTATTCGCATTTGGTATGCCAATCGGTGAGCACGCGTCCCATCTCGTTACACGACAAGGTGTTGCGATAATTGTCGTTAAAATCGCACCCCACTCAGATTGAGACTTCTTGCAATCGAAGTGAACACATTAGTTGTCAATTCTACCACGCGTAAGAAGTTGCAACTCATTGACAGGTAAGGAGATAAAGTTTGCCCAACCGCTAGCAGCAATGCGACTTGCAATCTTTCACACGAGCACACAACTGATTAGCCGCGACGCGCCTTTTTCGCTTAGCCTCACTTAGACAAACTTTTTAGCCTCCTCACCAGAATCTGTGGGTGGATTCTGGTGAGGAGGCGAAGTTCTTTCTGGTGCTTTGAATTACCTGTTTTTTCCATCGCCATCGATCCACAATCTGTTTTCCGAGCCACTTCAGCCCAACTCCACAATTAACTTTCTGAGTTCCCGCCGATAGCCAAAATGCTCTACCTCCAGCCGATGGCGGGGCGAGTCGAGGTAGGTTCCTCGGCCGCGCCAATTATTGACCGATGATTGCTTCAATCTATTAAATCGTGTGGCCGCCGCTGAGTTGTTCTGGAGGGCAACCAGATAATTGGCGATGAGCTGCGCTTGGTAATCCACCAGGCCCCATTGGCCGCTGTCGGGTTGGATGAGGCCGGCACAGAACAGATCGTTTCGCTCAGGGTGAAAAATGTTTAGATAAAAGTTGGGCCGACCGTCGCTCCAGTTCAGTTCAGCGTGATCGATGAACGGAAAGCTGAGCTTAAAACCGGTCGCGTAGAGAATCACGTCGATGGGCTCCATGGTTCCATCGACGAACCGCACCTTGTCGCCGGCTAGTTCTGCGACGTTGGGCTTCACCCGAAGCTTGCCGTGTGCGATTTGGTCATGCAGCCGCGAGTTGATTACCGGGTGGGTTTCGAAGAGTTTGTGATCCGGGCGGGGCAAACCAACCAGTTCTGGCGGGCCGAGTACCCAGCGTACGACCAGTTTGGCCGCCAGTCGCCGCAGGGCCAGCGGCACGTGCCAGCGGAGTAGGGTTTCGCCGCACTCGTCGATAGGCTTGCCTTTGAAGAACTTGGGCAGGATTGGGTAGCCGCGGCGCATGCTATGAAAAGCGGCCATGGCATAGGTCGCTGCCTCAACCGCTAAGTCGCAACCGGAATTGCCTCCACCGACGACAAGTACCCGTTTCCCGGTTAGTATGTCGGGGGTCTTGTACTCGCTCGAGTGGATGGCTGTGCCAGCAAACTTACCCGGAAAGTTCGGAAACAGGGCGTCCCAATTGTGACCGTTGGCGATCACCACGCCGCGATAAGTGCGGGTCTCACCATCGGCAAGCGTGACGCACCAGTTGGTTGGGGTCGGCTCGATGCGCTCGACCGTCGTTTTGAACTGAATGTGCGGCAACAAATCAAAATGCTGGACGTAGTTTTGAAGATAGGCGTAGACCAGTTTTTGCCCGGGAAACTCAGGATACTCCTCTGGCATCGGAAAATCGGGGTACTCAGTCAGCCGTTTGGAAGAAATCAGATGTGTCGAGGCGTAGACGCTACTGGCCGGCTTGCCGTAGCACCAGTTGCCGCCGATCGTGTCCTCGCGTTCCAGGCAGTCGAAGGGTATCTGCTGCTCGAGAAAATTCTTGGCTACGGCTAACCCCGACGTGCCGGCACCCAGGATGCAGTAGCGGTCGGCGTGTGGAGAGGGCATGGCGGGAGCATCAGGAAGGATTTGAGGACAATCCCTCCATTATGCCTCAAACAGCATTCATGATAATAGCCGTCAGCGGGAGCCCGCGAGTGTCTCCGATTTTGAACCGCGGGGCTTCCGCCGAAGGCTATTAAGGACCTTAATCGTTGATGTGTAGACACACGGGCCCTGGCGCATGCTGGGGGCAAATGACGCCAGGGCACGGTGTACAACTCATTAATCGGCGTCGGGGCGTGGCGGGCGTTCGGGGCGTCCTGGGCGTTCAGGGCGATCTCGATCAGGGGGGCCAAATCCCTCACCGCGCGGTCCACCGGGTCGCCGACCTGCCTCTGACATTCGCTCTCGCATCTCATCCGCGAGTTTCATGAATTCCTCACGGCTGAGCTGATCGTCGCCATTCTCGTCGAAGCGATCGAACACCTCGTTGGGGTCCGGACCGGGACGCCCCGCTGGTCGACCGGGGCCAAAACCAGGCCCACGTCCGTCGCGTGGCGGACCGTCGAACTGGTTCTGCGGGGATCGACCATCCGCCTCATTTCGCAACCGGGGGCGATCCGGGTCCCCTTGCTCGCGAGCAGGACCTCCAGCATCAGGACGTCGCCGAGGGCGTTCGGCACCCTCTGGAGGAGGACCGGGCCGCGGACCACGGTCGGCTCTTGGGCCGCCGGGACCACCAGGGCCACCTCGGCGATTTCGTTGTGCCTCGGTGAGTTTCATGAATTCTTCGCGACTGAGTTGGCCATCTCCATTGGCATCAAATTGGTTGAACAGTTCATTAGGATCGGGCCGCCCGCTTCCGTCTGGCCCGCGCCGACCTTGAGGCCCTCCACGGCCTGCTCTGCCTTGGCCGCCAGGTCCTCCACGACGTTCGCGCATCGTCTCTCGCGCCAGTTGCCTCTCTTCGTCATTGAGCTTCCCATCTCCGTCGGCGTCAAATTCCTCAATCATTTTTTCGCGCATCTCCGGGTCGCGTAGTGGTCGATCAGGTTTGTCATCGTCGGGCTGCGCACGGACGATTCCTGTCAACAATAGCGTCATTGCGACCGTCAAGAAAAAAATTGTTGCTCGCATGGTTCGTTCTCCTATTCTCAAACTAAGGTGCCAAATGGGCTTATGAGCCGAAACAGGTTTCGGCTTATTTGACTCTAACGGTTTGAACACCGCTCAACGGCCAAAGTTTCGACACTTCATGGCAATTCTCGGGTTTTTCAAGTTGCTATCGTCAGCAGTGATGCATCGCTTAGAATGTCTGGTCGAGAAAAGTCCTTCCGCGAGAACTATCCATGGAATACTCCCTCTACGTCGCCTGCATTTTCGCTTTGGGCATTGCCGCGCAATGGATCGCCTGGCGTTTGGAAATCCCGGCAATTGTATTACTTCTGGTCTCCGGCTTTGGTTTAGGGCAACTCACTGATCTGCAATCGGGTCCCCATCAAGAATTGTTCTTTGCGTTCATTTCCTTAGCGGTAGGAATTATCTTGTTTGAAGGAGGGCTGAGTCTTGACTTTCGCGAAATACAGGGGGTCCGTTCAGTTATCTTTCGACTGGTCAGCCTCGGTCTGCTAGTTACATGGCTCCTGACGGCCTGGCTGGCGCATCGGGTTGCCGGCTTTTCGACGGAGATGTCGCTATTGTTGGGGGCCTTGCTCACCGTGAGCGGACCCACGGTTATTATTCCCCTGTTGAGGCAGGTGCAGCCCGAGAAGCGTATTGGCTCGCTCATGAAGTGGGAGGGAATAGTCAATGACCCGATCGGAGCCGTTCTGGCGGCCATTGTCTTTGAATTTATCCTGCAGCGTTCCTCAAGTAGCATCGCCACCGATTCGCTCGTCAGTCTGGGGCTGACCTTGCTGACGGCACTTGGGTTGAGCTGCTTGAGTGCGGGCTTGATTCTACAGATGTTGCGGCGCTATTGGGTCCCCGATTTCTTGCAGAATCCGTTGGTTCTGGCCTTAGTGGTTTTGATCTTCGCGCTTTCCAACCAATTGAAGCACGAATCCGGACTTGTCACGATCACACTCTTGGGGGTTATTCTCGCGAATCAACGCAGTGTTCCCATCAGACATATCGTCGAATTCAAGGAAACTCTGCGTACTTTGCTGATCTCGACGCTGTTTATCTTGCTGGCCGCCCGCATCAAAGTGGATATGAATTCTCTGGAGATGCTGGGTTGGCGAAGTATTGCATTTGTCTCGTTGATGATACTCGTCGTTCGTCCTTTGGCTGTTTTTGTCTCGACAGTCGGCAGCAACCTCTCCTGGTCGGAGCGGCTCATGCTGGCTTGGATCCATCCGCGCGGAATCGTCGCCGCCGCGGTGAGTTCCCTGTTCGCCTTGGAAATCGTCCGAGTGCTCGGTCCCGACGACCCCCTTGCCCAAGAGGCCGACCGCTTTGTCCTCACCGTTTTTCTGGTGATCGTAGTCACAGTAACCGTCTATGGCATGCCGCTCTCGTGGATCGCTCGTCGCCTGGGGCTATCTCGGCAAAATCCTCAGGGGATCTTGTTCGCGGGGGCTTCGCCGGCGGTGCGGGAGATTGCCCAGGCTATTATGAAAGAAGAGTTTTCCGTCATGGTCGTGGACACGAATCCACGAAACAACTCGGCAGCTCGCATGGCAGGACTTCCCGTCCTATTTGCCAGTATCGGTAGCGAACTTGTACGCGAAAAGACGGATCTCGGCGGTATCGGTCGGATGCTGGCGATGACCCCAAATGACGAGGTAAATACCTTGGCAGCCACGGCTTATGCAGAAAAATTCGGCCGGTCCGAAGTCTACCAGCTTGCTACGGGTGGGTCGACCACTGGAAATAACGAACGCAAAGCAACCTATCGCAAAGGCCGGATTCTCTTTGCCGAACCGACCACATTTGATGCGCTCGAGATGCGATTTGCTAACGGACAACAGGTCAAGACGACGCTCTTGAGCGAGGACTTTACTTACGCCGACTTCCTGGAACGATATGGCAAAACGGCGCTAGTGATGTTTCGCATCGACGCGGCCGGCAAACTGCTCGTGGCGACGAATGAGACTGAAATGACCCCGCAACCGGGGCAAAAGATTATTGCCCTGGTGGACGCTGTGGAAGAGGAATAGACCTGAGATTCAACCACTACGCCGACACCACTTCCCATCGCGCAGTAATGGGTCTGCAGGCAGTCTGCAATTCTGCCGAACTGGCGTACGCGCGGATTGGTGCCAGTTGTGCCGCTGCTTCCATCGTTATCGAGGGCTGCTGGAAAGGCCAGGGATCGAACACGATCCGCTTGCAAGCTTCGCTTGCGGGTCGTATCTCACGCACCAATAGCCAGTCTGCGGCAGTCTGAAAAGCTTCGGGGGATTTAGCGACGATTTCACCTGCGACGGGATACAACATGCAGGGCCACAGGCTCAGGATGTCGAACAATTGAAGCCACTTGAGTGCTTCACCGGCAAGTTGCAACGTATGGACGCGCTTGTTGGCAGCGTGCCAGTTGGTAAACCACTGAGTTCGCAGTTGCGACGTGGATTGCAACCACAGCTTGGCCCTAGGATCGGCCAGATGGTGCTCTGAAGTTGCCAGGATCGCACTGAAATGGCTTGCTACGACCCAGGGGGCCAAATCGCCGAATTGGCTGGCAGCCAACGCAGAGTTAGTCCAAATCTCAAACGCCTCTTGCGCAGGCACTTCATCAAAGGAGAGAGGACGATGTTGGTCCTTGTCCAACAGGGAATCGGCTTCCCACGTCTGCCAGCCGTCGTCGTGATGGACGATCGCCTGCTGTAGCTCTTGCCTCACACCGGCGAGAGATTTGCTCTCCGAAGCAACCGACTCACCGAATCGATCGATGCAGAGCTCAGCCAGACAGCCACTCAGTCGGGCATGTTCGACTTGCGAGATCAAGAGCCAATGCGGCACGCCATCGCCAAAGCACACCTTGCGGCAAATCATGACTAGACTCCGCAAAGGAAGGATTCGATTCAACGAATACTGCTGAAGATTTCCGAAACCTGGCATTCAAATCCAGGCACTACGGTCTCTCCAGAAAGAGTATCTGCTTCGGTTAGCACTCGAATATCATCGAGCGAACGATATACAGTAATGGTATGCCCCCCAGGATAAACGACCCATGCCAGTAGAGTTCCCGCACTGAGCCAGCAACGTATCTTCGAGTCGACTTCTTCGGCTGTATCGTCAGGAGAAACAACCTCCACCGCCAAAGCAGGTGCCTCAGGGAAGTATTTCACCGGCATACCATAACGCCCAAGCTGGCCGTTGCTGACGAAAGCTAAGTCAGGGGCACGCACGGTATCGGGGTCACAACTGACCAGGAAACCGGTCTCCGCGGCAAGCACTTGTCCCAGCTTATTCTGATTCACAAATGCCGATAAACGCCAACCCAGCTCCTGAGCAATGGCTCCATGTTGGAAACCGGGTGGCGACATTTTACGCAGTTCCCCCTTTACCAACTCGTACCGCCAACCATCGTCTGGCATGAGGAGGAGCTCGTCGGCAGTCACAGTTTTTTCAGCGGTGCTCATGGCTCCATTCTACCCCAAAATGGCCAAAGGAACACCACCACCGCCAGCAGACTCTACACTGCCGCGTAGAAACTGGAGAACTTGCTGATCGAAACCGGCTTGACCTTTCCCGCCTGGCCCGCTTGACCAAAGCTGACCATTCGCGCGATGCAGACCTGCTTCATTGCCTCGCGGGCTGGTTTCAAATAATCGCGCGGGTCGAATTTCTCCGGCGATTCAATGAACACCTTACGGATGGCACCCGTGATCGCCAAACGATTATCCGTGTCGACGTTAATCTTGCGAACGCCGTGCTTGATGCCGCGCTGAATCTCTTCGACCGGTACGCCCCAAGTTTGCTTGAGCTGACCACCGTACTTGTTGATGATGTCCTGCAGTTCTTGCGGCACACTGCTAGACCCATGCATCACGAGATGGCAATTGGGCAGGCGGCGATGGATTTCTTCAATGCGATCCATGGCCAGAACGGAGCCGGTTGGTTTGCTCGTGAACTTGTATGCCCCGTGACTGGTGCCGATGGCAACCGCCAGCGCGTCGACCCCGGTCTCGGCGACAAATTGCTCAGCCTCATCAGGGTCGGTCAGCAGTTGGTCGTGCGAAAGCGTGCCGGTTGCTCCGTGCCCATCCTCCTGTTCACCCTCTCCAGATTCCAGCGAACCTAGGCAGCCGAGTTCACCCTCGACGGACACCCCTTGGGCGTGGGCCGATTCGACTACTTCTTTGGTGACCTGGACGTTGTAAGCGTAGCTGGCAGGAGTTTTGCCGTCTGCCTCGAGCGATCCATCCATCATGACGCTCGTAAATCCATTTTCGATGGCACTCTTGCAGGTCTCGGGACTATTGCCGTGATCCTGGTGCATCACAATCGGAATCTCCGGATACAATTCGGCGGCAGCGAGCATCAGGTGGCGGAGATAATTGTCTTGCGAATAGGAACGGGCACCCCGACTTGCTTGCACGATGACCGGCGAATCGGTCTCTTGAGCCGCTTCCATGATGGATTGAATCTGTTCCATATTGTTCACATTGAAGGCAGCCAGACCGTAGTCATTTTCGGCGGCGTGATCCAACAATAGTCGCATGGGTACCAATGGCATGACGTAAACTCCTATTTCGTTGACGAACCGCTTTTTGCGGCTTTTTATGGGTCGATTACCTATCACCGCATTGTAGCAAGTCCGTAGCGGTAGGCGGAGGGGGCGGATTGCCAGCTTAGCAGGGAAATTTTTACGGGCACTTGGGTCCCACCGGAGTCTACAGCGCCGCATCCGCCAGGATTTCGCTGCGCGGGACTTGGAGCAGACGAATCAGAACCAACTTCTGCGCAGCCGCCCCCGACTGCTCAGAGGCGTGGAAGGCGCTCCCGAGGCTACAGTGGGAGTCGGAGATGCCACTGAGGACGAGGAATTCTCCGGACGTCAGATCGACGTTGATCTTCAACTGATCGAACACCTTGCGCTCCCGCGACGTGGTCATCAATAGCACCCCCTGATCGCTGCCGGTGTACCGGTTTTTGAGATCTCCATACTGTAATTCAGGCGTGATCTCAATCGCAACTTTCTGGCCAGGTACTGACTCTGCTTGCAGGCTATAGACACCTTGCACCTGCTGATAGGTACGGCCCTGCACGCCACTCTCTGAATTGAGCAACACATTGGCATGTTGCTGTAGTTCCGAGGCCTGAATGGTGGCGTGCTCGCGACGATTCAGTTGCAATACGCGTCGCACAATACGCGGGGTAGCATTTTGGCCGGTTATGACGCGGTCGATTTCCTCTTCAGGCATTTCACTTTGCAAATTGAGAGAGCGCGCGAGCGCATCGGGAAGTGCCCCGTTAATGACACCGACGCGAAACCCGTTGCTAATCAACTGATTGCGGAGGTCGACGTCAAGTCGCTGTTCATCGCTTGCCTGCCATACTTCGCCGAGTAATCTCTTATCCTCCCCAGGGATCCGCACCTGAAAAATTTCCAGCGTCACTTGATCCGGAGCCGTCTTGATAGCCCGGAGAATTCCCTGTGGATCGGAGACGGTGGCGGTACTCAACACGACTCCACAGCCAGTAAGAGTCAGCGCAATCAACACCAGCGCATAAGCGCAGATGCGAGCAATCCAGATTCGCCTTGTTCGCTGGAAAGGCATAACGAGACCGTCCCTGTATGGGCAGGTGCGATAACTTGTTCGTGAAAAGGGGTAGAAGCGGCGAAAACTGTAGGAAGCCAAAGCGACTGCGTCAATGGAAACCGGCTGTGCTAGCAGCGCACTAGTCGTGGTGCGGGCCAGCGGCTGCCGTAGACTCGACCGTGTTCTGCTATCAGCTCTTTGAAATCGAACGACAGGAACTCATACAGGTGCGCAGGGGGGTTGCGGCAAAGCCACGCCTGGGCCAGCCGGGCCATCTGGGCGTCGTAGTCGCGCTGGGACGGGCCGTGGGCAAAGTAGCGACCGGCATGGCGACGGAGATCGCCGTCGAATTCAGGGCTGATATGCCACAGTTCGTGGACCACGGTCGAAAGCTTTTCCTCGAGCGAGGTGTTCTGAAAGCGTGGCAGGTAGAAACTCAGCAGATACAGGTACTCAGTCCCTTGGTCATCAACGAGCGGAGGCACTTTCCAATCCACCCCGCGGATCGATTTCCGTCTGGCACCCGACTCGAAACGCAGTGGCGTCAGTGAAGCGTACATGCCATGCGACACATCTTGACGAGTCTGGCATACGCTCAAGGCAATGGACGCCATGTCGATATGGTGAAGCTCAGGCAATCGCTCGACCATGTCTCGACAGAGACAACGCATCGCAGCAGTGAAATCGAAACCTTGGCGGGAGCTTTCCATCGCAGGTCGGCCAGGGGAGACAAAACCAGTAGCGAATCTCACGCTGCTGATCGCTTCAAATCAGAATTACAAGAGATCGCTATGCGGATTCAGTGGGTTTCGTTTGCTCGTCGCCTGCAATCGATTCGTCTTCGCTGGAAACTTCCGAGCCAACAGCAACGGCTTCAGCATCTTCTCTGGCGGGGGTAGGCTCGCCAGCAGAATCCTCAAAGGAGGGCCGCTCGCTCCGCTGCACGACTCGGTCGCGAACTCCGACAAACTCCAAGATGGCTTGTGTGCCAGCATCTCCCAGACGAGGCTGTGGTAGACGCACGATCCGTGTATACCCACCGGGACGGTCGGCAAAACGGGGAGCGATCTCATCAAACAAAATGCCCACTGCCTGCTTGTCACCCAAGAGCTGTATACATCGACGTCGGGCGGCGACAGCCGGGGCAACGGCGTTGGCCCAAGCGTTCCAGCGGTCGCTGTTCCGCCACGACTTCCACTCATCGCTGCCGCGATCCGCGGTCGTATTGTGCTCGGCGGCCGCTTCCTGAGCGGTCAGGCTCCGGCGGGCAATCGTGATGCACTTTTCGACCAGGGGGCGCACCTCCTTGGCCTTGGCGATCGTCGTGACGATGCGCCCCTTGACCTTGGGTTTATTTTCCTCGAATTCGGCGTCACGCTCGGTGAGAATCAGCGCACTGGCCAGATTCCGCAGCAACGCTCGTTGATGGTTCGGATTACGGCCGAGCTTACGGCCTTTGTTTCGATGTCTCATGATTCGGATCGCCGATTTAAAACTATGCCAACTCTGTTGCGTTGACGGGTGAAATTAGATGCTACTGCTGGGGATGCCGGAGAAGCTACTACTGGGGGACGCGGGAACCCTCATCCCCAAGTGGAGACCAAGATCACGCAATTTCTGGCGAACCTCGGCTAACGTAGTTTCACCAAAATTGCGGAATTCCAGCAACTGGTCTTCGCTTTTCGAAACCAAATCTCGTACGAACAAGATATGCTCGGCCTCCAAGCAGTTGCTCGCTCGCACGGAGAGATTCAGCTCAGAAATGCTCATGTTGAACATGGCTTCGAGAGCCGAGTCGAGTCCCATGCCAGGGCTCCCACCGCGTGAAGGGGCATGTACCTGGGGTCCCAATTCGGTGTACTGAACGAATGGAGTGAGATGCTTGCGCAAAATTTTGGCCGCTTCGATCATGGCCATCTCAGGATTCACGGAGCCGTCTGTTTGAACCTCTAAAGTCAGCTTGTCATAGTTGGTTTTTTGACCCACACGCGTTTCTTCGATGGAATATCGTACACGGGTAACGGGACTGAAGATGGCATCGATGGGAATGATGCCGATCTCTTGGATGTTTTCTCCGTGCTCGGTGGCGGAGACGTATCCTCGCCCATTTTCCACGACCATTTCCACAATAAAAGGAACGTCGTCGGTGAGGTTGGCAATCACAAGATCCTTGTTGATCACCTCGACAGATTCATCGGTTTCGATATCGGCGGCGGTGACCACCCCGGCGGTGTTTCGTTCAACGCGAAGCACTTTGGTCGAGTCGCTGTAATTCTTGACAACCAGGCTCTTGATATTGAGCACGATGTCGGTGACATCTTCCAATACGCCCGGGATCGTGGTGAATTCGTGCTGTGCATTATGCACCTTGATCTGCGTAACGGCGCTGCCCTCCAGACTGGAAAGCAGTACGCGACGGAGACCATTGCCTACCGTCGAGCCAAACCCTCGCTCAAAAGGCTCAGCAATAAACTTGCCATAAGTAGCCGAGAGAGATTCGACTTCGCAAACCACCTTGCTCGGTAATTCTAAACCACGCCAGCGAATATGCATAAGATACCTCCACCCAGTAAAGTAGCGGATGTTGAAATTTGTGATGAATTTTAACTTGAGGGGAAACCCGCGTTAACGCGAGCACAGTTCGACAATCAATTGCGTCTGAATTGGCAGCGAGGCATCCTCAGCGACCGGCAGGCGACTTACGATTCCTTCGGGGATGTCCCCAGCGGAAACGGAGAGGAAATCAGGGACGTCTCGGGAAAGCTCCGCCATAACACCACGAACCAAATCCAAACTCTTGGCTCGATTCTTGACACGGATCACGTCGCCTATTTTCACCAGGCTACTGGCAATGTCGCAGCGACGACCATTGACTGTCACGTGACCGTGATTCACCAACTGGCGGGCTGCGCTCCGACTAGCGGCAAAACCCATTCGGTAAACGATATTATCCAATCGACGCTCCAGAAAAGCCAACAGGGAATCGCCCGTATTGCCTTTTGAACTCACGGCCCGCTGGAAATAGCCGCGGAACTGACGCTCCAACACGCCATAATAATGCTTCAGTTTTTGTTTCTCGCGCAAATGAATGCCATAGTCGGTCAGCTTTCCTCGGCGTGACAGCTGTTGCCCTGGCGGATTCGGACGCCTTTCGATAGCACATTTGGGCGTATCGCACCGATACCCTTTGAGAAACAGCTTCATGCCGTCGCGACGACATAAGCGGCAAACTGGACCTGTGTATCTTGCCATAGATTCAATCTTTGTCTGTTATGATTGCTGTGATATCTTGTCGCTCTTACACGCGACGTTTTTTGCGTGGTCGACATCCATTGTGTGGCAGTGGTGTGACGTCTTCGATAGATTTGACTTTCAGTCCGGCCGCTTCCAGTGCAGTAATCGCGCTCTCGCGACCGCTACCGGGTCCTTTGACCTTTACTTCAACGTCCTTGACCCCAAATTTTTTGGCTTTTTCGGCCGCTTGCTGGGCAGCGCTCTGACCAGCAAACGGGGTACTCTTGCGGCTTCCCTTGAAACCGCTTGTGCCGGCACTGGCCCAACAAAGCGTGTCCCCCTTCGTGTCGGTAATCGTCACGGTGGTGTTGTTGAACGTCGCCTTGATGTGGGCAAACGCGATGGTCACGTTGCGACGCACCGCCTTCTTTTTTACTTTGCTCGTCTTGACTTGTTTGGCCACTGGTAGGAAAACTCCAAACGATATAATTGGATCGGAAAATATTGAGTCTGAGAGGAATACCGAACTGCCGAAGCAGCTCGATCCTATTCACGCAGACCACTGTACGTGGGATCTCAACCTAGCGAAGATCCTTAACACCTTTTTTGCCGGCAACCGTCTTCTTAGGGCCCTTGCGGGTACGTGCGTTGGTCTTGGTACGCTGCCCGCGGACCGGCAGGCCGCGACGATGCCGAAGACCCCGATAACTGGCAATGTCTCGCAGCCGGGAAATATTCTGACTCACCTGACGACGCAACTGGCCTTCGACGACGTAATCTTTGTCCAACAAGGCCGCTAACCTTGCGACCTCATCCTCACCTAATTCGCGTGCCCGTACTTGAGGATTAATGCCTGCCTTAATGCACAGTTCCCTGGCGATCTTCGGACCCACTCCGTAGAGATAGGTCAAAGAAATCACTGTCGGTCGATCCGTTGGAATATCTACACCTAACAAACGGGGCATTTGTCACTCACTTCAAAAAAACGATTAATTGCATTTGGACAATGGTCGGCAAAGTTCAAAACTTTGTAGTCCACCAGCGGTCAACTAGCCCAACGGCCAACTAACCCTGGCGCTGTTTATGGCGAGGATTCGAGCAGACCACGTAGACCACGCCTCGACGGCGCACCACCTTGCACTTATCACACATGCATTTGACACTGGCTCGAACTTTCATCACTGGTCTCTTCCTACAAGTCTATTAACTCAAAGGACTCTGTCCTCTAAAAAGACGGAGTTCCCGCTGCGGACTTTTGGGCATTGGCGAAACATGTGAATATAGACTTTCACCGCCCCTCTCATCAAGGCCTCCGCAAGGAAGAGCGGCGGTTTTTTCCCGTGAATCGTGCCGATCTCGGGAAATTTGACTCCATGATTCACACTCAAACGGCAATTTCTTTCAACTCCGCTGGGCTGGGGGCAATCGTCAGCAAGGTTGGGCCGTCACGAGTTATCGCCACGGTGTGCTCGAAATGGGCGCTGAATTTGCTGTCCGTGGTCACTTGGGTCCACTGATCCCGGAGCGTCTTCACCTTTTTGGTACCGATATTGACCATCGGTTCCACGGCAATCACCAAGCCTGGCTCGATCCGGAAATCTGCGCTTCCCCGTAATGTGCGGCTTGAATAGTTTGGCACCTGGGGATCTTCGTGCATTTCGCGCCCAATCCCGTGACCCACAAAACATTCAACGGTCGAAAACCCGTGATCAGCCACATACTGGGCCATCTCTTCGGCTATCTGGCTCCAATAGCTTTTCTCACTCATCAGCTCAATTGCCAAATCCAAGACTCCTTCGGTTACATCGAGCAGTTCTTGGACCTCGGGGCTAACCCGGCCGACGGGATAGGTCGCCGCTGCGTCGCCGCACCAACCGTTAAGCCGACACCCTGTGTCGATACTGACAATGTCCCCTTCCTGTAGCGGACGATCGTCGGGAATCCCATGCACCACTGCTTGGTTTACCGACATACAAGTTACCGCTGGAAAAGGTCTCTTGTTCTTGACCGAATTAGGATAACCCTTAAATAAGGGGATCGCTCCGAGACTTGAAAAGTGCTTTTCTACAGCCCGGTCGATTTGGGCTGTGGTAGCCCCTGGCCTGATCATTTCGCCGGCAATTTGATGCGCCTTCCAAACGGCTAAACCCGCTTGGCGCATGAGACCGATCTCTCGTGGCGATTTGAGGTGAATCATTGAAGAATTTCGCTCTACGCAGGCTGGAATTCAACGTTCCTTACGAGAATTGATGTGCGTTGTTAACTCTGTTTGGGCTTTACGCTTTTGATTGCGGCAAGCATGCGTTCAAAGACTTCATCGGGGCTCCCCAGGCCGTCTATTCTATGCAGTTTACTGCGGCCTTGGTAATAATCCAACAATGGGCGGGTCAGGTCATCATACGCCCTCAACCGCTTCAAAACGATCTCTTGAGAGTCGTCTGCTCGACCTCGCCCTGCCAGCCTGCGGTGCAATTCTTCGAACGGTACATAGAGCTCCAGCACAATTTCCAGGGGACTCTGCCGCTCCGCAAGCCAATCGTCAAGTGCCTCAGCTTGTGGCACAGTACGAGGAAAACCATCGATAATGCACCCCTCGGCACAATCGGGCTCACTCAGCCTTTGAAAAAGGATCTGCTCAACAAGATGGTCAGGAACAAGCTGCCCTTGCTTCATGAACTTGGCTGACTCGATGCCTAATTCGGAACCTTTGGCGGTGGCATCGCGGAGCATGGCGCCAGTCGAGAGCGGGGGCACGTTCAAATGTTCTGCCAGCCGCAAGGACTGTGTCCCTTTGCCAGCACCAGGTGGCCCAATAAAAACTATCCGCATGACAAACTTAGGTCCCAGAATACCACGCGATTCCCGCGGCTAATATGGCTTCAGCCCTGCTGTGAACCTCTTACGATTTCTCTAGCAGACCCGAGTAGTTACGCATTACTAAGTGACTGTCGATCTTTTGTACCAGATCAAACGCTACACTCACGGCAATTAAGAGCCCCGTACCTCCATAGAAGCTTGCTAACCGATAGGGGACACCCATAGAGGTTGAGATTACAGTCGGGATAATAGCCACCAAGGCCAGAAATCCTGCACCCACATAGGTAATGCGGAACATCACCTTCTCTAAATAATCAGCGGTTCGCTTTCCGGGTCGATAGCCGGGAATAAAGGAACCGTAGTTTTTCAGATTCTCCGAAACATCTTTCGGATTAAACGTGATCGCTGTCCAGAAATAACAGAAGAAGTAGATCAGCGCGACGTAACAAAGCACATACGTCAACGAATCGCGGGAAAAAGCGTCACTTGCCCAGCCAAAAAAGTTGTCCCAGAAACCGTCTACTTTCCACGGAATATTGTTCAATTGGGTGAAAACTAGAGCTGGCAACATCAGCAAACTACTGGCAAAAATAATTGGCATCACGCCGGACTGATTCACCTTGAGAGGGAGATATTGGCGTGTCCCACCATAAACTTTGCGACCACGCACATGCTTGGCGCTCTGCATCGGAATGCGCCGCTGTCCGAGCGTGATATAAACCACACCAGCGACGACCGCGACAAACATGGCCGCCAACATGAGCAACTGTTCGATACCGAGCTTGCCACCAGACCCCCCTCCCAATTCCAGCGAGGCTTGCTTGATCAATTCATAGCCTGCTCCAGGCATGGCGGCCAGGATGCCCGCCATGATCAAGAGGCTAATGCCATTGCCGATGCCGAATTCATCGATCTGCTCTCCGATCCACATCAAAAACACGGTTCCCGCGGTCATGGTTAGCACCGCCACCAGCTTCCAACTAAACATGAGCGAACCGGTATCGGGATTGAGAAATGCGGTATCGACTAATTGCATGGGTACAATATAGGCGTTCACATACACCCAACTTTGGATGATGCATATCAACACGGTCGCATAGCGGGTGTATTCGTTGATCTTTTTCCTGCCAGCCTCCCCTTCTTTCTGCAAGGCTTCCAGGGGTGGGTAAACACTCCCCAAGAGCTGGAAAATAATCGAGGCGGAAATGTACGGCATGATGCCCAAGCCGAAGATCGTCACTTGGGTAAGCTGGCTGGCACTAAAAACGGCTACCTGCTGCAGCACGTCGGTCATCCCACCGGATTGCCCGCTCGTGGCCGAGGCCTGCACTTTAACGGGATCGACGATCGGCAGAGGAATCTGAAAACCGAGCCGATAGATGGCTAACAGGCCCAGTGTGAGCAAAATCTTCCGGCGCAGTTCCGGAATCTGCCACACAACGCGAAATTTTTCCCACATAGCTCGATCCCAATCGGAATTGCAAAAATAGAAAATGCAGATTGAAAATTCTCAATCTGCACTCGTTGAGGACTTCTTCGCTTTTCTTTTCGCCCGTTGCTTCACGGCGACCGGCGTCTTGCCGGGCAGAACAACCTTCTCACAACCAGCCTTCTCGATTTTTTCGACTGCCGACTTGCTGAATTGATGGGCGTTGATTTTCAGCTTTTTGGTCAATTCCCCATTGCCCAACACCTTTAATAGGTCGAACCGCCCTTTGGCCAGGTTCTTGGCAGCCAGGGCTTCAAGTGTCACTTCCTCGCCGGCTTCAAAAGCTTTGTCGAGCTGTCCGACATTGACCACAGCCACATCAAGTGCGAACTGATTGTGAAAACCCCGTTTGGGAACCCGGCGCACCAGCGGCGTCATGCCTCCCACAAAAATGGAGAGCTTTGAGACACCCGAACGTGACCCCTGGCCATTGCTACCCCGGCCTGACGTCTTGCCATGCCCACTGCCTGGGCCACGGCCCAAACGTTTGCGTTTCTTGTTTTTTTGAATGCCGCGATGGACATCGTTGAGAATCATGAGAGTGTTACTCCACGTAAGCGTTCTACATCGACTTGAGGACGCAACTGCTGCAGGGCACCCATAGTCGCCTTGACCAAGGTGACGGGATTGGTCGACCCAAAGCTCTTGGTAAGAATATCATGGATACCAGCGGCTTCGCAGACAGCCCGCACCGCTGAACCGGCAATCACTCCGGTACCCGCAGAAGCCGGCACAAGAATCACGCGAGCTGCACCGAAATGCCCTTTGACCACGTGGGGAATTGTGGAATCCTGGCGGGCGACGGTGACCATGCTCCGCATGCCTTCCTTGACAGCCTTTTCCACACTGGGAGGAACTTCGTTGGCTTTGCCATAGCCCCAGCCAACCTTGCCGTTGCCATCACCGACGACAACCATCGCGGCAAAGCTAAAGCGGCGACCACCCTTGACCACAGCGGAACACCGCTTGATCTTGACGACTTTTTCCATCAGCTCGCCAGCGCGCGGGCCTTCTTCGTCTTTTTTTTGTCTGCCTCGACCTGGACCAGCCACGATAGTTTTACTCCGAAAAATGGTTTAAGAGTGAGTAGGTGAGTAGGTGAGTAGGTACCCAGGATACCAACTCGTCAGCTACTCACTTACTCACCATTCACTTACTGACTCACTTCACTAAAACTGCAATCCGGCTGCCCGAGCTGCATTGGCCAAGGCTGCTACCCGACCATGATACTTACAAGAACCACGATCGAAACTCACCTCAGTCACTCCCTTGGCAGTTGCGCGCTCGGCTATCAATTTTCCGACAGCCTCCGCCGCTGCACAGTTGCCACCGTATTTGAATTTTCCCAGGGACTTGTCGGTTGTCGAGGCACTTGCCAGGGTAACTCCCGCAATGTCGTCAACCACCTGAACCGTGATATTCCGCAAGGTTCGATTGACACACAGGCGAGGTCTGTCCTCCGTGCCGCGTACCCGCTTGCGAACCCGATATCGTCGACGCTGACGTTGTTTGCCGAGTGCTTTGTTATGATCCATGTTCTTTTCTCGCTTTGCGAGGTGAGTAGGGCTTTATGGCCTGCACACTCACCCAATTACTTATCCACCTATTTCGCCGTCTTACCAGCCTTGCGACGCACTTGTTCCCCTTCGTATCGGATCCCCTTGCCTTTGTAAGGCTCAGGCTTCCGAACGGCTCGAACTTCGGCCGCAAATTGTCCCACCTTCTGCTTGTCGATGCCGCGAATCACAACATGCGTTTGATCCGGGCAAGTGACTTCGACTCCCGCAGGAATCGGCTTCTGAATCTCGTTGGCAAAGCCTACACGCAATTGGAGAACGTTATTTTGAATCGCCCCCAGGTAGCCGACACCGTGGATCTCCAGCTTCTTTTCATAACCCGTCGCCACACCTACGACCATGTTTTGGACAAGAGCGCGTGTCAAGCCGTGCAAGGCGCGACCCTCACGATTATCCTCTTTGCGGGTGACGTTTACTTCCGTACCATCCTCAGACACTTCGACCGTGACTTCGGGGCGATGTGACCACACGAGCTTACCGAGTTTTCCCTCGACGGTAATTTCGCGCTGCGACACGCCCACCTTGACGCCGGAGGGAACTGCAATTGGTTTTTTTCCGATACGTGACATATTTAGCTCTTAGCTGTTAGTCGTTAGCTATTAACCAGTCATTGCAGCCAACTTCTGGCTAACTACAAACCGCTAACAACTTCTTACCACAATTCACACAAAACTTCGCCGCCCAAATTCTTTTGCCGCGCCTCACGATCACTGATCACTCCACGACTGGTGCTAATGATCGAAATCCCTAATCCGTTGAGAATAGGGCGCAGGTCAGTCGCCCGGCTGTAAACACGTCGGCCTGGCTTACTCACCCGCTTGATATGGCGGATGACACGTTCACCATTGGGCCCATACTTCAAGTCGATACACAATTGAGATCCCGGAGCGTTGGAAGCATTTTCTTCGCGCCAATCCCAGATGTAACCTTCACGCTTGAGCACTTCGGCAACGCCGCGTTTTACCTTGGAATGAGGCATTTCGACGACAGGCCGCTCAATGCAAACTGCATTGCGAATGCGTGTAAGCATGTCGGCAATTGGGTCGGTCATCATAGTCTTCTGGTCCCCCTACAGGGTTTTACTGTCACACTGAATAAAGCTTGTTACCAACTCGCCTTTTTGACGCCGGGGATCAAACCTCGATCCGCCAACTGACGGAAGCAAATTCGACAGATGCCAAATTTACGATAAACGGCGCGAGGCCTACCGCAAAGCTTGCACCGCGACTCGATTCGCGAGGAAAACTTGGGTTTTCTTTCGGCCTTTGCAATTTTCGATTTACTTGCCACGAGATTTGCTGTCCTTTCAATAATTCTGTCAACGCTCGCAACGCGAGAATCTAATCGCTTCAACTATTTGTTTTTTTCTTCTTCGGTTCGGAATGGCATACCAAAACTGCTGAGTAACTCTCGCGATTCATCATCGGAAGTTGTTGAGCAGCATAAGGCAATGTTCATTCCTTGAGGCCGGGTGTACTTATCGGGATTCAACTCAGGAAACACCAACTGTTCGTTGAGTCCCAAGCTGTAGTTGCCCCGCTTGTCGAACGCCTTGGGATTGAGCCCGCGAAAGTCTCGCACACGAGGCAAAACGATCGAGATCAAACGATCCAGGAATTCGTACATGCGCCGGCCACGCAAGGTCACCTTGCAACCAATAGGCGACCCTTCGCGGAGGCGAAATGCCGCCACGGACTTTCGTGCCCGACAAACCATCGGCTTTTGACCTGTGATATCGGTCAGAGCGGAGAGCGCGTCTTCCATGTGCTTCTTGTCAGAAATTGCACTTCCCACTCCCATGCTGACGACAATTTTCTCAAGCTTCGGCAGGGAATGAGGGTTCTTCCTCCCAAGCTTTTCAGCCAGGCTAGGGAGGATCTCTTTCTGGTATTGTTCGTGTAAGCGAGCTGGCATGGGACGACTGTTCTTAATTACTTGGTTCTAACACCCGCGAACGATGCGCAGGCAAATTACTTACTTCTTGGCATGACCCACGTGGGCGGGTGATATCTCTCCGGCACTTGCACGGCATTTCTTGCAAAAACGTTCCTTGGCTCCCACTTCACTGAAACGCGCACCCAATCGAGTCCGCGATCCGCAGGACGAACAGATATACAATAAATTGGACAACTGCACCGGCATCTCTTTGCTCAGTCGGCCACCCTGGGGATGCTTCTGGCTACGACGAACGTGCTTGTAAACACGATTGACGTTCTCCACCAAAGCCTTCCCAGCGGCGCGATCGACTTGAATAACACGGCTCTTGGTGCCTCGATCGGCGCCAGCGATGACTTCCACGTTGTCTCCGGTACGAATCAACATGCTTATACGACCTCGTTGGCAAGACTGACAATCTTCATAAACTTTCGCTCACGTAGTTCCCGGGCTACCGCACCGAAGATTCGCGTACCGCGTGGATTGTTGTCTTTGTCGATCAACACGACGGCGTTCGAATCGAATCGCACATAACTACCGTCGGACCGGCGTGTCGGATATTTTGCCCGTACAATCACACCTCGAACCACGGTTTTTTTCTTCACGTCACTCCCAGGAATGACACTTTTCACACTGCATACGATCACGTCACCCAGATGGGCAAAGCGTCGGCGGCTTCCTCCCAATACTTTGACACACATCACTTCCTTGGCGCCAGTATTGTCGGCCACGGCAAGGCGGGTTTGCATCTGGATCATGGTTTAAGCCTCAAACGACTCTTTTGTTGGATTAAGGGTGGGGATGCTCGTCTAACTTTGTGTTTCTTCAGCAGCAGCCTGTTCTGCTTTGGCAGCGGCACGCATCGCGACGATATCAACTTGCTGGTTCTTAGCGACAACGCGCACAAAATCCCACCGCTTTAACTTCGATTTGGGAGGACACTCGATGATCTCGACCGTGTCACCCAAACTTGATTCATTATTCTCATCATGGACATGGCAAACCGTCCGACGATGAATGAACTTGCCGAACTTGGGATGCTTGACCAACCGGCCAATTTCCACACGTCGACTCTTGTTCATCTTGTCGCTGGTGACGACACCAATTAGTTGTTTTTTAGGCATAGTTAGCTCTCGGCTAGTCGGCTATCTCTTATTGTGCGGTTTCAACAAGGACCGAGCTGACCCTTTCGGTTTGAATGGTCCTGATTCGAGCAATCAATCGGCGCTGTTTCCGCAATTCGCTAGGGGCATCCAGACGATCTGTCTGGGCCTGCACTCGAAAGCGAAACAAGTTCTCGACGGCTTCGTTGAGGGTCAGCTCCAACTGCTCGTCGCTCATGTCACGTAGTTCTTTGGCTTTGGTCATTGTAAGTTGTCGATTGTTGGTAGTCAGTGGGCAGTTGCAATAGGTGCCACTTACCCTCTAGGTCCTTTTTACCATCCGAACCTTGATAGGCATTTTGTGCGCCAGGCGGGCCAGGCAAATCCGGGCGGCCTGTTCGGTCACGCCAGATACCTCGTAAAGGACGGTTCCTGGCCGGACGACAGCCGCCCAAAACTCAGGCTCCCCTTTGCCTTTCCCCATTCTCGTTTCCAAAGGAATGGACGTAACCGACTTGTGAGGAAAGATGCGGATATACAACTTCCCTTCACCCCGCACATATTGCTGTGCAGCGATACGTCCCGCCTCGATCGTTTGGGCACTAATCCACCCCCCCTCCATAGCCTGCAAACCGAACTCGCCAAAGACGACGCGGTTTCCACGGGTGGCGTTACCTCTTATACGACCTCTTTGGCTTTTTCGGTGCTTGACCCTCTTGGGCATCAGAGCCATCGGTCTCGTCCTCGTACATACCTTGGTTGATCCAAACTTGAACGCCAATGTGGCCTTGCGCCGTCATGGCCTCCACAAAACCGTAGTCAATTTTTGCCCGCAAGGTACTTAGCGGAATTGACCCAGCAATCTGCTTCTCGCGGCGGGCCATTTCAGCACCACCCAGGCGACCAGCCAATTGCACTTTGATGCCTTTGGCTCCCGCTTCCATTGTCTGTTCGATCGAACGCTTCATTGTGCGACGAAAGCTGGAACGCTTACTGAGCTGCTCGGCGATATCCTCGGCCACCAATTGGGCCTGCAACTCAGGACGCGAAACCTCTTCGATCTTGATATTAATCCGCCGACCCACCAGGGCCTGTAGTTCATCCTGAAGCTGCTCGACTTCTTGCCCTTTGCGACCGATGATGACACCCGGACGGGCGGCGAACAAAATCACCTTCACTTCGTCGCGGGTCCGTTCGATCTCGACTTTAGGGATGCCAGCAAACTTGTATTTTTGATGCACGAATTTGCGGATCTTATGGTCCTCGACCAGCAGTTCCGAGAACTCTTTCTTCGAGGCATACCAGCGGCTCTTCCAGCCCAGCATGATGCCTGTGCGAAAACCAATTGGATTGACTTTTTGACCCATGTGTAATGTCACCATTTATGGACTGGCCCGTTATGCGGCCAAGCCGATTATTCGATGGATACCTGAATGTGTGCGAAACGTTTCTTGATAATGTGTGCCATGCCGCGCGCCCGGGGGCGAACCCGCTTGAACATGGGGCCTCCATCCACGCGGGCATCTATCACGCGCAGGCCACCCAAGTTGGGTGCCCGCAGGTCCTCGGCATTGCCCATGGCGCTCTTGAGCACCTTCTCCAGCATCCGCGCCCCTCGCTGAGGCTGATAACGCAGGATGGAAAGGGCATCGTCTACTTTTTTACCGCGAATCAACTGCGCCAAGGGGCGAACCTTGGATGCGCTGATGCGGGCGTGTCGATGAATTGCGGTGTATGCCATGTTTAAGCTCTCAGCTATTAGCTGCCAGCAAGCTCTTCGCTGCCGCCTGTCTGGCTAACAACTAATAGCTCCCTATTATTTCTTGCCCTTGCCACCGTGGCCGCGGAAGTTTCGCGTCGGCGAAAATTCCCCCAATTTGTGGCCAACCATATCTTCTGTGACAAATACCTTGAGGTGCTGCTTGCCGTTGTGAACCATAAAGGTGTGGCCCACGAATTCAGGAATGATCGTACACGCACGAGCCCATGTAGTGATAGGCTCCTTGCGCCCCGAGTCGTTTTGCTTATCGACCTTGGCGTAGAGCTTCGGATCGACAAACGGCCCTTTCTTCAGTGAACGTCCCATGGATTCAAACCTTCAGGTATTCCTAGTTCTTCGGTAGTTTCAACTGACCATAGCGACGGCTCTTGCGCCGACGGATGATTGATTTGTTCGATGCTTTGCGACGGTTGCGCGTTGCCCCGCCCTTGGCACTCTGGCCGGTAGGGCTCACTGGGTGACGGCCACCCTTGGTGCGGCCTTCACCACCACCATGCGGATGGTCGATGGGGTTCATCGCCGTGCCACGCACATGAGGACGACGCCCCATCCAACGCTTGCGACCCGCTTTGCCCAACACGATGCTGCTATGATCACCATTGCTGGTCGTGCCAACGGTTGCCCGACAGGCGGAAGGAATTCGGCGAATTTCACCACTAGGCAGCGAAATCTGGGCCCAATCCGACTCCCGAGCCATCAGCGTGGCATGCGTCCCAGCACTGCGGCAAAGCACACCGCCACGGCCCTCACGCAATTCCACGTTATGCACCTCAGTTCCCAGCGGCATCTTGGCCAACGGCAAGCAATTTCCCACTTTGGCCGGCGCCTCGGCTCCGCTCTGGACTTTGTCACCCTGCTTTAAGCCATCCGGGGCGATGATATATCGCTTCTCGCCATCGGCGTAGTGCAGCAAGGCAATGCGTGCCGATCGATTGGGATCGTACTGAATCGAGTCCACCTTCGCGGGGACCCCATCCTTGTTGCGACGGAAATCAATCAATCGATAGCGTTGTTTATGACCTCCGCCGCGGTGGCGGGAAGTAATCTTCCCCTGAAAATTTCGGCCACCCTTTTTGGGTTTGGGGCGTAGCAGGCTCTTCTCCGGCATAGCCCCGGGAGTGAGTTCGGCAAAGTCACTCACCGACGCGCCGCGGCGGCCTGGTGTGGTCGGATTGTATTTTCGGATACCCATAGCTAGTTGCGTGTTTCGAGTTTCGAGTTTCGAGCAAATAGACTCACGACTCGCAACTCATAACTCGCACCTTTCCTAAAACAATTCAATGCGATGCTCACTGTCGAGCGTCACGACGGCTTTTTTCCAGTCCTTGGTATAACCAAGCTGCATCTTTGTACGACGCGGTTTTCCCTTGCGGTTCTGCGTATGCACCTTCAAGACACGCACCTCAAACAACTGCTCAATTGCCCGCTTGACATCGTGCTTAGTCGCCAATCGATTGATTTCAAAAGCGTAGGCATTGTTGCGGGTTGAGCGGTGCATTCCCTTTTCCGTCACCAAGGGCTTCAAAATCACCTGGTGAGGCTCAAGTATAATGCTCGTCGTTTGGGGGATATGTCTGGGCATGTTTTTGTCTGTCTAGCAGCCTATTCTTGCTTGGCTGGGGCATTTGATTTCAACTGGTCGAGCGCCTCGGTGGTGATCATCAACCTACGGGCTGATAATACACTCAGGGCATTCAATTCAGCGACTGGAGATACGGTAACCTGCTGAATATTTCGTGCGCTCTTGTATACGTTGGGGGCGTAACCCGCCGTAGCGATCAAAAGTGATTCCCCCCGGCAACCCAAGTGACCGAGGATGCTGACCATTTCTCGCGTCTTCGGCTCGGAAAAATCCAGCTTGTCGATTAATGTGATTTGATCGTCTTTGATTTTCGAAGCGATGGCCATCCGCGTTGCTAACCGCAGGGCCTTGCGCGGCAGCGAATAGGAGTAGTCGCGATTGTTGATGGCATGAATGTGTCCGCCACCAGTTCGAATTCCACTCCGCCTCGATCCAGCACGGGCGTTACCTGTTCCCTTTTGGCGATACAACTTTTTCGTAGAACCGGCAACCATGCTGCGGGTCTTGGTCATGTGAGAACCTTGCCGCTTGTTGGCCTGGTACATCACGACCGCGTCGTGTAGCAACTGCTTGTTAATGCGCGGAGCGAAATCGGTCGGCTCGATGGTGTAGGTGCCGACCTTCTTCCCCTTAGCATCATGGACAGTGAGTTTTGGCATGACTTTTATCCCAACTGCTCGCTGAGGCGACCAGTCCAGCAGACTCTGATTTACAGTTTGTTACTTTTCTTGACTACTACGTAACCGCCGTTGGGGCCGGGGACTGCGCCCTTAACCAATAGCAAGTTGTTCTCGGCGTCGATCCGCACGATTTTCTGATTGCGAACCGTACAACGAGTCGCCCCATATTGGCCCGGCATCTTTACGCCCTTCATCAGGCGACTTGGGGTGGCACTGCATCCAGTACCTCCTAAGTGGCGGTGACACTTCTTCACACCGTGGGTTGCCCGCTGGCCGGAGAAGTTGTGGCGCTTCATGGCACCCGAGAACCCACGACCCTTGCTCGTGCCAACCACGTCGACAGTCGCAATCCCCTCAAACGCGTCGACCTTTACTTGGCCGCCGACATCGAGATCACCAGCAGGTCCACGAATCTCGCGAATGTATCGCTTCGGTTCACAATTGGCCTTGGCCAGCGGTTCCACCCCGGCTGCGGCACGCTTCTTACTGCGCTTGCTGTCGAGCTTGGCAACCTGACCCCGCTGAGAGCGGGAAGCCAAGCGGCGGGGTTTATCCAAGTAGCCTAACTGCACAGCCTCATACCCATCGCGTGCGGCTGAGCGGACCTGCAGGACATCGCAAGGGCCGGCCTGAAGGATGGTGACAGGCACAGATTGGCCAGATTCGTCGAAAATCTGCGTCATACCGACCTTCCGGCCCAATATCCCGACAACTTTTTCGTCTTTAGCCATGTACTTGATCCCTAGACAATTTTCCGTTGCCGTCTCGTTGGTCCGAAGTCAGTTGCCCGCTGTCGCAGGAGACACTCGCCGCGGCGAGGCTTACCTACGCAACTTCCGTTACATGTGTATTACCCAGATTAACCCGGATAGAAATAATTCTTATTCTCTTTAGGCAGTGGTCGCCTTGATTTTAATATCGACGCCTGCCGGGAGGCTTAGCTTGTTGAGCGCTTCGATGGTCTTGGCCGTGGCCTGGACGATATCGATCAATCGCTTATGGGTACGAATCTCAAATTGTTGGCGTGCCTTTTTATCAACATGGGGACCGGCCAATACCGTGTAACGCTCAATCCGCGTCGGCAAAGGAATGGGGCCATGCACTTCCGAATTGGTGCGCTTGGCGGTATCCACAATTTCAATCGCACTCTGGTCGAGGACCGAGTGGTCATATGCTTCCATCCGGATACGAATGACTTCCTTAGCTGCGGCCACGTAAATTCCCTACCAACAAGACTCGAAACCCAAATATCAAAGAGCATGCTCGCTTGAACATACCGCTCGCCAACGAACTGTGGCGAATCGCAGATTCTAAAGGGAATTTGGCAGAGGGTCAATGGGCTTGGCGTGAGTTAGTTAGAAAATATTCCTCTGACAACTTTTAGCTGCACAATCCCAGATGCTGCAGCTCGGCAATCTCTACTTTGCCCTGTGACTCAGCCGTATGCCATTCTCCAAACAAACATCCAAACAAACATCCAAACAAAAGGACACAAACAAAAGGACATGCGTTTTCTTCCGTCCAAACAGGGGCTTGCGACCACAGCTAATTCTTCGCTTGAGGCCCTGCGATCCTAACCCTGGCTTGATCTTTTTGAGCGAAGAACTCAAGCCTCAGGGAGATTTCCTGAGATTCCCTTGCTGACATCTGGGAGAAAAGATGGATTTTTTATTTTTCACACTTGTAGTGTTTCAAATAATGTGTAACTTATTGCTCTTGAGAGTCAGTATCAACACTGTTATCGTGACGTCCCTTTTAATCCACTAGCATTGAGGTCTACTAATGATGGAATCCCTCTCTCGAGTACTTCTCTCTCTATCCCTTACTTTGGTTTTGTATGGTGAGGCATTCTCTGCCGTCACGGTCCCATTCCAGGAAGACTTTGCCTCTAGTTCTGCTCTTTGGAGCAATTTCAATAACTCGGCTCTCCTGACCTTTCATGCTGCGGGTGGTCCCGATGGCAGTAGTTTTGCCTCTGGAAAATTTAATTTCTCCAACTCGGCATTCGGGGACCAAGGTCCCGTCATTTTTCGCGGAGAGACCACGCCAGGTGGCCCTGCAAGTGGGGGTAATTTTTTGGGCAACTGGCTCGCTGCTGGCGTCAAAGAATTTCGTGCCTTTGTCCGGCATGATGCGACCGTCCCTTTGACCTTCTTCACCCGCTTCGCGGATCCCGTAAATTTCCCTGGTGCGACGGCTGTACAGTTCGCGCCCGTTTTCCCCAATGCCTGGACTGAGTTGGCGTTTGCGATCAAACCATCGAGCCCGAACTTTGTCACTTTTGAAGGACAAAGTTTTCCCTTGGTTTTCGACAATATTGGACGTTTGCAAATTGGAGTCTCTACACCCGCTGCTTTGGCTGGCATCGATCAAAACATAATTTTTGATCTCGATAAGGTTACGATCAATACGCCTGAGCCGACGGCGTTGCTCTTGAGTTGCGTGGGTGCCTTATTAGGCCTGTCTCACAGGCGTACGTCTCACCGCTAGCCAGCAACTCCCTCGCAAACACGAGAGTAAGCATGAAATTCCCAACAACATCAAACTGCCAACTGCTTTGGAAGTCCGCTTGCTTGCTGCTGGCCGTGACTGGGACCTTGCAAGCCGAGCCTGTCAAATGGAATGAGCCAGCGTTGGATCGTTGGTTTCACCAGGGGGATACCACGCCTGGATTGAAGACCGAAATGTCTACCTTTACGAATTACGGGGTCAGCTCGGGATTTTCCCAATCGCGAGCTGGTTCCTTCATGCTGGGATTCAATACCGCAAACGAGGAAGTGCTGCTTGATCCTACAAAGTATCAGCTCAATTCGGTGAAATTTACGATTGATTTCGTTGACGATGGCCGTCAGGTTCTCTACGATCCGACGCCCGATTCACTCGCTGCGATTACCAGTGGTATGGACGATCCAGGCAGTCCCATTGAGCTTTACGGCGTCGGTTACGCCAATGGCTACGAGCGACTTGGCTTCGGTGCGAATAATTCTCTTCCGCCTGAGTTCGAGGAATCCAGTCCTCTTTGGCCCAATGTTCCAACGCTCGAACAGACTTTTAATGTCTACCCACTGGGAGACGATGGAAGTGGTAATTTTGGCAATGTGTTCAATAGTCCTGGAGGAGAGGGTACCTTCGTTCTCGATGAAGACGACGAGCTTCAATTGGTCGAAGTTGTGCGAGACCCTTGGAATACGACCCCTTGGGCCGTAGGCACAGTACCAGGACTGGGCGCTGAACAAGTGGTGCCGGGCGGTTCTGTTTTCACACTGGAAGTGGATCTGCACATGCCCGGAGTACTGGAGTATTTCCAGCAGTCGCTCTCCACAGGCCAGGTGGGCGTCTTTATCTCATCACTCCACGATGTGAGCGGCTTTCACAATGGTGGTACGGGTGATTTCCCGGCTTTTTATTCCAAGGAATCCCTATTCGTTAGTTTCGGAATTGCTTCTGCACCGACTCTTGAAATCGATTACACCGCTTTAACCGAGCAAACCCCTGGTGATTTCGACGGAGATGGCGATGTGGACGCCGCCGACCTTGATGATTGGCAGTCGTTCTACGGTGTGAATACTGGAGCCGACGCCGACAGGGACGGTGACACGGATGGAGCCGATTTTCTCACTTGGCAACGAAACTTCACCGGCCCAAACATGCCCTTGATACACGCCGTCCCCGAACCTGCTACTGCATCCATTGCCATCTGCCTCGCACTACTTTCTCACCTACTTTGTCTGCCAAGCCGCTGGATTTTTTGATATGTCAACGATTCCCCTCCCACGTCGAACGCGATGTACTCAGCACCCGGCCTTCAGCTTGGTGGAACTGCTGGTCGTGATTGCAATCATCGGTGTGCTTGGCGCACTGTTGTTGCCGGCAATTCAAGCGGCACGTGAAGCTGCGCGTCGTTGTTCCTGCCGAAACAATCTGAAGCAAATTGGTTTGGCAACCCAACTCTTCCATGATACCCACCAGACACTTCCTCCGCCCAAAGTGCTGCAAGGACGGGGTGGGTTGGTCGCCGTCACTGGCGGTGGAACTAGCGCAGATCAATTCAGCAATCTTGGGAGCGCATTTGTGTTGCTACTTCCATATCTAGAAGAAAACAATCGCTATTCGAATTACGATTTAACCAAATCAATTTACACAGCTAAGAATCTGGAAACAACGAGTCGTCCCCTGGATCTCTATACATGCCCGTCCATGGCTCTCCCGCGCGAAGTTCCCGATCTTGGCGCTGGCGAAAAACTTGCACCGGGAAGTTATATGCTTTCGGTAAGCACCGATTTTGGTGCAACAGTGGACACGAATGGGGCCTTTAAGAATCCCAATGCGGTGAAGCTGAGTGGCTCAACTGCGATTGTAGCAACTCCCTATTCCCTTCCCTTATCACACATTGTCGATGGTACCTCCAATACATTTCTCATTGGCGAGAATAGCTACAACGTACCCGGCATTCCCTGGCCTGAAGCACCAGGTTCAGAGAAGTGGGGAGACCACACCTGGGCCAATGGCTACTGGGCCTATGCCTGGGGAAATATCCAGTGGTTTTTGTACGATAAACTTCGCTTCACTTCCTATAATCAGCCGAGTGTTCCCGAACCGAACAAAATTCTCCGCGTATTTCGCAGCGATCACCCGGGCGGTGCCCAGTTTGTACTCCTCGATGGCTCGGTGCAATTTGCCCCTACCGAAATCGACTACCTCGTGCTCAAAGCATTGGTGACCCGAGCCGGCGAAGAAATTGTTCCCTCGTATTAATTCCCCTCGGCGGATCTTTTCCGTCGACTTTGTTACCGATAAACCCAAAGGAATTATCATGAATATTCGCTACTCCGTAATTTGCTTGATCCTCACATTCTCTGCCGATTGCCTACAACTCAGCTCGGCATCCGCTCATTTTCTGTGGCTCGACTCAGAACCTGCTGGCGAGTCCCGCACAGGGTTGCTTTTTTTCGGCGAGGGGCCGCAGGATCGCAATTATCATCTGCCCGAACCGATAGCGGTGGCGAAAGTGTTTGCCCGTACGACTGTGGGGAAACGCGAGAAGGTAACCACCTCGGCGCGTGAGACGGACGAATTCGTGGGATTGGAGATGCCCTTGTCAGTAGGTAAGGTTGCGGCCTTGGAAACCGTCTGCGAATACGGCATCTATGGCGGCTCCATGTTGTGTTATTACGCGCAACATCTCGCCCCCACTGGCGATGGCCAAATTGCTGGAGTAGCTCCTTCATCTGAGCTGAAATTGAATATCGTTCCCCAGAACAAACCGGGTGGGTTAGGCGCCACGGTGCTATGGGAAGGGAAACCGCTGGCCGACGCTGTCGTTACGCTGATCGACTCTGTCGGTGAGACCACCGAAGAAACCACCGACGCGGAAGGCAAAGTATTCTTTGTGCTCGCCAAGGCTGGTCCGATCGGCTTGATGACCAATTATTCTGAGAAAGAGAAGTCTGGTGAGTTCAATGGGCAGAAATACAAGGGACAGGCCAACTATGCTACGCTGACGCTCGACTTTTCACCCAGCGGAGAATCGGCAGCACCCGCTAAGAAAGTATCCATGACCAAAAAACCAAAAGAATCCAAGGAGAGCCTTGGTCCACCCTTGCCAGAAGCCATTTCCAGTTTTGGGGCGGCAGTGAATAACGACTGGCTCTACGTCTATAGCGGTCACACCGGTAAAGCCCATCAACATTCCCGCGAAAACCTTTCACATACATTTGCACGACTCAATCTGGATGAGCCTAAAGCTTGGGAGTTGCTTGCGATGGAAACTCCGCTGCAAGGACTGGCACTCGTGAGCAGTGGGGAGAACCTGTTCCGTGTCGGCGGGATGCAGCCGCAAAATAATCGCCAAGAAGAGGATGATCTCCGCTCTGTGGACGAGTTCGCCCGGTTTGATCCTGCAACCGGTCACTGGACAGCCCTCACGCCACTTCCCGCTGCACGCTCTTCGCATGACGCCGTGGCGCTCGATGGCAAGATTTATGTCGTCGGTGGTTGGACGCTCAGCGGTGATCGGGGTGGCGAATGGCAGACTGCTGCCCTGGTTTACGACACCGCCCAGGGTGACGAAGGCCAGTGGATGGAAATTGCGCGACCTCCATTTCAGCGTCGTGCCTTGGCACTGGCCACCTGGCAGGACCGAATTTGGGTGCTGGGTGGCATGGACGAGAAGGCAGATATCCAACGTACGGTCTACTCCTTTGATCCGAGCACCAATCACTGGGAGGAAGGCCCCGCAATGCCAGGCGACGACATGCAAGGCTTCGGCATCTCGGCCTGGGGCTTGGATTCAGGGCTTTACGTCTCAGGATCGGACGGCTTGCTGTACCGGCTCACGGATCCCACTGGCAAATGGGAGGCCGTCGCCGAACTGGAAACTCCCCGATTTTTCCATCGCATCATGCCTGATGGGCAAGGGGGGCTGCTGGCCGTAGCGGGGGCTTCGCTGAGGGATGGGCATCTGCAGGAAATTGAGCAGTTGAAGGTTCGCTGAGCGTTTCCCTGCGGACATTTGTTGCTGAAGAAAGAATGGAAGTGTGAATTCTGTCATGGCTCATAGTTTGCCACGAATGGATCCCGAAAAGAACGGCGGAAGGCTTGAGCTTGAGTTGAGCTTCTCAAGCTTTCACAAAAACTTCGCCAGCACGTCTTCGGGGGCGCGGCTGTAGGTGCTCGGCTCCATCGAGCAACTTGCCCGGCCCTGGCTCAGGCTGCGCATGGCGCTGGAGTAGCCGAAGAGTTCAGCCAGCGGAGCTTCGGCATGGATGACAGTGCGGCCTGTGCGGGCCTCTTGATCGTGAATGATCGCGCGGCGTTGTTGCAGGTCGCCAATGAGATCACCCACGTGGTCGTCGGGGGTGGAAACCTCGAGTCGCATGATAGGCTCCAAGAGAACAAGGCCCGCTTCGCGAAGTGCTGCATCAAACGCCAGATTGGCGGCGGTGCGGAAAGCGATTTCGCTGCTCGCGGTCTCGTGGACCTCGCCACCCAAGAGTGTCGCTTTTACACGCATCAAGGGAAAGCCAAGCAACCCGCCACCTTGAGCAGCGTTTTCCAACTCTTCCAACACGACGGAGAGCATTTCTGGCGGCAAACCGTGATCGAGCGAGTTCGTGACCACTGGGGTACCCGTAGGAGATTCGAATGGCTCGACTTGGATTCGCACGCCAGCAATGTGTTGCACTCCGTTCATCAGTCGATTGCACTCGCCCCAAGCCTCGGCCTTGTGGTCGATGGTCTCGCGGTAACTTACGCGGGGATTGTGGACCTTTACATTCAGTTTGAAGTCTCTCTGCAAGCGGTGCTGGATTACCTCCAAGTGCAACTCTCCCATGCCGCTAATCAGGGTTTGGCCCGTCTCTTCGTTTTCACTCGCGGCGAAGGTGGGGTCCTGCTTGCGGAGCATCGCGAGTGCGTCTGAGAGTTTTTTCTTGTCGGCCGTGCTCTCTGGTTCGATGGCCATCGAGATGACCGTCTCGGGAAACTCGATAGACTCGAGAATGATCGGCGCGCGCGTATCGCAGAGCGTGTCGCCAGTGACCGAGTCGCGGAGACCAATCACCCCCACGATGTCACCGGCCTGAGTAGATTCGAGTTGCTCTTCTTTCTTGCTGGCATGGATCCGCCAAAGCTGGGCGACGTTTTCCTTTTTGTCGCGGGTCGCATTAAGGACCCGGCTGTTCCCCTTGAGCACCCCTGAGTACACCCGCACCCAAGAGAGGTCGCCGGTCTTATAGGGAAGCACCTTGAAGACCAACCCGCAGAAGGGTTCGGCGGGGTCTGGTTTGCGAATCGCTTTGACCGGTGCCTCGTCACTCTTGGTTTGTGACTTGCGATGGTGCTCGGTCTTTCCTGAGGGATCGATCCCCTCCACCGGCGGAACTTCGGCTGGGTTGGGCAGGTATGCGGCCACGGCATCCAACAACGGCTGCACGCCGATGCCATGCAACGCCGAGCCACACATCACAGGCTGGATTTGCAAATGGACCGTCGCATCGCGGAGTACGCTGCGAACCAGTTCGGCGGGAATAGGTTCTTCCGCCAGGGCAAGTTCCATGAGTTGATCGCTGTAGTTGGAGAGTTCACTGAGAAGGTCCTCACGCCACATCGTTGCCGTGTCGATCAGATCCTCGGGAATTTCTTCAGCAACTATCTTGCGACCCTCTTTCCCTTCGGGGAAAGTGAGCAGTTTCATCGCCACCAGATCGATAATCCCGCGAAATGGATCGGCCACGTGCGCGGGACCCAAACCTACTGGAATCTGTACTGCCACCGGACGGGCGTGGAGTCGCTCACGAATATCAGCAAATACGGCCTCGAAGTCGGCCCCCTCACGGTCGAGTTTGTTGATGAATGCCAACCGGGCGACCTTATACTTGTTAGCCTGCCGCCAGACAGTTTCGCTCTGGGCCTCGACCCCTTCGCGGGCGCTGAAGACAATTACGGCCCCGTCGAGCACACGGAGGCTGCGTTCCACTTCGGCGGTAAAATCGACGTGGCCGGGGGTATCGATCAAGTTGACGAGCACGTCGTTCCAGGGAAAGGCTACGCAGGCCGAGTAGATCGTGATTCCCCGCTCGGCTTCCTCGGCGTCATCGTCGGTCGTGGTTGTGCCGCGATCCACTTCCCCCGCGCGATGCTTAGCACCACTGCAAAACAACATCCGCTCGGTGACGGTGGTTTTCCCGGCATCGATATGGGCGATGATCCCAATGTTGCGAATTTTGGAGAGGGGAGTTGTCATAAGCCGTCAGCTTCTTCCGCGCAGAAAAAAAGCCAGAAACTTTGGGCCGGGATGCGTGCGGCACCCTAGCCCCTAATCTCTAGCTCCTAGGGTCTAATTACCACCCAAAATGGGCGAAGGCCTTGTTGGCATCAGCCATCCGATGGACGTTTTCACGTTTGGTCATGGCAGCCCCTTCACGATTGAAGGCGGCTACCAGTTCGTCGGCCAACTTCTGTGCCGTGGGGCGGCCTTTCTTGTCGCGCACGGCCGACAGGATCCAGCGGAACGATAGCGATTGCTGCCGCGTGCGGCCCACTTGCATAGGAACCTGGTAGGCGGCACCACCAACGCGCTTCGAGCGGACTTCGATGGCAGGCTTCACGTTCTCGATAGCCTGAGTGAAGACGTCGATGGGTTCCTCAGCAGGCACTCGCTCGCGGATGATCTCCAAGGCATCGTAAAACACACCCTGAGCGATGCTCCGCTTGCCATCGTGCATCAAGCAGTTGATGAACTTTCCGGCGAGGAGCGAACCATAGAGGGGATCGGGTTTCAGTTGCTTGCGACTAGCGGTAATACGTGGCATGATAGGGTAGCTGTCAGCTAATTTGTTTGGGAGTAAAAAGCTGAAAGCTTACTGCTAACAGCTAACGGCTAATTCAACTTTTCTTCGCACCATAGAGGCTGCGGGACTGTTTGCGACCAACGACTCCCAACGTATCCAAGGCACCGCGGACCACATGGTAACGCACGCCCGGCAGGTCGCGGACACGACCACCGCGCACCAGCACGATACTGTGTTCCTGGAGGCTGTGGCCTTCGCCAGGAATATAAACCGTGACTTCCTTGCCGTTAGAAAGCCGCACACGGGTAATCTTCCGCAAGGCGGAATTCGGCTTTTTGGGGGTCATCGTACGCACCTGCAAGCAGACACCTCGCTTCTGCGGGCACTGCTGCAAGACCGGCGACTTGCTGAATTTACGCTTTTTCTTGCGGTTTTTGCGTACGAGTTGATTAATAGTGGGCATCGACAAGCCTTCTAAAGGGGCTGGCTAAAATAGGTAGTGAACCAACCAATCTACCGCACTCGAAAACGGTGTCAACCGACGAGCGTAAGTAAAATGACCTTTGTCGCCACCGGCGGATGCCCGTGGTTTCGTAGGGGCAAAGATCCACGGGATTCGGCCAGTGGCTAGAAAAACATATTTATCACGATACGCAGGATTTACGCATTAAATCCTATTCATCCTCCTGAATCTCTGTCGGTTTTGGTTCGCCGTAACCTGCCATGGGATCGTCATCGCTCAAGGGGCCGGTGTAGGGCGTGCCGCTGGTGGATCCTCCGGAATTGGTGGGAGGCTCCTCCGAGGTGCCCAGCAAGGCGTCGAGGCCGGAAGGGGCCTCGCTTTGGTACACAGGTTCAGTAGCACCAGCATCTCGGCCTTCACCATTGGAGGGTACCGATTCACCACTGCGGGCCTGGAGAGCCGATTCCAGCAAGGGGAATGAACGCTCCAGCACACGTTCCTTTTCGGCTGCCAAGGCTTCGAGAGCTTCAGGATGAATCCGCACTTCGGATTCCTGAATGGTGTGGAAACCAGTGCCGGCTGGGATCAGGTGACCTAGAATGACATTCTCCTTCAGACCAACCAGATAATCGGTCCGACCAGCCAGGGCGGCCTCGGTGAGAACCTTGGTCGTCTCTTGGAAACTGGCCGCTGAGATAAAGCTGCTACTTTGCACCGATGCTTTGGTAATTCCTAACAACTGTGTGCTAGCCGTCGCCATTTTTGGTTTGACTCCCTTGGCAAGATCACCCCCCAAAGCCTCGATCTGGGCGTTTGCCTGTTCGAGGACGTCTTTCGGCACGATCGCTCCTTCGGCGTATTCGCTGTCTCCCTGATGCGATATCCGCAAGCACTTGGAGATCGCGTTATTCGCCTGGCGGAAATCGAATTTGTCGATGACGCTGCCTGGCAACAAATCCGTGTCGCCGGGCGACTCCACCCGTACTTTACGCAGCATCTGTGAGACGATAATCTCAATGTGCTTGTCATTGATCTCCACCCGCTGACTGCGATAAACATTCTGGATTTCACGAGTGAGGTACTGGTGTACGGCCTCTTCCCCTGAAATCCGGAGGATATCGTGCGGCACCATCGGGCCATCCACCAGGGCCTCACCAGCACGCACCTTGTCCCCAGCATGCACACGCAAGTGCTTGCTGTGGGTAACCAAATGCTCGCGCTCGATGCCAGTTTCGCTGCGGACGATGATCGAACGTTTGCCACGCTTTTTCTCACCAAGGATCTCAACCGTGCCATCGATTTCGGCGATGACCGCCGGATCACGGGGCTTGCGGGCCTCGAAGATCTCGGTCACGCGAGGCAGACCACCCGTGATGTCCTGAGTACCTGACGCTTCGCGAGGGGTCTTGGCTACTAAGGTGCCTGGCGAGATGACCTGACCTTCGTCCACTTCCAAGTGGGCACGTTCAGGCATGTAGTAGAAGTCGAGAATCTTGCCATCCGTGGGATCTTCCACCACCACCTGAGGATGGAGATCCCCTTTGTGCTCCATGATCACGTAGCGTTTCTTACCGCTCGGATCGAGTTCGCCGCGGATAGTTTCTCCTTCGACCAAATCCTCAAAGCGGACTTTGCCACCGGTTTCTGCCAGAATGGGAATACTATGTGGGTCCCATTCACAAAGCGTCGCACCGGCCTCAACCTGATCGTTTTCTTTGATGCGCAATACGGCACCAGCGGGGATTTCGTACTTCTCGTTTTCGCGACCCCTTTCGTCCACCAGGGCAATCTCGCCATTGCGGGCGAGGACCACCAGGAAGCCGGCATCGTTGGTCACTGCCTTCAAGCGGGCAAACTTGGCGATACCACCTTTTTTCGACTTGATATCGCTATCTTCCACGTCGCGCTGACCCACGCCTCCGATGTGGAAGGTACGCATCGTGAGCTGAGTTCCAGGTTCACCGATACTCTGCGCGCCGATAATTCCTACCGCCATACCTTCCTCGACCATCGAACCCGTCGAGAGGTCCATGCCGTAGCACAATCGGCAAACGCCCAAGTTCGCGTCACAAGTCATCGGGCTACGGACCTGGATTTTCTCCAGACCGAGCTGCTCAATCTTGCGGGCGATGTCGGAAGTGATCATTTCGTTCTCAGCCACGATCACCTCGTCGGTAATCGGGTTGACGATATTCGCGCGGCTCACCCGACCCTTGATCGACTCGGCCAGGCTCACTTCAACTTTTTCACCCCGATAGATGATCCCCTTGGTGATTCCCTGGGTCGTGCTACAGTCGTGGCAAGTCACTACCACATTCTGCGCCACGTCGGCCAACTTACGAGTCAAGTAACCGCTGTCGGCCGTCTTGAGTGCCGTATCGGCCAGACCCTTGCGGGCGCCGTGCGTGCTACTAAAGTATTCAAGTACGGTAAGCCCTTCACGGAAGTTAGCCTTGATCGGGGTTTCGATGATCTTGCCGGACGGCTTGGCCATCAAACCACGCATGCCGCCCAATTGCCGCATCTGCTCGACACCACCACGAGCACCAGAGTGAGCCATCAAGAAGATCGGATTGACGTATCCGTCGGTACGGAAATCACTTTCCAATCCGGCCATCATCTCGGCAGTGATTTGTTCGCGAGCATGGGTCCATGCATCGAGTACTTGGTTATATCGCTCGACCTCAGTAATCACACCCCGCTGGAAAAGCTTGTTAAACTTGAGTACTAACTTTTCCGCTTCATTAATGATGCGCCCCTTGGATTCCGGCGTAATCAAGTCGTCGGTTCCGAAGGAGAGCCCACTGAGAGTTGCCTGCCGGAAACCGAGCTGGTTCATGTCGTCCAACAGTTCAATCGTAGCTCGGCGACCAACAAACTCGTAGCAGTCGGAGATCACTTTTGCCAGTTCGCTCGAACGCATGGGTACGTTGTAGAATGGCATGCCTCGAGGCAAGATCATGTTGAAGATCACTCGTCCAACGGTCGTATCAATCCGGGCCCCATAAGCGTTGTCGTTGCCGCGTTCTTCCCGCAGACAGCGATGCTTCGGCAAGCGAAGCTTGATGGCAGCGTGAGTCCCCACTTTGCCGGTAGAATAAGCAGTTTCTACTTCTTCCAACGAACTGAACACCATGCCGTCGCCCAAGCAATCGGGGACGCTCATCGTCAAGTAGTAGCTTCCCATCACGACATCTTGCGACGGGCTGATAATCGGCGCACCATTCGATGGACTAAAGATGTTGTGCGTACTCATCATGAGCGTGTGAGCTTCCACCTGAGCCTCGATGGAGAGGGGTAGGTGGACCGCCATTTGATCGCCGTCGAAGTCTGCATTGAACCCCTTGCAGACCAAGGGGTGCAACGTGATCGCATTCCCTTCGACCAAAGTCGGTTCGAAGGCTTGAATCCCCATGCGGTGCAGCGTGGGCGCACGATTCAAGAGCACCGGATGATTGGTGATCACTTCTTCGAGAATATCCCAGACCTCGTCGTCCTTGCGTTCGAGCATCTTTTTGGCCGATTTGATCGTATCGGCATGCCCCAACTCTTTCAGGCGGCGAATAATGAACGGTTGGAAAAGCTCCAAGGCGATTTTCTTGGGGAGTCCGCATTGATGCAACTTAAGGCGCGGGCCAACAACGATCACGCTGCGGGCAGAATAATCGACTCGTTTTCCCAGCAGGTTTTCGCGGAATCGACCCTGCTTTCCTTTGATCATGTCGGTGAGCGACTTGAGCGGGCGATTGCTCGATCCCAGGACAGGACGCTTGCACCGATTGTTGTCGAACAGCGAGTCGACTGATTGCTGCAGCATCCGCTTCTCATTGCGAATGATCACTTCAGGAGCATTGAGATCCACCAACTTTTTCAACCGATTGTTACGGTTGATGATACGGCGATAAAGATCGTTCAGATCGCTCGTGGCAAAATTGCCGCTGTCCAAAAGCACCAACGGTCGCAAGTCTGGCGGGATCACCGGGATCACGTCCAGCACCATCCACTCGGGCTTGTTGTCACTGTCACGGATAGCTTCAACCGTCTTGAGTCGATTGATCAGGTCTTTGGCTTTTTGCTTCGAGCCCGTCTCCTTAAGATCGACTCGCAACTCGGCAGACAGTTTGACCAAGTCGAGACCCGTGAGCAACTTGCGGATCGCTTCGGCACCCATGTCGGCGTCGAAGGTTTCGCCATACTGCTCGCGCGCTGAGCGATATTCTTCTTCCGTGAGCAACTGTTGTTTTTTGAGCGGCGTATCACCCGGATCGACCACAACGTAGTCCTGGAAGTAAACGACCTTTTCCAGGCTCGAAGTCTTCATTGCCAGCAGGCTGCCCAAACGACTGGGCATGGCCTTGAAAAACCAGATATGCACAATGGGGGCGGCCAACTCGATGTGCCCCATCCGCTTGCGACGCACGCGGCTATGAGTCACCTTGACGCCGCAACGATCGCAGATCATGCCCTTGTATTTCATGCCGCGGTATTTGCCGCAGGCGCATTCCCAGTCCTTCTCAGGACCGAAAATTCTTTCGCAAAACAAGCCATCCTTCTCAGGCCGGTAGGTGCGATAATTGATCGTCTCTGGCTTCTTTACCTCACCAAACGACCAACTGCGGATGTCGTGGGGGCGAGCCAGGCTGATTTTTACCGAACCGTAGTCATTCACACGGTCGTAATTCGAAGTTTCTAAAACACTCATATTTGTCCTCGGAGGAAAAATTGCAAAGTGTCAATTGACAATTGCAAAGTGCAAATTGTGAGAAAGCGACCATCAGGCATGATGCTTCCTCACACTTTTCACCGTGGTTACAACTGTTGTCGCTTTTCCAATTGCATATTGAGACCCAGGCCGCGGATTTCATTCGTCAACACGTCGAAGCTGGCGGGGGTGCCGGCTTGGAGCGTGTTTTCACCTTTGACCATCGATTCATAAATCTTTGTGCGGCCTTCAACGTCGTCGCTTTTGACGGTCAGCAACTCTTGAAGGATGTAAGCCGCACCATAGGCTTCGAGGGCCCAGACTTCCATTTCGCCGAAACGCTGACCGCCAAACCGGGCCTTGCCACCCAGAGGTTGCTGTGTGATCAGCGAGTAAGGCCCCGTGCTGCGGGCATGCACCTTGTCGTCGACCAGGTGATGGAGCTTGAGCATGTAAATGTAGCCAACTGTGGTTTCTTGCTCGAACTTCTCACCGGAACGGCCATCATAGAGCTTGGTCTTACCATGACGTGGCAAACCAGCTTCCTCGAGGCAGTCGTTGATCTGCTCCTCGGTCGCACCATCGAATACCGGCGTCACGGCCCGGAATCCAAGCTTGGCTCCGGCCCAGCCAAGATGCGTCTCCAGAATCTGGCCGACGTTCATACGACTTGGAACACCCAAGGGGTTGAGCATGATCTGAACTGGGGTGCCATCTTCCAGGAAAGGCATATCCTCGATGGGCAGAATCTTGGAGATCACGCCCTTGTTTCCATGGCGTCCAGCCATCTTGTCGCCGACGGAGATTACTCGCTTGGTGGCGATGTAGACTTTCACCATTTGCAAAACGCCACTACGGAGTTCGTCACCTCTTTTCATCGAGTTGAGCTTGCGGTCGCGCTGATCGATGGCTTCTTCGACAGCCGGCCACATGGTCTTGTAAACCTTCTCAACATCTTTGAGTCGCTGTGGGCTGCGAATCTCAATCGCATCCAAGCGGAAGCGATTGGCAAGATCGGCGATAAACTGCGGTTCTTGATTATGGATCTGCTCGTTACCTTCTTCGTCGGTGAGCTTTTTTTGAAGGATCTTTTCGATTTCGACAACCATCTCGGTGAATTTAACGGCGATTTCTTCGTTGCCTTCTTTTTCCGCTGTCTTGAGGGATTTCTCAAACAGCTTGCGCTCTTCCTCGGCCAGGCTCATTCGTCGGGAGAATCTCTGGGTGTCGATCACAATCCCTTCGATGCCAGACGGCACTTCCAAAGAATCATTTTTCACATCCTCACCAGCACGGCCAAAAATGGCGTGCAATAGTTTTTCTTCGGGAGTCAGTTCCGTTTTGGACTTCGGCGAAACCTTACCAACCAGAATGTCGCCAGGCTCGACGTAAGTGCCGATTTGCACAATACCGTTCTCGTCGAGATTGCGGAGTGCTTTCTCACTGACATTGGGAATGTCACGTGTGAATTCTTCACGGCCCAGCTTAGTTTCGCGAATTTCCACGTCGAACTCCTCGATATGGATCGAGGTGTACGTATCGTTGCGAACCAGTTCTTCACTGATGATGATCGCGTCCTCAAAGTTGTAGCCTTCGTAGGACATGAAGGCGACAAGCACGTTGCGACCCAGGGCCAACTCACCTTTGAATGTGGCGGCACCATCGGCAATCACGTCTCCTTTTTCTACCTTGTCGCCGACTCGAACCAGCGGCTTCTGGTTTTGACACGTCCGCTCGTTCAGGCCTACGAATTTGCGCATGTGATGCACTTCGGGCCCAATCTCGATGCGATCGGCATCCACATAGGTAACCGAACCCTTGTGTCCTGCTCGCACAAGCATGCCAGAGTGACGAGCCACATCGTTCTCCAACCCCGTACCAACAATCGGAGGTTCAGCAAGTAAGAGCGGCACGGCCTGGCGCTGCATGTTAGAACCCATCAACGCTCGATTGGCATCGTCGTGCTCCAGGAACGGAATCAAGCCGGCTGACACGCCAATCATCTGGCTAGGAGCGACATCCGTGTATTCGATCTTATCGACGGGCACGAGTACGAAGTCCGACTTATAGCGAGCTACGACGGTCTCCCCCTGGATCATACTTTCTTTGACGGGAACGTCAGCCGACGCGACGTAGGCTTCCGACTCTTGATCTGCTCGGAGCCAAACAACCTCATCTGTGAGCTTACCGCTCTTAACCTTACGGTAAGGGGTAATCAAGAATCCGTATTCGTCCACGGAAGCATACATGGCCAGGCTAGAGATCAAGCCGATGTTGGTACCTTCAGGGGTTTCAATCGGGCAGATGCGGCCGTAGTGCGAAATATGGACGTCACGCACTTCGAAACCGGCCCGCTTGCGATTCAAACCACCAGGACCCAAAGCAGACAGGCGACGCTCATGCGTCAGCATCGAAAGCGGATTGGTCTGGTCGACAACCTGCGAGAGTTCACCGCGTCCGAAGAAATAATCGATCGCCGCTGAGATACTCTTGGGATTGATGAGACTGCGCGGCGTAATGTCATCGGCGTCCTTGAGACTCATTCGCTCTTGTACGGTACGACGGAGCTTGAGGAAACCTTTGCGGATTTCGTCGCTGGCAAGTTCGTCGATGGTTCGTAGGCGACGATTTCCCAAGTGGTCAATATCGTCGACTTCCGCCGATTTATCGCCACTCGTGAGACCCAATAAATAGCGGATCGCTGCCAACAAATCCTCAGGCCGCAGGACCATGTCGCTCTCGGGGACATTGATGCCCAGCTTGCGATTCATGCGGAATCGGCCCACACGACCCAAACGATAACGATTGGAGTCGAAAAACTTCTCATTAAAGAGCTGGCGAGCCTTTTCCAACTGGGGAGGATTGCCCGGTCGCAAGCGTTGATAAATCCTCAACAAGGCTTCTTCGTGGCTCGATGTGTTGTCGTCTGCCATCGCGTTGAGCAAGTGAGGGGACTTCGGCAGATCCATCACTTCCACCGTCTTCACACCTGATGTGCAAATCACTTCGGCGATATTCTTGGTGATCCGTTGACCCCCTTCGATGATAATCTCCCCAGCCCGATCACTTCCCACGGGATAAACAATGTCGCCCACGGCAATCTTGCCTTCGATCTTAGCAGCGCTGCGACCATCGACCACTTTTTGCTTGCTGGTCTCATAGAATTGCTTGAGGATGTCGGCATCAAGGCTGAGTTCTGGACTCATGGCACGCAGAAGCGTTACGGCAGAGAACCGTCCGCTCTGATCAATCCGCACCGTGATGCTATCTTTCTTGGTCGTGTTGAGCTCAATCCAGCTACCGCGTTCAGGAATCACCCGGCAGCTATGTATGCGACGCTCACCGGCCTCAAGTTCGGAGACAAAGTCGATACCAGGGCTGCGGTGCAGTTGGCTCACCACGACGCGTTCGGCACCATTGATGATAAATTCACCACCACCGAGCATAATCGGCAGATCGCCCAGATAGACCTCTTCCTCGACAGGTTGGTCCTTCACCAAGCGCAACCAGATCCGAAAGGGTCGCCCGTAACTCAAACGCAACTGGCGACACTCAGCGGGATTGTAGCGAGGCTTACCCAGATCATAGCGAAGATACTCCAGACGAATCGTCTTATCGTAACTCTCAATGGGAAAGATCTCACGTAAGACCCCTTCCAGGCCGTCATCTTTGCGCGCAATCGATGAGGTACCATCGTATTGCAGAAATCGCGCGTAAGATTCTGTCTGGATTTTTGTGAGGTCAGGGATGTCGTAGCCAATTCGGGCACTGCCGAAGGCGCGGACGGAATCGGTCTGCAAGCGTCGTTGGGCCGGGACTGCCATAGGGCGGGCTGCTCCGATATCACGAGTGGTTATGAAAACAGCGACAATAGCACACCCAACCACCGACGAGTGGTAGGCAGGCCATATGACGCCAAGCAAAACCAAGGGAAACACATGGGAATGTGTTAACGTGGAAACGGTATCCGACAACTCTCCGTGCCATCGCTACCAGTTCCTCCCTTGGTACCAGGAATTCGTTATTTGGAATTCGTCACGAAATCGCGCAAAGCGAACCGCCCGACGGTCCCCATTCCTAGGGGACACGACGGACTCCTGCTCTGCGTAATCTAACTACTTGATCGCGACGGTCGCGCCCGCGCCTTCCAACTCAGTCTTGACCTTCTCGGCATCCTCTTTGGAAACGCCTTCTTTGACTTTGCTGGGAGCGGCTTCGACGAGGTCCTTGGCTTCCTTTAAGCCCAGACCAGTCGCACTTCGCACTACCTTGATGACGGCGATCTTGTTGCCACCAACGCCTTCGAGTACGACGTCGAATTCCGTCTTCTCTTCAGCAACGGCTGCACCGCCGCCATCACCAGCGGCTGCCATGATCACGCCGCCACCAGAAGCAGGCTCAATGCCATAGGTGTCCTTCAGGTAGTCGCTCAATTCCTTGGCTTCTTTAAGGGTCAAGGCGACGATCTTGTCGCCCATTTCTTTGGTCGTTGCAGAAAACTCTGCTACTGCTGCATCACTCATTTCAAACTATCCTTTCTCGCTATAGGGGGCCCGTCGGCCCAAAAAATTCGCTGACTTGTTGTTCACGGAAAACGGCTGTGGCTGCTAAAGGCCTCGTCATTCGAATGACGAAAATTATTCCTCGCTCTTCTGCTTGACTTGGCTGGCAAGTTTGGCACCCGGGCTGAGCAACTGAGCGGAAAGCGTTGCTCCGGGACTAAGTATCTGACCCAACAAAATGCTGAGCTGCTCTTCGCGACTAGGCCATTTGCTGACGGCTTTGACATCGTCGGCAGACAGCTTCGCACCATCCATCACTCCCCCCCTGGGAGCGAAGGGCTTGAACTTGGCATCTTCTGCAAAGCGAGTGACTTCCTTGGCGAGCGAGACCACGTCTTCGCCCCCCCATACCATCGCCAAAGTTCCCTCGGATCCCTCGAAGGCCGGGGCCAGTGCTGTTCCTTCGGTTGCACGTCGGGCCAGGCTGTTTTTCACAACCAGCAGATGGATGTTTTTTTGTCGCAGTTGTTTGCGCAACTCGACATTGCTGTTTGCTTCCATGCCCACAACATCAACCAACAATGCATCCGTGACGCCGTCGAAACGGCTCTTCAATTCGTCGGTGATCAAATCTTTTACGTACTTACTCATGGCACTTCGATCTATCAGGGAGAGGGGTTTGGGCTAAACGGCTAATGGCACACTGGGACTCATCGTGCCGCTAATATGGGCAGACCTCACATAAGCGCCTTTTGAGGAGGATGGTTTCAAATTCAAAATCGTGTTAACAAAGGCCTGGATATTCTCGACCAGCTTTTCGGCTTCAAAGTCCATTTTGCCAACGATGGCGTGGACGTTGCCACCTTTGTCATTGCGGAATTCGACCTTGCCCGCTTTGTACTCGCCAATTGTCTTGGCAACGTCGGGGGTCACTGTCCCGGCGCGTGGAGAGGGCATCAAGCCTCGCGGACCCAACACGCGACCCAGCGGACCAACCACTTTCATCATGTCGGGCGTGGCAATGCAGACGTCGAAATCGGTCCAACCTCCGAGTATTTTCTTGGCTAGATCCTCGTCCCCCACTTCGTCGGCTCCCGCCTCGCGAGCGGCTTCCGCAGCCGGACCCTTGGCAAAGACCACGACCCGCTGCACCTTGCCGATGCCATTAGGAAGAACGATCGAGCCACGGACGATCTGATCGGCTTGCGTGTGGTCAACACCCAGCCGCATGACGATCTCGACGGATTGCACGAACTTGGTCCCGTCGAATTTCTTCAGCGCTTCCACCGCTTCTGAAATTGGCAAAGCCGCCTTAGGACGTTTTTCGCTCAGAGTTTTCATTCGTTTAGCAAGTTTTGGCATGATTTATTTCACTCTAAAATGTATTGCTCGCTGCTGCGAGTTCGGCGAATCGCTTAGTTGAGCCGATCAATGATTTGTATCTTCAACCTTCAACCTCGAGACCCATGCTGCGGGCCGTGCCGGCTATCATCAGGACCGCACTGTCCAAGTCGCTGGCGTTCAGGTCGTTCATCTTTGTGTTGGCAATCTCTTCCATTTGGGCACGAGTGACTTTGCCTACTTTGATCTTGTGGGGCACACCCGATCCTTTCGCCAGGCCTGCAGCCTTCTTGAGCAAGACTGCCGCTGGTGGGCTCTTGGTGATGAAATCAAATGACCGGTCATTGTAGACGTTGACTACCACAGGAATCATCATCCCACCAGCTTCACGCGTCTTGTCGTTGAATGCCTGGACGAACTGACCCAAATTGACGCCGTACTTTCCCAAGGAGGTACCAACCGGGGGAGCGGGGGTGGCTTGACCACCGGGGATTTGGAATTTGGCGGTGCCTACTAGTTGTTTTGCCATGATTTACTCGAGTTTATGTTTACTGGTCGGTAAAGCGACCAGTCCAGATGCGATCAGTCCTTACACGTTTTCTACTTGCCAGTATTCCAGTTCGACGGGGGTGCTGCGGCCGAAAATGTTGATCATCACATTGATGCGGCCGTTTTGCTCGTCGATTGTATTGACGTCTCCCTCGAAACTTTCGAAAGTCCCATCTTTAATCTTCACGCGATCGCCAATCTTGAAGTTGATATTAAGCTTCGGCGACTCGGCAACTTCTTCCTCTTCCTTCGAGATAATGCGGGCCACTTCATGCGGGAGCATAGGAGAGGGTTTTCCGGCAGAACCCGTAAAATCCCCGATCCCCGCGGTCTCGCGAACCGCGAACCAGGTATCGTCGTTAATGCACATATGCACGACGATATAACCCGGATAAAGTTTCCGCTCGACAATCTTCTTTTTTCCCGCCTTGAATTCCGTTACCTTCTCCGTGGGAACCACCACTTCGCCGAAGTAGCGATCCAAACCCTCGATGGCAATCTTGCGCTGGAGCGATTCAGCAATGGACCGTTCCCGGTTACTTTGCACCTTGAGGATATACCAATCCATGACGACTGGCCCAGTATCCGGCTTCTTGGGCAAAAGTGCCCGTTTGACCGGATCGAGTTCTTCTTCAGGCTCCTTCTTGGGAGGACTCTTGATGACAGCGGGTTCTTCCCCTTCATCAATTTCCGTGTCGTCGATTTTATTCTGCTCAGAGGAAGCCTCTTCTAGCCCCTGCTCTTCGTTGTCAGTAGCTGGGTCTTCCGTGGCTGAATCGTCCGCAGCCGCAGTGGTATCCTGAGCGTCGAGGATATCTTCCTCGGCTAGCTGAGAGTCGTTGAGTTTTTCGTTTTCGTCGCTCACGAGTGTTCCCTGAAGCTATAAAGAATAAAGACGACCATCGGGGTCGATTCAATCTGTTAGAACTATTAGAAAATCAAATCGGCGATCATTCGCAAGATCGCGTCATAGACAAATAAGAGCCCCGCCAGAAAGAAAATAACCGCGATTACTACCATCGAAGCCCGCCACAATTCGTCGCGACCGGGCCACGACACTTTATTCATTTCCGCTTCTACGGATATCAAAAAATCTGCGAATCTTGGCAGATTAACTATTCGAAAGCTAATCCATGCGCCTACTGCCAAGATCACTAAGGGAACTACATAGCGCCCCATATCGGTGACGCTTACCGAGTTGAGCTTCCAAGCCCCCGCAGCAAACGCCAGCGCAATCGCAGCGAAAGTGACCTGCCGGGCGATCCTGCCCTGGCTTCGCTTGTAACGCGAAGCGTTAAACATTCCTGAGATTAACTCTGCCACTTTAGACTTCCCAAGAGTTCCCTACCCCGAACATCAAGTTAACTCCGTTGTTAACTCACGGCTCGCAAGCAGATGAACTCACAACTTCCTGTATGCAGGGGCGGCGGGAATCGAACTCGCAACCCCCGGTTTTGGAGACCGGTGCTCTGCCAATTGAGCTACACCCCTTTTTGTAAGAGTGATAGGTGAGTAAGCGAGTAAGTAGCAACTCCGATCAAGGAACCCTATGCTACTAACTCACTTACTCACCACTCACTTACTCACCTATTTCTTATTCTAAAATTTTCGTTACTACGCCGGAGCCAACCGTCTTGCCACCTTCGCGGATGGCGAAACGCACTCCGTCGTCCATGGCGATCGGCTTGCCAAGCTCAACGCTAATACGCACATTGTCGCCAGGCATACACATCTCGACATCACCAACCAAATTCGCTGCCCCGGTGACGTCAGTCGTCCGGAAGTAGAATTGAGGTCGGTAACCACTGAAGAACGGCGTGTGACGCCCCCCCTCTTCCTTGCTCAAGACATACACTTCAGCTTCGAATTTAGTATGCGGGGTAATGCTGCCCGGTTTGGCCAGCACCTGACCTCGTTGAATATCTTCACGCTTGACGCCACGCAGCAGGCAGCCAACGTTGTCGCCAGCCATCCCGTGATCCATCGTTTTGTTGAAAGCCTCGACCCCGGTGCAGGTCGTCTTGGTGGGAGCAGAAGTCAAACCGATGATTTCGACTTCTTCACCAACTTTGACCATTCCACGCTCAATACGACCGGTAGCGACCGTGCCACGACCTTCGATCGAAAACACGTCTTCGATGGCCATCAAGAACGGCTTGTCGGTTTCGCGAACAGGCTCGGGAATGTAGGCGTCGATGGCTTCCATCAATTCTGTGATGCACTTGGACGCCTCAGGGTCTGTAGGGTTGTCATAAGCAGCTTTAGCAGCACCCTTGACTACTGGGACCTCTTCACCAGGAAAACCATACATCGTCAGCAATTCGCGGACTTCCAATTCGACCAGTTCCAGCAATTCCTCGTCGTCGACCAGGTCGCACTTGTTGAGGAACACCACAATGCGAGGTACACCGACCTGGCGGGCCAGGAGGATATGCTCACGAGTTTGAGGCATCGGGCCATCAGCAGCCGACACGACCAGGATGGCACCGTCCATCTGGGCGGCACCGGTAATCATGTTCTTAATGAAGTCCGCATGACCCGGGCAATCGATATGGGCATAATGACGATTCGGAGTTTCGTATTCCACATGCGAAACGGCAATCGTAACAGTCTTGGTTTCGTCGCGGACCGTGCCACCCTTGGCGATGTCGGCATACGACTTTGTTTTGGCGAGCCCCTTGGCCGCTTGAACTGCCAGGATGGCTCCTGTTGTGGTTGTCTTGCCGTGATCGATGTGACCGATCGTACCAACGTTCACATGCGGCTTGGTACGTGCAAATGTATCCTTAGCCATTTTTCTCCCTAACTAAAATACTTGGTCGTTTGTTTCTAGGACAAAAAAGGTGTTGCCATTCAACCCTTACGCAAAAAAATACTATTCCAGAGCTGCTGATGAGACTCGAACTCATGACCTCTTCCTTACCAAGGAAGTGCTCTACCAACTGAGCTACAGCAGCAAAGTCGAGAGCGGAGCGTCAGGAGTCGAGAGCCTTTGGGTCTCATCATATTTATTGTTTCTCAATCTATTCTGGCTCTTAGCTCTATGCTCTTGACTCTCGACTACATTCAAAGCGGGTGAAGGGAATCGAACCCTCGTCATCAGCTTGGAAGGCTGTTGCTCTACCATTGAGCTACACCCGCCGGCTGAATTCGGAATTCGGATTGCGGAATGCAGAATCGCTTTCTATTCCACATTCTGCATTCCGCAATCCGCATTCAACAGTGGGGAGTGCAGGATTCGAACCTGCGAAGGCAGAGCCAGCAGATTTACAGTCTGCCCCGTTTGACCGCTTCGGTAACTCCCCCGATCTGCTCGCCTACTAGCCCACCAACTGCCCCTGCTAGATCCTCTGAAACATGCCACATCACCGAAAAACGGAGCCTCACTACCCCGCCTTGAACCACAACCACCCAACTGTACGAGCTAGCGGAGGGAATTGAACCCACAACCTGCTGATTACAAATCAGCTGCTCTGCCAATTGAGCTACGCTAGCCGAGTGCTTGGTCAATTCTACTAAAGGTGGTCCAAGCACTAGCTTGTTGAAACTTACGCGAATCAACTAATATAACCGGGCTGGAATGCGTGACAAGCCGACCGAGGCGAATTTCGCGCCAAAAATCTCGTCTGCGGCCAATTATCACCAATTCCTGGGAATTGGACACCCTAGAATCCCGGCAAGGTTCCCCTAGATTGACAATATGGCCCGGTCAATCTACAGTCTGCCCTGGCGGCCACGCAGGCAGATTCCGCATAGAATCCCGAAAAATGCCTCCTCACCAGAATCTGTGGGCGAACTCTGGCTCTGGCAGGCGTCCAAGGTTGTGGTAGAGGCTGATTTCAATGACTTCGTAGGTGCGAAAGCCGTATGATTTTCTGGTGGTCAGTTTTACTTTGTTGTTGA
>JBGSPU010000122.1:0-14399 GCA_041738415.1 Bythopirellula sp.
GTTCATCGATACCTCAGGCACGGTCGAGATTGCCGAAGGACGTAAGATCGTCGTGACCTTAGATCGGCGAAGTCACAATCCCATTCTCCGTGAAGCCAAGCTGGACCACGCCTCCCCAAAGATCCCCTGGCTCGGCAACCGCAGGATCGAATACGTGTACACCTGACAAGCTGTTTTTTCATCGAATTAAGCCCTGCGGAAATCGGCGTTCCTTGGTCGCCCAGCCGTCACCTCGATGGGTTCTGAACCACTCTGCTTATGATTATCAGTCTCCATTCACCTGTCATGTGAGCCAACACCCATTCGGCACGCAAATTGCTTTCCATGGAGTAGAGTTTTGTTCTCTCAAATCAACTAAAGGAGAAATCCAAGATGGCCACTCAAACGGCGATCAAGCCGAAACAAGGCGAGACTTACAAATGCGAAAAATGCGGAATGGAAATGAAGGTAACCGCCGATTGCAACTGCAAAGAGGGCTGTCCTGAACTTTCTTGCTGTGGGCAGCCGCTCAAGAAGGTTTAAGTCGCTTTCCTGAAGCACAGAGTTTCGTTTTTGTGAAGCAATAGCAAGGGAGCGCGAACTCGCGTTAGTTCGGCCGAAGAGGAGAAGTTATGACTTGTGTTTCCCGGATATCGCAACTCACGAGAGATACGCGGAGAGTGCGGTTCTCAAGGCTGCGTTCGAGCCATGCGTCGATCCCGCGTAAACAGCCAGGCAATTTGCCAACGGAACCACTTCCTCCGGAACCTCCCGACCCGAAAGACGTGCCGGCCCCGTCGCCAACGGATGTACCGGCTCCATCCCCTTTCGATGATCCGGTGCCTGAGCCGACGGACGTTCCTCCGGCAGAACCGACAGCGCCCTTATAAGAGTCAACTCATTCATTCTACAACTGAAGGAATTCATGATGTCCGAGAAACAACTTACCGGAAAGAAGATTGCCTTTCTCGCCACCGATGGTTTTGAACAGGTGGAACTAATCAAACCTTGGGAGGCCATTAAACAAGCAGGAGCAGAAGTCGAGTTAATCTCTTCTAACTCTGGCACGATCCAGGGGATGAACCACGACGAAAAGGCTGACAAATTTACGGTAGACAAAACAATCGACTCTGTGAGTGCTGAGGATTACGACGGCCTTGTGCTTCCCGGCGGCGTGGCCAATCCCGATGCATTGCGAACAAATGCAACTTGTGTCGACTTCGTGCGTGACTTTTTCAAACAGGGCAAACCGGTAGCGGCAATTTGTCATGGCCCATGGACCTTAATCGAGGCCGATGTGGTCCAGGGTCGGACGGTTACCTCGTGGCCGAGTTTGAAAACCGATCTGAAAAACGCCGGTGCCAACTGGGTGGACGAAGAGTGTGTCTGCGATCAGGGATTGATTACCAGTCGCAATCCCGACGACTTGCCGGCCTTCTGCGAGAAGGCAATCGAGGAGTTTGCCGAAGGGATACATGCCGAGCAAACCGCCTGAACTGTAGTGCTAAGAAAAACCTGGCTCGATTTTCATTATCGCTATCACCTAATACAAAGGAGCCACTCCTCATAATGATGGACAAATTTACGAAGGAAGATCTGGCGAATCTCGCAGAAAGCAGTGGTGACTGCTTAGTATCGCTTTACATGCCGACTGAACATGCCGGGCGAGAAGTTCAGCAGAATCGTATTCGCTTCAAGAATCTCCTCCAAGAAGTCACTGGAAAACTGAAGACTCACTTGGCCGAAGGCGACCCGATCTGGGACCAAATAAAGACTCTGAACAAATTGGAAGAAGACGATGATTGGTGGCAACATCAAAGCGACGGGCTGGCCATTTTCTTCCATGGGGGCGAAATCCAACGGTGGCGGATCCCCGACGAGTTCCCTTCGATCTGCGTTTGTTCCGACAAGTTTCATGTTCGACCGCTTTGTCGCTATTTGCAGAACGACGGTCGCTTTTACCTGTTAGCGGTCAGTCAAAATGATGTCCGCCTCTTTCTCGGCACCAAGTCGAGCATCACTGAAGTGCCCGACGCCGATCTACCCGACGACCTGCGATCGGCATTGAATATCGATGAATATGTGAGCAGTCTGCAGCATCACTCCACGGCTCGTAGTGGTGGCGATGCCATGTTCCATGGTCATGGCGGCAGCGACCCAGATGTCAAAAAGCAAGATGAGATCAAGCAGTATTTTCATCACATCAGCGACGCCCTCAACTCGTACTTCGGCGTGGAGCGTGTGCCGATGGTATTCGCCGGCGTGGAGTATCTCTTTCCAATTTTTCAAGAGACGTGCGGCTATAACGCCTTGGTCGAGGAACCAGTGCGGGGCAATCCAGAAGATCTCAGTGGCGCTGAGCTGCATGAAAAAGCATGGCCACTCGTCGAAAAGCTGTTCGACGCCCAGCGAGAAGATTTGCTTGAACAATACGGCGTGGCAGTGTCACGCCAGTTGGGCAGTGACGACATCGAAGTTATTTTATCTGCCGCGCAGCAAGGCCAAGTGGCCACGCTGCTGACTGCCTGCGGAGAGCATCTTTGGAAAGGGAGTGAAGTTCAGCAAGGAACCGAGGACTTGGTGAACGCAGCAGTCGTCGCCACGCTTCGTCACGGTGGAGCCGTTTACTCGGTACGGGAAGCTCAACTCGAAAAGCCTCTCGCGGCAATTTTTCGCTATTCGGTATCTCCGCGGAAAGTGGAATGACAGACGGCCCTAAACGGTTCCCAGGCTCGGCTAGTGCTCAATCGAGGGTATTGCTTGTTCATCCGCTTTGAATAGGTCACAATGCCTTTCAGAGCAACTGGTTCGCGAGCAATTGTCATGCCAGAAAATACTACTGCCACGAAGTCATCAGTGTCGCCTCCACCGCTGGCCGTTGTCGGAATCGGTTCAGCCGCAGGAGGCTTGGAAGCACTGCATCAATTCTTCAATGAATTACCCATTGATTTAGGCCTCGCGATCGTCGTTGTTCAGCATCTTGATACAGATAGAAGTGTGAATCTGGCCGAACTCGTGAGCAAGTTGTCTCCGCTCCCTGTCCACGGACTCACCTCTTCACCGATTCTCCCAGAGGCAAACCTTGTCTACGTGGCACCTGAGCAATGTCAGGTTGAACTCACGGACGAAGGGCTTTCCGCCACAAAAATAAAAGACGCGGCCACCTCTTTTGTTTCTCGCAACGAGCAAGACATTCATCAAATTTCGCAGCGGATCGTGCTGGACGAATTTGCCCCGCGTTACGCCGTGGTCAATGAAGAAGGACATCTTGTCTCCTCTTCCCCAGGTTTGGAACGCTATTTCGAATTTCCTGATAGTCCATTTCAGAACAATGTTGTGCACATGGCGAAACCCGGGTTACGCAGCGGTCTTCGTGCTGCATTGCGGGAAGCGCAGGAGTCTCTACGGACAGTAAAGCGAGAGAACCTGACGGTTAAATCTGGCGACAGCGTGCAACGAATGGAACTAGTAGTGCAGCCGATGCCGGTAATCGGTGAGCAGAGCAATCTTTTCATGCTTGTGTTCCGTGACGCAGTGGTGATTCACCCGTCTACATCTGGTTTTCCGGATAGTCTTTCCGAGTCCGAAAGCACGATCACTCAACTCGAACGGGAGTTAGATCAAACTCGCGATGACCTGGAAAATATGGTTCGTGATTTGGGAACCGCGAACGAGGAATTGAAATCTTCTAAGGAGGAAGTTCAAGCAGGGATAGAGGCCTTGGCCCATTCGCGAAGGGACTTAGAGAATCTACTGGAAGGTACCAAGATCGCGACGATCTTTCTTGATTCTCGTGGGCTTATTAGGAGTTTCACTCGCCCAGTCTCAGAGGTTTACAATCTCAAGGCAAGCGATATTGGGCGACCTTTGAGCGATATCACGCACAACGCGATCGAGATGCCCCAGTTGCCAAGCGTAGAGGAGATCGCAACCTGGGAGCAATCTGCCCAGGAGGAATTCCAGACTGAGGGTGGGCGTTGGTTTATGCGTTATACGCTCCCTTATGTGCAAGAAGGCCGCCCCTCCGGTGTAATTCTCACATTGGTGGATATTTCCGATCAAAAACGAGCGGAGGTTCGCCTGGCCGTCGCCCATAGTGTGACCCAACTGCTATCGACCACCGAGTCCTTTGAGGAGGTTATCTACGAAGTTCTGGAAGCAATACGCGACAATTTGGATGCGGATATTTGCGCTCTCTGGTTAATCGATTCGGATACAAATTCCCTCTTTTGTTCTGAGTTGGCGAAGCTGGCCAATTCGACTCGCCTCGAGTCTTTTGTTGAGACTACTCGAAGTTTGCGACTGCAAAAAGGGGAGGGCTTGGCTGGTCGGGCCTGGGAGACCGAATAGCCTCTATGGATCAACAATGTAGGACAAGATCCGCATTTTCATCGCCGAGATGAAGCCATCCAATGTGGCATCATTACCGGTCTAGCAACTCCTATTCACCTGGGGAAGCGATTTCACGGGGTCATCGAGGTCTTCGCCCATCGCACCATGCGTCACGAAAAATCTAAGCTCGATATGTTACGCGAGGTGAGCCATGAGATAGGGCAATTCATCGTTCGCCACCGCATTGACGCTAAATTTCGTGACGAAGCAGCTCGCAAAACGGCAATCCTCGAAACCTCGTTGGATTCGATCATCACGATGGACATCCATGGTAGGATCGTCGATTTTAACGTCGCGGCGGAGACTACTTTTGACATCTCCCGCGACGAGGTCGTCGGTCGGCCTCTCGCCGAAGTAATCATTCCTGCCGATTTGCAGGACGCCTATACCCAGGGACTACACCATTATTTACAAACTGGCCAATCGCGGATGCTAGGCAAACGATCGGAGTTCACTGCTAAGCGATCCGATGGCAGTCGATTCCCCGTGGAGTTGTCCATTAATGTCTCGCATACACTCAACGGCGTGCCCTTCTTCACTGGTTTTTTAAGGGACATTACCAAACGAAAACAGGCCGAAGAGAAGCTGCTGCAAGCGCTTAGCAAAGCGGAAAGAAAAGGTGCACAATTGCAGGTCTTATTCGACCAAAGTTTCTACTTCGCGGGTATGCTTGATCTGGAGGGAGTCGTCACGGAAGCCAACGAAACTTCGCTCGTGCTCTGCGGTTATGAGCGTGACCAAGTGATTGGGGTCAAGTTTTGGGAATGCCCATGGTGGTCAGGTTCTAAGCAAATTCAAGACACGATCCGACGAGCAGTAGAACGTTCCTCGAAGGGCGATTTCTATCGTGCGGAACTTCCCTACTGGCTCAGTGATGGCACCCAACGATTAGTCGACTTTGTGCTTACTCCCGCGCTCAACGAAAGAGGCGAGGTAATATTTACCGTACCGACGGGGTGTGACATTACGGAGAAGAAGCAAATCGAGCAGCGGTTGACGATGGCCCTCAGGGCGGGAGGAATGGCAGCCTGGGAGTGGACCCCCGAAGCAAGCGTCTGGACACCCGAACTGTATGAACTTCTTGGTCTCCCGACCGACACCCCTGCGACGACGGAAGCATTTTTCGAGCGGGTCCATCCCGATGATTTGCCTCGCTTAAAAGAAGCGTGGGCTACGGCCATCTTGGGCCACGCACCCTACGACGAACAGTTTCGCATCATGCTTCCCAATGGGGAACTTCGATGGCTAGCCGGAGTCGGTGAATTCGAACGCAATGACGAAGGGGATGTGATCAAAATTGTTGGTTTGAATTGGGATGTGACTGAAGAACATTCCGTGGCCGATGCAATTCGTGAAAGCGAAAAGCAGGCTCAAGAGGCCAGCCAGGCTAAGAGTGAGTTTCTGGCGAACATGAGTCATGAGATTCGCACTCCGATGACTGCAATCTTGGGTTATGCAGATCTGCTTGCCAAAGAGGAGCACAATCCAGAGAAGTCAAGTTACCTGCAAGTGATCAAACGCAATGGCATGTTTTTGCTAGACATCATTAATGATATCCTCGATCTCTCTAAGATTGAGGCAGGTAAAATGGATGTCTCTCGGGAGCGATTCGACCTGCAAAGAGTCGTAGCAGACGTTCGGTCTACCATGGATGTACGGGCACGAGAAAAGCGATTAGAGTTTGTCGTTGAGTTTAAGGGTAAGATCCCTGCGACCATCGAAGGCGATCCCAAACGGGTTAAGCAAATTCTAGTCAATCTTGTGGGAAATGCGATCAAATTTACGGAGACCGGGAGCGTACGGCTTGTTGTCTGCTATCTGGGTAACCAGCCCCAGCCATTACTTCAATTCGAAGTTGTGGATACTGGAATTGGTATTCCCGAAGAGAAACTGTCACTACTTTTTCACCCATTCTCTCAAGCAGATAGTTCGGTGAGCCGCCAGTTTGGCGGGACAGGCTTGGGGCTGGCGATCAGTCAGCGATTGGCCCGTGTTTTGGGGGGTGAGATTACCGTGAGCAGCGAGCCTGGGAAGGGGAGCACGTTTTCTTGCACTGTTCAAGTGGGTGAGTTGGCCGACGTCGAATTTATTGAACCTCGGATTGATCAGTTCGATTCAACGCGAGACTCAATTCTGAGCAAAAGACGGCTGGACTGCCGGGTATTGATAGTGGATGATCGGCGGGACGTACGATTCTTGACTCATCGTATTTTGAAGGACGCTGGCGCGGAAGTCTCGCTGGCCGAAGATGGACTCGAAGCCATTCGCCAAGTGAAACTATCGCTTAGGGAAGAGCGGACCTGGGAACTGATTCTCTTGGATATGCAGATGCCTCGGCTCGACGGTTACCAGACCGCTACCCGGCTGCGTGAAATGGGATTCCAAGGGGCGATTATTGCTTTGACTGCCGATGCCATGCAGGGTGACATGAATTTATGCCTGCAATGCGGCTGTGACGCTTATCTAAGTAAACCCATTGATATCCAAAAACTGCTTCAGATGGTTGCCGAATACACGCAACAATTAGATGTTCCAAGTGTTGCCGCCTTGAAAGTACTGATTGTCGACGATTCGCAGGACGCCTGTGCGGCAACGCAGAAACTACTCGAGATGCGCGGTTTCGACGTGCGGACGGCGTTCGACGGTGCTTCGGCTTTGCGCGAGGCCGAAAGTTTCGTTCCCAATTCGATTGTACTGGATATTACACTCCCCGACATGACCGGCTTCGAAGTTCTGAATCGACTGAAAGAATTGCCCCAGCTCAGCATGACCAGATTCTACGCGTTGACCGGGGATGGGCGCACTGACGACCCACATCGTTGGCAACGGGCCGGCTTCCACCATCACATGACCAAGCCGGCCGATCTCGACTTATTGGAAAGCGTACTTCGCGGCGACGGCATTACAACGAAGTGATGACTACTCGCTTGTTGCTGCAGTCTCTTCCGCTTCTTGCTTCAACCGCGAACGCACAAACGACTCTTCGTCGCGTAATCGGGGCATATGGGCGTACTCGGGAAAAGTGTAATCCCTTGGCAGGACGATGCCTAATGATTCCCCGGCACTCAAATTTGCCGTCCGCCGCCTTTCCGCCATCTCATTCATCAGATTGTGAAAATTATCATGGGCGACCAGTTGAGCCGTTTTCGATTTGAGCCGCTTCAACAGTGGATCAAACTTTGTCAATTCTTTAGCGGAGCCGCTCGATCCTCCCACTACGTCAGAACCTAACATAAAACGCGTCGGATATTTTTCGATCAACTTGGCCCAAGTTTCCAGATCGTCTTTGATGTAGTTTTCCCAAACGAGCCATGAGAGATCGATAGCCACATGTTCTGAGAAAACTTTGAGAACCTCCTCGATCCAATAAGGTAGATTGTCTACCTGTACTCGACGACTTGTGCCGGCGTGGCACCAGATGAAGAACGTAGACTGGCGTCCAGAACCCGGCTCTTCGTGGCAATACCGGAATAATTCGACTAGCTCGTCGAGATAGACGGGAGACCGATCCAATCCCGGACGTGAAACGGGAGCAATATTGTGATGAATGCTTACCGGCAAACAGTTCTCGCCGGCGAATTTGCAGATCCTGAGCATCGCAGGATGGTTGCTCCGGGGTCGTTCGCCGAGTTGCAGATGCGTCAGGTCATCATGGCGCGACATGATCTCGCCGACGCCTTGCCAGACGCCCGGATATTCCTGGATGCGCTGGACCACCTGATCGACGGCCCCCAGGTCAGTCGGATCGAATGCGCAGAGAAACGGTGCCACGCGGTCGAGCTTGGCGAGTTGTTTTTTGTCATCGGCAAAGTGCTGCCGGTATTCGCTGATTGATTCGGCAATGGTGATGTCGGAATCGCGGGCCAGAAGTACATGCGATTCATTGTCGAGGTAGCCATCGGGGCGCTCATAGGTTTCATTGACCGCCCATTTTTTGAAGCCGGGTATTCCACAGACTAATGCGTAGTCAATGTGGCCGCGATCCATGTTCTCCAAGAGACCAGCAATTCTCCGCCACCGCTCCCCAGCAGGCAACACACCGTACCGTTGATGATCAATTTCACCCCACTTGGAACCTGGATATTCCCCATCGTCATTGAGAAATTCTCCTCCTTGCAGAAAATTCAACAAATGAATATGGCAATCCGAATAACTTCGCTTCGGTTTGTCTTCTCCTGCCAGCACACCCGAAATATCCAGGGCTTCAAGCAGATGCATCAAGCATACCAGCGAGACAAACAGACGCCGTCGAGAGATCCTCCTCATTGTTTGCTCATTCTTTGCCCGAGAGGGCATGCCACTCTTGATTAAAAGGTTCGTGTTCTTCGGGAGTTACTCCCAATTGTTCCAGCACGGATCGGTAGCGGTCTGATAGGTCACTTCGATCATTCTCTTCAGCGACCGTTTCCAGACAGCCTCGAAAAACCATCTCTGCTTGCCGTTGAGTCGCTGCTTTCTGATTCTCGCCCTTCGCGACGCGGGCAATTGCTTCCATTGCTTCCAAGAGCCGCATCGAGACCGCCACATTTCCGCGGCTATGTTGTCGAATCTGATCAAACGCACAGTTCAGAACCCTGGGAAATGTGTAGCCTCTGGCAACCACACGTAGCTGATCTTCTTTGTCAAGCCGAAAGGGAATCGGCATTTCGCGCTGGGCGAGTCGGCGCATTGCGGCTCCCAAGCGGTCGACGCAGCGGCACGCCGTAAACGGATCATTGATTCCCGGGGAGAGTGCCCGGACGGCAACCTCAACCAACTCATTCACAGCACATTCGACATCCTGTTGTGTGGTTCGGCGGTTGCCCACAAGAAATGTTTTGTTGAGTTTCTCCTGCAATTCTTTATCGACTTCTACCTCAGAAGGAAGCTCGGCAATTAGCATTCCCTGCATGATAAAGTCACCAGGGCGAGCGGAGAGCTTGATGACCGAGTCATGTTCCACGGCTAAAGTGATGATTCCATCGTAATCGATCGCCTGCAGATACCCATCTTTGTTGGCGACTACTGGGGCATTTTGGCCAGTTCGCTCAGAAAAACGTTTATCGGCTTGTTGACTACTTTGCGGGGGGATGTCGCTGGCTTCACCTAGTTTTTCAGGGAACAGTCGATCAATGGCATCATCTAGATCTTCGGTGACTTCGGCTACGACAATATCAGCCTGCATGGCACTAGCCACTCGATGAATGCAATAAATAAGAATATAGAGCGTAACCAAAGCGAAGAATAAGGCGAGGAAAATCGAAATGTGTGGCAGAAAGATATTCTCTCCGGCATGAGAAAATGCCCCCAGCAATAGCAGTGAGTAAAGCGAGCTTGCCAGACATGAGCCCAAGGCAAGCTGAGTCACGGAATCGTTCAAAAAATTGCGGAGCAGCCTCGGCCCAAATTGAGAGGAAGTAATCGAAAGCGCGACGATCGTCACAGAGAAGACAACTCCCGCCGCCGTAATCATTGCTCCAGCCAGGGTGGTAAGCATGGCGCGGGCCGTCTCGGCACTGGACTGCATCCACACAGGAGTGACACTTGCAAATTGACGGTCCACCTCTGGCAGCAAGAGCCCAAGGACCATAGCCGCAAACGTCATGAGCGAAGGAATGAACCAAAACCCGCCCCGATATTTTTCCCAAAGATGTGTGAGCCAGGTTCTCATGTGTTCATCTTATATTAAATTCTCAAAGTGAAAAGAAGATTAACGACGGAGACACAGAGGCACGGAAAAAACTGCCGCCTGAGTCGATCTGGTGAAGAAATACTTTCATGGCCTATTAACTAGAAATATCTCGGCGGCTGCGTGACTCTGCGGTTAAATCCTTGGACTTTTTTCAGTAGGAGTAAACTTAATCTGGAACCGATACCGAGCGAGAATCAATGACCACAGACTTATCATCTCTTCCGCGTGTTTACGTATATGGCTCGCCTGTCACGTCTGCTACTTTGTTGCAGGATTAGCTCCGTGGTTGGTGATTCGATCTCTCAGTAACTTGAGCAAGGTGTAGAACAGGGCCGCGATCATGGGGCCGACAAAAATGCCTACCAAGCCAATCAATTGGATCGCCCCCAGAACTGTGATAAAGGCCACCAGTGGGTTCATTTTGGCCTCGCTCCCAATGACGTACGCACGAATTAAATTATCCGAGGTGGAAATGAAGAGTATGCAATAAGTGAACAATAATCCGGCTGCTAGAAATCGCCCCTCCACCGCAAGCCAGACAGCGACCACAATGACCATGATGCTTCCACCGACAAAAGGGATAAATGCAAAAAACATGGTCAACGCCATGAGCAAGAACACATTAGGAACACCGGCCACTCTAAATCCGATGCCCGCTAAGATGGCTTGAGTGAGTGCGGCAACGACCGTCCCGAGAATGACCGCGCGGCAAACTTTCCCAAATTGTTCGACTAATACCTCCTGCTCATCAGTCTCGAGTGGGAGAAAGCCTTGCAGTTGCTGAATGTACTTTTTGCCGTCCGCCAAAAAGTAATAGAGGGCGAGCCCCGTCACAAAAAAGCCAATGGTAAAGTCCACCAGATCTCCGGCAAACCTTGCCGTCTTTTCGATTACGCGCTTTACAAAACCATCGCTGGCCTGAGAGATAAGCTTATCGACTTGTTGGCGTTGGCCTGCTGGGAGTTCGTGATAAAACTTATTAAGAGTCTTGGCTGCCTTCGATTGTCCCAGCTTTTCAAGCCCCTCTTCCAATTCCGAGTCTTTGCTCTCTTGCTGTAAACTGGCAACGCTGCTGGCAACCTGAGCCAACTGGGCACCCGCTAGGATCAATGCTCCACCGATAGGCAACAAGATCGCTAACAATACCACCAGGGATGTCACAAAGGCTGCTAAGCGATTATGTCCTCCGACGTGCTCCACAACCCACTGATAAGGAGGGTGAAACAACACGGACAACACTGCGGCGAAGAGTAAGGAGATAATGAAGGGTTCAATAACCCGATAAAACAAGACACCAATCAAGAGAACCGTTGCCAGCAACAAGTAAAGTGACATCTGTCGCGACACGTGTTTCTCCTCCACAGGCTAGCCGGCGCGAGAGCATTCTCAGGAATGGCGCATTTGCCCATACTCAGATGCACAATTGGCAATATTACGTAGATGATGATCTTGGATCTCTATGAGGGTTTCGAACAACTCCTGGAGCTGTTGAGCGGAAGTTTGCTCTTGGGCTTGTTTGTAGACTCGAAGGAGGGCTTCCTCAGCGATCAGCAATTGTTTGAGCACTTCCTCATCCGCTTGCTCAGCAACCGCCGAGAGTGAGGTCATCGTTTGCTCCAATTCATCATCTCCAGGATACTGAATCCAGGTCTCGAGCGAGACTGAGGAATCATCTGATTGGAACTCGTCGAGGCATCGCTCGAGCTGCTTCTCGTGCTCTTTGACGTCCTGAAACAGCCCAGCCAGTAGGTCGTTGCTCGCCTTGCGTTGATGCCTCTCGGCAAAGCCTCGTAGAAACGTGCGTAGCTTTTCTGCGTGAAGAAGAATGTCTTTTACTTGGAGATAGGCCATAGTTAGTAAACTCGCAATCAGCCCATGTTTGTAACGATCCTGCAATATAGGCTCATGCATCTTCCAAAGAATCTAAATGGCGATTTTGTTTTTGTAGACTCGCTGGTGCCAAATGGCTCTGTTCGAATTTACCAATCGCGTAGAGTACCACAAAAGTTATTAGCATCGCCGGTAAGGCAATTGATAGCTTTCCCAGCCCACATGCAACACCTATGCCACCCACGACCCAGATCGTGGCGGCAGTCGTCATTCCTTGTATCTGACCCTGGGATTGGATAATCGCTCCTGCACCCAAAAAACCCAAGCCGCCGATGACACCAGAGATAATACGAATGGGGTCCACAGAGATGTTTTCGCCGGGATGGTTGCGAGAAATGGTGCTGTAAAGATCAAGAGCAGCGAGCGTGGCTGTGGCTGCGCCAATAGCGACCAGCATGTTAGTACGCAAACCGGCCGGCTTGTCACTAGCCTCGCGCTCCCATCCGAGGATTCCCCCACACAAAGTAGCGCCCAAGAGTCGCAATGTTACGTCATAAAATCCTGCTTCTACCATGAGCATTTCTTGCCAGTTGGAATTACAAGTCGACTGAGTGTACTGTACGAGGAATGCAAACATCATACCAGGAAACAGACTTCATTAAATGGGAATCTGCCGACATATGGGAAAGGCGGTTTTTTTGCCGTTCTACAAGAATTTGATCGAATATTAACCAGACTGGTTTCTAGACGGACAAACCGGTGATCCCAATTCAGTGCTCTCTATTCAATGTTCCAATTAGCCATGGGGAAAGCTGCGGCTCCCTGCCTTGCTGAACCCTAGGTGAAAGACATAGTAGAGGATAAGGCTCTCCACGCGCGGAGTGAGTTGAGCTCTGTAGAACGGGAAACATCAATCTCCATTGGCATGCGATGTGCTAAAGTTCTGCGCGGCCCCCTCACTCTTTTGATAACAACATGGAGTTAACCATGGTGAACAATCATCGTGAACAATGCATTCCAGAGTTGCCGCATGCTGGCTACTGTTTTCGAATCAATGTTGTCAGGCCAGGGAAGCCTGAAATTGCCCAAATACCGAATGATATTTCGTTGTGGCCGGCGTTTGACGACCAGATGCAGTCGAATGGAAGTGAATCGAATGGAGTCTACCATAATTCATCAGAGACATTTGCTCCAGAGCGAGTGGAGAATCACAGATCTCTCAATGGATTGGCCCACCTCCCCTTAGCCGGTCACTCGATAGCGGATATAGAACGTGAAACCATCAGGCAGACTTTAATGCAGAATGATGGAAATCGCAGGCGCTCGGCACTGATTCTCGGCATCTCTGTCCGCACTCTGCAACGGAAGCTCAAGCAATGGAATGACATGTCTCCTTGAGCGTAAATATCCTCGGACTGGAGAAGATGGATTGAGATAATTGATATTTACGATGAAGACGTTTTCATTTACCTGCTGGCTATCGTGCCGACAATCGCGTTGTGGGGATGTACACCGAAACGAGTCGCACACGAACCACAAGTTCTAGCACATTCTGTAGCGACAGCTTTAAACCGGAATGCTTGTCATTAACAAACAATCTCACCAAAATCTAGACACACCCAGCAACCATGGCTCCCGAATCTTTAATGTCGAAACTATCAATTGATTCGAGCTCGGATCCTATCAATGCCCCGACACCAAGTGAGCTCACCCGATGTGTGGCGAAAAATACCCTGCAGGAGGTCGCTGTGCGTACTGCCTCTGAGCAGGCGGAATCTCAAGAGTTCAGCATTGACGAACTAAGAGAAATTGCGCGGCAATTCGGCGTACCTAATCGCGCCCAAATCACCGAGCGGGAGGCTCTTGTCGAAGCCATTCGACATCGGACGTAGTTTCTCGTGAGGAAACCTTGATGGAGACTAATATGCTTAAAGTAAAGTGTGCCTACGAACCTTGCCAATGTACGCTGCTCGACGACCAAGGAGTAATGGCCGAGAACGTGAAATTCTGCTCGGAGGGTTGTGCGGCGGGTCGTGGATGTGATTGTCCCAACTGCAATTGCGCAAATTCAGCCCGTCATCAAGTGACTTCACCGCATGAGAATTCCTAGGATCATCCAGGACTTTTTTAGCCGTTATCAAGAGGTAAATTATGCCAAAAGCCTGGAACGACAAAGACGAAAGGCAATACGAACACATCAAATCGAGTGCTTGTAAACGAGGTAAATCGGCAGAAAACACCGAAGAAATCGCCGCACGGACGGTCAACAAAACCCGACGAGACGAGAGACGGACTCCCAACAAGACAACTCAGGGTACAGGCAATTCCAACTCAAAGCTGGAAGATCGAACTCTGCTAGAATTAAAGAATCTGGCTTCTGAAAATTCGGTTCCTCACCAGAATCTGTGGGTCGCCAAGTGGCTTTTGGGCGTGTATGACAGGCGTTTTCGAGGCATTTCAGGGCAAAAAGAAGGGTTCAGGAATCTGGCCCCCAAAAAACGACCCTGACGGAACAAGCCGTCCGGGG
>JBGSPU010000156.1:0-21981 GCA_041738415.1 Bythopirellula sp.
CAAGGCGTCACTAACTCGCAGCGCCTTGCCGGAACTCGCAGAACTCGTTCCGGCCTACGATAAGGTTCCGGGACACCGCTTAATGACCCAGCCTACGGTTCACCCCAGATGTCGTCGCCAGCGAGGTGTTCAGGCTCGCTTCCGCCCCAATCGAAGTCGTACTGGCCTGCCTGGACAAATCGGTGAAATGACGACCAGGGATAGTCTCGCACTCGTGCGACAAGCAGGTGTTTTCGTGGATTCCAGTGAATGTAGTCAACACAGCGCTCCAGATCTGCCTCATCCTTAACCATATGTTCCCAGAAGCGGGGTTGCCAAATACCTCTTTCGCCTTTTCCTAGCTGGGCTGGCGAGACGACTGCTTCCGGCAATCCGGCTCCCAGCCAACGGCGGGTAAAACCTTCCTTGATTAGCTTGAGTCGAAGCGAATAGTTCGCGTCGTCCTCTGGCAATTGTAAGATTAGGTGCCAATGATCGGGGAGCAGCACCGTGGCAAAGAGCCCGAATGGCAAATCCGATTGTACTTTTTGAATCGCATTTCGCAGAAACTTACCACCATGACTCGATGTCAGAATCGGTTGCCGGTTATAAGTTGTGACCTTCAGATAACCCATTCCGCCCGGAACAAAATAACGGCGATAATCCGACATACCGATCAATTTCCGATTGAGGCCAAAACGAGCCGCGTAGGCTGGAACTCGCAGAACTCGTTTCGGCCTACCGTCTTTCCAATGCCAGTGACCCCAAGTGCAACGGAACTTATTCCACCGTTGCTCTCGGGGTCGGTACACAACAATGTTTTTGCCGCCTGACTCCGCAGGCTTTCGAAAATACGAACGACTAACTTTTCCGCCGCCCCAGCAGACCCCAGCTCGTCATGCCTAAGAACAACAGGATGCTGTTGGGTTCGGGTACGCCAGTTGTAGTAGCGGTCAGCGATGTGGGGTAGGCCCCTTGCCAAGCAGCCAGATCACCGGCGTCCAAAGGACCTGATGGTGAATTGCCACGCTGCCACTCAAGGAAGTCATTGCCATCGGCGTCACCATCTCCGTCGAAATCGCCTGGTGTGGTTGCAGTGAGTAAAAATCCGTTTGTCTGTAAATAAGCGATCGGATCGGGGACGTCGTTAGCCGTGGCGACCTCAAATTCTAGATTGTCATAAATGACGAAGTTGCCGCCGTCGGGATCCAGCGCGATCGAAGTGCTAAATCGATCCCAGAAACCCAACACGCCGGTACCGGAAGCACTAAAGGGGCTGAATACGTTGTCATCGCCGCCGAGCCCGTCGGCATCGGGGGTGAACTGCATTACGGGTAAAGTGACACCCTCATAGTTGATCACATAGGTGAATGTGCCATCGACCCAATAAAGTTCGTGCGTCGCCCAGCTATTGTAAGGGACGCCGCCGGGGACGATGGCGTTATCATTGGGTGCCAGGAATGAGGGGGGATTGACCCCTCCGCCGGAATAATGAAGCGGTTTATTGTGCTTGGGAAAGGCTTCGAGAAAGAGACTGCGATCAACCCCCGTGCCGTTTGACAGGAAGCCCGCAAGATTCGTGGGATCGGGAGCGAAGAAGCTATGGTTGCCCGTTGTGCGGCTAAGGTTGTCGTTCACTTCGGGGGTGACCACATCGAACTCGAAACCTTGGGTGACCCAGTAGTCGTTGAGGGTTCTGGAAATCAACCCGGTGACCGCACCCGAAGACTGAGAATAAGCCTGCCCAGCAATATCTGTTAGACTGCGATCTAGATAGGTAGCCCCGCCAACGATCTGCCAGTAGTCTTCGGTATCTCCCGAATCCGCAGTGATCGCCAACCCAATCCCCTGTCCAGAAAGGCTTCCCGTGGCTCCAGGGGCATTCAGGTTTCTGATCTGCACGGTAGAATTGGACTGGTTGACACCAAGGTACATGTGATTAGTACTACCACGTTGTGAAATTGTGCCGCTTCCATCATCAATGCCAACGCCTGTGCTATGAAAGACGTCGACCCGCATAACATAGTTGGGGTTGGCAGTACCGGTTCCAACATTTACGCCAACTGGTGAGATGGAAGAAAACGCTGCTGCGGAAGAAAGAAAAGAGTTATTGTTGGCGGACAAGAACACACCCGTAGTTGTCCCGCCACCGCGTGGGGAAGCGGGAAGTACGACGTTCAAAAAGCCGTCGCCAAATATATCGATCGAGCTATAGTCAAGATTGAAACGGATGTCTTGGGTACCCGCGCCACTGGTCGTATAAGAGCTAGCCAGAAAATCACTGTCTGAAAAGATGATCTGGCCGCTGGCCACGCCAGGAGCACTGAGCACACTGAACATCAAGCAGCGGAGAAGTCTAGGGCGGAGCAACATGGTCTTTTTCCTCAGTGGTAGTGGAGCATCGGCAAAAAACGGTCGATTTGAATTTCGACTTGTTCAGTAATAGTAGCGGCGCTGATAGAACTCCTCTTTGACAGTGAGTAATGTCTGCACCGAGTAAACCAGGGTTCACCGGCTAATCAACAAACTAAAAACCCCTTCCCCGGTAGGCCGAGGAAGGGGGTTCTTTTCGACTCAGAATCGATTACTAACTTCTTCGACGCCCGCACAATCCGCAACCGGCCATGCCCACGAGCAACAGGACACTACTCGGCTCGGGAACGGCTCCCGTAGCGGCAGTCAAAGGCGCGTAAGCGGCTTGCCATTCAGCCAAGTCAGCAGCAGAAACGGAAACGCCAGAAACACCGTTCGGCGAATCGCCACGCTGCCACGCGAGGAAGTCGTTGCCGTCCACGTCCCCGTCGTTGTCGAAGTCCCCTGGGTTACCAGTGGAGAGCAATAATCCGTTGGCGGCCAGGAAGGTATTCATATCGGGCACGTCATTCGCGCCGGCAACTTCGAACTCCAGGTTGTCATAGATTACGAAATTTCCACCATCAGGATCCAAAGCAATCGAACCGCCGAAACGATCCCAGAAGGCTAACACACCGGTACCGTTCGAGCTAAAGGCATCAAAAACGTTGGTGCCCTGTTGGGGTGTTATCTGCAGGACCGGTACAGAATTACCATCATAGTTAATCACATACGTGAAGGTCCCATCAACCCAATAGAGTTCGTGAGTAGCCCACTTATTGTAAGGCACCCCAGGGGTTTGCGTGCTGTTGCCTACCAGGAATGCAGGGGGCAACGCTTCTGCGTAAGTCGAACCAGGTGTGAGATGGAAAGGATCGCTATGGGTAACGAACTGTTCAGCCAAGATGCTGCGGTCAACACCTGAACCATCGTCCAAGAATCCAGCCGTGTCCGTAGGGTCAGGGCTGAAGAAGAGAGAATCGCCGGTAAAGATGTTCAAGTTGTTGGACGGATTTGCATCCGAATCGACTAATTCAAAACCCAAACCTTGAGCCAACCAGTAGTTGTTGAGGTGGTTGCCGATGAGGCCGGTGTTCATGCCGGTTTGATCTCCGGTGTAAAATTGACCCGGAGTAATAGCACCTGGCCGGTCGCGATAAAAGGCACCGCCATAAATGGGAGCGTAGTCTTCGGCAGCCCCCGTATCTGCAGTAATGGCCAACCCGAGCCCCTGCCCAGAAAGGTTGCCACTTCCAGGAGCATTAAGCGCACTGACCTGCACGGTCGCGTTGGACTGATTGATTCCTAAGAGAGAGTAATTCGTGGTACCCCGAACGGTGACATTACCCGCACCATCGTCGATCCCTTCACCGGTACTGTGAAACACGTCGACCCGCATCACATAGTTGGGATTGGCCGTGCCGGTGCCGACATTGACGCCAATCGGGGAAATGGAGGCGAACGATTGTTGGCTGGAAACAAGCGAATTGTTATTAGCAGACAAAAAGGCCCCTGTCGTCGAGCCTCCCCCGCGTGGTGAGGGGGGGATCGCCGCGAACAGGAAGTCGGCACCGCCCACTGGGGCAAAGATGTCGATATTGCTGTAGTCCACTCCGAAGCGGATGTCGGCAATACCCGCTGAACTGGTCGTATAAGAACCTGCCAGAAAGTCGCTATCGGAAAAAATAATCTGGCCCTGCGTCAGGCCAGGTGCCACCAGCATGGTGGCCATCAGGGCACAAAGTAGCTTTGGTCGTACGTACATGAGTTGGACTCCCCTTTCAATGATGTAAAAAACTTGCCCGTTCCTGCGAAGAACCATAATCACAGACTCTCGAGCATGCACACTGGTGGCTAATCTCGAAACACACTACCTCAGATATTGCTAGACTTCTCGTTGTTCAACCCTCACAAGTCATCCAGAAAGCGGGCCTACTATCCCCTGGCTTAACTGAAAAACAGACTTCGAACCTAACCGACTGGAAAAGTGCTACGCGATAAGCCCCGAGATCGCGAGCGCACCTCAGTCCCACAATCATGCCGCCCGCAACTGCCTATGGTACTCGATGGAAAATGCCGAAGCAAGTAATTTGTCGGCAAATCTCCCCAGAGTTCCCAATTCTCTCCTCAAGCCAAATCGTAGTTGCGCACCGGCAATAATTGGATGCGCAAAACCAAGCTCGAACGTAGGCCGGAACGAGTTCCACGAGTTCCGGCATCGTTCCACGAGTTCTGACATGGCGGTACGTGTCCTGATATCATTTCAGATTTGTTTGCCGGAACTCGTGAAACTCGTTCCGGCCTACAATCATCTGCTGCTCCTAAAACTGACTCGTATCCACGATCTGGCCATCCTCTCGATCACCGAGGCGATCGAAGACGAACGGGTCGACGTCATAGTTAATCACATGAACCGACCCATCGGCAAACACGGCATTGATGCCTCCCGGGTGAGCGGAACCGAAGTTGACGACGTCGGCTTCAAAACCGTAGAGGTCATCATCGGTCGTGCCACTGAGACTGTCCTGCAGGGGAGGCCAACAGGTGGACCGCATGGTGTCCGGATCCCAACCATCACTCCACCCGCGATCGTCGGAAGAGCTTCCACCCTCGTAAAAATCGGGGCGGACAAATTTCTCGCTGACCATCAAGGTGTTGCTGGTACCATCGCTGATTTGAGCAGAGGTGATGGTTTGTGTGACATTTTTTGCGGGGACCCGGGCCACTCCTCGCCCTCCTGCACTGCCCGTAGTCCGATAAGGGGTCCTCACGATTACCCCCTGATAAATCTCATCATCAGGGACTGTCAGAATGTAAGCGGTTCCATCGGCGCCACCAAAAAAGCGTTCTCTTCTCAAGATTCGACTGTCCACCGGTCCACCTCTCACGCCGCTCGTGAGGGGATCATAGTTCGTGGTTTGCGTATAGTCCGACCAACCGCAGGGCATGGCACCCACATAGTCAGACAAAGTAACAGCCAGGGTAGAAACCTGCGGGACAACTGTCACAACGGGAGACCGCCGGGATGGACAAAAATACTGTGGAACGACAGAGGAATACAACGTTGCTGGATCAGACAAATTGTACACCGCGTTTTGCTCCAGGAAGGGTAAGATTTGGTATCCCCATCCCAAGCCTTGTTTTTCCGGACCCAGCGGGACTCCGTTCTCAAGATAATCTCGAATATTAGGTAAGATTCGCGTTCCGCCTGTGGGAAAGACCTTTTTCGTATCAGAGAAGTTGAGTATCGACAGGCCAATCTGTTTGAGCTTGTTATTGCATTGAGTGCGGCGAGCAGCTTCACGGGCGGCCTGGATGGCAGGAAGGAGAAGCGCAACAAGAATGCCGATGATCGCGATCACCACCAATAATTCTACCAGTGTGAAAGCTCTATTCGCTCTTTTTGTTTGGTCGGTCATACTGCTGTTGTCTCGAATCGCTAATTATGATTTTGGAAAGAGTTCACGGAGATCTGATTCCGGCATTTCGGTTACGCTACCTCGAGCATCTATTAGCATGACCTTGCCGTTTTCGCCCGTTTGTTCATAGGCGATATAGGGCAATCCATTGGGACTCAGCGGCCCAAAATCACTACCCGTGACAACAACCAGAGGCTGGCCATCACGGGGCGAAGTGAGAAACTCTTCGGCTGTATTCATGCCCAGGCCGGTCCACTCCTCAGGGATGCCCTCAAAATACTTAATTATATCCGCCCGTTTTTGCGGAGGACGGTTTTTGTGTTCTTGGAGATATCGTGCTCCTAACAATCCGATCACTTTGAATTGAGACTTCGTATTGGTTGAAGCAGCGGTAGGCGGAGTTGGCCCGCAACCAATCGTCAGGCCGAGCGCCCCTATCATGAAAAGTAGCCCCAATCCATTCGAGATGGGAAAAGGTGGCATCATTCGTGGCTCAAGACGTTGGTCTTTGTTCATTCGAGAAACCTCTACGCCGCCTAATTTGCACAATTCTTAATATGACAGAAGGAGTGGGTTTCCGAAAAGAGAATCTGAAAAAAATGACTAAAAAAGTCATGGATTTGCGCACTTGCCGTAGGTTGCGTGCGCTATTGCGAGACCATTCGCTCTTTTGAGGGAGAGCCGTAAAAGCACTCGGCAAGTCATGATTTCTTGCACAAGGCACAGAATTCACTCGATTTCTCGTTCACATGAACTTAGAGCCCGGCGTTTGAGTGGCTTACAAGTTTATTTCACAGCCAAACGCTAGCGACTATTTCAGAAGCAATTTTGCAACTGGCTAAATCGCTCGCGGTAGCGGATCCTATCCCAGAAGTTCGGAGCCCGCAGCTTTGGATCATCTGCGTCGATGAGGTGGCTCTTGCCGCTACGCGTTTTTAAGAGAAGTTTGCCGTCATCCCGCACATCGGCAACGACCCAGCATTTTTCGACGAAGTAGTAGTAATCGTCCCCATGCTTGGCGGCTTGGATCTCTTGCGCACGGCGACTGGGCTGGGTATTGCACTTCATGCGGCGGAAGATGACGCAGTCCCCTTTGTGAAAACATGATTTGTTTGATTTATGGAGAAACATGCTTCTCCTCCCTCTGCCTGCCCGGGTAATCGTCGACCGAGGTCATTCGATCGCCGTTAAGATTTAGTCTTTCAGCAGACGTTGGCGCTCAATGAGATATCGCTTACCGGACTGCAAATCCAACAATCCACAAAAATCACTATTGGCTTCATCCACTCGTGTCATTTTACGCCAACTCAACAGCAGTCGGCAATACTCTTCTGGCTGGACAAAGGTCAAATCGCGTCGTTCAGACTGATTGAGATGCTGATCATAATAAGGTAGCTGCGATGTCATTTGATAATCCTCGCAAAGAAAACTTCCCCGAAGAACGAATCGAGACGGGTGCAGGAACGCTATTCGGAATTCACGCCCGGGGAACCGGACGCTAGCGCGTTGCGGCTGATAAAATCAGCCGCAGGGCGCTAGCCCTCGGTTCATTTGGCGCGGCAGTCGATTAGCGTTCCTGCACCCAATCGAGACAAATCAACGTCGATTGTACCGCTGCGGAAAGCGAAAACCAAGTAGGCCATTTTCGCAGGAATCAGGAATTTCTCAGCCGTGCGAGGATGGTAGGGGCTCGAGTTGATTCACTAGGAGCTGCCGGTTGTGCTAGAAATACCGGTTGGCAAAGAAGCGCAGCTCGCCGTCGAAGACGCGGTCGCTGCTGGTCAGCGGGACCGCGTACCCGCCCGTAAAGATTGTCTTGCCGACTTGCATGTGGACACCGATGATTTCGTTCACCAGCGACAGATCCTGGCCAGGATCGCCAATCCGGAAGTTGTCCACGTTGATCGTGTCGGAGTCATTGAGCGTGGTGGTGTAATGCGTTTCGAGCGACCAGCCAACTCGTTTGAGCAGACTGCCGGGGGCGTAGTTTTCGTAGCACCAGCTTCCAAACGCTAGACTCAAGGTGGCCAAATGTTGATCCTGCAGGACACCGACTTTTTCCAGACCTGTGCCGTTCACATTAGCCAGGACGTCGTTACCGGTGGTATCGAAATCAAAAGTCAGAAACACCTGGATGAAGCTGTTGCTCTGCACGGGGGTATAAAGAGCCGCGATGTAGGGCAACAGGTGGGTCGAGTCATTCTTAACCTCAACCAATTGCGTGCCATCGGACAAGCCAAATTCCAGATCGTCGGCCGTAGGGACTGCCGCTCCGATGCCTGCGGCGATGGCCATCGTCTCCGTGGAGGTGAGCAGGAACTTGGAGATGAGTGCCAGGTTGCCGAATTCGCCGTTCGACGTATCGGTCGCCCTATCCGCCAAGATGGAACTATCGAGCGTTAGTGCCATCGGTATCCGCACATCAATGGAGGCCATTTTGTTGAGAAAAGTTTTCTCGAAGCCGGGGGCGAATCGATTCACGTCGACTCCCGAGGCATTCAGTGGCACATTGTGGAAGAAATTATAATCGAAGAATACACGGTCTTTTGGCAGCGGGCTGTTGTTGTCTTGAATACGCACACGACCGACAAAGTCGGCCGCGGCCGGGTTGGGTAGCACGATTTCTTGCTCTTGAAAGATGTCGTAGACCAAGGCACCGGAAATATCGGGCATGCTATCGTTCACATCATTGTACACATCCACAAATTGATCGATCGTGCTTTCGGCAAAGAATGCGCCGGGAACATCGCTAGTCAAACCTTCCACGAAATCTGGAGCCGGTGGCGTGGGGCCTGGGCCATAAACCGACCCCGGAATCGTGCCAGCGGGTCCACCTACGTAGAGGACTCTCTGGCCGGAATCATCGATCAGGTGAAAATCATTGGTGGTGGTTATTTGTTGCACGGATGGACCAATGAATAGATCCATTTCGCCCACGATCATTGCCTGGCCAAAGAAGTCGCCCATCATATTTGGGGCGCGGGCCAGGCGGATAGCAAACGATTGCGGGGTGCGCTGACCACTGCCGCTGAGCGAGGCTTGGGAGGCCGAAGTGCGGCCCGATTCGGCCGAGCGAGCACCCGACTGAAACTGGACTGGCACCGCCAGGTTCAGGTCGGCGTCGGTGGAGAAGAAAGAGGCATCCTTGGCGTCAGAATAGTTCTGATTGAGCGGCTGAGCGAAGCGGCGAGTCGGCAACTGGGCGAGTGACTCGGCAGCATCAATGCCACTTAGGACGAGAGCCAACAAAAAAAGTTGGACAGCGAACGGTCTGACTAGCATTACGATTCCCCCCCCGAGAACAGAAAAAGTACGTCTTAGATGGGTATCGGTTGGGGTGACTTTACCGGTAGAGAAAAAATTGCGGACTTTCCGGATTAGAGGGGTTGCTAGCACGCCTCGACTGAGTGCTTTGCGCTTCGTCGTTAAAGGTTACGTCGTCAGGTCGGTCTCTTGGAGTTTTTTTATCTGGGTGTCGAATCGCTGGATTGTGCCCTCGATGAGACTGCGATCACCGCCGAGGACTTGCAGATCGGCCAGCAGGTTTCGAGCGCGCTGAAGTTGGAAAACTGCTTCCGGAAAGAGTTCTGCTTGAAGGAGAGAATCTGCCAGGCTTGTCGAATATTCGTAGAGCAGATCGGCTGCTTTTTGGTTACCCGGGTCGATGGCTAACCCGTCCACCAGGGTGTGCTGGAATTCCACGATGTAGTCGTAGCCTTGATCGTTTTTATCAGCCAACATGAGTTGCGACAGCATGAACTGGGCTCGCGCCACACCCTCTCGGTAGATGAAGACACTTGGATTGGTCATCAAGAGTTGCTGCATCACATCCATGTTGCTTTCATAGGCGGTCACTGCATCGGTGAGCGAGCCTAACTGAACATGGCTTTCTCCGCAGAGTTGGTAGCTCGTGGCTAACATCATTTGAGTCTCGGCCGTTACCGCTCCGGCAGGAAGCTTGGCTAAGGATTCGGCCGCCTGCGAGCGCAGATCGAGCGACTCGCGTAGCAATTTTTCGTAAGCCACCGGATCAGAATTCGCCTGAGCAGTTGCCTCGGCATCTCGCAGGCGGGCTAATGCTGCCAGACCCCGGGCCAGGTCTTTTTGGACGTTCTCGTCATTCTCAGCTTGCTCGTGCAAATCACGAAAAGTGGCGTTGGCCTCTTGCAGAAGGCGCTCCGCTTCGGTGAAGCCGGGGCCCTCGGGATTCACGCGGCCATGTTCGACATGACTCAATCCCAAATTCATCTTGGCGTTTGCCTGCAATCTCCGCAGGTCGAGACTGCCGGGCGACTCAGCGAGTGCCTGGGTTCGGTATTCGAGACACTCTTGGGAATGTTCGCGCCAGGAGTGCAGTCCCGCTTGGGCGATCTCGTTGGCCTCATCGAGACGGACGTTCCAGGCTTTTTCGCCCAACTTGGCCAGTTCGTTGTAAGTGTCTGCTAGTGCCATGCGGGCATCGGCAGAACTGCCTGGTTGCTCTGCCAGCACGGCCTGCACAGAAATCGCCCGACGAAAAGACTCCTCGGCTCCCTGAGCCAGTCCCAAAGAGGATTGGACTCGGCCTAGCAGGTACGCCGCGTTGGCCACATTTTGGGGTGAGATCTGCTCGGTGTTGTTGAGTTCCTCGTAATAGCGCTCGGCGATCGTGAGCAGTTTTCTGCGGACTTGTTGCGTACCAGGTTCGTCGGAGAGATCATTTTCGCTGACCGAGACAAAGGCTTCCTCTAGGGCTCGCTCTAACAAGCCCAAATTGTGTTCGGCGCGGCCGAGTGCGGCCTTTGTTTGGATCGCAAAACTGATCGAGACGATCGTGGCTACCAGCATCGTCCCCGCGACGGCACCGATGAGCGCAGCGACGAGCGGATTCCGCTGGCACCACCGATAGGTCCGCATCCAGGGGCCAACGGCCCGTGCCGAAATGGGGAAACCCGAGAGATACCGCTCGAGATCGTCGGCCATGGCTCCCGCCGATTCATAGCGATCCTCGGGCCGCTTGGCGAGACTCTTTTCGCAAATCGTCCACAGGTCGAGGGGGACCGGCGAACCGTGGAAACTGAGCGGCTCTGGCGTGGCACTTTCGACCTTGCGAAGGGTCTCCATTAAGTTCTTGCCCACAAATGGGGGCGCACCCGAAAGCAGGGCATAGAGTGTGGCTCCCAAGGAATACACATCCGTACGATTCGATATGCGTTCAACCTGCCCCTTCGCCTGCTCGGGGGCCATGTAGTTGGGTGTCCCCATCACCTGACCAGTCATGGTCAGACCTTCCTCTTCTTGCAAGACCTTGGCGAGGCCGAAGTCCGTCAATCGCGGCTGGCCTTCTTTGTCGAGCATAATGTTGGCCGGCTTGAGATCGCGATGGATCACAGCCCGATCGTGGGCGAATTGCACCGCGCGGCAGACTTTCTCAATCAACTGAGTCGCACGCCGGGGATCTAGCCGCGGATTGTGCGCCCCGATGTACTTCGCCAGACTTTCGCCTTCGACACATTCCATCGAGTAGTAGTGAGTCCCTTCGTGCTCTCCCACGTCGTAGACGGGAACGATGCCCGGATGATTGAGCCGGGCCGCTGCCTCGGCCTCGATGTGGAAGCGTGCAATGTCCTCTGGTGAGCAAAGGCTTCCTGAGCCGATCACCTTCAAAGCGACCGTGCGGCGGAGTTTTTTCTGATAGGCCTTGTAGACGACCCCCATTCCGCCGCGACCAAGTTGTTCGATGAGATGGTATTCGCCGATCTCACCGATGTAGGTGGTTTCCTCGATCGGTGCCGCGTTGGACATCGTGTTCATCGAGAGTGCATCGTCGCTCGGGAGGCTCTTTTCCAGCGTAGGCAGGTCGGCCAGACTGATTGTTTCTTCCAGATCGATCGCGGTTGGTTCATCGAACTTCAGGCTTTTGAGAAAACTCTCTTTGTCGGCTGCTTCCTGCGAGGTCAAGAGAGCGATCACTTCTTCGTGAAGCGCCGAGGATTTCTGAGAAAGCTCGCTAAGGAACCGTTGGCGGTCTTGCGGCGAGAGCGAGAGCACTTCTTTGAAAACTTGTTTGACTTCATCCCAGGAAACGTCAGGCATCATTATCCTCGAGTCAATTCGCGATAGAGCCAGGCCTTGGCCGCCGCAAATTCCTGTTTCACCGTGCTGGCGGAAACATCTAACAAGTCCGCCGTCTCTTCCACTGAATACCCTCCAAAATAACGCATTTCGACGATCTCTGCTTGCCGGGGATCAAGCTGGGCCAATCGCTTGAGTGCTTCATGCAGCGCGAGAACATCGGTATTGGGGCCTGGGTCGGCAATCTGTTCGACCTCCACGCCAGACCGCTTCCAAGCCGGCCCACCCCGTTTGAGGGCACGTCGACTACGGGCCCGATCGATCAACATTCTCCGCATTACTTTGGCGGCCACGATGTAGAAATGCTTACGGTCGTTTAGCACGGCAGCCTCACCTGCGCCAACCAATTGAAGATAGGCGTCGTGGACCAAAACCGTTGCTTGCACAGAAATCCCATCCTGTTCCTGGGCCAATTTCTGCTCGGCCATCTGATGCAGCTTTTGGTAAACGACCTCCAGCAACTGCGGACCGGCATCCGGATCGCCCTGCTGAGCGCGGCGGATTAACACAGTCACTTCCGCAGGTGTATCGGACATTCGCCAAGTCCCCCCAATCTCGCTAGATTGACTGACGGCACACATGCCGGAAGCTGACTCATCCGGTTCGCCAGGGAACATGATAAATCGAAATGAGGAGCAAAAGAAGCGTTTCTTCCAGGTTTTAGGCAGGTTCTCCATCAAGTTGGACTTTTTTCTGAAAAAGATTGTCCCTCCTGGGCTACTTCTTCGCTTAATAGGGTGTCTCGCCAAGTTTTAATTCGTTTCAAGTTGGCCTTTCAAGTTCGAAAATCAGGAAACCCAATCATGCGAAACACACTATCCCTACTAGCCGCCACAATTTCATCCATTTTACTTGTCCACCACAGCGTGGCCCAAGAGAGCAGTCAGTACCTCGCGCCGAGTACCAATGCTTCGTTTCCCTACGCCCCCCCCGAGGCTTTTCATCGACATTCCTCGACGTACGCCGAAGGCGTGCTGCGGGGGAGTGCCGTACTGGTGCAAGCATTGGGCAATTATGAACTGGAAGGTGCCCAGGCCGCTTCCATCCGGGAGGATGCTTATTCCAAATATCTCGACAACAAAGTGAAACACGTGAAGACCGCGTTCCTGGTGAAAGACACTCGCCGGGATCATTATCACTCGGAGCGAATCGCGCGCAAATTGCACACGCTGGAGCTTCGACAAGTGAACCGGATGATAGAACTTCAGGAAGCACTCGAATATCAGTTGACCGACTATGATCTGGATTGGGAGACAGGAACTGTCTTTTGGCCAGCCATGGCAGCCAGTCCCCGCTTCGCGCAGCATCGCCAAGAGGTGGAGCGATTGATGTCACGCATCGCGGCTTACGGCAGCTATGTTCCTGAACTGGAACGCACTAAACTCGCTAAGGCCTGCGACCGATTCCGTGATACGCTCTACCAGGAAATGCTCGCCCGTGGAGGGAATAAGGTGCCAACAGTTCGTGCCGAGTATGATGCCGTGGCTCGACTCCTCAAGGGCTTGGAATACTCCCCCGTGCTGCTGTCCCAAGCTTCCGGCGAAACGCTGAGCATGAACTAGTTCGCCTGTCGGCAGATAAAGCCGCGACCACTGGTCGCGGTTTTTTTCGAAATCTCCAAATTGGCGTAAAAGTTGCGTAACTGCAGATTTCGATCGACTTGATCAAGTTCTTTTGGAAATTTAGAATCGAGTCTGACGAGTGTTGTCGGTGAGGGGGATCGCTAATGTGTCCAGCAACCATTCGAGCCAGTTGAAGAGCCACTGATGTCCTGCGCAAACAGCGCAGGGTGACAGCGGCTTTTTTTCTTGGTACTTCCCCTACTGACTTATTCCTGAAAGGCAGGCGAAGGGGCTGATTACCTAGCAACTGATTTCACTCGACCACTCATCTCGAAGGGAAAACCTCATGAGCATGGCACGAAATTTCCTCCTTATGGCAGTCCTCTGCCAAATACTGATTGCAGATTCAGCACGTGCAACGACTATTGATACCGTTTTAGTTGCCAATGAGAACAACCCAGCGGACGCGAATGGCCGTGGCTCGGTTTCCCATTTGTTTCGGATCGGCACCAAGGAAATTACCAACGCCCAATATGTGGAGTTTCTCAGTGCTGTCGCAGCATCAGATCCGTATGAACTTTACAAAACGAATATGACCACTGATTTAAAAGGAGGAATCCTGCGCATGGGCTCCCCCGGAAGCTATTCCTACTCCGTCAAAGCTCCTGCGCAATCCGGTGCGTACGACTATGCCAAGAAGCCAGTCGTCTTTGTATCGTGGTATGACTCGATTCGTTTTGCCAACTGGCTGCACAATGGCCAGGGGAGCGGCGATACGGAGACTGGCGCTTATACGCTTTTGGGTGGCACTCCGATTCCGACCAACGCTATCAGCATCACGCGGAACCCTGGTGCCCGCTGGTTTCTGCCCAGTGAAGATGAATGGTACAAGTCGGCCTACCACAAGAATAACGGAGTGACTGGCGACTATTGGGACTACCCAACGCAGAGCGACACTCCGCCGAATAATCTGTTGCCCTCGATCGATACTGGTAATTCGGCCAATCATGTCAACGCCAGCGGTGGGTACACGCGCGGACCGACTTATCCGATGACCGATGTCGGGGAGTATCCCGTTACAGTAGGCCCCTACGGCACATCCGACCAGGCAGGCAATGTGTTTGAGTGGACCGAATTGCTCGCCAATGTCTCGGATCGCGTTGCGCGCGGCGGGTCATGGAACCACTTTTCCAGCGACATGCGTTTCTCAAGTTTTCGCGAGTTCGCTGCGACACTCGAAAGTAGCACTGTTGGTCTGCGAGTCGCCAACATACCTGAGCCAGGGTCGCTGCTGCTAGGGATGCTTAGTGGGCTAGTCGTGTTGGCGAGAGTGCGCTGTTTATAAGCGAATCATTGGAATCCGTAAGCACTTCGAGTGATGCCAAAATTCAGTGCGAAAAGCTATTCTGCAGGTTTTGTCAAAGAAGTCGAGTAAAAATCGAATAAGCTCACCTAATTCTAGGCATAGGTGGCAACCAGTGGCAAGTTGCAAACCTCCTGTTTGCATCAAAACTCGTGGAATCAAACCTAGTTGACTCCCGCCCCGACTTCCAATTCCTCTTCCTCGGTCACAACCGGCGGCAGGCGTTCCTCGAGTTCATCTGCCGCAACTTCGCTTTCGTCACCGCCGGTGATGCGCTGCTTGGCTGACAAGGTGAGCGTGAATAATGTCGGCACCAGGATCAGAGTAAAAAGCGTCGATGAGAGTAACCCGCCTAGCACCACGCTTCCCAGACCGCGATAAAGTTCGCTCCCTGCTCCGGGGAAAATTACCAGCGGCAACAGGCCGAGTACCGTAGTGGTGGTCGTCATGAAGATGGGCCGGATGCGAGTGCGAACGCTTTCGAGTACGGCCTCTTGAGCGCTCATGCCGTCGAGGCGGATGTGGTTGAGTGCCTGATGCACAATCAGGATCGGGTTGTTGACCACGGTACCGATCAGGACCACGAAGCCAAGCATCGTCAGCACGTCGAGCGGCTGGAACACGAACAGATTGAGCATCCTCAGCCCGAGGATTCCACCGACGGCACCGAGGGGGACGCTCAAGATAATCACCAGCGGATAGAGCCACGATTCAAACAGGGCCGCCATCAGGAGGTAGGTGATCAATAACGCGATGATCACGTTTTCACGCAGAGCGAGCCAAGTTTCGCGGAGCTTGTCGGCGGTTCCTTCCAGGGCGATTCGGTAGCCACCCTCGAGTTGATCGCCCTCGCGTAGCGGCTGGACAATCTTTTCTTGGATGACCGTCATGGCCTCTTCAAGGGCCATTTCTGGAGGGGGAGAGACGGAGATCGTGATCGCGCGGACCCGTTCTCGGTGGTTGAGTTGCTCGGGGCCGCTGGCCAGGGTGACATCGGCCAGCGCGTTGAGCGGGATGAGTTGACCTAAGGGAGTGGCAATGGGAACCGCGCCAACCAATTGTGTGCGGTCGGCGTACTTATCTTCTCCCTTGAGGGTAAGGTCGATTTTTTTCCCTTCCAGAAAGTAATCACTCACATAAGCACCATCGACCAGCGCATCAACTGTGAATCCCAGCTCCGACGAATTAACTTGCATTTCGGCGGCTTGCAGCAAACGGGGTTTGACGTGGACCTCGGGGCTGGAGAGGTCGAGGCTTGGTTTCGGCTGGGCCTGCACGTCAGGGATCATCCCCATCACTTGGCCGAAAATCTGTCCACCGAGTTGCACGAGCCTCTCGACTTCAGGCCCCGTGATCTCAATATCGATCGTGCGCCCCGCGGCGAGACCTTGTTCGAAGAGGCTCGACTGCTTGGCGACGGCAATTGCTCCGGGGAGTTTCTTGCCGACTTGGAAGATCAACGGCACATACTCTCCGGCGCGCAACGGATCTTTCGCCCGCAATCCCAGGAACACGGAACGACCACGTACCACAAAGAAAAAATCGGCAATCGCGGGAACTTCCGAATCACTGTCATCCGCATCGTCCTCGACATCCCAATAGGGCTGCAGCTCGGCTTCCACAATTTCTCCTAGCGACATCAGTTGATCGATGTTGTAGCCCGGCGGGGGGAGAATAATGCCGAAGACCAGATTACGATTGCCGCTGGGTAGGTATTCCACACGCGGCCAAAGTTGCCAACTGAGACCGAGTGCGCAGGAAATCAACAAGATAATCGTCGTGAGTTGGCGGAGTAGACTCCCCTGAACCCAACGGTTGATGCCGACTACCAACCGATTAAAACGTAAGCCGAGAGCATTGATCACTCGCACGATTGCCACGTTGGATGAAGGAGTCGATGGAGAATGATTGAGCTCTCCTTTATTCAATAGGTGAGGCAGGGCTTCAGCACGCCTGCTACGAAACAGCCGCGAGGCAGCCGTCGGGATTACCGTCACGGATACCACCAGCGAGAGCGCTACAGCAGCACTGATGGCCAGCGCGATGTCGCGGAACAGTTGGCCCGCTTCTTCCTGGATGAACACTACTGGGAGAAAGACGGCGATCGTGGTGAGTGTGGAGGAAACTACGGCTCCCCAGACTTCCTCGGTTCCACGCGCGGCGGCATCCAAAGGTGTCTCTCCCTCGGAATAACGGCGGAAGATGTTTTCTAGCACCACGATGGCATTATCCACCAACATGCCTACCGCAAACGCCAAGCCCGCCAGGCTGATAACGTTCAGCGAACGGCCCAACATACCCAGCACCAGAAAAGTGCCGATGATACTAATGGGAATGGCTAATCCCACGACGAGTGCCCCCCGCGCAAACCAAAATCCGCTGCCGATAATCAGTGCCAAACACAACACGAACCACCAAGAGGAGAGATAAACCGCTGCCAGTGATGTCGCCAGGATCGCCGGGATCACCAGCAGGGTACGATACCCCAGATGCAAGAAAGACATCAGTACGATCATCGTGAGCGCACCACCCAGGAATATATTTTCTTGTACCAGGTTGACTGATGAATTAATGTACTCGGTTTCGTCGTACACCTGACTTAGCATCAAACCCTTGGGATTGAGAATATCGCGATTGAGCTCGACCGTCACCTTGCGGAGATCCGCCATCACGTCGAGTACATTCGCGCCCGTCTCGCGGATGCAGTTGACGGCGATACTCGAACCGCCGTAGCGGCGCACTACGCCATCGGGTTTCTTGTAGCCCAAGTGTACGGTCGCCACATCGCGGACGAACACCGGTGCCCCATCTCGGACCGCGAGCAATTGATGTTCTACTTGTTCCGGCGTGCGAAACTCACCCAGCGACCGCACTACCCAGCGGCGTTTCCCCTCGTAGAAATCCCCTGCCGAGGTATCTTTGTTTTGGTCCCGCAAAACATCACGCATCTGCGAGAGGGTGATCTGGCGGGCAGCGAGCTTTTCTGGATCGACGACGATTTGCATCTCGTCTTCCAGGCCGCCGATGACGTTTGACTGCGAGACGCCTGGCACGCGCTCGAAGCGAGATTCGATTTCGTCCTCGGCGAACCGCCGCAGTTTGGTGACGTCCAAATCCGGCGGGGGCAACAATTCGATTACCTCCGGATGCTCGGCTGCCAGTGATCGGAGCCGGTGCATGAGCAGACCAGGATTGCTGGTTCGCGCACAACGCTCGAGCTCCTTGCTGATTGCCGGGTGCCTGGCTGCAAACGCCGTGATTTCCTCGGCCGACGGAGGTTTGATTCCGAAGATGAACCAGGCAATCGGGGAATTAGACGAATTGGCCGTTGTGATGACTGGCTGGTCGGCATCCTCGGGATACTCTCGGACCTGGTTGAGTCGGCTATTCACTTTCAGCAGGGCCTGATCCATGTCGGTCCCCACGTTGAATTCGATCGTGATTACTCCCTGCGAGTCGGAACTTTCCGAGGAGAGCTTGTTGGCGCCTTCGACCCCTTTAAGCTGTTCTTCTTGCTCAACGATGATTTCCTGTTCGACCTCTTTCGGGCTGGCTCCCGGCCAGCGAGTCGTGATCGTGATCGTCGGGGTATCAACCTCGGGCGTCAGTTGCAGAGGAAGCCGAGTGAGCGCAATCGTCCCAAAGAGGGCCGTCAACAGCACCCCCACGGAGATCTTTACCGGATTGCGAACAAAGGATTCAACCAGATTCATCAAGTGCCTCGTGCGACGAACGACCAAAGTATGCGTTGTGTGCGCAGGATATTTGAAAACGCAGAGTACGCGGACTCGCAAAGTGGCGCAGAGTAGAGCACCATTGAATATCCTCTGCGCAGCTCTGCGTCTCGGCGCTCTTTGCGTTTAATCGTTTTGTTGTTCGAGCCATTCTTCATGCAGCTCTGTTCTAGCCGTTGCCTCATGTTCAAATCTCTACTTACGTTCGGAAGTGGTATTAGTCGATTCGCCATCTCCCGCGATGCGCCCGATCATCACTTTCTGGCCTGGTCGCAAGCGTTCGTTTCCTTGGACCACGACCATCTGTCCTGGTTGCACATTGCCGATGACCTGGATCAAGTTTCCTTGAGAAGTGCCAAGCTGCACCGGCACTGTAACCGGTGTTCCTGTTTCACCCGGTGCAGTCGCCCCTTCGATGACGACGATGATAGGTTGGGGGCCACCCAGCACGACGGCATCCTTGGGGACCAAGATGGCCTGATGCTTCTTGGCGACGGGCAGCAAAGCACGGGCATACATCCCTGACTTAATGAGCGGTCCATCCGAGTCGATCACATTTGCCACGCGGATTTTCACCGGAAAAGTACGCGCTCGCACATCACCTTGGGGAATCGTGGCGATGACCTTGCCGACAAACTTACGCGAGGGAATCGCTGGGATTTCGACAGTGACTTCCTGTCCCGGGCGTACAAAAGCAATATAGTCTTCGACCACTTGCACGACGACATCGACGTCATCAATGCCGGCGACTTCAGCTACCGCATCCCCTGGATTGACCCACTGACCTGCCTCGCTGAGCTTTTGTGTCACGTAACCAGGAAATCGCGAGATGATGGTATGTTTTTGCAATTGGTCGTGAAGTTTCTCAACCAAGGCTTCTTGAATAGCCACCTGGGCTCGGGCTTGAGCGATCGCCTCCTCGCGAGGTCCCGCCAGCGCCAACTCGTAAGCTGCCTGCATTTCCGCATAAATCTGCTGGCCTTCGAGCGACTGGGATTTGGCGTCTTCAACTTCTTCTTCGGTGACTGCGCCGCGGGTGTTACGCAAGCTTTGCATGCGGGCATAACGGGCATCGAGAAAATCCTGTCGAGCTGCCGCGGCGGCCATGCGAGCTTTGGCTTGTGCTATTTCCTCGGGACGAGTCCCGTTTTCCAATTCGGCAAGCTGTTGCTCACGGAGCTGTAACTCAGCTTCGGCCCCAACGACTTCGAGTTTGATCGTGTCCGTAAGAAGTTGAGCCAAGGGTTGCTTCGCTTCGACCCGGTCTCCCTCCTCGAACGGGCATTCAATCACACGACCGCTCACCGCGCTCCCTATCGTGGCCACTCGCGTCGGCATCACCGTTCCCACAAAAGTTTGCTCGGCTTCGACGGATTGCTCGACGACCGGTGCGGCAACGATTGCCGCAGGGGGTGGTTCTTGACCAGGAGGCTGGGCGGTAGCAGGCAGTGATACGCCAAGCAACAATATCGCCAGTGCAATTCGTGGCTTCCATTGGATGTCGAGATGATTCATCTGGCACATTTCACACGAGCCTCTGAGGAAACATTTGCCCGCACCTTGCCCAATAGTTTTTGGAGTGTGGCAAGTTCGCGGTCCGACAAACCAGCCGAAGCCACTGCTCGAATGCGCCGACCGCAAGCAACGATTTTCTCCCACAGGACGTCTGCTTCAGGCAGCGGCTGGACCAGTTTCTTGCGACCATCGCTTGGGCAGGAGCAACGTTTGATTAACTTGCTCGCTTCCATCCGATCAAGAGTTCCTACCAGGCTCGGAGGTTCGATCAACATGCGGCTCGCCAGATCTGCCTGTGGCATCGGACCCTCTAAGGCGAGCCAAGCCAGTACTTGCGCCTGGCGATAGGTAATACCCTCGGGCGCAAGCTCCTCGTTGAATGCCCGCATGTAGGCATGATGGGTCATGGTGAGCCAGTAGCCGAGGCTCTCTTCAAAGTCGTATTGCAGCACGTGAGGACCGCCAGTTGGGCCGGAAGAAAAATCGTTAGCGCATTAACGATTATTGCCACCCAAGCCGCCAAAAGCTAGTGGGAGCCGCTGAAATTGCAGGAAAATCCCACACTTTACCGGTTTACCGCAGGCTTTTACTGCCACTTGGTCGATCACTCTGTTGACCCCCGCCATTCCGGTGATCGCACTCACTGCCGCTTTCCTCTGGTGAGCGTATTGAACGCTGCCCGACAGGGTGATCATGCCATTGCTGGACTGTACTGTTAGCTGAGATCCCGAGCCCAATCCGCGCGAAGTGAGTTTGTTCTTCACTTGTTGTACGAGACGGTCATTTGTTGAGGTTCATCCGGATAAAGCGTACGCCGAGCGACTGGAGTTGCGTAAAGCCCACAATCTTTGCTCGAACTTGCGCACTGTGGCGAGAGTTTTGTCTGGCCCATTTTATCGAAAACGAAAAAGACAATTAAAAACTCGGCGTCTTATTCATGTTTTCCAGCGGTTCTACAAAGATTTTCAAATAGTTTTTGAAACAAAACCTCGACTCCTCATGAAAAAAACCCCAGTGCTTCGCGCCCTCGAAGGCCTGGCGGCAACCGACGGATCTCAAACACCCTCCCTGGGGAGGGTCGCGAGCTATCGAGCGGGGAGGGGTCTCTTGTCCTAATCGTGTGCGGTGATTTAGACCGGATCATTCATCAGCCGAGGGTGCGCTAGCACTCGGTTGCCTGCGCTTCGCCGAATGAACCGGTCGCTAGCGCGACGCGGCTGATTGGGCTGCTCGAGACAGGTAAGCGAGTGGTTCGATTGTCAAAGATCGGCGCAGCACGAACTTGTGCCACGACGATTCTAACCCATCGCGCGGCCAAAAGCTTGCGCAAAGTTGCGATTTGCGGGTTTCGAGTCGCGAGTGAAGAAAAGTAGGTCTCGCTTGCCGAGCGAGAACCTCCCCCGCGCGCCCAGAACGCCTAGGTTCAGGAGCCACCACGATGCGATAAACGCAGCGCGGGCTAGTTCCGCACATGCTTCGCTTCAATGGGGCCGCGACTCATGAGTCGCGGAAAGATTAGCCACAGAACGCGGTCTATCGAGTTTAGATACTCGCTTCAATGGGGCCGCGACTCATGAGTCGCGGAAAGAGGGCCTCTCCGGCAATCCCGCGAATCAATAGCGCGGCTTCAATGGGGCCGCGACTCATGAGTCACGGAAAGGGCGAGACGATCGAAGAAGCGATCGACTTCGACCCGCTTCAATGGGGCCGCGACTCATGAGTCGCGGAAAGTACGCAATCGCATTTATCCTTATCTTCGCCGCGCCGCTTCAATGGGGCCGCGACTCATGAGTCGCGGAAAGAACAAATACCGGACGTAGTTAGTTTTGCCCTGAGTGCTTCAATGGGGCCGCGACTCATGAGTCGCGGAAAGGTCTTGGTTTGATGAGGGCGGGGGAAATTTCAATATGCTTCAATGGGGCCGCGACTCATTAGTCGCGGGA
>JBGSPU010000016.1:0-89127 GCA_041738415.1 Bythopirellula sp.
GCAGCCCACGACGCGCCGTAGCAAGCGCGGCCAACACAACTTGGATCGGAGACTTACTGGTAACTGCCATGCACTCTGTACGAGTGCAACCAGAGCCAATGTTTAGCTAGCACTGGAAGTTTTCTACAGAGCCAGAATGTCTCCTTTTCCAAATCCATCCTCATCGTTTTTTCCTTGCTAGCCGGTGGCCCGAAGGCCATGGTTCTTGCTGGCTTCAACTATCGGCTGCGGCCGACGGCTAGGAAACTGAATTTACTGGCTTTTCGCGGCATTTCATGGGGTTGAAATTCTCATGAAATAACGGACAATCAAAGGTTTGCATGTGCCCAGTCGAGGGCGGCTTGTACCTGGGCGATTACTTAAGAGGTCGAGATGTCGGAAGTCTTGGAAGTTAGAAAACGTGATTTGGTTGGGAAGCTCAACAACAGCCGGTTGCGCCGGGCGGGGAAACTTCCTGCGGTGTTGTATGGCCATGGCAAAGAATGCTTGAGCTTGGAGGTCTCGGCCGACGATTTGAAGAGCTCGCTCCGACATGGTGCTAAGCTGGTCCAACTCAAAGGGGCTGCCGAAGGTCAGGCACTTTTGCAGGACATCCAATGGGACACCTTCCAGCAGCATGTGTTGCATGTCGATTTGCTGCGAGTCGAGGCACAAGACCGTGTTAAGGTCAATGTCGACCTTCTGCTACGTGGCGAGGCTCCGGGTGAGCATGAAGGGGGCATCGTCGAGCACCTGGTTCACTTTTTGGAAATCGAGACCGACCCGGGGCATGTTCCCGATCACTTGCACGTAAGCATCAATCAGCTCCATTTGGGAGAAGAGCTAAGAATTTCCGACATCGAGGATCTACCCGTTGGAGCCATCGTGCAGGGCGAGCCTGACATGATATTGGTGCATTGCGTTGAACCGACGGTTCTGCCCGAAGTTGAGGAAATGGGAGCCGATGGTGCCGAGCCTGAAATTATCGGCGGCCACAAGGAGGAGGAGGGGGCAGAAGAATAGGATTGGCTGTTCGTCCCAGAACGAGTCAAGTGGTGACGGTCTAGAGCCAAGAAACGACAGGGTTGAGCGAGGGGGCGATGAAATTGGTCGCAGGCTTGGGAAACCCTGGCAAGAAATACGAAGGAACAAGACACAACATCGGCTTTGAAGTCGCGGAGTCGTTGGCTCTCGAGTTTGCCAATTCGATGGGACGCTTGAAATTTGAAGGGTATCTCCGAGAATGCCTTGTCGGTGCTGAGAGATTCTTGCTGCTGATGCCGCAAACATTCATGAACCTGAGTGGACGTAGTATTCAGCAAACGATGGATTTCTACAAAATTGCCACAGACGATTTGCTTGTCATCTGCGACGATTTTCACCTTCCCTTGGGGACTTTACGGCTACGTGCCGCAGGTTCCGATGGAGGGCAAAAGGGGTTAGCGGACACGATTCGACAACTAAAGACTGATCAGTTTGCTCGGTTAAGAATGGGTATTGGGCCGGTTCCTGAGCAGTGGGATCCTGCCGATTTTGTGTTGGGGAAGTTTACTTCCCAGGAGTGCCAGGAAGTGCGGGGTCAAGTTTTGCGGGCCCATCAGGCTGTGCAGACTTGGCTGGAGCGCGGCATAGCTCTGGCGATGAGTCAGTTTAACGGTGGTCCACCTGAAGCAGGTTGACGCTAAATTTAAGATATCCTCACGGGTGCAATTCGAGTCACATCAATTATCGGAGTCAAGTTTTGGAAGAGAATATTGGCGTTTATGAAGGTTTGTTTATCCTCGATGCGAATGCGTATGCGAGGGATCACGAGGGTCTGGAGCGTGAAGTCAATGGATTGATTGAGGCCGCCGAGGGACACATTGAGGTCAGTCGCCTTTGGGAAGAGCGTCGCCTGGCCTATCCCATCAAAGGACATCGTAAAGGGGCCTATTGGATTAGCTACTTCCGCATGCCCACCTCAAAACTCACCGACCTGACTCACGAATGTGAAATCCATGATAACGTCTTGCGGCAATTGTTCATCCGCTTGCCGGGAGCCCTCGTTGAGCCAATTCTGGAGCATGCTCGCAGCGGTGGCGTCGTCCGCGCTGTACCTATCAGCGAAGAAATTGAAGAAATTGAAGAAGAAATCGGCGTTTAACACCCATCTCCAGCGGGGTTCCGATCGCCTGCAATCATCGAATTAGTATCTGACGGAAGGAGGGTCGCCATGGCCAGTTTTAATCGAGTGATTCTGCTCGGCAATTTAACCCGCGACATCGAATTGCGTTACGTCGGCAGCGGCATTGCAGTGACTGATATCGGCTTAGCTGTCAACGACCGAGTAAAACGCAATGACCAATGGACCGAAGAAGTTACCTTTGTCGATATCACGCTTTGGGGCCGCACGGCAGAAGTTGCCAACGAGTATCTCAGCAAAGGCTCCAGTGTGTTGATCGAAGGACGCCTGAAGTTAGATACTTGGGAGAAAGACGGACAGAAACGATCAAAACTCCATGTGGTTGGTGAGCGAATGCAAATGGTCGGCTCCCGCAGTGGCGGAGGAAGTGGAACCGGTGGAAGCCGCACTTCGGGCGGTGACAATTCTCAGGATTACTCCTCGGATTCCTCTGCCGGGGAATCTTACGAGCCCGCATCACCCCCCCAAGATGAAATTCCGTTCTAGCTTTGTGTCTATTTTTTTGAGCATAAGACCGAACTCCATCAACTTACGAAACTCAGCAACAGATAACATGAAAACCAAGCTACAAAAAATCAAGCGACGGCCTCACCCCAGCAAACGACTTCCCAAGGGAGCTCACGGCGGAGTCGAATTGCTGTTGATCCACGGTGTGGAGGACCTCGGCCATCAAGGTGATGTTGTGGAGGTGCGTCCTGGATTTGCCTACAATTACTTGATTCCTCAAGGAATGGCGACTCTCGCCACGGACCATCACAAACGGATGGTCGAAAAGCATCGCACCAAGCTCCAGGCCTTGGAGAAAGTTCATCAAGCGAATCTCCGCAAGAAGGCTGCCGAGATCTCCAAACAGAGCATCACGATCGAAGCCAACGCTACCGAGGATGGCCACTTGTATGGCAGCGTCGGAGCTACCGACATCGTAGCGGCCCTGAAAAAGGTGGATATTCATCTCAAACTCGATCAAATCCGCATGGAGGGGGTACTCAAGGAATTGGGGCTGTACACAATCAAGTTCCGCCTCTCCAATGAAGTGGACGGTGAACTGAAGGTGTGGGTTGTCCCCACCGTTGGTGCCGACGACAACTAGGCCGCTGGCGGCTTAGCGTTATGAGCCCTGCTCAGCCCTGCACTTCTGTGAACCCACACGAGTTCACTGCCTCGTAGCGATGGAGCGAAAATACCGTGGCAACAGTTGAACGGAGTCCCTCTGCAGTCCCGCGCAATCCAGCGAATTCTACCTTTGCGCGACAAATGCCGCAAAACCTGGAAGCCGAAAAATCGGTCTTGGGCAGCATCCTATTGCTTCCCTCCGTCTTCGACGAAGTTGCCTTGATCCTCCGACCAAGCGATTTCTACGATGAGGCAAACCGTTGCCTCTATGAGCATTTGCTCCAGATGCACGATACAGGCCAAAGTATCGACCCGATGCTGTTGGTCGAAAGACTTCGCTCTGCCGACCAATACCAATCCATCGGGGGTGCCGCCTACCTGGCGGAGATTGGCCAGATTGTCCCCACAGCCGCCCATGCCGAATATTATGCGCGGATTGTGGCCGACAAGTCGGTGCTTCGGTCTTTGGTGCATGCTGGCACGGACATCGTCCACGATGCCTTTGATCCCACCCTAGAGACTCGCGCAGCGCTGAGTCGGGCCGAGGAAAAAGTTTTCTCAATCCTCGAGTCACGCGGATCGAACGATCTGAACACCATCAATGAAGTGTTGCACGAATCACTCGAACGAATCGATGCCCGCATGGACCACCAGCATGCATTCGGAGGCTTGGAAACTGGCTTTGACGACTACGACCAACTCACGGGAGGTTTGCAGAATTCAGAGCTGATCATTCTTGCCGCCCGACCCAGTATGGGCAAAACGGCACTGGCAATGAATATCACCGAGCATATCGCGTTTCAGCTCCGTGCTCCTGTGTTATTTGTGAGCTTGGAAATGTCCGCCCTGGAACTTGGGGATCGCTTGCTCTGCTCCGTTGCAGAAGTCAACGGACACCGCCTACGGAACGGAACAATTACTGCCGAAGAACGCCGCAAGCTCGTCCGCACTGCGAGTGAATTGAGTGAAGCACCGCTGTACATCGACGATTCTCCTAGCCGCACCATGACCGAAATCGCGGCGAATGCTCGGCGGCTGAAACGTCGTGAGAATCTCTCCCTCATCGTGATCGACTACCTGCAATTGATCGAACCCGATAATTCTCGCGATCCTCGCCAGGAACAGGTAGCAAAGATAGCACGTCGTCTCAAAGGCTTGGCCCGTGAATTGAGCGTCCCCGTGCTCTGTTTAGCCCAGCTCAATCGGCAAGTCGAGTCTTCGCGTGACAACAAACCTCAATTGAGCCACCTACGAGAATCAGGTGCCATCGAACAGGATGCCGACCTGGTGATGTTTATTCATCGCGAAGAGTACTACGAATCCAATCCTGAGGACCGTGAGCGGGTCCGCGGTGAGGCGGATTTGCTGGTTCGCAAGCAGCGAAATGGGCCAACGGGGGACATCAAGCTAGCCTGGATTCACGATTTTACCCGTTTTCGCAATTTCTCCCAGAAATCTTACGAAGAATTTGATTAGCCAATTCTCGGAGAAACCCGCTTTCCGGCGACTTCTTGGTGAGAATTCGGCTTGCCGGGGCGTTCTGCATCCGCTATTTCATTGCGGCCCGAAAGGTGGTCCCTCTGCGCATTTTGCGCGTGGCAGACCTAATTACCTCGCTTATCTCCGCAAGTTAATCACGAATTGCCCATGCATCTCAACATGCAACACCTGCGATTTTTAAGGCAATCCGCGAAATTCTTCCTGTTTTTATGGGCGTTCTTTGGGGGAGCAATCGATGCTGCATGGGCCCAGGAGGCGAACCCAGGCCCTGCGACGGTTGCGGCTAATCCTGCAGAATTGGTCAAAGAAATCCGCGTCATAGGCAACACCACCATCTCTTCGGAGCAGGTTGCCAGTCACCTCACCACAAGAGTTGGCCGACCGTTTGACCGCTCGGTGGTACAACGAGACGTCCGTCGATTAGCCAATTTAGGTTGGTTCATCGATGTCAAACCACTCTACGAAACGACGCCACAGGGCCGCGTGATAATCTTCCAGGTCGTGGAACGTCCGACGATACGCTACATCACCTATCTGGGCAATGAAGAGGTCCCTGACAAGAAACTCGCTAAGGAAACGGGACTCAAATCAGGAGGCGCAATCGATCCTTATGCCGTTGAAGAAGCGCGCCGCAAACTGGAAGAATACTACCATGGAAGAGGCTTCAACTATGCCCAAGTCACGATCCTGGAAGGTACCAGGCCCACCGACAAAGGAGTCTCGTTTCTCATCAATGAGGGCTCCACTGAAAAAATATGGAACGTGGAATTCGTCGGCAATGAATTTGTTCCGTCTGGACGGTTGAAGTCCATCGTCAAAACTAAGCCGCCGACCTTGAAAGTCCTTAAGGGCTACGTCAACCGCGATCAAATCGATTCCGACGTGGACTTGCTGACGTCGTATTACCGCTCTTTCGGATTCTTTCAAGCAAAAATCAGTCGCAAATTGGACTACTACGAGGGGAAAAAATGGGCGCAAGTGACGTTTGTCATTTCTGAAGGTCCGCGCTACCAGGTCCGCAGTGTGAAGTTTCTCGGCAACAGCAAATTCGAACCGGTGGCACTGGCAGAAGCAGCCAAACTCAAAGGGGGGGAGCCTTTTGAACAGACCAAAATGGGAACGGACGCCCAATGGATCAAGGAACTCTACGGTAGTCACGGCTACGTCTTCACCGATGTCCGCCCTGAGCCGGTCTTTCTCGAAGAGCCTGGCGAAGTGGATCTGCTCTATCACATCGACGAAGGGCAACAATTCCGCGTCGGGCGGATCATTGTGCATATCAACGGCGACAATCCACATACACGTGTCCAAACGGCAATGAATCGCATGTCCGTGCGACCAGGAGACATCGTTGATATTCGAGAAATACATGCAAGCGAACGGCGACTGGTCGCCAGTGGCCTCTTCCACTCAGACCCCGCCACGGGTGTACGACCCAAAATCACGTATCAAATTCCCGAAGATGTCAACATGGGGCTTGCCGAGGGTTATCCGGGAGATGGTCCCCGCGCTCGCGTAAGCAGCAATTCGCAAGGATCAGGTCTGCGGGGGCAAAGCCCTGATACTTTGGGCCCAAGCGTTTTGCCTCCACCGGGCTACCAAGTCGGATTCGTTCCTTCAACTGCACAAGTCACTTCTCGGCCTTTAGATATCCACATCGAATGCCACGATTGGAATCATTACCAGCGTTGGCTCGAAGAAGAAGGCTTAGTCCCTCCCCAAGCAGACGAATCTGGCAATGAAATCACCGTTGGAAAAGAACCCACGATTCGCGGTCAAAGTCCTGATTCCCCCGGCACGCAATCGCCATGGTGGGTACGACCGACTGTAGCTCAACAGGCTACGCCCTCTTCCAATAATCCCTATCAAGCTCTTCGAGGCCAAAGCCCTGCCAATCAATCGCAGAGTGCTTACGCCACCTTGCCAAACTCCGCCAACTCACCCTATGGCGGACAAATAGTCGGAGCTACCGGGCCCGCAACTAAGCCCCCCGGCAACGTTCAACCGGTTCAATTTTCAGAGTCGATTCCTCCTCCAGCGGGTTCCTACGGACCAACGCCAGGGTTCTCGGCCAATCCCGTGCCCGGGTATCAACCATTTCCAAGTGGAGACCTTGGCTTTCCTGGGCAACCCTACCCCGAACAAACGGTCGATATCATCTTCGAAGGCCAGGAAACCCAAACGGGCCGACTGCAGGTCGGGGCCGGTGTCAACTCGAATGCGGGCATTGTGGGGAATATCGTCATCGACGAACGAAATTTCGACTGGAAGCGCTTGCCACGCAGTTTCGAAGACATCCGCAACGGCACCGCTTTCCGCGGTGCTGGTCAGAGATTCCGCATTGATGCTTCTCCTGGTAGCGTAGTCAATCGCTATCTAGCCAGCTTTCAAGAACCCTACTTGTTCGACACACCAGTGAGCCTCGGATTGAGCGGTTCCTACTTCGACCGTCGCTACGACGACTGGGACGAGGGGCGGCTGGGAGGAAGAGTATCGTTTGGATATCAGTGGTTAGAGCGCGATCTCTCTACGCTGCTCACCTATCGAGGTGAAAACGTCACCATCAGCAATATTGCAACAGCTCCAGGTACATTCGCAGATCTTGACGAAGTGGTAGGGGACAACAACCTACAAGGGTTCAAACTTAGCGTCATCAACGATACGCGAGACAGCAGCTTCCTGCCCACCCAGGGGCATTACTTGGAATTGGGGGCGGAACAAGTTCTGGGTTCCTTCGTCTACCCCCGCATTGAAGCAGACTTTCGTACCTACTGGCTCTTGAGTGAGCGACCCGATCATTCCGGTCGTCACGTAATCAGCTATTCCACGGCCGTAGGGTGGTTGGGCGACGATGCGCCAATTTACGATCGGTTCTATGCGGGTGGATATGCGACTCTGCGCGGATTCCGATTCCGAGGTGCGTCTCCAGTGACCAACGTGGCTGGCAATAGTATTGAGTCGGGTGGTGATTTCCAGTGGCTCAATTCGTTGCAATACCTCTTCCCCATCACAGCCGATGACATGCTCCACGGTGTGGTCTTCTGCGATTTTGGGACGGTGGAGCAGGACGTCAATCTCGACAATTTCCGAGTGGCTCCCGGTGTCGGCCTACGAGTTACGGTGCCGGCCATGGGACCAGCGCCGATTGCGCTTGACTTCGCATTCCCCGTCGCCAGCGCCCCCTTCGACCGCGAACAGGTCTTCAGCTTCAGTCTAGGCTTCGGTCGCTAGCGCAAGTCTCTTCGTGAGTTTCGCAACCGTGCCGCAAAGCGGCGCTCGGCGTCTAGTCACGCGATCCCAGGTCCTCGTTAAGATTCTCATCAGCCACACAAGGACACCCGCTGGATTGCGCCGGCGGCGGACTACTTCGCAGACGAAAATAATCGAGGTGATACGGGTAAGGACGCTGATACCAACTCCCGGCATAAATCTGCGGAGGAAAACCATAATACCCAAAGGAAGCTGGGTATCCGCCAGGATACTGCCAAGATGCTCCTCCCTGGTGGTGACCTCGCCCCCGCTGGTAAACCGGCGCAACCTCTTCGCCTACGGCCAGCGGAAGTGTTACCAATGAGAGCACCATACAAAGAGCAATTTTTCGGTGACTACATACCACAAGTTGCGCCTCTTGAAATTGGAAAAACAGTGTACCTTCTTTATGTTAGGCAGGCCATTTTCCGGATGTCAAGAAATTCGACTCACCCGACTGAAGCGTACTTTCTTTAAGTCGTTACAGCCAAATGGTTTCCTTACATCCGTGGTAAATTGAGCGGGACTGGCTGGGCTCAAAATGCCTGCATGCTAGCCATTTTGAAGTACGCGCGCTTGCGCCGGATGAACCCGTTTTAGGTATTAGCCACATCGTGCTAGCGGCCAGTTTGTTCGGCAGAGCATACTCACTGGGCACAAGCGTTCCGTGATTGATCAATATACCTCGCTAATGCTCCAAGAACGTGCCGCACTTGGGACATTTGGCATACCACATCGGCACCCGTTCGCCGCATTTGCATTTGATATTGTGACGAATCACCGATGAGCCCAACAGGCTAACGCTACTGTCGCTCGAATGCGAATCCCCGTCGTCGAGCACCGACGAGCCTGAGCCTGGATTGTGTTCCTGGCGAACCGCGCGGAAAGCTGCAGACTTAAGCATATCAGAAGACGTTGCATCGGGGACAAGCACTTTGACTTGCCCAGGGCAAAAAGGGCACAACCCCTTCTTGCCGGCATATTTGTCTTTGACCTTAAATTCATGTCCGTTGGGGCATGTGACCGAGATTCCCATTAAAGGTCTCCTTGCGAAGCCACGCGGTCGTCATACGGCCAGCCCCAGGTCAACTTTTCGAAGTGAGTGACCGTGGCTGCCAGCGCAAAGTCATTGCCAACCTACTCAAGAGCCAATGACTCGTGTACGAACGGCTTGCGACCTGATGAAATGAGCGCACTCCTTGAACCTGTGAGTTGACGAACAACTCATCAAACACAATTCAACTAGGTCCAATGCAGGCCACATCTCTAAGAGAGGGCTTCTTGCTTCAGACCCAGGCACTCTTCTCGGTTAAAACCCAAAAGGGTTTCCTAATAATCAAGCGTGAATTCACTTGCAAAAAATTTCAGAACCATCTCTAGAAAAGCTACTCCATCCTGTTCTATTCTCTCTTGGAACCACCCCAGATGTCAATTACTTTGCTTGCTGAATCAGTAAATCAAGCACTTTCCGTCCGTGACTTCCCTAGGGACAAGGCCTCCTGCGGGTCAAAATGCAGATGGTGCTCTTGGTGCAAGGCCGTGATTTCGACGGCCTTCCGGCCCTTGTATTGCCCCGGCTTGGCGTGAAATTTGGACTTTCCCTCGACCGAAACGACCAAAGGCTTCGAGACGTCCTGTTCGGTGGCAATGATATCTCCAACCTTGAGGCTAATCAGATCGGCGGTGGAAATATTCGTTTCGGCCAAATTGACGACGACCTCAACCGCAGCATCAGCCAGTCGGTTGCTTAGCATCTGGATCGATTCTGCCGTCGGTGGTTTCTTGCGATAACTCACCCAATTATTGGAAGAGAGTTTGTGGCTCACCCGTTCGATGGAGTTGTAGGGTACACAAAGATTGATCATCCCACGCGTCTCACCAACCGTCAGCTCAAAGCTAATGAGCACGACGACTTCATTCGCAGGAATGATCTGCACTAACTGGGGGTTGCTTTCCACGCGGTCGACCGAGAGTTCGAACTTAAGGACATTTTCCCAAGTCTGCTGCATCTCCCGCAAAAAAAGCCCGGTGATTCGCGAGACGAGCCGCAATTCGATCTCTGTGAGAGGCCTTCGCACCGGTGCTGTCGAAATCGTGTTTCCCCCCAAAAGACGATCAATAATGGGAAACAAGATCGAAGGATTCAAGTCAAGAATCAGTTGCCCTTCCAGAGGCGGGGCATTGATTACATTAAAACAAGTCGGGTTTTCCAGACTGAACACGAATTCGCTGTAAGTCAATTGATCGACGCTCGTGAGCTTGACTTCGACGATGTTGCGCAGCATCGCGGACAGGGCCGCACCAAAGTTCCTGCCGAAACCTTCGTGCATCGTCTGCAAGGCACGCATCTGTTCCTTGCCAACTCGCTCGGGACGCTTGAAGTCGTAAACCGTGACCTTCTCTCGAGGCTTGGCTGCCAGAGGAATATTTCGTTGCTGGTCCTGGAAATCGGGTTCACTCTCCAGAGAACTAAGCAAGTTTTCAACTTCTGCCTGGCTTAATACATCACCTGCCATATCGCACTCCTTGCGTGGTTATTAGGTGGGGATGTGAGTAAGGGAGTAGGTGAGTAGGTGAATTGGTTTCTTCCTGGACCTACCCTCCCCAGCACTCACTCACCTATTCACTCCATCTATTGCCTCGTCTGCCCCCGCCCATAAACCACATATTTGTAACTGGTCAATTCCTCGATGCCGCAGGGCCCCCGGGCGTGGAATTTATCGGTACTTATCCCGATTTCCGCCCCAAGGCCAAACTCACCGCCGTCGTTAAATCGGGTACTGGCGTTTACCATCACAGCGGCGCTATCGACCTGGGCCGTAAACTGTTGGGCGGCCGTCAGATTATCCGTGACGATCGCGTCGGTATGTTTCGATCCATAGCGATTGATGTGATCGATCGCCTCAGCCAAAGATCCCACAACACGCGCGGAGATCGTTGGGCCCAAATACTCGGCCGCATAATCTTCTTCCGTTGCACTCGTGGCGGTCGGAACAAGCTCGCAAGTCCGTTCGTCTCCGCGAATTTCGACTCCGTGCTTCTCCAAGGTCTTCGCAGCGCGGGGCAAAAATTCGCTTGCGACATCCGCATGGACCAACAGCGATTCGGCCGCATTGCAGACACCCATCCGTTGACACTTGGAGTTCACCAAAATTTGGGTAGCCATATTCATATCGGCAGCAGCATCGACATACACATGGCAATTGCCTGTGAAATGCTTGATCACCGGCATTCGCGCCTCGGCGGTGACACGTCGGATAAGCCCTTCCCCGCCCCGGGGGATCGCCACATCGATAGATTCAGGCAATCGCAAAAAATGCCCAACCGCCTCGCGGTCGGTGGTATCAACCAACTGCACAGCGTCGATGGGAACTCCCGTTTCACGGGCAGCGACACGCATAATCTCGACAATCGCCTGGCTCGAATGCATGGCTTCCTTGCCACCTCGCAAGATGACAGCATTGCCAGCTTTGACGCAGATCGCCGCGGCATCGGCTGTCACATTGGGACGCGATTCATAGACAAAAAAAACCACCCCCAGCGGCACGCGAATCTTGTTGATCACCAATCCATTGGGCCGTACGGTCGAATCAATCACCCGCCCGATGGGGTCAGGGAGTTGGGCAACATGTTCCAGCGCCACCGCAATGGCCTCAATCCGCTCCGGAGTGAGCCTCAACCGATCCATTGCCGCCTCGGAAAGCCCATAGCCAGGGGCAGCATCCAGGTCCTCCTCGTTGGCTTGTAGGATCGCGTTGCTTCGATCCCGCAACGAACCCGCCGCCCGCCGCAGCCAAGCTATTTTGGTGTCTCCCGTGAGCTGAGCGAGCTCGACTGACGCAGCCTTTGCCTGCTGGGCAATTCGTCGGCAATATTCGCCCAGTTGAGAATCACCCAGTTGAGAATCACCCCGTTGAGGCGTTTCAGCAGCGGTCTTGTCGAGGGTTTTCATCGAACTGAATTTGGCGTCAGGAATTTCTTACACAAAGATACTTCACTTACATCAGTATCCTCCAAGCCCCCCATAGGGTCAACGCCGATGAAACCGTGGGGCAGCCATCCAGGCTGTGAATTTTTGCCGGCTGGAAGCCTCCACCACGCCTCTAATCTGCTAGCTGAAGCGAGGTACCGTCTATGCCACCCGCCGCCTCGAATGCCAGCAGTGCCTCCCGGACAGGCCGCACGTCATGGACTCGCAGGATTTGCACACCCTGTCTGGCCAATGCCAATGATGCGCCCACAGTAGCCGCACCACGGTCGCGCGAGCTATCCCCCAACACCTTAGCAAGAAAACCCTTGCGCGAATGCCCTACCAGTATCGGGCAACTGAGATCATGAAATCGCCAGCAGTTGGCCAGCAGCTTCAGATTGTGCTGGTGCGTTTTGCCGAAGCCAATCCCTGGGTCCAGGCAAATCCGTTCCAGTTCAATTCCACCCGCCATCAACGCCTCGCGTCGTTCAGTCAGGTAATCGTGAATCTCTGAAACCACATCAGCATAGTGCGGGTCATGCTGCATCGTCTGCGGTGTCCCCTGCATGTGCATCGCACAAACGCCAGCCTGTGACTCCGCGGCCAGGTGCAACATGTGAAGATCACCCGCCAGACCGGTCACATCGTTGATGATCTCCGCGCCCGCCGCGAGAGCTGCTTCAGCTACGCTTGCCTTGCTGGTGTCAATCGAAATCGGGATACGAACCGTCGAGATTACCCCTTGGAGGACAGGCACGATTCGTTGCAATTCTTCCTGCGCAGCGACAGGTTCCGAGTAAGGGCGCGTACTTTCGCCACCAATATCAAGAATATCGGCCCCGTCAGCTTCAAGCTGCAAAGCATGTTCAATAGCTTTCTCAGGCGAAAAGAACTTCCCGCCGTCCGAAAAACTATCGGGGGTCACATTCACGATCCCCATCAGTAGCGGACGCCGTCCGAATGAAAGCGTTCGAGTTCGCAGCACCCAGCACTGGGAGCGATTGGGAAAGCGTTCGGACAAGGGGCGATCGAGAGGTTCCATGCAAGGTATTGTCGAGAGCGGAGAGTCGCGAGTCCAGAGCCATGCTCCCAATAGCCTCTCTCTTCTTATCTGGCACAGGACTCTTCGCTCTCAGCTTCCTCACCATCCTTCTTCCATCGTCGAAACGATCTGCTGTGCCAGACGCTCAATTGCTTGCTGCTGACTGGAGACGGTAGATTGCCCCGCGGCGGTAATCTGCGTGGCAGTCTGATTGACCGGCAACAATTCGGGGGGCAAGGGGATCGTCGTCGGCAACCGGAGTGGCTCGCGGCGGCGGTTGATCCAGGTGACTTCCGCGAGCATGTTGATTTCAAGTGCCCGCGGATCGTCGTTGCGGTTTTCCACGATCACACGTTTGGTGTCGCCGGTGAGTGTGACTGCCAGGATGCTGTCGGCATCTGGTGTGCCAACCACCTTGAAGGGTGATTTCAGTTCGATTTCTTTTACGACCGCTTCGGTGAGCCGCTCACCCAGATCACGACGAAAACTGTCCGACTGGATCATGGGGACATACACGGTTTGCACGTCCGGCGCGTAAAGCGACACAGCACCCATGCGATAGGAGGCACAGCCACCCCCCATCAGCAACCAGAGCAGCAGTGTCAGCCTGCAAGTTGAAAGACGCCAGCAGCGATTAGCGGAGAGTTGTGTTGGCATCGCCGAGGCCTGCCTCCGGTCGAGTCGCAATGCTGATTTCGCTTTCCGGTGCGAGTAGCGGGACCCGTTGCAATGTTTTTCGCTCTCGATTTTCCGGGAACATGTTTAGAAACCAAGCCACCTGAGTCTCGGGATGGTCCGGTTTACCAGAAATTTCTGCGAAACGTTCGCGTGCCTGGACACCGAGGGTCGATTCCGGATATTCCCTGGCCACTTTGGCATAATAGAATTTTGCACTGCCAAAATGTTTGGTGTCGTCGTAGTACTTGGCTACCGCAAAGTCGCGCTCGGCCAACGCCTCGTTCAACTGGGCTTGGATCGTTGCGAGGCGTTGTCGTTCCTCGGCTGAGAGTTCTCCCCCGAATTGTTGCTTGAGTTGCTTCACCAATTTCTTCGCGTCCTCCAAGGGTCCACCGTCGTAGTTCGGCCCCTGATAGATCCGGAGCTTGCACTGTAAACCCAAGATGTGGGCCTCGAATTGGTGTTCGCTCTGAGGATACTCCTCGCGTAGAAGTTTGTATTGGTAGTCGGCGTCATTGTAGCGACCGCGCAGGAAATACGAATTGGCTGTTGTCATGACAGCCGAGTCCGCCAGCGGACCTGTTGGATCTTTCAGGCGGATGTTTTCATACGTTTTGATCGCATGGCCCAACGTGTCGAACAGTGGGCGTTTGTCATCCAACAAGTTGGGAGTCGTCACCCATTGGGGGTCGTAGTTGTGGTACTGTTCCCAGTATCTCGCGATATCGAACTGTCGACGGACCACTTTGTCCAGATGCAAGGAATTCGGGTACTTCTCCAAAAGTTCTTCGTACAGAACGACTGCCTTGGAATATTTGTTGTCGAAGAAATAACTTTCCGCCTGGAAAAAAAGTGCGTCCTGTTCGATCTGCGTATCGGTGCCGCGAGAAATTGCTTCCTTGAAGGCCTTGGCCGCCTTGGCGTATTCTTGCCGCCGAAAGAAATCTTCTCCCAGGGCATACGACTGCTGGGCCAGGGTTTCATCGGTCCCCATCCCAAACTGACTCTTAATCTCGTCGACCTGCTCGATCACCTTCATATCGTTCAGCAGGCCTTTGGCTTCTTTCTGTTTGACGATTTTGGCTACGCTCGTCTGGATCGGACGCCCCTGATCGTCAAAATAGCCATTCACGCCCTCGACGCGATACCCTTCACCCGGCACAAACTCGGCTGTTTTCTTGTGCCTTTTCCACCAGTCGGGTGTCCCCACTTGGGCTGAATCGCCCGAAGAACCAAACCACTCCGTGGGACCCCAAGCTGGACATGCAGAGATGCCCACCAGGTAGAATATGGCGAAACACAAGATCGCGATCGTAGGTGACGAGTTGCGCTGCATGGGCTCGAATGCAATTGGTGTGGACACGTTTATTCGGCTGCCAACGGTGCCAGCAGCCGGGGAGTGAGAGTCGCGGAACCGTACGAAACCATGGGCCAGAGCGTCAAGTGCAACTCCAGAAACCCTAACATGGGGGGTGCAGGAACGGGCTTTGCGCTGTTCGTTGCTGGCTGGGGTATGACTGCATGATTTCCATGCTGTATCACGCCATCAACGAAACAATAGAAAGACTACGGCGAATAGAAAGGAACAAAGATGATCTCTGGAGTCGGGCATTCGTGTTTTCACTGCCGTCCGACCAAGAAGATGCCGTTTGCCAGTCATCGCAAATTGCCCAGTATAAAACCATAATAAGTGCGTTCCTGCACCCTAACATGGGACAAAGCCATTTACTTTTTCCAACGGAGCGAGAGGGCCAATCTACTAACCCGAAGCGTAAGCGAGGATTGTTGCAAGACTCCCCTCGCTTACGCTTCGGGTTAGTTTGTTGTGAGACTTCCCTCGCTTACGCTTCGGGTTCGTGTTCTTTGGCGCCGCCAAAGGGAAGCAGCGAAGTCAATGAGTCGCTCTGCGGCGCAGGCACATCACCGCACTGGCCGGGCAAAAGGGCATGCATATTCAGCAACCAAGGAACTCCAAGAATTCTCCGAAGCTACTATCTCACAAGCATTTACGGCGACAGCAGGTAGGGAAGCGGCTCGAACCCGAGTACAATTATGCCTGTCCTTTTTCCACTTTTTCCAGTGCCTCCCGCGTCACCCTGGTAGATATCCGAAGCTCGCAGAGCCTCACACGGTCTCATCCGGCGTTGGAACCGCTCTCGCAGCACCACGCTTTTTCGACGGGCTTGTTCCAAAAGGCCGTTCTCTGTCGACGCTCTCGAGCAGAAATCGGAGCAGAAACCAGGTCAGAACTCTGAAAAATTGTTCTGCCCCTTTTTCATTTTTCGACGACTCCCGCTCACCTGACGCAGGTTCCGTAGAAGTCAAAATGGCGCATATACTTTGCAGCAAATTCCGGGCCGAACAATATTGGACCTGTCCTCGCCTCCCACTCCCCATCCGGAAGAGTCAGGCTGTCGTATTTACGATTTATGACAGTCGTCCGGAAACAGGCTGCTGTTGAATCTCAAATTATGTGAGATAGTTTACAATATCTCCCTGCCTTGGAAGGCGATAGTTGCAACAGAGAGTTGATTTGTCGTGATCGAGTCATCGACAAATAATAGGTTCATTTTCGAAACCTGGCCACCATCCCCCCCGGAGCTGAGATGAAGAATTACTCACTTGCCATCCTTCTGCTGATATCACTGTCTAGTGTTTCCCAAGCGCAATCAGGCTCTCGTAGTAGACCATCGATCGCTCCGGCGGTTCCCCAGGGGTCAGGGTCACGTGCTCAGGATCCGTCAAACTCAGCATTTGGCCAACCAGTTTTTGAAACCATACCCTCCGACGAAGATATTTCGGCACCCCCTTTCGCGTCGAGCAGTCCAGGAACTGTGACATCGGCACCTTATTCTGATCTCTTACCGGAATATGCTCCAGCACCGATGGGGCCTTGCGGATGTTTTCATTCCTATTACGTACCTGTGCAAACCTATCATGCACGGCCCGTCTATCATCGTCCCTTCTTCGGTTGGCGTCATCGCTGTACTGGTTACTGACATGCTACGCGGCCCCACTCAATGTCTGAACGCTGCACTGTCGCTACTGCTGTTTTCGGTGGTTGCCCTGACCGTCTGCCAAGCGGTTCAAGCAGGCACGCGTCGTCATGATGTTGCCGACTCGCAATTTGTTAATCTGAGGAGAAAATGGGGCAGATCTGTTTAGTGCTGTCGGTCGGCTCAATCGTAGGCTGATTAACGCTCGCAGGCATAAACACCGCGCTGACTTCGATCAGCGGCCTAGCGCTGCACACCTGGGAAAAATCGTATCTCGGAATCACGATTCAGTCCCTACGCAAACAAGCCTTTCCCAGCCCCCCGCGCGAAACAAAAATGGGGACGAAACGAATGGCACTAACGGCAACAAACTGATCACCCCCAGACAAGAACCTTTACTTCCGGCTAAACAACTCCGGCTCAGGGGTCTCGATATCGTAATGGGGCGAGGAATTTTCGTCCGCTTCGGTGCCCGCGCTTTCCTGGTCTCTTTTAAGACGTTCACGGCCGATTTCCGGCAAGGCATTCACGCGGAAGCGGCTCGTCAGGGCACCATTTTGCTTTGCCTGCTCGAGCATCTGCACCACGTCGGGATAGTCGCCGCCCAGCTCGACGATCGCGCGGATCACCTCTTCGACGTCGGTCGAAACCACCCGCTGTTGTGTGGTCGAGCCAAAGTTGCTGACCTTAATCTGTGCCCCGCTCAGCCCGTTGACAAGGATGTTCGGCCCGGCGTCGAGAACCAACGGCAGCTTGAGTTGATGGTCGAGCCCAAAGAACACGATCTCCGGATGGTGGCTGCTCGTGACATGGATCAGCGCGTCGCCAGGCAAATCGAGTTTATGGAATCGGAACTTGCTATTCATGTTTTCACCCACCAAGAGCGAGTCGTTGGGAGTCATTGCCGTCATCGCTCGGAATGCACCATAGCGGGTTTCGGCACTCTTGACCGACAGCAGCGAGCGGAGGGCCTCGTATGCCGCCCCATCGTCCATCGCACTCAAGGCCGCCAGCGCGTTCACACGGAATGCTGGCTCGTCGCGAACGACCTTGGCCAGCGGATTGACCGCCTCGGTCACGTCGAGATAGGCGAGTGCCTCAGCGGCATAGAACCGCACTTCGGGGTCTTCGCTCTTGATGCCCATGAGCAAGGCCTGTTTCGCCTGATCGTCGCCGATAGCCTCCAGCCGAATCGCCGCCGTGGCCGTCGTCACAGGGTCAAGCAATTGGTTTTTCAAGAGCGCGAGCCGCGTCTGCAACTGGCTCGGTGTTTCGTTGATGGCGATGCTCCGCACGACTCGCATATAGCGACCAACATTATCCTTGTAGCGTGGGTGTACATCAAGTTCGATGAATTCATCCGTTTTGGGAATCGCCATGCCACGTTGCTGTCCATCCATGTAGCTGAAAAAGCGCTTGCTGATCGACTTGCCAATTGTCTGACTCAAACGTACCGATTGGTGTTCGCTGTTGAGCACCAGCCCGAGGTTGCGACTCTTGGTGGCCACACCGCCACCCAGGATGCGTCCCTTGCGAGCAAGCATTTTGTCCTCGTCGGCATCGGCAGTTGGATCGACAAGAATCGGGCCCTGTGCCATGCCAAGCAAGTGTCCTTTGCGGAGTTGATCTCCCAACACGGCTGTTTCGGTAAGTCGCGTCTCCAACAACCGACCACCGCGGAGACTCGTGGTACTGCTGCGCGTCGGTGTCCGGACATCAAGATCAAAATGATCGCCAGCCTGGATGCCGGGTCGCATTAATCCACGCACCAAGACAAGCGCCGTATTGGGAGACGCCAGTATCTGATTGGGATGTTCCACTTCCCGCCGATTCATCTCGGCAAGCACGGTCGCTCTCTGCGGAGAGGGCGGCGGATCTTCGCCCGTGCCGGCCAAACCCGTCACGAGTGCCACGGCTTCTACTTTCACGTAAGTCAGGCCATAAGGCTGAGTGGCATTCCCCACAAGCTTCAATTCTGCCTTGGTCTCTTCCTCGGGGGGTTCCGGGCTTTGCTGACGCAGAATCGGACCCATGCAGCCAGACCACAATGCGACCACAGCAGGAGCAACAATCAAACTCAAGCGGCTCGAGCGAACAGACCTCATGCCAATTATCTCCTCGGCGCTAAAGAACGCGACTTTTTCTTGATTCGATTCGGCAACGAACACCAACTCCCCTTGGTGAGCGGTACGGCGCTAGCCGCCGGTAGTCGCGAATTACCGGTGGCTAGCGCCTTTCCGCTCACAGTACTAATAAGGGGGGGGGTCGAAGAATACGAGCCGCTCACAACCCGGTCAAGAGAGTCCTGCCAGCACTCACGGAGGGTCGTATCCACCCGGGTGCCAGGGGTGACAGCGACCAATGCGACGGATGCCCAGCAGCAAGCCCCGCAACGCCCCATGCTTTCTCACCGCATCGATAAAATACACACTGCATGTCGGCTCGAAGCGGCAACATTGACCCAACAACGGACTGATTGTCCATTGATAGCACTTCACTGCAGCGATCAGCAGGAACGCTGGCACTTGTCGGCAGAATTTCCACAACTGGTTCATGGCGATTGCTTGCTAGCAGACGTGAGTTTTCGCTCAGCTCTCCCTGCCAACTCAAGGAGCGAAGTTTGTGCTTGCTGTAGTGCTGGTACCTTCGTTGGCACACTACTTCGGCGGGGGACGATCACCAGATCGATTCCCACTGGCAATCCACCACGGACGAGGCGAAAGGCTTCGCGCAGGATTCGTTTCCAGCGATTTCGCACAACGGCATTCCCGCATTTCCGCGAGACGACCAATCCCAAGCGGGTTTCTTCAGTAAGCCCCCGAGCAGCGTGGAGCACCAACAGGTCATCGCTGACCGTACATCGGCGGCGAAAGACGCGGTCGAACTCGTCCGATTTCAACAGGCGGGCCGACTTGGGAAATTTATTGGAATCCATGGCCTACGACACGCTTCCCCGCATCCCACTTCCGGGCAACGCCGACGGTTAGGGTTATTTTGAATGAATGGTGTCGTCAACGGAACGTTTATTATGGGAAATGACAGTATCCACTTCCTCTTCGGGCAAGTCCTGCGATGGTTCACCGCCAAGTTTTTGAGAACGAGTTGAACGCAGCGGAGTCACGTCTGGCGGCACCGCAGGCCCCCGGCGAAATCGGCCCAGCCTGCGAACCCAGTGAGCGCCGAGCATGGTACCCACGACCAACAATAGCCCAAGCAACACAATCCCCAACAAAGCCATTAGCAGGATCGCGCGTAAGGGTTCCGGAGTGGTTGGCCCACTCGACTGGGCAACCAACATCGCTGCTGGAACTTTGGGAACACCTACCATCGCAATTCTGCCCGCGGATTTTGAGGATGTTTTTTCAACGATTCCAGAAGACTCTCGCGGGCTGCTGGGTCCATGTCTTTGGGCAGTACGATCTGCACTTCGGCAAAAAGATCGCCTGGCTCGCCGCTGGCGGGCTTCACTCCTTGACCTTTTGCACGGAGCCTGCTGCCGCTCGACGTGCCGGGAGGAACTGTGAGCGTAATCGTCCCATGGGGAGTCGGGACATCTATCTTGCCACCGCCGATTGCCTCGGCCAGTGTGATCGGCACACGAACGTCGAGCCGATTTCCTTGCCGACGAAAATGGGGATGCGGCGCAACGTCCACGCGGATGAGGATGTCGCCAGCGGGGCCCCCCGATGCGCTCTGTTCCCCTTTGCCTCGCAGTCGGATTTTCTTTCCTGGCGTGATCCCCGCCGGAATTTTGACACGTAGCGACTCGGTTCGCCCGTCTTCGCGCCGCAGCGAGATCTCCGCCTCGCCGCCGAGTACCGCCGTTGCAAATGGAACCGTGAGTGCATGTTCAATGTTGCTGCCGCGCGTGGGGGCGCTCCGTTTGTTGCGCTGCTTGAAGTTTTTGAAAAGATCAGCGAATCCTCCACCACCAACTTCTGCGCCGCCGCCGCCAAACAGATCTTCCAGATTGATATCGAAACCCTGCGGACCACCCGGACCGCCCCCCGCGCCAGCCCAAGGATGCGGCCCCGGCCTCGGACCCGCTCCCCCCCCAACCGTCTCATAGGCACTGCCATAGCGATCGTACAATTCACGCTTTTGGGCATCATTCAGCACGTCGAATGCCTCCTGAACCCGTTGGAATTTCTCCTTGGCCTTCGCGTCGCCGGGGTTCAAATCGGGATGATGTTTGCGAGCCATCTGGCGATACGCCGTTCGGATTTCATCCTGCGTCGCTTGCCGGCCCACTCCCAATGTTTCGTAGTAGTCTACAGCCATATTCTCTGCAATGATTGGAATCGCTTTTTGTGTAAGTTTCGAGAACTCTATTCTACCTGCCTCGGCCATGATGGGTAGCGGCAACGCAGGCCCACCGACGTGCTAGACTTCAGGTAGGTAAATACTGGTAGTTTTTGCTTTTTCGGTAAGAATTCCGGCCCCACCCAGAAACCGAGAGTCTCATGAATCGATTCGTACTTCGATCCTTCCCTGCAATCCTTTTACTGGTTGTGGCCAACATTGCGCCAGGTGCCAGTTACGATGGCAGGCTGACGATCAATGTAGCCGACGAAAAGACGGGCAAGCCGCTGCCGGTCAGGATGGAGCTTCGCAACTCGCACGGCAAGCCCGTGCGAGTTCGCCCCGAGGGTGCCGTTGTTCTGGACAACTACCTCGTCTTTGATGGCTCGGTCACATTAGAACTAAAAAAAGGGAACTACGAATTTTTCCTGGAAGCAGGCCCAGAATTCCAGACTCGACAGGGGCATTTTGCGATCGAACGCCATGCCGAGGACTCGACCGACGTCTTACTCACGCGTCGCGTAAATATGCAGAACGAAGGGTGGTGGGCGGCGGACCTGGATGTCTCACAAGAGTTAGAAGTCATGCCGCTGCTCATGCGCGCCGCGGGCCTCGACTTCGTACCGGTTACTGTCGCTGTAAACCTCCGTGGCAAGTGCCATGAAGCGAGACTTAGTGGCAACGAACCCGTCTCTACCCTCTCACCTCCCCTGTTCGGCCCTTGGGCGGCGGTCGACTATCAGCGTGGCGGTGGATTGCTGCTGATTGCCAACGAGAGCCATTTCCCGGTTTGTGGGACAGGTGCCGACGAATCATCGCTCGCCGTAATGCAATCGGCTTCGGAGCGTGGCGATCGCGTAATTGCCCTGAGCCCCTTTGCCTGGGACTTACCCCTGTGGATCGCTGCGGGAAAACTCGACGCTGTGCAGATAATTCACCGCCATGCGCTTGTCGACAAAGTCATCAACGACGAAGATTGGGGATACCAACGAGACAAAAAGTTGTTTCCGGGTGCTATGGGAAACGGCCGTTGGAGCGAAGCGATCTACCACCATCTGCTCAATTGCGGCCTGCGGATTCCGCCAGCAGCCGGCAGCGGCTCTGGGACCACCGGCAATCCGGTTGGTACGAACCGAGTCTATGCCTACTCCGCAGGCAATTTCTCTCGCGACGCCTGGTTCGCTGCCCTTCGTGCCGGACAGGTGATGGTGACCAATGGTCCCCTATTACGTACCAAAGTCGAAGGAAATCCCCCGGGGCATGTGTTCAAGTTGGGAACCGGCGAATCGCACGAATTTCAGGTCGCCCTGAGTCTTACGTTTTATGAAAAGGCTGCGGTTGAATATTTGGAAATCATCAAGAATAGCGAGGTGGTCCATCAAATCCGCCTGCAGGATCTCGCACAAAATCAAGGACGGTTGCCACCGCTGAGATTTGACGCGAGCGGCTGGTTTGCCGTGCGTGCGATGACCAGCAACACAAAAAATTACCAATTCGCTACGACGGGTCCGTATTATGTGCAAGCCGGCTACCAGCGCCGCGTGAGTCACCGCAGCGTGCAGTTTTTTCTCGATTGGCTTGATGCCGCGGAGCGAGCGTTCGCAGGCAATTCACCCATTCTCGCGGAGATTGCTACGGCACGACTTTTCTGGTTGGCCTTGCTCGACAAGTCGAATGTAGAATGAATGACTGCTCTGAAGTAAGATTAGCTTGCTTTGGAAGCTTTTTCTTTAGAAGTATCGATGGTCTGCCCATTCAAAGTCTCGTTTTCCTTGGCAGCCGAATTCTCCGGAACATTTGGAGTCAATCCTAACAGTTCGTTTTGTGATCGGTGTTCCTGCTCTCCTTGCTTGATGGTAACACGTACATAAGTACCGTCTGCCTGAAGAATCCGTGCCCGCGAATTGTCGCGCAGATAAATGGGAATGATTTCCTCACAGATACGTTTACGTAACTCAGGGGCTTCCAAGGGGAACATCACCTCGACTCGCCGATCAAAGTTTCGCGGCATCCAGTCGGCACTTGAAAGAAAGACTTGCGTCTTATTGCCTTCTCCGAATACCAAAATCCGACTGTGCTCCAAAAAGCGATCGACGATACTCCGAACCTGGATTGTTTCCGAAATACCAGGGAGTCCGGGGCGCAAACAACAGATGCCGCGAATCACTAGTTCGATCGGCACTCCCGCCTGACTTGCTCGGTACAGCGCCTCGATAGTTTCCCGATCAACGAGCGAGTTGAGTTTAGCGAAGATGCTGGATTTCTTTCCGCCTCGGGCTCGTTCGGCTTGTTCGTCGATGAGTTCGATGGTGCGGCGATGCATGTCTCGCGGAGCCAGAATGAGCTTTTGCCACTCGTGCCCTTGGGAGTAGCCTGTCAGGAAATTGAACAAGGCGGAAGCATCTTCGGCAAATGCTTTGTCTGACGTAAATAATCCCAGGTCGGTATAGAGACGGGCCGTAGTTGGGTTGTAATTGCCCGTGCTGAGGTGGACGTAGCGGCGGACTTTCTTGCCTTCTTGAAGCACAACCATTGCCAGCTTGCAATGGGTTTTCAGGTCCATGAAGCCATAGACGACATGCACGCCAGCCCGTTCCATTTGCCGAGCCCAAATGATGTTATTCGCTTCGTCGAATCTCGCCTTCAATTCCACCAGAGCCGTCACTTGCTTCCCGTTCTCGGCACCCTTGATCAAGGCACGCACGATGGGACTATCACCGCTCGTGCGATACAATGTTTGCTTGATGGCCAGAACATCAGGATCCTCGGCGGCTTCTTCCACAAATCTTACCACCGGATCGAAAGAGTCGAATGGATGGTGCAGGAGAATATCGTGTCGCGCAATCTCCGAGAGAATGCTCTCATCACGGCGCAGTCGAACCGGCTGACGAGGAATGAGCGGTGGATCCCGTAGTGCGTCTTTCTCTACCAGTCGAATCAGATCCCACATGCAAGTCATGTCAAGCATGCCTTGGATGTAATAGACATCGGAGTAGACGCGTCCTTCTACTTCATCACGAACGTGCAGACTTTCCTCATTGACGAGCATTTCCAAGAGATCTTCTCCCATGCCCGACTGGACCTCAAGCCGAACGGCTTCCGACTGTTGCCGCACACGAAGTCTCAACTCGATAGCGCGTAGCATATCATCGGCTTCTTGTTCCAACACATCGATGTCCATATCACGTGTCATGCGGAAAGTCGCGTGGTGCGCAATCTCATAGCCGCCGAAGAGCTCCGGCAATTTTGCCGCAAGCAGATCCTCCAGCATGATGTATTTGTGCTCCCCTGGTTCTCCCACATCCACAAAACGCGGCAGCACAGTCGGTAATTGAACAACGGCAAACAAATCGGCGGGGCCGACTCCTTTGGACCGATGCAACAAGGCAACCAAGTAGAGCCCTCGATTGTGAAACCGAGGACTGGGATGACTGGGATCAATCGCCATCGGCGTCAGGACAGGAAATGCACGTTGACGAAAGAATTCGTTGGTCAACTTACGCTGGGTTTTATCGAGGTCCTGCTCGGCAAGAATGTGCACATCGTTTCTTGCGAGTTCTGGCAGGATGGCATCGTTGAGGCAAGCATATTGTTCGCCGACCAACTGGCGGGTGCGTTCGGTGATCCGTTGCAACTGAGCCATTGGTGTGAGACCGTCTGCAGAGACGTCTTGGGGCGTGACTCCACCAAACGCTTGTTCTCGTAGTCCAGCCACTCGAACCATGAAAAACTCATCGAGATTAGAACTGAAAATCGCAAGAAATTTTGCGCGCTCCATCAGCGGATTCGAGGAGTCTTGAGCTTCCTCCAAAACGCGCGCATTGAATTCCAGCCAACTCAATTCGCGGTTGATGAAGTGTTCGTGCTGAAATGACTGAATGGGTGTTGTCATGTCCTCTCTTGACTCGCAAATGGCGGATGGCTGGAATACGAAAGCAAGCCTTTTTATTATAGCTTACCCACCTGAAGGAAGGTGGAGGGGATTGTGCAATCGCGAGTGGCACCTAGCCGAGAACAGCGAGGCAATCTCTTGCGAAACGGGACGACCCGAAACACTCAAACCGGCGCGTGATTCGAGATTCGGCGAGTGTTTCGCGCTGAGGGACCAAGGATCTGCTCAATCTCGTCGTTATCAATCATTTCTCGCTCGAGCAGTGCCAAGGAAAGGGCTTCCAATTTACTGGCGTTTTCGGTCAACAGGCGGTTTGCGCGGTCGGCTGCGGAATGGAGGATTTTGGCGACCTCTTCGTCAATAATTTGAGCTGTGCGTTCACTAAAGGTGCGGTGTTCATGGGCCATCTCTCGACCCAAAAATGGCTGTTCTTCCCCGTTGCTATAGGCCACTGGACCCAATCGCTCGCTCATGCCCCAACGAGTCACCATGCGCCGGGCCAAATCTGTGGCCCGATTGAGATCACTCTCGGCACCAGCACTAAACTCGTCAAACTGAATCTTCTCGGCCGCCCGGCCAGCCAAGGCCATCGTGAGAGTCGCAATCATTTGACTTTGGCTCGTATTATAACGATCCTCCTCAGGAACCAGTTGCGTCACTCCCAGCGAGCGGCCACGGGGTATAATCGTCACCTTGTGTACCGGTTCGCAATCTGGCACCAACCAGGCAACGAGTGCGTGTCCTGCTTCGTGGTACGCGACCAGTTTTTTTTCTTCAGCACTGAGAATCTCCTCGCGGGCGGAACCCATCAGTATCTTGTCTCGAGCATATTCAAAATCTTCCGGGCCAACCATATCTTTGTCGTGTCTGATGGCCCAGAGGGCAGCTTCATTGACCAAATTACGAATGTCGGCCCCCGTAAGACCCGACGTCGCGCGGGCGAGTTTTTCAAAATCGACATCCTCCGTGAGGGGGACTTTCTTGCTGTGTAACTCGAATAGCTCCTGCCGACCCTGGACCGTTGGCCTATCCACGGTCACATGTCGATCAAATCGACCGGGGCGGAGTAGTGCCGGATCAAGCACATCGGGACGGTTTGTGGCGGCCAGGACAATGACCGTGGAAGTTGGACTGAAGCCGTCCATTTCACTGAGGATTTGATTGAGCGTTTGCTCGCGTTCATCGTGGCCTCCACCAAGTCCCGCACCCCGTTGCCGACCAACGGCGTCGATTTCGTCAATAAAGAGGATCGCCGGCGAATTTTCTTGGGCCGTCTTGAACATGTCGCGGACACGCCCGGCTCCAACACCCACAAACATCTGAATGAATTCGGAACCATTGATCGAGAAAAAAGGGACGCCGGCCTCACCTGCCACGGCACGCGCCAGCAAGGTCTTGCCGGTCCCCGGTGGGCCCATCAGCAGAACTCCCTTGGGAACTTGGGCACCAAGCCGTTGAAACCTGGGAGCATCTTTAAGATAAAGGACAATTTCTTCGAGGTCTTTTTTCACACCTTTCAGACCGGCCACCTCATCGAATGTCACTTTGCTATCGCTGGCTTCATAACGACGGGCAGGACTCTTGATGACGCCCCCCAACATTCCTCCACCCATCATTTGGTCTCTGGTCCGACGCATCATGTTCCAGGCAAAGACCACCAACAATACCATCCCCATCAGCGAAAGCAGAAAGAATACATCGTCGTATGTGGTTGGGTCCTCGGCCAAGACCTCCACATCTTTCTTTTGCAGTTCGGCAAGCCAATTCTCTCCAACCTGTTCCGGCAAGACGGACTGAAATTGCTTGATCGGCTCTTGCTTCGCATCGGCAGGGGTCTGAGGATCAGTAGGCTGTGGCACGACTTCTTTACGGAATTCTCCAACCACCTTATTCTTGGCGATCTTGATTCGTTGAACATTGCCCGCTTCGATCTCGTCGACTAATTGGCTATAGGAAATCGTGGTATCTGTTCTCCAGGCGGAGAGCATAAGCAACACTGTAGCGATTGCCAGTAGCGATAGAGTAAACCACTGCAGGGGTCTGCGTGGCTGCGTAGATTTCTTGGGACGTTCTTCTTCCTGGTCGCTCATGCAATTCCTAAAGCTGTTCTTCTTCCTACCTTTAATACCCGAACAAAAGCTGGGCGGTTGAATTCACAAATGCGTGTACAACTCTTGGCTCCGTGGATCTTCTCAATCAAACCTCCGGATCGATTTCCGTTGGCCTTTCTCAAAAGTAGCTTCCGCTACCTTCTTGCCGGTTTCATCGTACTCAATTACCACGCCATCAAGTACACCATCGACAAAAGTTGTCTGCTGTTTAAGTGTCCCATCAGGATAGTAAGTCGTTCGCGCGCCATTGATTTTCCCATCTTCAATCGTTGCCTTAACCTTGGGCGTTTTGCCGTCCTCGTAATAGCTATTCCACTCGCCACTACGTACGCCGTTCTTGTAGCTCTGTACGTCTTGCAATGTCCCATCTTCGCGAAACACTTCGATCTTGCCGTCCGGCTTGCCATTCTTGAAGATAATGCTTTTACAGAGTTGGCCATTGGGATGCCAGTATTTCCAATCACCGGTGATCACCCCATTCTCATATTTCCCTTCACAGAACTTTTGACCATCTGGATAATACTCGATGTAGATGCCGTCGCTGACGACTGTGTCGTCAGACAGAAGTGCTTCTTCGCGTTCCATCCGAAGCTGTCCGCTTTCGAATTTTCCTTGAGCTTTCCGGTGCCTGACGACGGAGGGAGGTGGTTCCTCGCTGGGTTCTTCTAGATAAACTGGTTCAGCTTTTGCCTCTTGGGCAACCGCTGTAGGTACTAAGGCCAACGCCCCACAAATAGCAATAATTGGCCAGAGATATTTGAATACAATCATTTGTTCTGTTCCTAATTCCTATGCTGAGAACTTCATTTTCCAAGGGACGAAACCATGTTCGCAATTGAAAGGATGCCAGTCAATCATTATGAACCAATTCTTGAACTTCGATCAATCAGGTCATGAATGGATTTACCAAGCCTTGTTGCTCTATACGTGCCATCCGGCGGGAAGGCACGCATCTTTTTCGACAACCAATATCCCATCCCGGAGGGAGCATACGTCGTTCACTTCGCAATCTGGCCGGTCTCCAGGATTGACAACTTGAGCTCCTGCACCGATACGGCAATTCTTGTCCACTATCGCTTTTTCAATAAGCGTACCATCTCCAATGCCAATGGCCGGCCACTCGCTTGTGTGCTTGGTAGCCCCTGGGGACTCATAAAGGTCAGCTCCCATGATGATCGAATCACGAATGGTCACATCGCGACCAATTCTGCATCGTAACCCAACGACACTATTTACGATGTGCGTACCAGGTTCAATGATACAGCCATCCGCTATCAGACTGCTTTCAATCGTAGCACCGTCGACGCGAGTAGGAGGCAAAAATCGAGGCCGGGAATAGATCACAGCCGTCGAAGCAGTCAATTCAAATGGTGCATTCGGGAGGGTCAGTTGCAGGTTGGCTTCAAAAAAGGAACGGATCGTACCAATATCTTCCCAATAACCATCGAATAAGTGCAACTGAACCTTTCTTGTTCCAATTGAACTAGGAAACACTTCCTTGCCAAAATCATGGTCATCTGAGGTTTCTAGCGCAGCGGTCAATACATCTGCATTGAAAATGTAGATTCCCATGCTCGCCAGACAGTCACGGCCCATGCTGGAGACGCCGTGGGCATCAATCCATGCTGGAGAAGTTCTCACGGAGTTCAATTCTTCTTCGCTTTTGGGCTTTTCAGCGAAACGAATTACGCGGCCTGAATCGTCGGCTCGCATTATTCCCAGACCCGAGGCCTCGTGGCTATGTACTGGTTTGGCAGCAATCGTGATGTCGGCCCCCGATTCGCGATGGGTCTTAAGCATCTCTGCAAAATCCATCCGATAGAGTTGATCACCAGAGAGAATCACCACGTATTTCACACCCGGCTGAGTAAGGTAACGCAGATTCTTTCGCACGGCATCGGCAGTCCCTTGATACCAATCGGTCCCTTCCGCCATCGTTTGCTGGGCAGCCAGAATCTCCACAAATCCCGCACTGAAATTATCGAATCGATAGGTACCCCGAATGTGTCGATGTAAACTGACAGATAGAAATTGCGTCAACACGTAGATGCGGTTCAGGCCGCTATTGAGGCAATTGGACAGCGGAATATCAATAAGTCTGTACTTCCCCGCCAAGGGGACCGCCGGCTTGGAGCGATATTTGGTCAGCGGCATCAATCGGGAACCTTGGCCCCCGCCTAAAACTACGGCGATCGAATTTCGCATGAGGAGTAGGTCCTTTTCGTTACTCGTATTGCAAACAAAATCTCGTTGCGACTCTAGTTCTTCACAACAAAACTAACCATCCGTCCGGGCACAGCAATCACCTTGACAATTTGTTTGCCCTTTAAATGGTCAAGGATTTGTCCATCCTGCCTGGCGATTTTTTCCATTGTAACCGCATCCGCATCTGCAGGCACGGAAATCTTGCCTCGCAGTTTGCCATTGATTTGCACGGGGATCTCAATCTCCGATTCGACAAGCAATGCTTCCTCGTAAGTCGGCCAAGGTTCGTATGCCAGCGTATTTTCGTGCCCCAAAGCCTGCCATAACTCCTCGGCAATATGAGGGGCGAACGGTGCCAACAGCAACAGGAATGGCTCCAAAACGGATCGTGGGCGACGGTCGTTCTTGGTGTAAAAGTTCGTGAACTCCATCATCCGGGCAATCGCCGTGTTGAACGACAGTTTGGCTATGTCCTCCGTAACAGCTTTTATCGTTTTATGAAGTACGCGATTCTCTTCGTCAGTAGGCTCTTCATCACAAACTGCGGCATTCAGGGCAATCGACTCCGCGCGGTCGTCGAGAATCATTCGCCACACCCGGCTGAGAAAGCCGAACACTCCATTGACCCCTTCCATGCTCCACGGCTTGGTGGCCTCCAGGGGACCCATAAACATTTCATACAACCTTAGCGAATCAGCTCCATATTCTTTCACCACCAAATCTGGGTTGATGACATTTCCTCTGCTCTTAGACATCTTTTCGTTGTTTTCACCCAGGATCATCCCTTGATTAATCAACTTCTGAAATGGCTCAGCAGTACTGACAACACCCCGATCGTAGAGCACCTTGTGCCAAAACCTCGCGTACAGCAAATGCAATACAGCATGTTCCGCCCCACCAACGTAGAGATCGATCGGCATCCACGCTTTCTCGATCGCCGGATCGATTGCTGCGTTCGCGTTGTCCGGATCGAGAAACCGAAGATAATACCAGCAGCTTCCTGCCCATTGGGGCATCGTGTTGGTCTCTCGCTTATAGTGTACACCCTCGATCACGGGATAAAGCCACTCATCAGGTGCCTTATCCAAAGGGGGCTCAGGACGACCATGGGGTTTGAAATCTTCCAGGTGAGGGAGATCGACAGGTAAATCAGCTTCGTCCACCGCACGAATTCGCCCCGTTGGGTTCCCCGCCGCATCGAGTTCGTGGAGTATTGGAAAAGGCTCGCCCCAGAAGCGCTGACGGCTGAAGAGCCAATCGCGGAGTTTGTAGTTGACGGCTTCGCGCGCTAAGCCACGAGCGGCGAGCGATTCGGTAATCCTCTTCTTGAATTCGGCGGTGGGGAGGCCGTTGAACTCGCCGGAGTTGATTGCTGTGCCGTGATCGGTGTAGACCTGCTCGCCGGCGAGGACGCCGGACCGCAAGGCCGCTGAAGCGGCTTCGCCGGGATCGACTACGGGGTTGATTGGAATGTCATACTGCTTCGCAAATTCGAAGTCGCGCTCATCATGAGCGGGGACCGCCATGATCGCCCCTGTGCCGTAGCTTATTAGCACATAGTCGGCGATCCAAATGGGAACCCGCTCGCCATTGGCCGGGTTCATTGCGAAGCTGCCAGTAAAAACCCCCGACTTTTCTTTAGCCAGTTCCGTCCGATCAAGGTCGCTCTTGGCGGCGGCCTGTTCGCAATACTTCTTCACTGCGGCGGCATTTTCGGGGGTCGTTAGTCGCTCAACAAACGGATGCTCTGGAGCGATCACCATGTAGGTTGCCCCAAACAATGTGTCGGGCCGTGTAGTATAAATCCGCAGCACGTCCTCACTCGGCTTCCTGGGGAACTTCTGGACTGGTCGCTTAAGCGACCAGTCCGCTTGAGTCCCGAGGTAGAAATCCACTTCCGCCCCCGTGCTCCGCCCAATCCAATTCCGCTGCAGTGCCTTCACACTCTCGGGCCAGTCCACGAGTTCTAAATCTTTTTCCAAGCGGCTTGCGTACGCGGTGATCCGCAGCATCCATTGCCTCAAGGGGCGTCTCTCGACCGCATGCCCGCCGCGCTCGCTCTTGCCATCGATCACCTCTTCGTTTGCTAAGACCGTACCCAAGGCCGGGCACCAATTCACGGGCGCTAAACTTTGAAACGCCAACCTGTGCTCGTCGCGGTACTCCCGCACAGCGTCCTCTCCGGCATCGGCCACCTCCGTGGGGATCGGCAATTTCGCAATGGGTCGTCCCTTTTGCTGCTGTTCATCGAACCACGTGTCGTAGATCTGCAAAAATATCCACTGCGTCCACCGGAAATATTCGACGTCGGTGGTGGCAAGTTCCCGCGACCAATCGTAGCTGAAGCCGAGCATTTTCAACTGTCGGCGAAACGTATCGATATTCTTTTCAGTCTGAATCCGCGGGTGCTCCCCGGTCTTGATCGCATGTTCTTCCGCTGGAAGTCCGAACGCATCGAACCCCATCGGATGCAAAACGCTCTTTCCCTGCATGCGAGCTGCCCGGCAAACAATGTCGGTCGCCGTGTAGCCCTCGGGGTGGCCGACATGCAGGCCGTCGCCACTCGGGTAGGGGAACATGTCAAGCACATAGAGCTTTTCGCCCTCAGGCATGCGGGGACTGGCAAAGGTCTGATGCTCTTCCCAATAGGCTTGCCATTTGGGTTCGAGGGTTGCAGGATTGTATCGCGGCATAAAGGGTTCGTTGAGAGCGGTTCGGCTATTGCGGAGATTGGACGTAGAGAACCGCTAATTCTACAGTAGCAAAGCACTTGCGCAAACCGCGTGCCAGTTGACGTTTGTTGCCTGGCCCAATTACCATGGCCCATGACAACAACTGGCTGGGACCCTTAATTTGACGAATATGGACATCACCAAAGTAGGCATTATCGGGCTGGGGACCGTCGGCTCGGGCGTTGCTCGGCTGCTGCTGGACTTTGGCGACCGCACTGGCCGCCATGCGGGGCGTACGCTATGGCTGGAAAAGGCCGTGGTCCGCGACTTGGCTAAGGCCCGAGACTGTAGTTTGCCTGCCGGCGTGCTCACCGATAATCTCGACGAGGTGCTCAACAACCCGGAGATTGAGGTAGTGGCCCAACTCATCGGGGGACTCGAACCGGCCCGCACAATCATGCTTAAACTGCTGGAAAGCGGTAAAGACGTCGTCACCGCCAATAAAGCCCTGCTTGCCCAGCATGGTCCAGAACTGTTTGACCGAGCACGTGAACTGGGACGCTCAATCGCTTTTGAAGCGTCCGTGGCCGGTGGAATTCCTATCATCGCCAATATCGGTCAGTGTTTGTCGGCCAACCAAATCGAGTCTCTCTTCGGCATTCTCAACGGCACGAGCAACTTTATTCTCTCCAAAATGCACGAAGATGGTGCGGCGTATGCCGACGTACTAGCTGAGGCCCAGCGACTTGGCTATGCCGAGTCCGATCCTACGATGGATGTCGATGGATCGGATGCGACACAAAAGCTGGCGATCCTTGCGCACTTGGCATTCGGGGCTCGCGTAGATTGGCAAGACATTCCCCGCACAGGGATCGACAAGCTCGACGTGGCCGATGTCCAGTATGCCCAGGAGATGGGCTACAAAATTAAACTCTTGGCTGTCGCTCAATTGGTGGGCGAAGGATTGGAACTCCACGTATCGCCGACGCTCTTGAAGTCCGGCACTCCACTGGCAGAAGTGGGAGGACCGTTCAACGCCATTCGCGTTGTCGGTGACGCCGCGGGGCCACTCTTATTCTATGGCGCTGGGGCGGGGCAGATGCCCACTGCCTCTGCCGTGGTTGCCGACCTGATCGACACCGCCGTAGGTCGCACAAGGATAACCTTCAAAACACTCGAATTGTGGTCTAACCGCCAGGCACGGGTCACCGCCAACGACTATGCCCAGGCCAAAGGCCGGTTTTACCTGCGGGCGAACGTTGTCGACCATCCTGGCGTGCTAGCCCAGGTTGCCACAGCCTTGGGTCGCCAAAAAGTATCAATCGCCTCGGTTTTGCAACACGAGGCCGCAGAAGGTAGCCAAGTTTTGCCTCTAGTAATCATGACCCACGAAACCAATGAAGGTGCGGCTGCAAAAGCCTGCGAAGAGATTGCTTCATTCAAAAGCGTTCAAGGAAACCTGGTCCGCATGTGGGTGCGAGACTAACCCCCAAAGGACTGGTCGCTCGAGAGGCCAGTGACCCCCATCTCATGAAATTCGCTATCATCATCCCCGACGGCGCCGCCGACGAACCCCAACCCACCCTTGAGGACCAAACACCCCTCGAAGCCGCCCGCACCCCCGCCATGGACGCCATTGCGGCCGCCGGCGTTGTGGCCCGCGCCTGTCACACCCCCCCGGTACTTCCTGCAGGTTCCGAAGTCGGAAACATGAGTCTGCTGGGTTACGACCCCCTGACCAACTTCACAGGTCGAGCCCCCATTGAAGCCGCCGCACAGGGCATTGAGCTTTCACCCGACGATTGGGCCATCCGCTGCAATCTGGTCACCATTGAAGACCAGATCATGAAAAGCTTTACGGCGGGGCACATCTCCACCGAGGAAGCAACAGATTTACTATCCACCGCCCAGGAAAAGCTCGGCGGAGAGGGGCTTGAGTTCGTCCCTGGCGTGAGCTACCGCAATTTGCTCATCTGGCGGGGCAAACAGCGTCCCGCCCCATTCACCATGGACATGCGCGCTACCCCTCCGCATGATCTCACGGACAAGTCCGTTTTGGACAACTTCCCACGTGGCCCAGGCAGCAACGTGCTCAACGACCTGATGGCAGCCACGATTGATCTGTTTGCCAATCACCCCGTGAACAAGAAACGCCTCGCCGCTGGAAAACCGCCCGCTACGAACGTCTGGCTGTGGGGCATCGGTAAAGCGCCCAAACTCGCACCCTTCGCACAGGTCTACGGCCCCCAAGGAGCAATGATCACGGCCGTCGACTTGCTCCGTGGACTCGCATCGCTCGTCGGCTGGCAACGGATTGAAGTCCCGGGAGCGACCGGCTACACCGACACCGACTATGCCGCGAAGGGTCGCTACGCGGTCGATGCCCTCAAGGATGTCGATCTTGTTTGCGTCCACGTCGAGGCACCCGACGAGGCTTCGCACGAGGGAGACTGCGGGAAGAAAGTCGCTGCCCTGGAAGAAATTGATACGCACGTTGTCGGGCCGATCGTCGAAGCCTTGAAGTTATCTGGGGATTGGCGGATCATGATCTCGCCCGATCACCCCACCTTCCTCAGCACGAAAACCCACACCCATGGACACGTGCCCGTGGCAATGGCAGGGACTGGCATCACCCCCGACAAATTCACCAGCTACGGCGATACTAACGCCGCCAACTCCCCCCTGGCATTCGAGGAAGGTTGGCGCACGATGGGCTGGTTCACAGGGGAAAAAATGTGAAATGCAAAATGGTTGATGTCCAAGTTAGATACCATCTGCAATCTAACATCTTACATTGAACATTACTTTAATTCCGCAATCATCAATCCAAAATCATACATCCATTATGGGTATCATTGTTCAAAAGTTCGGCGGCACTAGTGTAGCTGACGCTGACAAGATTCTTGCCGCAGCACGCAAGGCGATTCGCACCCAACAGCAAGGCCATCAAGTGGTCATGGTCGTCAGCGCCATGGGCAAGAACACCGATGTGTTGGTTGATTTGGCTGGCCAGCTCACCAGTAATCCCCCTGCGCGGGAAATGGACATGCTGCTTTCCACCGGCGAGCAAGTGAGTGTCGCTCTCATGGCCATGGCGATCAACGAGTTGGGGAGCAAAGCAGTGAGTCTTACGGGGGGGCAAATCGGCATCAGGACCGACAGCTCCCACACCAAGGCTCGCATCCAGTCCATTTCCACCGAGCGGATGCGCAAGCACCTTGACGACGGAAACATAGTCATCGCCGCCGGGTTCCAGGGGATCGACGAGGATTTCAACATCACCACACTCGGTCGCGGAGGCAGCGACACCACTGCCGTCGCCTTGGCGGCAGTACTCCATGCCGACGCCTGTGAGATTTACACCGATGTCGATGGCGTGTTTACCACGGACCCGCGAATCGTCGCCGAGGCCCGCAAGATGGATCGAGTAAGCCACGACGAAATCTTGGAATTGGCCAGCATGGGAGCCGGCGTGATGCATAGCCGCTCGATTGAATTTGGCAAAAAATTCGGCGTCCCGATTCATGTTTGCAACAGTGCAACCTTCAGCGATGAGCCCGGTACGGTCATTGGCCTGATTCCTGAAAGCTTGGATCGCCCCGTGAGTGGCGTGGCGTTGACCAAGAACGAAGCATGGATTTCGCTTGCGAATGTTCCTGACCAACCAGGCACGATGGACATCCTGTTCTCGAAACTCGGCAGCGTCAATGTAGCAGTCGATATGATCGTGCAGAACGTCGGTAAAGGGGGAAAGGCGGAGATTTCCTTTACCGTGTTGGAATCAGACTTGCCCGCGACGCTTAGCGCCGTTACCGCTGCCGCCGCTGAGCTTGGGGATATTGAAATTACCAGCGAAGCAAATGTCTCGAAGGTTTCGATCGTCGGGCTGGGAATGGCTACCCAAACGGGAGTTGCCGACCGCATGTTTCGCTCCTTTGCCGACGATGGGATTAACATCCTGGCGATTACGACCAGTCAAATTAAAATATCGGCCCTTGTGCGGCGAGAACAAGCTATGCAGGCACTGCGCGCCGTTCATAGCGAATTTGAGTTAGATAAACCCCCCAAAGATCGCGCTACCTTTGGCGACAAATCAACCGTTCTGAAGCAACCGAGTCCCGTCGACGTCGTCGCCCGATTGCAGCGTATGGAAGACCTCTCGATCGACGATATTCAACTCGACGAGTCGCAAGGACGCATCACCGTATCTCACGTTCCCGACAAGCCAGGCATCGCTGCCGAGATTTTCGAGGCCGTGGCCGCCGAGGATATCATGGTCGACATGATCATCCAAGGAACCGGTCGGGATGGACTGGCAAGCGTCAGTTTCACAGTGCCGCAAAGTTCGGTCTCAGCCGCTGCCGAAGTTGTTCGTACTGTCGCGGCAAATCTAGAATGCGGTCCCGTCACCCAAGATATGCAGATCGCCATTCTTTCGGTGTTCGGCATAGGCATTCGCACGCATACGGGAGTCGGTGTACGGATGTTTCAGGCTCTTTCCCGTGCGGGAATCAATGTCGAAATGGTCAGCTCCAGCGAAATGCGGGTCAACGTCGCGATCTCCGCCGATCGAGGCCCTGCAGGACTCAAAGCACTTCAAGCCGCCTTCGCCGATGTGATGGGATGATAAGAAATGCGGGATGCGGAATGCAGAATGTGGAATTCGGAGTGCGGAGTGCATCAATTCCTATTCCACATTCCGCACTCCGCATCTCTTACGAGAGGTTTTCGTCGATGACATCGTGCAGCACATCCTCAGAGACATAGATCGGAAGCGGAGGGTTACAACTCACGGCCACTGCAATCGCATCACTGGGACGGGAATCGATCTCGATCAGTTCTCCCTCTTGTCTCACACGAAGCTGGGCGAAATAGGTGTGTTCTTTGAGTTCGTTGATCACCACATCCTGAAACTCGCCACCAAGGGATTCTACCGCGTTTACTAACAAGTCATGCGTCAAGGGCCGCGGTGCCTCAAACCCCTTCACCCGGCGGTCGATGCTGGTAGCTTCGAAGATTCCAATCAGAATGGGGAACATCCGCTGGCCATCGATTTCACGCAACCAGATGACTTGCTCGCTGGTGACCTCGCTGATCACAATCCGCGCTAATTCCATGGCCACAGGCATACCGAAAATCCTCGGGGCTAAAGTCCATACCTTACCGCCCTTCCAGCGGGCGTCTCCATTGATTATAAGTCCACACCCGAGCGGAGTGCTACCGCCTCCCAGTCTTATTTCGGGCGTGTTGCCAGATACCACGGGATCAGCGATACTCAAAATCTCACTCGGTCCGGTAGCTCAGTCGGTTAGAGCAGGGGACTCATAATCCCTTGGTCGGGGGTTCGAGTCCCTCCCGGACTACTTTCGCTCAGCTTCTTCCCTTGCTTCATTAACTAAGCTAATTCCATGACAAAAGAAGCGAACACAACTCGCACACCCGGCCGCATGACTGTCCCCAAGTTTGCTTCGCTCAAGGGAACCGGGCAGAAGATTACGATGGTCACTGCCTACGACTATCCGTTCGCTCAGTTGGTCGATGAGGCAGGAGTCGAAGCGGTGCTGGTTGGTGACAGCATGTCGATGGTGATTCAAGGACACGACAATACCCTGCCCGTCACACTCGATGAGATGATTTATCACGCCGAGATGGTTGGCCGTGCGGTAAACCAGGCCCTGGTGATCGTCGACATGCCATTTCCCAGTTATCATCTCGGAAAGCACAAGGCGATCGAAAACGCGGGACGCATTCTCAAGGAAACCCACTGTCAGGCAGTGAAGCTCGAAGGTGGAGCCGATCAGGCCGAAACAATCCAGGCGTTAGTCTCGGCCGGCATTCCCGTGATGGCCCATTGTGGCCTTCGTCCGCAGAACGTGCATCAACTGGGTGGCTACCGTGTGCAGCGAGACGAAGCGGCCCTGTTGCATGATTCCCGCGCGGCAGCCGAAGCAGGCGCTTTCTCCCTGGTGCTTGAATGTATCCCCACGGAGATCGCCCGACAGATCACAGAAAAGATTTCCATTCCCACCATCGGCATCGGCGCAGGCCCCGGCTGCGACGGGCAGGTCCTTGTGCTCCATGACGTGCTGGGACTAACCTGCGGTCGTGTACCAAGCTTCGTGAAAGAATATGCCAATTTACGAACTACCGTTACTCAGGCAGTTCGTAACTTTCGCGACGATGTCCGGGTTGGTGATTTTCCTGGCAAGGAACACGGGTTTGAATAGCGACTGCCAATTCACTCAGTGATGCAAGCTGCACGTCCCCTCTTCACAGCTTCTGCCACTAAGCCGGTAGCGATTCTTGGCGACCCACCGGTAGAGGGGCCGCCATAGGAGCATACTACCCGGAAAGTGCAAGAGCGGGGCCCCCCACCAGAGTCGCCGCAGTCGGCGGGTGAGATATTTAAATGCTTCCGGTCCCCAATGTCGTTTGCCCGTGTGGTCGATGATACACATTTCCTGCATAAGTCGCTCGTGCGATAGATCAGGCCAGCGAGCTTGAACCTGAGGATCATGGAGCGACAGATAGGCGAGCTTCCCCTGACAATCCCACCAGGGAAGTTTACTCACCTGAGCCGTGCAAATCCGACAATCACCGTCGTAGACTACGACGTCGGCATCGGGACGCTCGTCCGGAGTGGGTAAATGGGTATGAGCCATATTGCAATGTTCAAACAACGTTTGGTAAAACGCCCAGGGATTGCAATCCCTGGGCGTTACCCGTGACTTGGGTACAAGAAAGCGATAAAATAGGAAAGCACCATTCATTCTATCCCAACCGCACTTACAAGTCAGGAGCAACCCTCATGGACCAGATACTTGCCCAAGTCTCGCGGGCCCGTCGGCGACTCTGGTTGGAGTTGTTTTTCAATCGACTTGTGACTAGCGGGTTCGCCACAATGACGCTGGCATTGGTCGCGATGGCAGTCCCCAAGCTTGTGGCGATAGAGGACCTTCCATCGAGGTGGTCACTCTGGTGTGGTTTGGCAGGCATCGGCTTAGGGCTGCTGACAGCGATAGTTTGGTCTCTGGTCGACGGTTTAAGCGAACTTGACGCGGCCGTGGAAATCGATAGCCGCTTTGATCTACGTGAACGAGTATCAAGCAGTCTGGCGTTGTCTCCCGAGGATGCCGGATCTCCAGCCGGCCAGGCACTTTTGGCCGACGCGGCTAGAGCGATCCGTCGGTTGGAAGTCACCTCGCAGTTCGGTATCGAAGTTCCTCGCAAGCGTTGGTTACCCCTGCTGACAACGTGTCTGGCATTCGTGGTCGTGAGTTTCTTCGGCAACCCCGAAGCTCGCAGCAGTGTCGATCCCCATGCTGCCACTCACGCAAAAGAACAACGCGAAAATGTCAGCAAGACTCTCCGTGAACGCTTGGCTGAAAAGCGCAAACTGGCAGCAGAAAAAGGGCTGAAAGAAGCCGAAGGGCTTTTTGGCCAACTCGAGAAGGAAACCGAGAAGCTGGCTAAGGCGAAAGATGCCGATCGCAAGAAAACGCTCGTGAAGCTCAACGACTTGGCAAGCGAACTTGCCGAGCGTCGTGAGCAACTCGGCGGGGACAAGGAGCTACGCAAACAATTGGCCAAGTTGAATAACCTGAATCAAGGTCCTGCGGACAAGTTGGCGGATGCCATGAAAAAAGGCAACTGGCAACAAGCGTCTCAGGAACTCGAAAAACTGAAGAAGCAGCTCGCTGAGGGAAAACTTGACGCCGACGCCAAAAAGGCACTCATCGAGCAGATGAAACAAATGCAAGAGCGGCTCGCCGAATCTGCGAAGGCGCAGCAAGAGGCGATGGAAGACCTGAAGAAGCAGATCGAGAAGCGGCAAAAAGAAGGGAATCTGGCCGAAGCCGGTGAACTGCAACAAAAGCTCGACCAGATGCAGAAACAAAAGAACCAGAGCGACAAGCTCAGTCAGCTTGGCTCCCAAATGGGTGCCCTGCAAGACGCGATGAAGAAGGGGGACAACGGCAAGGCCGCCCAAGCAATGAGCGATATGATGGAACAAATGGAGCAACTCGAACAGCAAATGCAGGAAGGTGAAATGCTCACTGCGGCAATGGATCAGTTACAGATGGCCAAGGATGCAATGGCGTGCAGTGAATGCCAGGGGTTGGGCTGTTCCACCTGCCAGGGCAGCATGTTCTCTAACCTATTCAGTGAAAGGCCTGGGAGCGGAATGGGGGCAGGTCGTGGCTTCGGTCCTCGTCCCGATGAGAAAAATGACGTGAACTTCCGCGATTCTCGTGTCCGACAGAACCCCGGTCGAGGAGCGGCCGTCATCGCTGGTGAAGCGGACGGACCAAACATGCGTGGAAATGTCGCCGAGGCGATCAAGGAGGAAATGGCCGGCGTGGGAAGCACCCCAGCCGATCCGCAGGTAGTGGAGCAACTCCCCAAATCACGCCGGGAACACGCCGAGGAGTATTTCAATACGCTCCGCGAAGGCCGCTGAAATCCAGCGAACTGTGAGTACCTCTAGGGCTGGGGCTTCTAGCCGCAATTTCATGGTTCATTGGGGCTGGAAGCCCCAGCCGCGGAATTCTGCATAGCCTAACCGGTATTCCTGCCAAAATTCCCAACCTATCTGGAGAATCGGCGTAGGCCAGCTAAATTGGGTGCACTATACTTGTTGGGTAACTGTGGCATTTCGGTGTCTGCGAGACTCAGGTCGGGCCAGGCACCTCGTTTTGCCGCGAGCAGGCAATGCCCTCGAACTACATCATTCGCGTTCTAGGAGGAACACGTTGTGCAGCGAAATCAACTTTGTTTTACCTTTTCATGTACCCAGCTTGTTATCCTCGGAATCTTATTCGCAAGTCATTTGACGACGATTCGATCGGTGGCTGCCGAGAAGCAAACCTCAGACTTGCCTGAGTTAGTTCTTTCCGCTTCCCAAGATCACCGCACCTTTGACAATGATCGGTTTGCACCGACGCGTCAGGAACTTATTGATAGAGCCACTGCTTTGGAATCTGCTCTGGGGCCAGGTTCGGAGTTGTCTCGAAACTGGAAGCGGTACTTGAAGTGGAACTTACTCGCGCCGCAGCTCAAAGAAGACTTCAAGATAGACCGGGATACATTAGAGAATCTTAACACGGTATTGCGACGATTCCGCGCCAACCATCCAGGACTGGAGCTACCAGTCTTCGCGGAAACGGCTGCCGCACTAGATCGCTATCGAGAGGTCGCTTTTTGGAATGCCTTAGCTGCGCGCAGAGATACGGCACCGATTTATGAATCCTACATGAAAACGTTCGCCGAGCAGCTTCGTCGGCACCAAGAAGCACCAACCATGGAAACGACGCGCCAAGTCGGGCAGGCTCTAGGTACAGTCGAACTACTGGGTGATTCACCGCAAGTGGTTCAAGCGGTTCACCAAACGTATTCTCGTCCCAATGTATGGGCCGACGTCTCTACCGAGGCCCTCAACGAACTGGCGGCTCCTGTTTGTCAGATAGGCCCCGTCCGTGATTGTATTCTGGGTGCGTCAGTTCGAGGTACGGCGATTACCAGCGGCTTAGTCAGGTTTTATCCTCACGAAGCCGCGAATCGGATCGAAATGGACATTTACCTGGCAGGTGTGATTAATTCACGAACCCAGTCATTTAAGAAACCTGTGAGAATAGGAAGTACCGGCGTGACAAACTATTCGGCCTCCAAACGGCTCTTGATCAGCGACGACCAGTTCACGACCACAGGTATCCACGTCAATGCGCGAACCCTTACTCGCATTAATACTGTCACCAAGACGGGCGGGAAATTTGGAAAACGCCTGGTAGAGAAAATTGCCTGGAAAAAAGTCTACGAAAAGAAGTCCCAAAGCGAATACATTGCCGCTCGCCATGCTGAACAACGAATTGCTGATAATTTTAATGAGCGAGTTCTGGAGGCACTCACCAACGGTCGGGTCAGCTATGAGGGCAAATTGCGGGCGCCACTTCAACGAGTCGGGCTGCTCACGGAAGCCATTCACCTCTCCTCAAATTCCGACGCAATTCATACCCAAGTTGCGTTGGCTTCTTATAAGGAGATTACTACAGACGCACTGCCTCCCGGCAAACTCATCGACAACGACGTGACCGTTCAATTGCATGAAACCGCCATCAACAACTTCTTACCGGTTGTGCTCGCTGGTGCGGTGCTCCGGCAGGAAAGTTCGGCAGTGCGGCCCCACTTGGAAGGGGATGTACCTCCCTGGCTTAAAAAGTTGTCCGAGAAATCGCCCAGAGAGTTAGCAGAAGCCAGCGAATCGGGTGGCGCAGAGCCTGTTCCGGTTCTCGCGACTGAGACCGAGAAGAAAACGACGCCGTTTCGCCCCTGGTATTTCAAATTCAACACTGAGTATCCTGCTAGTGTGAGTTTCGAAGATCAAAAACTCACACTGCGGCTGCGACTGGCAGAATTGCAAGCCAGCGAGGTCAAGGAAGATGAACCGCTCAAGAATTGGGACTTTATCGTCACTTACAAAGTTATCCAACAAGGCAACGAAGTGCTGCTCAAGCGTGATGGAGACATCGAGGCCTTTCCCACCGGATTTGATCCCCGTTGGGATGATAAACTAACGGGCGAACAAGTTGGCTTGCGGAGCAACCTCGCCAAAAATCTCAACAAGCGAGCCGCAGCGGGGCAAGGCTTTCCGGCAGAGATCCCCATTCCCGCGATCAAGCTTCCTCAACAAGGCGGGAGGGCCGATTTGACCTTGCAGCTTGCTCAACTCGATTGTGACAATGGTTGGCTAACGATCGGTTACCGTTTGCCGTAATCGCTTTATTTACACCGAAGTGAGCTTATTCTGAGAGGAGGAGGGGTATGCTTGAGCCTGTTGTCGAGATCGCTTTTGACTGTCTCCCTTTGCGCTCCATTGGCAGGCTTGACGCCCCCCTGGATTCCCCGCCTGAATTTCGGCGTCGGCATAAAAAACTTGCAGCCGCGATGGACCGATTTGGTCCTGAACGGTCCTACTATCTCTACAATGCCCGGTGTGTATTTCGGTTGGCTAACAGTGAGATCGAAGGCATGGTCCGCTATGAATTCGATGGGATCATTCGCACGGATGCTAGCGATCTGCTTACGGAATTCGTCGACTTAGAAGCAATGCTAGCGAGCGAGACTTGCGGCGGGGTCTCTCCCGAAGTCGATGCCTGGTTCAAGGAACGGGTCGAAAAAGCCGTCGCCATCGAATTTGACCGTTTCATCGCCGCCGGCGAGCTTTCTCAACGCTCCAGCGAATTGGGACAAGACGTTAGTCTCGCAACTCTGGCCGGTTTCTCCGGCATGAATGTCTAAATCGGTCAGACCGTAAGCCAGATCGTTGAACACCAGTTTCGGAATGGCGATTTCAATGGCTGCGTAATAAGAGTCCAAGGAATGGCTCTGGACACTCGATTCATCACTCTAATGCTTTGGCAGTACGCATTCCATTCGTTCCTGGCTATGAAAGTGTTCCAGTGCTAGCTTCACTCTCTGGACAAAATCCAGGAATGTCAAAGTTTACCGATTAGGCCGTCGATAACGGTTGTAACGGCTCTCCGGGAGACTGCGCGCACCCTGTTTTCAAGGTGCCCGTTGCTAGCTGCGGAGAGTCATGCCTGGGGGGGCACGATGAGAACTGGCATTCACCTGCCAAAAAAATTCGTTAAAGAAAAACATCCCCTAGGAGATCCAACTTTGCGGCCAGCCTTCAGGCCAGCTCAAAGCTTGAATCCAGGAATACTGCAACATGAATCGGCAAATCCGGGCGACCTTATCGCTGGGGCTCTGTGTGTTGACACTCTTATCAGGGTGCCAACCAACCCAGCCCTATTTTTTCGCCGAAGATGGCAAGGTGTTCGGCACCGGCGATCTATCGCACTATCTGAACGTAGCCACTGAACTCGACTATCCTGATGTGAATACGAGTCCGATTGAAGAAGTTTCTGGATCCCAAGCACCGCTAACACTGAGCAATTCGGAAAACTTCGATATCTGGGAAGTGACTCTCGAAGAAGTTACCCGAATCACGCTTACCAATAGCAAGGTGCTTCGCCAATTGGGTGGACGGATCACCGACAATGGCAGCAATCTAGGCCTTTCAACTCCAGAAATCCTGACACAAAACGCTGCAAATGCTCTCACTGTCTATGACCCAGCTCTTGTCGAAACCGGCAACGGTACGGGAACGGGTAGCCCCTTTAGTGGCACGGGTGTTGAGGCTGCCCTCTCCGAATTCGATGCCACGCTTGATAGCAGCATCACCTGGAACAAGAACGATCGTCCGCAGAACTTCGGTGTCGCCAACCTGCCCGGTTTCTTTGCTCCCTTGTTCCAGCAAGACCTTGGCACAGGGACCATCGGGATCACGAAAAACACGGCCAATGGTAGCACCTTCAGCTTCCGCAACAACTACTTTTACGATCAGAACAACAACGGTAGCCGCATCCAGCCGAGCGACTGGTTCACCAACTTTGAAGCCTCCTTCAATCAACCTCTCTTGCAAGGGGCAGGAACACAATATAACCGCATTGCGGGATTCAACTCTTTCCAACAGGCCGCCGCCGGTGGTGTGAACCAAATCGATGGTGTAATCATTTCGAGAATTCGGCAGGACATCGCGTTGGTGGACTTCGAGGAAGGGATCCGCGACATGATGCTCGAAGTGGAAGATACCTACTGGGAACTGTACTTCGCTTACCGCGATCTCGATGCCCGCAAAATAGGGCGGGACAGCGCCCTGGAAACGTGGCGCAAGGTTCAAGCTCTTAAAGGAGTCGGCACCCAGGGTGGCGAGGCAGATAAAGAGGCCCAAGCCCGCTCCCAGTTCTTCCTCTTCCAGGCCCAAGTGCAAGCAGCACTTACCAATCTCTATCGTGTCGAAAATCGGCTCCGTTACATAATGGGACTAACTCCCACCGACAACCGCTTGATCCGTCCGGCTGATGAACCCACGATTGCCAATATCGATTTTGATTGGAACACGGTTCTTAGCGAAGCATTGGCCCGCCGCACAGAATTGCGTAATCAGAAGTGGCAAATCAAGCGTCGCGAGTTGGAACTGGTGGCTACCAAAAACAACCTTATGCCACGCTTGGATGCTGCGGGCACCTACCGCTGGTTGGGGGCGGGTGATGATCTGATCACCTCTCAAGAGGGAGTTTCCATCTTTGGAGATGATTCGAGCGCTTTTGGAGTGTTGAATTCCGGGCAATTTCAAGAGTGGCAGTTGGGCCTGCAATTTACGATGCCCATTGGCTTCAGGCGCGCCCTGGCAGGTGTGCGGCACCATCAACTGCTACTGGCCCGGGAACGAGCCGTGCTGGAGGATCTTGAACTCACGGTCGCTCATCAGTTGACCGATGCAATTCGAGACCTCGACTTCAATTTCCAGAATGCCCAAACGAATTTCAATCGCCGCGTTGCGAGCCAGGACGAAGTCGATGCCCTCCGCACGGTTTACGAAGCCGGTCGCGAGAGGATCGATCTTTTGCTCGATGCTCAGCGCCGACGAGCTGAAGCCGAATCCGCCTACTATCGATCGCTGGTCGACTATAATCGAGCGATCATGCGGGTTCATTATCGAAAAGGTTCACTGCTTGAATACAATTCGGTGTACCTGGCAGAAGGACCGTGGCCTGGCAAGGCGTACTTCGATGCGTTGCGCAGAGCTCGCCAACGGGATGCCAGTACGTTCATCAACTACGGTTACACGAGACCGCGAGTAATCAGCCCGGGTCCCTACGAACAGCGCACGGGTCAATTGGAATCGATCGACGGCAAGAATTTTGAAGTGATCGAGAGCCCTACAGTAGCCCCTGTGCAAGAGGATCAACAAAGCGAAGAATCGATGCCTCTGCCGATGCCTGTTGATCCCGCTGGCGGTATCTTAGAACCAGTTGATACGGGAATTGATTTTGCGGCGCTGCCTTTTAGTGAGGGTAGCATGGGAACGGATCTGGTGTCGTTACCCACGGAAGTGACGCCATCAGCAGTCGCTCAAATAGGATACGCGAGCGAATCCTTGCCGAGCACCGAAGCGACCGCGGTACTCGCCGGGCCTCCCTCTACGCCCCCCGTGGCCAATCCATTCCGCAATCCCAATCGCCAGGAATTTACGCAGTGGATCGACTCGAATACCCGGGGATTGCCTCCCAGTGAACCGATCACCAATCGGCTGCGGCTGGAATCAACCGACGGGGTTCATTCGGCGACTGGTTTGGTGCCTTAGCGCCTGTCTAATCCGTCGTCGGAAATGACTTTGACGAGTTTCACCACGACATGATCAATGATTCAAATGCCGGAACTGTGCAGTTTTTTCACGACCAACTTGAATTAACTCCGCGATTCTTCAGGGGGTCTACCCGTTTTGCATCTCGCTGGTGTACAACAGAGTTTTCCCCCTGGCACCCAGCAATCTCGCATCATGTTTTTCTCATTCGACGGCATCGACGGGGTCGGCAAATCGACACAATTAGACCTCTTTCAGGGGTGGCTAATCGACGAGGGTCATCAAGTCGTCACCTGTCGTGATCCCGGGAGTACTCCCCTGGGTGAACGTCTACGCGAGATTGTGCTGCACAGTGACCAGAATACTTCAATCGCCGCTCTGAGCGAGATGTTGCTCTACATGGCGGCTCGCGCTCAATTGGTCGAAGAGGTGATTCGACCGGCATCCGAAGCTGGCAAAGTCGTGATCTCCGATCGCTATCTTTTGGCAAACATCGTCTATCAAGGCTATGCCGGCGGAGTGGATGTTGAAGCGGTTCGACAGGTAGGTCGTATTGCCACTGCGGGTTTAATGCCCGACTGTGTGTTTCTACTCGACATGCCCCCTCAACAAGCACGCGAGCGATTGGGAAAGAATCTCGACCGCGTCGAGCAACGGGGCGACTCCTATCGAAATCGTTTGCGAGAGGGGTTTCTGGCTGAAGCTCGATTGATCGGTGACTCGGTACATGTCATCGATGCAGCTCGATCCATCGACGCCATACAAGAGGAAATTCGCAGGATTGCCGCGGCGGCCTTGCCAGGAGAATCCAAGTCATGAAATGTCTCACCAAAGAGCTGTGGATGAACGTACCCGAGCGAAGGCAGATCGTGTCGATCCACGATGAGGTCGAACGGCTCGTGGCTGAAAGCGGTATCCAAGACGGCCTCGCGCTGGTCAACGCAATGCACATCACCGCCAGTGTCTTCATCAACGACAACGAACCGGGCCTGCACCGCGACTATGACAAATGGCTTGAGGAACTGGCACCTTTCGATCCCTCCCCCCAGCGGTACCACCACAACCGCACGGGGGAAGACAACGCCGACGCCCATCACAAACGACAAATCATGGGCCGTGAGGTAGTGATAGCCGTCACAGCGGGGAAACTCCATCTTGGCCCCTGGGAACATATCTTTTATTATGAATTTGACGGCAATCGCAAAAAACGTGTCCTTGTCAAAATTATCGGCCAGTAGGTGACTGGTACACGCATGAGCATTCCCACGAACCCTCGGGTCCGCCCTCTGGAGATGATCCCCCATGGTGATCCCAGTCTAGGTCACTACGTACTGCGTGATCCTTACGGTCTGGCAGGAGCAGTCGTGTTGCCCCCCTACGCGGCCATTCTCGTATCGCTCATGAACGGTCGGAGATCCCTGGGAGATCTCCGTATTGAATTCCAGCAGACCGTCGGTCAATCGATTTCGCTGATTGAAATCGAAAATTTCGTGGCCCAACTGGATGAGAATCGCTTCCTGGATAGTGAAAGCTTTGCCGCCTATCAAAAGGAGCAATTGGCTGATTACCTGGCTCTGGCTGTGCGACCGGCAGCGCATGCCGGCGGGGCCTACCACGGTGATCCTGAGGGGCTTCGCACCCAGCTTAGTGCACTATTCACTTGCGAAGGGGGACCGGGCCTACTCCCTTGGGAGGGAAAACTCGACCTCGTGAATTCGCACAATGGAGATCTGGCTTCCCCTAGACTTTGCGGAGTGATGAGCCCCCATATTGATTTCCACCGGGGCGGGCCAGCTTTCGCCTGGGCCTATGATCGGGTCGTGACTGAATCCCGAGCAAAACTCTTCGTGATCCTTGGCACGGCGCATACACCGCTCCAAGGATTCTTTAGCATCTCAAGCAAGGATTATGACACACCGTTAGGAACCGTCGAAACCGACCGCAACTTTATCGATGCGCTGGCCCTTCGATTGGGGGACTCATTCGACGGGGCTTTTCATGATGAACTTCCCCATCGCCAAGAACACTCGATTGAATTCCAGACTCTCATGCTTCAGTTTTCCCTGGGAGGTCGCAGAGAGTTTCGCGTCGTCCCAATTCTTGTCGGATCGTTTCATCCTTTTGTGGAGCATGGACAATTGCCCAACGAATCACCGTCGATTTCTGAATTCATTGCGGGATTGCGGGAAACAATCCGCTCCTGCGGAGAAGAAGTCTGCGTCGTCGCCGGAGTCGACATGGCACACATCGGTCAGCAGTTCGGTGACGAAGACCTGCTCGACCAACAGCGGCTCACCGCCCAATGGTCCGACGACCAGCAACTCTTGGCAAAAGCCTGCGCCGGAGACGCCGAGGGGTGGTTTAAGCATGTTGCCGATCAAGAAGACGCCAACCGCATTTGTGGTCTGGCCCCCATGTACATGATGCTCAAGGCAATTGAACCCGAACGGGGCGAACTTCTGAAATACGACCAGGCCGTCGCCGCCGACGGCACCTCTTGCGTAAGCTTCGCCGCCGCCGCGTTTTATGGGTAAATACCCATCAGCCGCTTCGCGTTAGTGACCGGTTTTTTTCTGGTATTTCTGAAAACTGAGGTCGCCCCTCCCCGAGAGTTTTTCCTTGCTCTTTTGGCGGCGAATTCGCTTGACACCACAAGACTACTGTTATATAACTGTAGTCAGTAGGCTATTTAACGAGGTTTTCATGCTAATTCGTGTTGAAAAAGGTTCCGCTGTTCCCATCTCGTCGCAGATTGCCGAGCAAATTGCTATGCATTGCGCCGCGGGGAAACTCTCCTCGGGAGACCGGCTCCCCTCGGTCCGAGAACTGGCTCGGGAACTGGCTGTCAACCAGAACACGATTCTGCGGGTGTATGAACGGCTGGTGCGCGAAGGTCTCTTGGAGATGCGGCAAGGGCAGGGGACCTTTGTGGCGGAAGACTCCACCGGCCGCAGTCGGGCATCGCACCGCAAGCGGCTCGGCGAAGAATTCCGCCAAATGGCCCGCCAAGGGATCGCCCTGGGACTCTCGGCCGACGAATTGCACGAAATCTTGTCCACGGCACTCAAACAACTTCAGCCCGCAGAAAAGTCAGAAACGGGGGTTCCCTCATGATCGATCCTGCCATTGAATTCACCGATGTCTGCAAGTCGTTTCGCAAACAGGAAGTGCTCCGCAAGACAACCTTTCGGGTCGAACGCGGCCGCACGTTTGCCTTTCTCGGGCGCAACGCCGCTGGCAAAACGACGGCCATCAGCATCATGATGGGATTGCTGAATCGAGACTCCGGCACGGTCCGCGTGCTAGGTCTCGACCCGGCCACGCACCCGGTGGAAGTCCGCCGACGAGTCGGCTATCTCGCCGAGGATCAAACGATGTACGGCTGGATGCGCTGCGAAGAAATCCTGCGGTTCATGGCCCCGTTTTATCCGACCTGGGACCACCAACTCGCCCTCAAGTACGCCAAAGATTTCGATGTCCCTCTTGCCACCAAAATCAAACATCTCTCCAAGGGACAAAACGTACGGTTGGGCTTGGTGCTGGCCCTCGCGCACCGGCCGGAGTTGGTGATCCTCGACGACCCCGCGTTAGGTCTTGACCCGATCATGCGCAAGCAGTTCAATCGCGATCTCATTACTCACCTTCAAGGAGAGGGCCGCACGGTATTCTACAGCTCGCACCTCTTATACGAAGTGGAACCGGTGGCCGATGAGATTGCGATACTCGATACAGGCCGAATCGTACGTCAGGCGGGAACCGAAGAATTGCGGTGCGATGTGAAGCAGGTGGTGCTAAGCCGCGAAGCGGCGGGGATGCTGGCGGGAGATGTCCGCGTTCTCGACCACCGTCCCGATGGCGCGGATGTCGCTTTGATCGTCGAAAATGCAGAAGCCGTGATACAGAAACTCGAGCAAGAAGGGATCGAGCACCGCATCGTCGATCTCAATCTGGATGAAATCTTCGAAGCCTACGTCGCAGGAAATCGCAAACCTATAGTCGTGGCGCAACGCGTCGCCGGTCCCTGCGATGCGTAGCATCGCAGCTAATTTTTCATACGAGTATTTGAGCGTACCAATTATGAACTCAATCTGGAAAAGCCTGCTGTGGAAAGAATGGCGCGAACAACGCTGGCGGTTGGTGGCGTTGACGGCCCTGATTTTGTTGCCCGCTGGTTGGTTCTTTTCTTATTTCGCCGCGCCTACGATAATGCCTTTCACTCTTTGGGATAACTTGAGCATTCTTGCGGCATTTGCAAACTGTTATATCGTCCTGGCGGGATGCTTTTTGGGGATGCATTTAGTTGGGGGCGAAAATGCCCTCCGCACTATGCGTTTCATGCAGGCTGAACCTACAGCGATGTGGCAACCAGGGCTGGTAAAACTCTTTGTGGGCTGGTTCGTGGCAGTACTGCCACTTGTGATGCTGTACTCGGTGCTTTGTACTGTTCTGCCTTTTCTTATCGATGAAAATACTTTGGATCTGGCGATTAAACGATTGGTTCAACAGTATGGTTACACAGAAAAAAATATCTATGGTTGGTCGCTTCATAATCTGGCTATTGGAGCATTCGGAGTTACGAGTCTATTGCTGTGGATGTCAGCAGGAGGTGTCAATCGCTCTGACGAAGTGCGGGCAGGAGCAGTAGGTTTCCTCGTCTGCCTCAGCGCGTGGATGGTATTCGGTTTCTTGATGGTCTGGGCAGACAAGCACAGTACATTCTGGGAAAGGGGGCTATTGTATTTGATACCTGCACTTCCTGGTGGTCCAGCAATATCTCTTGGTATGCCTGTTGTCAATTACAAGCAATTTATAACGCCCCTATTGGCGATTGTTGGTATCGCTTCCCACAGTGCAATCCTTTATTGGTACCTCAGGAGATTTGGTCGCATTGCAGTCCCACCAAAGCGAGCTGGGTCATTTGAGTTCAACCTGTCTCGTTGGAAGCACATAAGTAGTGATCCAATGCGTTCGCAGTGGCGCGCCATTGCCTGGAAGCAACTCCGCGAAACGGGGCCGCTGGCTGCGTTAACAGTTGCGTGTATCTTGATGATTACCCCAGTCGTGTATTGGATCAATGTGAGCAATCGAATGGAGAAAAGTTTTGGAGAAATGCTTGGAGGCATCACTCTTTCTGCTAGTTTTTTTTGTCATTCTCGTCGCGGGGATTGGTGTGTTTCTCGAAGACTTCGCCCCGGGTATAAATAGCTTCTGGCGTTCTCGACCTGTGAATCTGAAACTATGGTTTGTCGTGAAGTATTTGGTGGGACTTTCGGTGTTGGTCCTAGCGTTTGGCAGCTTGCTGACCCCGGCCTATTGGCTCCAGACAGAGATTTATTCTGACCAATTTCATCGGTTTCTTTATGCCGCCTTTTTCGCAATCTATTGCCTCGTTATCATGTATATCCTTTCGATGGCAACCTACTGCTTACTCCGGCAGCCGATTTACGCCGTAGTATTGACGATCGGGTTGTTATTCATCGGGACGATGGCGATAAATTGGCTTTCAGAACTGAATTATTTCGCATCCACTTGGATAGCGATGATCTTTTGTCTCGTCATCCCCATCACCATCGCGTGGCTCGTCGTCAAGCACGATTGGGGCTGGAAAGTGGGGCGTTAGGGGGAGTTCGCCGAGCGAGCAATTGTGGTAGATTATAGCCGTGATGCAACGCATCACATGGCTATCACACCTTGCTCAATCACCGAGGCCCCAGGACCCCACCATGAAAGCCTCTGATCTGTTTGTCCAGGCCCTGGAGAGCGAAGGGGTCGAGTTCATCTTTGGCATCCCCGGCGAAGAGAATCTCGATCTGCTCGACTCCCTGTCGCGGTCCAGCATTCGACTGATTCTCACGCGGCATGAGCAAGCCGCCGGATTTATGGCGGCCACCTATGGCCGGCTCACGGGCAAAGCGGGCGTGTGTCTCTCGACGCTCGGTCCGGGGGCAACCAATCTGGTCACGGCGGCGGCTTACGCGCAGCTTGGCGGCATGCCGATGGTCATGCTCACTGGGCAGAAGCCGGTCAAGACCAGCAAGCAGGGGCAGTTTCAGATCGTCGACATCGTCGACATGATGCGCCCTCTCACCAAATACACCCGCCAGATTGTCAGTGGCGGAAACATCCCCTCGCGGATTCGCGAGGCGTTTCGTCTCGCCGAAGAAGAACGCCCCGGCGCGGCGCATCTGGAACTGCCCGAGGACATCGCCCGAGAGGAAACAGACGAACCAGTCCTGCCGCAAAGCCTCGCCCGCCGCCCCGTTGCGGAAGAAAAAGCGATCCTCGCCGCCGTCAAGCGAATCGAACAGGCGCAGCATCCTTTGCTCTTAGTAGGCGCCGCAGCCAACCGTCGCCTGACTTGCCGCATGTTACGCCAGTTGGTCGAGCGGACCGGGATTCCGTTCGTTACCACGCAAATGGGCAAGGGAGTACTCGACGAGACCGATCCCCTATTTCTCGGCAACGCAGCCCTGTCGGCAAACGACTTTGTGCATCGTGCTTTTGATCGCGCGGATTTGATTATCAACGTTGGTCACGATGTGATTGAAAAACCTCCATTCTTCATGACCCCCGGCGGTGTGGAGGTAATTCACGTCAATTTTATTTCTGCGTCGGTCGATCCCGTCTATTTCCCGCAAGTCGAAGTCATTGGCGACATTGCCAATAGTGTTTGGCAGATTAGTGAGCGAATCACCAAGCAAGCTCATTGGGGCTTTGCGCGATTCATGGAGGTCCGCGATGCTATGGTGAAACACATCGCCGCCGACGCCGGCGATAAGCGGTTTCCCATTTATCCGCAGCGGCTCGTGGCCGACGTACGACAATTCATGCCAGACGATGGCATCATCGCGCTGGACAATGGGATTTACAAAATCTGGTTCGCCCGCAATTACCCGGCTCGGCAGCCGAACACCGTGCTGCTGGATAACGCTCTGGCATCGATGGGGGCCGGGCTCCCCTCGGCCATGGCCGCCCGGCTGGTCTATCCCGACCAAAAGGTGATGGCCATCTGCGGGGATGGCGGTTTCATGATGAACTCCCAGGAACTGGAGACCGCCGTACGACTAGAAATGCACTTGGTGGTGTTGATCCTGCGCGACGATGCCTATGGAATGATCAAGTGGAAACAGGCCCACATGGGATTTGAGAATTACGGTTTGGACGTCGGCAACCCCAATTTTGTGAAATACGCTGAGAGCTACGGAGCGTGTGGGCACCGTATTACGGCCGCGGACCAAATCTTACCTTTGCTCGAGCAGTGGCACACTGCGCCCGGCGTCCATGTCATCGACGTGCCTGTCGACTATTCGGACAATGACCGGATTCTGAATAACGAGATCGCGGAGCTGAGCGCAAAACTTTGAGGAGCAGCCGATGTTAAAGAAAGCCTATCCGTACTATCTGGCCAACGAACCTGTAGCCGCAAACACCGATCTTGAGGTGATCGACAAGTACACCGGCGAGATTGCTACGCGAGTTGCCATGGCAGACGCCAAGACGATTGATCGGGCAATCGCATCCACCGTCGAAGCCACCGCACCGATGGCTCAGTTGCGTCCCTACGAGCGGCAGGCGATCCTGAATCATTGCGTAAAACGCTTCACTGAGCGAGCCGACGAGCTAGCGATGTCTCTCTGCATCGAAGCCGGCAAGCCGATCAAAGACAGTCGCGGAGAGGTATCGCGGCTAGTGGACACGTTCCGCATTGCTGCCGAAGAGTCGGTTCGCATCGGCGGTGAGTTGATGAATCTAGAAATTTCACCCCGGGCACGCGGCTATCGAGGCATATTCAAACGCGTCCCCATCGGCCCGTGCTCGTTTATCTCGCCCTTTAATTTCCCGTTGAACCTGGCAGCCCACAAAGTTGCCCCCGCGATCGCGGTCGGATGCCCCTTTGTTTTGAAACCCGCCAGTCGCACACCGATAGGGGCCTTGATTATCGGTGAGGTCCTTGCGGAAACGGACTTGCCCCAAGGTGCGTTCTCGATTTTGCCCTGTCACCGCGATGGAGCGGACCTCTTTACCACGGACGATCGCTTGAAATTGCTTAGCTTTACCGGTTCGCCAGGGGTCGGCTGGGACCTAAAGTCCCAGGCGGGCAAGAAGCAAGTCATCTTGGAACTTGGCGGCAACGCGGCGTGTGTAGTCGATGCCGATGCAAATCTGGAAGATGCCACCGAGCGACTCATTGTGGGTGCATTTTATCAATCCGGCCAAAGCTGTATCGGTGTTCAACGGATCCTCATTCACGAGAGCATCTACGACGAGTTGCGCGAGCAATTGGTCACCGCTACCAAGAAACTGATCGCCGGCGATCCCAAGGACGAAAAAACCTTCATCGGCCCAATGATCTCTGAGAAAGAAGCTGAACGGCTGGAAAACTGGATCGCGTCGGCTACCAAGGTGGGTGGCAAAATCCTTTGTGGGGGAAAACGCAAAGGCGCTATGCTCGAAGCAACTCTCCTAGAAGGTGTTCCCCGGGATCAGCCCCTTTGTGCAGAGGAAGCTTTCGGCCCGGTGGCGGTGCTCAGTCGATACAGCGATTTCCAGGAGGCCCTCGACCAGGTCAACGACAGCGAATTCGGCCTGCAAGCGGGTATCTTTACCCGTGATATTTACAAAATCCAGAAGGCATGGGATGAATTAGAAGTTGGCGGAGTCATCATCGGCGACGTACCGAGTTGGCGGGTGGATAACATGCCCTACGGAGGGGTGAAAGACAGCGGCCTGGGTCGCGAGGGTATCCGTTTCGCCATGGAAGACATGACCGAGATACGAAATTTGGTAATCCGCACTCCGCCCGACGTGCAGTTATGACTTGTTCACCGCAGCTTGGACGGCTTGCCAGAGATCGCTTAGCCCCAATTCTTGTGCGTAAGTAGAGATATATTCTCGGTCGAGAGAATTCCCGCGAATTTTTAGTATTCCCGCAATGTCGCGCAGATGGCGGTCTCCACCACCCTTTTCGTGCCATTCCATTTTTTTCAAAATAATGTCTTCAGGAGAACTGAAAACGGCAAGACAATCGTCGGCGATTGGAATCCTGACACTTCGGTCAAAACGCATCTGGTCGAAGGATGATTTCTTAGCAATGACAACGTCGATTTTCTGACCACTGTCAGGATGAATGATGTTAAACATCCCTTCTCGATGGCATTCTTGTCGAGCTGTTTCACGATTGAAATAGAATTCTGGCTGAGGAAATCCAGCGCAGAATTGATCGCAATTCGACTCATTCAAATCAACGACGACGTCAATGTCGTTCGTAAAGCGGGGTTCGCCGTAGGCTATCGTTGCTTGTGAACCGGTAATGAAATAGCGAATTCCGATTCGTTCCAGATGCCTACAAAGAAACACCAAGAGATCAGATTGCTCCATGAGAGAGCCTCTTGGCAACCTGGTCTCTGGTCTTTCTTTCAGACCATTGGGGATGCTCAGTTCTGAGAATCCTCAGAATTAAGTTACTCGCATGAGACCACATCCCATGGGCAATGGCCAGTCGCTCCGCCGGGGTCTTACAGCGCAGCACTTCGGCCATCTGGTCGTCAACAACTTCGATATGTAGCGGTCGGGTGCGCATAGTGCCATTCTAGTTTGTCGGCTTGCTAGTCGCCTTTCGCGGAGCGAAAGGTGACTATTTCGGCCATTCTCAATTGCAAACAGTCTAGGACAATATTCTTACACTTTAGCCGTAGCAGGCTCAGCGGTGAACTCGGCCTCGGCATCGCGAAGACAACTCTTGATTTGCCGCACAGCCTGACGAAGGCGAGCTTCGTTTTCCACCAGTGACATCCGCAGAAAACCCTCGCCGGCGGGACCGAAACCGCTGCCAGGGCTCACCGCGACGTTCCCCTTTTCCAACAGCATCATGGCGAAATCCATGGTGCTCATCCTTGATCGCCACGGCTCTGGAACCGCCTGCCACACAAACATGCCGGCCTTGGGCGGCTTGACGGTCCAGCCTAGCCGGGCCAGCGATTCGCACAAGGCATTGCGGCGCGATTGATAGATCTGCGACTGCTCTTCGACTGCCGCATCGGTGTGCCGCAGGGCCAGGATCGCCGCGATCTGGATCGCCTGAAACATTCCATAATCGTAATAGCCCTTGATAGTCGCCAGTGCCGCAATCATCTCGGCGTTGCCCGCACAAAATCCGACCCGCCAGCCGGCCATATTGTAGCCTTTGCTCATTGTGGTAAATTCGACTCCCACCTCGCTGGCCCCCGGCGATGCCAGGAAGCTCGGCGGCTTGTAACCATCGAAGGCCACGTCGGCGTAGGCAAAGTCGCTGATCACCATAAAGCCATATTTCTTGGCCAGCTTTACCACTTCATCGAAGAAGGACTGTTCCACAACCACACTCGAAGGATTGTGGGGATAGTTGAGAATCAACAACTTGGGCCGAGGATAAAGCGTCTCGCAAGTGTAGGCGATATTCGCCAGGAATTTTTCACTGTCACCCACTTTGAGAGCAATCACGTTGCCTGAGGCGAGAGCAACAGAATAAACGTGAATCGGAAAGAAAGGCGCCGGCACAATCGCCGAATCCCCTGGCCCCATCATCGCCAGGCACATGTGGCTGAATCCTTCCTTCGAGCCAAGACAGACAATGATTTCATGATCGGGATCAAGTCGCACACCATACTTTTTCATGTACTTGGCGGCAACTTCGCGACGCAGGTTGGCGATGCCGTTCGACTTGCTGTAGCCGTGATTGCCGGGATCGCGGGCGGCCTCGGAGAGCTTGTCAATGACCAAATCCTGCGGCGGATCCGACGGATTGCCCATTCCCAGATCAATCACGTCGTCGCCGTTGCGTCGCTTGTTGTAGAGCATCGTATTAATGCGTCCAAACAAATACGGTGGCAAACGCTTCACGCGCTGGGCAACTTCGATTTTAAAAGGTTCTTGATCGGCTGGCATAACTCGAGGTCCCAGGGCAAGGAAGGCATCTTATCAGACCAAGTATAGCCGATGAGAGTTCACCGCGCAAACGGGTAGTTTGCCCGGCAAGAGACGAAGCACCCTCTAATAGCCGTCGGCGGAAGCCGATGGCTCATTCCTAGAGCAACCCCGGCCTTTCGGCGAGGGCTATCAAATGAAATCACGCCCTACCGCACCGTACCGCTGGTCTGTCGAAGGGCAGAATCGTCCCTTACGTTTGTCTGCCCTTTCGCGGAGTGGTCGCTGGGGGCTTGGGAAGTCCCCGCCAGGAAGTTGTCGACCCGCGAGCTTTTGCGAATCTCTTCAAATTTTTCGCTCATTGCCAGCCGCAGCTTCTTTTCATAGATATCCTTGACCAAAATATCGCGGACCCTGTTCGCGTCGACATCTACCCGCTCCGTGCGCCCTTCGCAGCGCAGGATGAGATATTTGTCACGGACTTGGATGATTCCCGAGAGCTGGCCATCCTGCAATTGGAAAGCGGCCTCCTCGAGCTGGGGTTGTCCGCCAAAGCGTTGGATCGGCGGGACTTCTCCTCGCAGGGCTTTGCTCGAAGGTTCGATGGAATACTCGGCTGCCAAATCGCCAAAATACTCAACAGAAGGGTTGCGTCGGGCCTTGTCCCAAACCTCCTGGGCACGCCGCATCGTAGGCAGCACGATCGCCCGGCAACGCACCCTGTCGCCGTAATTGGCTTGGAAACCCTTTTGAACGTCTTCTTCCGTCACCTGGACGTTGGAGGCCGTGAGTTTCTTGAGAGCCGCCGAGGGCCACACGGCATCGCGGTAATAAGTCGCTTTGTCGAGTTTCTGTTCCTGAGCTATCGATTCAAACCACTTCTTGAGATCGGCGTGGCCTTGCTGGTCGACCACTCCCGCCAACTCTGCGGCGTGACGTACCTCGGCCTCCAAGTCCTCCTCGGAAACTACTTGGTTGGCCTTTTTGAGCCCTTGATCCAGCAGCAGACGCGAAATCTCTGTTTCTAGCACTTCCTCTCCATGACGCAGCAGACACTCGTCTCCCAGCTCTTTCATCGTGATGCGGTCACCATTAACCGTGGCCACGACGCCCGGCATCGTCTGCCGCAACTGGGGATTGTTGTAGATATTTACTGGTGTTGCCGATGCCTGCAGACTGGCGAACAAAGCATGTGATGCCTCGCGCAACTTCTCATCGGTGATTTTTTCGACGATTTGCTGTTCGACCTCAACACGATCCACATTGCGAGGTTGGTTGCGTGAGATGCACTTCAAAATTACGAACTGGCCCGCCACGGGAACTACCTCGGATATCTGTCCAGGCGTGAGGGCAAATGCCGTTTGCTCAATCTCCGCATCGCCGATGTGGCGGCGAATCGGCTGGATCAAACCACCTACACTGGCCGAGTTAATGTCAACCGAATGCTCGATCGCCAGTCTTGCAAACTGCTCTGGATCGGCAAGCAGCTTGTTTCGCAGTTCATTGGCCAATTCAAGATTGCCCACGGCAATAAGTCGGGCACTGATCGTTTCGCCAAACTCACGCTCCAAGGCCTCGTCAATCTCCCCAGGGGATACCTGGATGTCTTTCTCCGCCAACTTACGAAGCGCTAGCGTCGGCCAGACTATGTCTCGTGCATACTCTTGGGCAGTGATGCCGCGTTCTTTCTCCAGCATTTCTAACCACTGCTCACGCGAGAGCTGAAATCGCTTTGCCATGCGATCGATTTCGTCGGCAATATCTGCATTCGTGATGGCAATGCCCCGCTTTTCGCAATGATTCAAAATCAATCGCTTGTTGACCAGGCTTTCCAGCACTTCCTCGCCATGCCGCTTCACACAAGCATCAGTCAGGTCCTTGCGACTGATGTCCTTGCCATTCACAATGGCCATCACATCGTGTGGTAGCCGCTTGATGGCAGTAGCTGTTCCGTCCGCCGCAGCAGTGCGGGCAGTAGTAGCCACGCTTGATTCGGTGGCGGCTTTGGCCGTGCGCGGGGTATCCGCTTGTTTGAATTTCAAGGACAGCACGAGAATCACTGCGGCTGCTACGATCCAACCAATTTGGTGCTTCCACAGCCAATAGGCCAGTCGTGTTTTAAGGGGGCGTACTTCTGCTTCCGTGCGTACTGAGTCTGGGCGAGACATGGCGGTTTCTCCATAAACCGTGTGCATAGAAATGGGTCAAAGCGCGTCGGGTGCGCGATGAATACGGGGTTTCGCCGCGCAATATAGTCCGATTGCGGAAATTGCGACAAGAGAAGTTAGATGCTAGCATTGCCAGCATATCTTCTAATCGGCCATTTTCATCTCGAGGGAAGTTTCACGACCCGAGGGATCTAGCTGGCGAAATCATTGATGTTAGTAGATTGCGATTGTCGAACTCAGCTTCCTCAGTCGCCGAAGCTCTTTCGGAATGAAAATCTTCGCGACATTCCAGTCCTACGGACCCGCTCCTACCCTTCCATCACCTCAGTTTCCTTCGCCTTGGCAATCTCGTTGGCCTGGTCTTCGTAGGTCTTCGTGAGGTCCTGGATTTCCTTCTTGAGTGAATCACGGTCATCCTCGCTCAGGGCCTTATCCTTCTCAGCCTGATCGGCGTGCTTGTTGCCATCACGGCGGACGTTGCGAATGGCGACCTTGGTCTCCTCGGTAAGATCCTTAATGCGTGCGACCATCGCGCGACGAACTTCACCTGAAAGAGCTGGGATATTAAGCCGAATCACCTTGCCATCGCTTTGTGGTGCCAGCCCAAGATCGCTCGCGATGATGCCCTTCTCGATCTCTTTGATTGTCGAGGGATCAAAGGGTCGAATCACGATTTGGGTCGGCTCGGGAGCGCTTACGGAGGCAATCTGTTTGATCGGCGTGGGGGAACCGTAGACTTCGACCCGCACCGAGTCGACCAACCCTGGGTTAGCCCGACCGGTGCGAATGCCGGTCATGTCGTCCTTGAGCTTACTGATCGCCTTCTCCATGCGTTCTTCAGTATCAAGAAGGATTTCGTCTGTTGTCATGGTAGGAAAGATTAAAGGTTAAAGTTTAGTCCTATGCAGCAGTCAAATCAGGTACTGACCGTTTCTTTGCGGCTGGTGACCGAGGTGCCGAGCTTCTCGCCGCGAACGGCTCGTTCGATGTTACCGTCAACACGGTAATTGAACACCAAGATTGGCAAGTCGTGTTCCATGCACTGGGCAATAGCCGTGGGATCCATCACACGCAGGTTCTGATTCCGCACTTCTTGGAAGCTGAGATTCCTAAACAGCACAGCGTGGGGATTCTTCTCAGGATCTTCGCTGTAGACACCCTCTACTCGGGTGGCCTTCATCAAAATGTCGGCCTCGATCTCCAATGCTTTCTGTGCCGCCGCCGTATCGGTCGTCACAAACGGAGCACCTGTCCCTCCCGCAATAATCACGATACGACCTTTTTCAAGATGTCGCTTGGCACGCCGCCGGATGTAGGGCTCGGCAACACCATCCATTTTCACGGCACTCATCAGGCGCGTCTCACAGCCCAACGACTCAAGTGCGTCTTGCAAAGCGAGCCCGTTGATCACCGTGGCTAGCATTCCCATGTAGTGGGCCGTGGCTTCTTGAATGCTGGAATTACCGGCCGTGAATTGGGCTCCCCGCAAGATGTTGCCGCCACCGATCACGATCGCGATTTCGACCCCTTGCTGCATGGCACGATAGGTTTGTGAAGCAATATGAACTACCTCTTCCATACTGATTCCGCGCTCTCCAGGAGGTGCGAAGCTTTCACCTGAGAGCTTGAGAACTACCCGTCGATAGGGCTTTTCGTTTTTTCCTGGCAAATCAGTCATCCAACTCTCAACTATAAGGTGAGGTAAAGTCCGTAAAAAACGCCCAGGAGTTGCAACTCCAGGGCGTTGCCACGCCATACTCTTATGCCGCATCAACGGCATCACTGGAACCGGTTTCACCCAGTTGCCAGCGGATGAAGCGTTTGAGCTTCATCCCTCCTGCTTTGGCAATGTTGCCAACAGTCTGGCTTTCGTCCTTCACAAAAGGCTGCTCCGCAAGTACGTGCTCGGCATAGAAGTTCTTCATTCGGCCCTCGATCATTTTCTCAATGATATTCTCCGGCTTGCCTTCCTGACGGGCACGATCTTTCTGCAGCTCTCGCTCTTTATTGACCATCTCGGGATCGAGTTCTTCCTTGGTGGTCGCACGCGGATTCATGGCTGCCACATGCAGGCTGATCTCTTTGGCCAACTCGTCGGAGCCCCCTTCGACTTCCAAGAGAACGCCGATCTTGGACATATGAACAAAACCACCTGCCGGTGCATCAATGCGCTCCAGTCGCGCAATCCGAAAAACCTCGCGAATCTTGTTTTGCAGTTCATCGCGCTGGTCTTCGAGGGTCATTCCCTGCTTGCTGGGGGAGGGCTGTGCCCACAATTCGTCGGGCGATGTCGCTCCGGGACCAACGGCCAATTGCTTGGCGAGATCGTCCGCTAACTTAGCAAACTCCTCATTGGCAGCAACGGGGGCCGATTCGCACTGCAATTCCACCATGGCGCCGACTCCATCGGCTACGCTGGCATAGATTCCAATCCGGCCCTCTTCGGTAGCGCGATCTTGCCGCTTGCCCATAAACTTTTTGCCCGCTTCGCGCAAAGACCGTTTGGCGGCTTCCACGTCGCCCTCCGCCTCTTTCAGGGCGGCCTTACATTCCATCATCGGTAACTGCGTCTCATCGCGCAGCTTCTTAACCATGGCTGCGGTGATTTCTGGCATGGTAGATTACTCCTAATACGTTGATATCGTTTGATTTATTTTTAAATGGCATTAAATCCAGATGAAACCGGAGCGCAGAGTACGCTCGCCTGAGCGACAGAACACCAATCGTATTCAATTCGCACTAAACAAGCGCGGCCTTGGGGTCAACTCCCTCGGCCTGTTGCTGCTGCTCTGTGGCGGACTCAGCTTTACCCTCAGCAATCGCATCAGCAAGAATGTTGATGATCAGATCGATCGAACGCATACTGTCGTCATTGCCTGGAATGGGTAGATCGATCAAATCAGGATCGCAATCTGTGTCAATCAAAGCAACTGTGGTAATCCCCATCTTGCGGGCTTCCTTGACAGCATTCTTTTCCTTCTTCGGATCAACGATGATCATGCACTCCGGTAAGCGGTTCATCTTCCGCATGCCATTGAGATTCTGAAACATCTTGCGGTATTCGCGGTTGAGCGAGGACTGCATCTTTTTGGAATACGTATTGATTTCTTCGCTTTCACGGATGTGCTCAAGTTCTTCAAGCCGCGAGAGCCGACTTCGAATCGTGCGAAAGTTGGTCAGCGTGCCACCCAACCAGCGGTCGTTGATGTAGGGCATTCCGCAGCGCTCGGCGGCTTTCTGGATCGTCTCACCCGCCTGTCGTTTAGTTCCAACAAATAAAATGAGGCTGCCATGGCTGGCCACATCCGCCAGATATTTCTTGGCACGCAACAGGCCGCGGATGGTTTCGCGGACGTCGATAATGTGAATCAGATTGCGGCGCGCATAAATATAGGGCCGCATCTTGGGATTCCAGCGGCTTGAGCGATGCCCAAAATGCACGCCGGACTCAACCAACTCTTTGACTAAAGTCGTTGACACGAATAATTCTCCAAAAGGCACATCGGCTAAGTCCCTACACACTGAAAAACAGCGGGGCATCCGACGTTAGGGTCAGTCATTCGGCCTGAATTTGTACAAAACGATCTGGCTTGGGCCGTGCAAGTCAAATTAGCCCTGTAGTTTATCGCTCGCAATAAACAGAGTCAACCGGCTCTTAAATGGCCTAATCCCAAACAGCGAAAGAAGTTAGTGCCACCCGACTCGACCCATTTTAGTCACGCATTTCAGGCCCCTATCTGGTACAAACCGGCCAAGACGGCATCGTGCAGATGCCCGTTGCTGGCGAGTACTCCTCGATTGGCAGCTAAAGTTCGACCATGTGAGAAATCGAGTGGCTTGCCATCCAGGTCCGAGACTCGCCCGCCAGCTTCCTCCACACAAATCGAACCTGCGGCTTGGTCCCAGATTTTTTCACGATAATCGAGCCGCGATGGGGACAGGAGTCGGAGATTGATTTCGCCTCCCCCCGCTGCGAGCACGGCATACTTGGCCTGACTGTCCATCGCCACCGGTTCAACCGTGATGCCCAACGCGGTGACAAGCTCACCGATGCCCCCCGTATCCGTATGGGCCTTTTCAACACTGCGGAGCATGCGCGCGGAGGCAATGTTGCTTTCTGTAGAGACGGCGAGCTTCGCCCACTCAGCATCTTCATCGGCAAGCGAACTTGCAAAGCAGCCGCTCTCGCAGCGAGCTACGACGATCGTCCCAGCGCCACCCTTTTCTGGTTTGATGCCAGCGCCCAATTCGGGACATCCCAGCGCACCGACTCGGACCTTCCCATGCCGAATAAATGCCAAAGCCACGGCGTATTGATCGCCTCGCAGAAACCCTTTCGTCCCATCGACGGGGTCGAGCGTCCAGAACTCGTCAGTTGGTTCGCCAGCTCCCCGGTCGATCCAGGAACAGACTTCTTCGGGAGTTGCAGTCGGTTCCACCTGGCGGACGAAATGCGTAATTTGTTCGAGTGTTTCCTGCCCAGCAGGAGTGCATAAAACTTCGGAACTCTCCTCACCCACAAACCCCATTTCAGGAAATGCCTCCAATAGCCGCTTGGAAACGATCGCCTGGGCGGCAAAGTCGGCTACCGTCACGGGTGACTTGTCGTCTTTGCTGAGCGCTACGCTAACTAGCTCCTGTTGGACACGCTGCACAAGCTGTGCGGCTTCACGGACCGCCGAAACGGCAAATCTGACTTTGGAACAATCTATGGGAAGTGCCATGCGCGGAATCTTCGCTAAAACTTCAACGCCCAGGGATTGCACCCCCTGGGCGTTGAGACAGAAAACAAAAACACTACCCCGCCAGGACTCGAACCTGGAATGAGGGAATCAAAATCCCTAGTGTTACCATTACACTACGGGGCAATCGGCTTACGAGAATACTCGTGGCTGAACCCATCAATCTAAGTCATACAGGCAAATCTCGAAAGGGGGACCGACAAGCGGACGGCCCTCCCATTGCGACTGGCCTATTGTGGGTTATTGAGCTTGTTCGTCACAGTAAAGGTAACTTGCTCCAACTCGCGGGCCAGATCGACTCCTACCATGCTTACGCCATCTGGAACTCGAAGTGTCACTGGGGCGAAATTCACGATTCCGATAATTCCCGCCGCGACGAACTCATCGGTCACTGACTGGGCATCCGCCGCTGGGACAGCAACCATCACTAACTCGATTTTCTTTTCTTCGAGCACTTTGCCTAGTCGACTGAGATGGCAAATCTCGACCCCTTCGATGTGGGTCCCTACCTTGGCGGGATCGGTATCAAATGCCACCACGATCCGAAAACCCTGTTGGACGAAACCGCGATAGCCTAGCAAGGCTCGGCCCAGGTTTCCCACCCCCACCAACGCAACTTGCCACTCGCGGTCGGTGCCCAAAATCTTACGAATGGCTTCGATTAGCTCGTCGCATCGATAGCCAATCCCTGGATGGCCGAAATTGCCGAAATGGGCCAAATCTTTACGGACCTGGGCATCGGTAAAGCCCAATCGCCGCCCGAGTTGGCTACTGCTCGTCGTTTCCTTGCCAGTCGCGATCAGGTGCTGCAATTCCCGCAGATAGAGGCTCAGCCGACTGACGACAGCCCCGGGAATGGCGTTGGGATTGGGCCGAGAAGTGGGATTCTCTTGAAGCAAGATCTTACCCTAGTAGCGAGAAAAGCAGAGGAACAAGGCGGACTCATCCTTACATAGCGGACCCTGGCATCATTAGCAGGCAGTTCCACTCTAACCATAATCCGTTGCGAAAAGCAAGTAGGAATCACTCGATCTTCAATCATGGTAACGAGTTACGCGGATTACAAAAAGTCACCTTGTTAATCGAACTGGTCAGGGAACTCACTTCATTTCGGGGGCAACCAGTCCCAGTAACTCAGCTCGACATAGTCGTTGCAAACCGAATTTCTCATACGATTCCACGCTGCGCCGGAAACTCTTCGGATCCGGGGATTTGCAACATTGCGTTTGTATCAATTGAGTATGGCAGGGCGACTCCAACGTGTAGGAAAAAGGCGACATCTAGCTAAGGAGTGACGGCTGTGGATACCGAAATCACCAAAGGACGGGAACTTTCCCATTTTGACCAAACCATCTATTTTTCCAACTTTCAGAAGTGAAGGAGACGAACACCATGAGAGCCAAGTCGGTTGTGCGGGCTCTTGCTGCCATCGCCTTAACAATGTTGCCTTCGGCAGCGTGGGCGGGGTATTGCGGAGTCGCACGTTACAATGGTTGCACCCCATGTTGCTACCAGCAGCATTGCCATACCGTGATGAAAACGGTGCGGTGTGTTGAATGGCACAAGCAGCAGGTGACTCGCTGCAAGACAGTTTACGATCGAGTGTGCGAAGATCGGGTGATCAATTGCACCCGCTATGTTCACGAACAACGTCAGAAGGAAGTTTGTTACACCGTTTGCAAGCCCGTTTGGGAAACCAAGACCCGTTGCTACACCGTGTGCAAGCCTGTTTGGGAAACAAAGACCCGCAACGTCTGCTACACCACGTATCATCCAGTGTGGGAAACCAAGCAGCGCTGCTACACCGTGTGAAAGCCTGTCTGGGAAACCAAACAACGCTGCTACACCGTGTGCAAGCCCGTGTGGGAAACTCGCACCCGCGAAGTACCCTACACCACCTACAAAGCGGTCTGGGAAACACGTGAGCGAAACTACACCGTGTGCAAGCCCGTGTGGGAAACGCGCCAGCGGGAAGAAACCTACTACGTCCGCGTAGCCGTTCCTTACACCAAGACCATTCAGGTCCGCAGTGGTCACTGGGAAACCGAATCCTATCAGATTCCCGGCAAGACCTTTACCAAGACCGTTCGCGAGCCAGGCACGTTTACCTACGACCCTTGCCGCTGTCGGTGCGTATATTGCCCCGGCCCCTGCAAGACGCTCTGCTGCCAGGCCCCTCCGAAAACCTGCTGCAAGCGTGTGTGGGTACCTGAATGCCACACCAAGGAAATCTGCTGCACCAAGTACGTGTGCGAACCACGCACACGCACCTGCTGCTACAAAGTCTGCCACATGGTTCCTGAGACCAAGACCTGCTGCTACAAAGTCTGCCGCACGATACCTTGCCAGCAGACCCGCACTTGCTGCTACAAGGTTTGTCACATGGTTCCTGAGACTAAAACCTGCTGCTACAAAGTCTGCCACATGGTCCCCGAGACCAAGACTTGCTGCTACAAGGTTTGCCGCATGGTACCCCAGCAATGCACCAAGACCTGCTGCTATAAGGTCTGCCACATGGTCCCCGAGACCAAGACCTGCTGCTACAAGGTTTGTCGCATGGTGCCCGAGCAATGCACCAAGACCGTGTGCTACACCGTGTGTCGTCCGGTTTGCGAACAAAAGACCATTCAGGTCACCCGCTGCGTTCCTCGCCAGGTGCCGTACACGGTTACTCGTTGCGTCCCTCGCGTAGTTTGCAAGCAGGTCCCAGTGTGTGTTCACTGCCCAGACCCATGCTGCGAGCCCTCGTGTGGATGTGCTGAACCCTCCTGCGGAGCACCATGCTGCGACTAGGTAGAAGATAGCTCTTGTTTCCTTCAAGGGAATTAGATTTTGGTCAAACAACAAGCTGGCCCGGCAAATCGCAAGATAAGCCGGGCCAGTTTTTTTGCGCTGCACATTGTTAGCCGCGACGCGCCGCGAAGTTCTGCTTCGCAAAGCGGAGCGATTCAGACCTTGCCTCCTTGGAGTCAGCATGAAAAACTCCAATCCATGCCAACCCCACTCTCCCACCCTTGGAACGTTACCCCCGCTGAAGCGCGCGCTATCCAAGAACAATTCCGCTCGAAGGTCCGCCAAAAAAACGCCGCTAGTCTCCGCCGCCTCCGCCATGTGGCCGGCGTCGATGTGAGTCTCAAAGCAAAACGAGCCACCGCCGCGATCGTCGTGCTCGTCTATCCGTCGTTGGAAATCGTGGAGGTGGCCACCCATCGACAATCTGTCCGTTTTCCCTATGTGCCAGGTCTACTGACCTTCCGCGAGTGTCCCTCGATCTTAGCCGCTTATGAGAAGCTCCGAACGCAGCCCGATCTGCTGCTCGTCGATGGTCAAGGTATCGCCCATCCCCGCCGATTCGGTCTGGCAGCACATCTGGGAGTCTTGCTAGGCAAACCAACCATCGGCTGTGCCAAGTCGCGGCTCATCGGCACCCATGACGAGCCACACGAAGAAGCAGCCAGCTACACGGATCTCTGGGACCAGGAAGAACTCATCGGGGCTGTGCTTCGCACTCGCACGAACGTCAAGCCACTCTACATTTCAGTCGGTCACAAGATCGAATTGCCGACGGCGCTCGATCTGGTACTGGCCTGCTGCCGGGACCACCGTTTACCTGAGCCGACACGTCTGGCCCATCAGTCGGCGGGGGGGCCACCACGATCATCAAGGGCTCGATACTGAACGTAGACCAACGCAACAAAATCGTAGACTGAGTGGGCAACGATCGGCGCAACCAGATCCTCGTAAGCCCACGCCAGCCAACCAAAATAAACTCCGATCAGCGTGGCCGCCATGAAATAAGTGGTTGACATGAAATGAGCCAAGCCGAATAACATCGCTGCCACTGCGATCCCGATCCACGGATTCGTCCAGTGGATAAACAAAGGTTGCAGTGCTCCGCGAAAGAGAATTTCTTCGCCGACTCCCGCCGCCAGACTGATAAGCATGAATTCGAACCATCCACAGTCCGCGAAGAGTACTTTCACGACAAGTTCGACGTCGCGGCGCAATTTCACCAGAGGTTGCCAGTCGACTTCGTAAGCGGCAACCAACAGCAACAACATCGGTAGACAAGCAATGGTTCCCCTCAGTACTGCGTCGAGGCTTAAAGCCAGGCGTCCCTGCAACGAAATCTGTCCGAGCCAAGCGATTAGAACCCCAACGAATCCCAATGCCGTTTCAAACAGCATCGCGGTTGCTATGGTCTGGGCTTTATTGTTCGGCATGGTTTCTTTCATTCTGAGGCAGGAAGCAGGCGAAATTGAGGGTATTTATGCTAAGAATCGGAGAAGTGCTTGCCAACGTTGGTGCTTGTCTCCTTGACGATCTCGGCATCCCCTATTAGATTGATTGGCTCGATTTTCTTTCTGAGTCAAGTCCCCTTGATCCCACATGGTTGGCCATACCGGGGCCATCGCTTGTGTGGAACGCTCAGTTGATGTGACCATGCCCAGCGGTTTTCACAATCGTTGGGGCAATGCATGACTCTAGCGAGAAAGAATCATTGAATCAATCGACGCGCACGACATGCGCCGCAGCGTAAACAAATAAGAAGGATCCAAAACAAATGGCAAAAGATTCGACCAAGATGATCTACTACTTCGGCAAGACCAAGACCGAAGGCAATGGCAAGCAAAAAAGTCTTCTGGGGGGCAAGGGAGCCAACCTGGCAGAAATGACCAGCATCGGTCTGCCGGTACCACCAGGATTTACCATCACTACCGAGGTCTGTGATCTCTACTACCAGAGTAAGCGCAAGCTCCCGGCAGGCCTGATGGACGAAGTGAAGCGCAACGTCGCCGTCTTGGAAAAGGAACTCGGAAAGAAATTCGGCGACAACAAGTTGCCACTGTTGGTTTCCGTGCGATCCGGTGCAGCCTCCTCGATGCCGGGCATGATGAACACGATCCTGAATCTGGGACTCAACGACGAAGCGGTCGTCGGGCTGGCGAATGCCACCGGCCAAAAACGGTTCGCCTACGATGCCTATCGCCGGTTGATCAACATGTATGGTGACGTTGTCTGCGGCGTCGATCACGAATATTTCGAAGAAGTCTTCGACAAGATCAAGAAACGCTACAAAGCAGCGAACGATAATGAGGTGCCGTTGGAGGGGATGGTCAAACTTTGCGAAGAATATAAGAACGTTTTCAAGAAGCATTTTGGCAAGCCATTCCCTCAGGATCCAATCCAACAATTGGAACTAGCGATCGAAGCCGTCTTCAAGAGTTGGATGCAACCCCGCGCAGTCAAGTATCGCCAGGTGGAAAACATCACAGGCCTCCTGGGCACGGCAGTCAACGTGCAGTCGATGGTTTTTGGCAACATGGGGGACGAATCGGGTACCGGTGTGGCCTTTACACGCAATCCCTCGACCGGCGAGAACAAGTTCTATGGCGAGTTTCTCATCAATGCCCAAGGGGAGGACGTCGTCGCAGGGATTCGCACCCCCGAGCCCGTCGAGAAAATGGCCAAGTGGGACAAGAAAGCCTTCGACCAACTCATGGGCATCAAGGACCAGCTCGAAAAGCACTACCGAGATGTGCAGGACATCGAGTTCACGATCGAAAACAAAACGCTCTACATGCTTCAGACTCGCAATGGCAAGCGCACCGGTGCTGCTGCCGTGAAGATTGCCTGCGACATGGTCAAGGAAAAACTGATCACCGAAAAGCAGGCCGTTATGCGAATTCCGGCCGGTGACTTGACCCAACTCTTGCTCCCTAGCTTCACCCCGGCCGCCAAGCAGGCTGCCAAGAAAGATGGTCGGTTGCTCACGGTCGGGCTTCCCGCTTCGCCAGGCGCAGCTTTCGGCAAACCCGCTTTCACTGCTGCCGAAGCGGTCGATCGCACGCTCGAAGGAGAGCAAGTCTTGCTCGTAAGGAAGGAAACCAATCCAGAAGATATCGATGGTATGCACTCCGCAGCGGGGATTCTTACGAGCACCGGTGGCATGACGAGCCACGCCGCAGTGGTCGCCCGTGGCTGGGGACGTTGCTGCGTTGCTGGGGCAGGCGAGATCACGATCGACGAAAAGGCTCGCAAAATCAAAGTCGGGAACAAGGTTTTCACCCATAAAGACGTCATCTCCATTGATGGCTCGACGGGGGAAGTTATGGCAGGCGAAATTGCCACCCAGTCACCAAAGTTATCCGGCGACTTTTCCAAGGTGATGGAGTGGGCCGACAAGTATCGTACGATGAAGGTGCGCACCAATGCAGACACCCCTGCCGACGCCAAACGAGCCCGCGAATTCGGCGCCCAAGGTATCGGCCTGTGCCGCACCGAACATATGTTCTTCGAAGGGGACCGCATCATGGCAATGCGAGAAATGATCCTTGCCGAAAATGAAGAAGATCGCAAGAAAGCCCTGAAGAAACTCCTGCCGGTGCAACGCAAAGATTTCATCGGCATCTTCACTGCCATGAAGGGATTGCCAGTTACGATTCGCCTACTCGATCCGCCGCTACACGAGTTCCTGCCTCACGACGACAAAAGCCAAGCAGAAATGGCATCGCGACTCAACGTCAAACGGGCCGACGTCAAGAACCGCGTTACTGCACTGCACGAACAAAATCCAATGCTCGGACACCGAGGTTGTCGATTGGCAGTCACCTACCCCGAGATTCTCGACATGCAAGTAACCGCAATCACTGAGGCAGTGATCGCTTGCAAGCAGAAAAAGATCGACGCCCAGGCCGAGATCATGATTCCCTTGGTCGGAACTGCAACCGAACTCAAGTTGCTCGGAGAGCGAACCCGCCAGGTCATTGAAGACGTCAAGGCCGAGAAAAAGTACACGGGCAAACTCGACATTCTCATCGGCACAATGATCGAGATTCCCCGCGCTGCTCTCACGGCCGACGAAATCAGCCCCGCGGCCGACTTCTTTAGTTTTGGCACGAACGACCTCACCCAGATGACATTCGGCTTCAGCCGCGACGACATCAACACGTTCTTGCCTGACTACTTGAGTCAAGAAATCCTCCCGCGCGATCCGTTCCAATCGCTTGACATAACCGGCGTAGGCCAACTCGTGGAGATGGGCGTAGTCAAAGGCCGCTCAGTAAAGAAGGACCTTAAGTGCGGAATCTGCGGCGAACACGGTGGCGATCCCGACTCGATCCAGTTCTGCAATAAAGTGGGTCTGGACTACGTATCGTGCAGCCCTTTCCGAGTCCCCATTGCCCGCCTCGCCGCAGCTCAGGCAGCATTGGAGAATGGCAAATAGTCTGGAGTGGCGAGCCGAGTCGTCTCAACCCCGATTGTGTTGTGGCCCTCCGAGTTTGGTCCACGTCCTTCCGTCGCAGACGATCACGGCTAGCCAACAACGACTTCCACCATCTCCAGCACCGCAGCAAACGGCACACGATCAAGTCGGCTGAAATCGCGGTGGCTGCGGAGTTTCGCCCGGGTGGATGCCGGTGACGAGATGCCGCATAAGAAGCGGGCGATCTGCCGCGGACTTCGTAGTGCCGGGCTGCGCTCTGAGCGAAGCTGCTTCACAGCCGCCCGGTCTGAATCTGTTAATCTCGCATACGTAGCAGGAGGTAGTGCCTGTTGAGGTTCCCCCTGGCAGCGCCCACAGTGCCCGCAATCCTCACGCTCCTCGCCAAAGTAATCAAGCAATTTCTGCGTGTAACAACCAGGGGACTCGACCAGAGATATGACCTGGTGAATTCTCGCAATGTCTTGCTCTTCGCTTCTCAAACTTTTCCTGCATGGCGCTGACCAAACCCTCCAGGTCGGCAACGCGTTTCTTAATCTGATATCCGAATCGCACTCCGGCGGTTTGCAGCACGATGTCCCCTCGTTGATCCAGATAGTCAAGAGCCGCGACAATACGATTGCGAGGCTGGGCAAGTCGCTCACTCGCTGCGGCGACGTCGATTGTGAACCATGTCTTTCCCTTCCTCGCCAACTGCAACACGCTGCGGAGGAAATTGGCTCGATCGGCGTCAAATTGCTCTAAGATTTCTCGTGAGGACCGCTGCGGCTGGAATTTGTACTCCGTGTATTTCGGCCCCGTCGAATGCAAAATCCCCTCCAGTTCGAGATACGTGAGTAGCGTCTTTACCACCAGATCGCGCACGTCGTGGTGGGCGGAAAGATCGTACACAGAGACTTCTATTTCATCCCCACCCGCCAATAGTTCCTGCGTCAGTGTGCGGACGGCCTCCTTGGTCGGAGTATCACCATAGGTAAAGTTTTCCAGCGTCACGAGATCGTCGCGGCAGGCCAGCATTTCGCATACTGCTGGCTTACCGTCGCGGCCCGCGCGGCCAATCTCTTGCATGTAGCTTTCCAGACTCTTGGGCAGATTGAAATGATACACACCGCGGATGTCTGCTTTGTCGATGCCCATGCCAAAGGCGATCGTCGCTACGACGATCATGTCGTCGGAAGCCATAAACGCCTCCTGCACCTCAGTCCGCTCCTCAGTCTTCATGCCGGCATGATAGGCTCGCGCGGCAAAACCTTCGTCTTCCAGGAATTCCGCCACCTGCTCCGCCGATCGCTGCAGCGTGACATAGACAATGGCCGGCCCTCGTGGCCGCGACGAAAGTTTTTTGAGCAGCAATCGATGTCGCTCCCGGTCCTCGCAAGCCGTCACGTTGATCTCCAGATTCGCCCGGTAAAATCCGGTATGGACGACATGCTCCGGCTCGACATGGAAAGCCTCGGCGATGTCTGCCACGACTTCAGGCGTTGCGGTCGCCGTCAGGGCCAAGACCCGCTCCACTTTGAGCCGCGTAGCCAGTGCTGCGATGCGAAGATAATCGGGCCGAAAGTTATGCCCCCACGCACTGATGCAGTGCGCCTCGTCCACCGCCAAGAGGGCGATCTTCTGCTGGGCGAGCAACTGCAAGAATCGCTCGTTGGCCAACCGCTCCGGCGACACATACAGTAGCCGAGTCCGACCACTCCTCAGGTCCTCGTAGACCTGCACTGCTTCGGCACGATCCAAGCTCGAATCAAGCCGCGCCGCTGGAATGCCTCGCTCGCTCAAAAAATCTAACTGATCCTTCATCAGCGCAATCAACGGTGAAATGACCACGGTCAATCCGTCCAAGAGCAGCGCCGGCAATTGATAACACAAACTCTTACCACTCCCGGTGGGAAAAATGGCCACCGAGGAATGCCCGGCGAGCAACTGCGTAATCGCCTGCTCCTGGCCAGGCCGATAGCCATCGAAGCCAAACACGTTCTTGAGGACTTGATTCGGGCGATCCATCATTACAGGTTTCCGTTCAAGGGTTGCGACAGACATGGCTTGCTCCTCGCTTGTTTAGGGTTTCGAGCCGGGTTTCAATATATGTACATATGTTCATATATTGACTAAGATACCGTCCTTGCCGGCCGTTGCAAGCAAATTCTGGAAAAAACTCCCGGAAATATCGTAAACCGCGACATGCCTGTCGAGTCCTGCTCGGCGGAGCAAATCGCGATTTCAAAGTCAAACCGCGCGATATCTGAATTCAACGCCGCGAAAATCTGCACCACCCACCTTCAGTCGCGTTTTCTTTCTTGCCGATCAACGCAAGCATTTCTGGCCGAAAGGCTGGAACGGACTTGGCTCCGGTTGCTGACGTTCCCCTCTCGCCATTTTTTGTTGGAGTGCAGCGCTGATCGACAGTGCGCCCCCCAGTTCCTGACAGCGCGGTATCAGATTAGCGTTCCCGCACCCGATCAGGGACGGTTTCCACGAACATCTGCTCACCAAAGCGATGGTAAAGCACTGCTTGCAAGGCGAAGCGAGTTTCCTACTTGTCTTCGAGATTCTTCTTCGAGGTGGATGAAAATTAACGACAAACCACCCAGCCGATGATCTGTGGCTTATACTCACCGTTAACGATCTGCCAAAGATTGCCATACACATTCACCACCCCTAAACGACGCTTGCCGTGCCATTCCCAGCGCTCGCCGGTGAGCAGATTAAAAACCCGGACATTGGTGGTGTAGCTGAGCAGATTCCAATTACCCGCAGCATCTAATTGAACAGCCGGAGATCTACCCAATCCTTCTAAGTCTTGTTTGAGTCTCGGTGCGCGCTGCTCAAGGATTCTCTCCTGTGCTTCTTCAGATAACTGCAAGTCAAACCGGCTGGTGGGCAGAATTGTCCCTTCTCCAAAAGCATATTCGAAAGAGTGATCTTCGTTGGCAAACCCCCACACACGACGCTTGAGTATCTGGGAATAGTAGTTGTATGTGAAACCCGGTTTGATCTCGTCGAGAGGAACTCGAATCAGAGTCGTGTTATCGTTGCGCGGATCAAGCCGGTACACTTCTTGCTGATCGTCGGCAGGAATCTCATCTTGAGCGACGAGCCGCGGCGCAGCGGGAAGACTAATCGATAAAACCATCACAAGGCGGAGAATGATACGCATCACAGGTACCCAGGGTTGCGGGGTTTAGGAGCTGGACTGGCGGCAATCCACCGTTATGAGAGTATAGCATGCTGGTGGATTTCCTTTGTGCAAGTAGGACCGTCCTGGGTACGGTTGCACACTGCTTTTGCGACCTGTGCGGATCATCCGATTTTGCAAAAAACTTTTTTTTACAAAACAAAACCCCCTCTCATTTCGAACGATCTGTTTGCTGCAACTCGTTAGCCGAGTATGACTTACGTCGTAGCTGCTGACTGCCGATTAAGTGAGTTTTGTAGAACAATATTCTGCCTGCGCTTGCACAGCCTCTTGCTCCTCGCGGCGGTGATCGCTGGCCTCGATCCACTTGATGGCCGCATCTACATCCTTGTCACTAATGCCCATCTCGCTGCCGTCAACGCCGGTGAGCTGCTCGATCTCTCGCTGCAACTTATCATAATGACGATCCACCGAAGATTTCGAAGCCGGGTCGCCTTGCATGGCTGAACGGTATTGGCCAAAACGGGCTTTCTGCAGCTCGTCGAGCCGAGAGCACATCCGCTCAAGCTGGGGGTTGTCGCTACATTCGTCGGCCATGATGTTGGCGACCTCGTCGAGGAGTGTGCGGACTTCACTCGGTTGGAGACTGTCCGGTTTGCGGCGGGCGAAGCGTTCAGGGCAGGTCCGTTCGAGCAGCCAGGCAGCAGCCCGCCAGTCGGTATTGGCGGCCGATCGCAGGGCGCGCAGCGGCGACAACCCGATGGCCGTTTCGGCGGCGGCCAACTGCTCGGCAAACACCCTGTCGCGATTCGCCTCATTGCGAATGGTGGACACGGTGCAACCCACTCTTTACACCGAAGGTGTTACATGCCATAGCCCAGGGTTGCGAGAGCGCACCCTGGGTTATTGTACCCACACTCGATACCAACCCCAACGGGTTTGCACATCTTCTCATTTCCTCTTTCCCACCGTCACCTCAACGATCGTCATTGTGTCATTACCAAAAATGTCGACCACTTTCACCGCGATCTTGCGGCGGCCCGGTTGGCACTGGTGGGAGGGGCTTTTGTACTCCAGCTCGCGGCTTTTCTTGGTGCGGAATGATTGCCATTCGTTTTCGAAGATGTAGTCGCCGGTCCAGACTTCCTCCCATTCGGAGCCGCCCGCGCTCCGCTCTTGCCTCGTAGAACTCGGCAGTCGCGTCGCGGCTAACTACCACTGCGTCGCGGCTAAGCGCTGTCGCGTTGCCCCAGCTAGGTTTTCATTGCCATCCCGGCTATGTGGCCCGATTCGCTGGCAAGTGGGATTGCTAGCAGGCCGGTTTCGGCTCATTTCTGCCCTCCAGTCGAGTGGGGCAATCTGCTAAGCTTCGCTGCTATTTTTGGCGTAATTCCGATCCCATTCCTTTCCGTTTACCTGCCATGCTCAAGGCCCTCGAACTCAATGGCTTTAAGAGCTTTGCCGACCGCACGCGGCTGGAATTTCCCAGCGGCATCACCGCGGTGGTGGGCCCCAATGGATCGGGAAAATCGAACGTCGTCGACGCGATCAAGTGGGTCTTGGGGAGCCAGAGTGCCAAGGCGCTGCGTGGCTCTGAGATGACGGATGTCATTTTCAGTGGCTCGCGCAGTCGCAAGCAAGCCAACTCCGCCGAGGTAACGCTCACGTTTGACAACTCGGCCCGCATCCTCGATGTCGACGACGAAGAAGTGCATGTCACTCGGCGGGTCCTGCGGAGCGGCGAAGCGGAATATCTTCTCAATCGCCAGGTGTGCCGGCTGCGCGACATCCGCGAGATCTTCGCGGGCATCGGCGTCACGACGGGTGCGTACAGCATCATCGAGCAAGGCAAGGTCGACGCCCTCTTGCAGTCTTCCGCGAAAGAGCGCCGGTTGATTTTCGAAGAGGCAGCCGGGGTAAGTCGCTTCAAACTCAAACGACAAGAAGCGACACGGCGACTGGAGCGGATCGAACAGAACTTGCTGCGCCTCTCCGACATTGTGGAAGAACTCGAAACGCGACTACGCAGCGTGCGCAGCCAAGCAGGAAGGGCTCGCAAGTACAAAGAATTCTCTGATCGACTCCGCTACCTGCGGACACAGATTGGCCTGGCCGACTGGCGAAAGTTATCGGCCACCCTCGAACTCATCCAACAAGAAGCTGATTCCCTCCGGGCAGAAGTTGATTCGGCTCGCAAGACTGTCGCCTTTCACGACGAGCAACTGCAGGCCGTGGAAAAGTCCGCTGACGACTTGCAGACAAAAGCCCGAGAAGCCACCTCCCAGGCTACTTCGGTACGTGAGCGAATCGCGCAAAGCGAATCATTACGTCGGAGCCAGCTCGCCCGCGGAGATGAGCTCGTCGAAGAAACTCAGCGACTGGAAAAACAGTTGCTCTCGATGAGTACTCGTGCGGGAAGTGCCCAGCAGATGGTAGCTGAGACGAGAGCACAACTGCAAGAATCGGAAACCAAGTACAACGCCCTTGAAGGCCAGGCAAGTGAGCGACAGGCAGAACTTGACCTCGCCCAGGCGGCGCTGGCCCAATGCCGCAGCGATTTGAGCACGTGCCGAACTGAGACCACCGAGGCCTTCCGCGAAACCACGCAACTGGAACATCGCATTGAAGTCGTGGAGTCTCAACACACCGGGGCCGTCACCACGGGAGACCGGCTGCGTCATGAAGTCGTTCAGGCACAGGAGGCCAAAGCGGAGCAAAGCGGCCGCTTTGCCATCGCCAACGATCTTTTGCGTCAGCAAGAATTGCTTGCCCAAGAAGCTCACCAAGAGGTTCTCGCAACTCAGGAAAAGCTACGTGAGCACCGCAGTCAATTGGCCAAAGCGCAGTCCGCGTTGGCAGATCTCAAAGGGCGGCTCAGCGGTGCCAAAGAACGCTCCCTCGTGCTTGAAGAATTAGAGCGACAACTGGACGGCTTGAGTGCAGGGACCAAAGAAGTGCTGCGCCGAGCCAAGTCCGAGCCAGACGGCCCATTTGGGCGGGTGCGCGGTGTGGTTGCCGATCTCTTGCATGTCGATGCGGATACGGCTTCGATTGTCGAAATTGCCCTTGGGGAACGCGCTAACTGCCTCGTGATCGAGCAAATTGATCCGCGAATGATGGAATTGGCTGAGGCGGATTGGCTGGGACGAACGAGCTTCTTGCGGCTCGATGTTCCCCTCCCTGCCAGCGCGGTCGATCGAATCGATCTCTCCGGTGAGCCAGGGATCATTGGCCGCGCCGATCAATTCGTCGAAATTGCCTCCGATCTGGCTCCGCTGGCTCGGCGGTTGCTGGCTCGACATTGGTTTGTGGATTCACTGAAAACGGCTTTCAGTTTGTCCAAAGGGGTAGGCCGAGGTCTCAACTTTGTCACCGTCGTGGGCGAAGTGCTCACTGCGGATGGAACGCTGACCGTCGGTCCCCGGCAGGCCTCGATGGGCCTGTTATCGCGGCGGAGCGAGTTGCGGGCTTTGGTGGACGAAATTCGTGACATGCAGCAACGGATCCACTCCCAGCAAGAACTCTGCGCGGGATTAGAATCCACCGTGCATAGCGAGGAACAAAGCCTGGCCAGGTTGACTTCCCAGCAGGAAAGAGCATCGCGTGCGGTGAACGAGACGCTCATGAAGGTCGCTTCGGCCCGGGATCGCCTCGACAGGGCAATCGAGAGCCTTTCTGAAGCAGAATTGCAACTTCAGGAGACCGACGAGAAGGCGTCTGCTGCCGCCAATGAACTGGCCGATCTGCGGAGCCAGCTCGCCAATCGACATGTGAACCAAGAACGGTTGCAGCATCAACTCAATCTTTACACCCAGCAAACCGCTCGACTCGAACAGCAGGTAGCTGGACTTCAGCCCAGCTTGACGGATATCCGTGTCGCGCTGGCCCGGAGCGAGCAACGCCGCGATGGACTACGGCATCAGATGGAACAGCTTCGTCGAGACTACCAGGAACACGATCAGGCCTTGGAGGAAACCAGGCAACGCGCGGTCGATTGCCGCACACAGCAAGAGACACTCAGGCAGTCGGTCCTTGATCTGACGAGCGAGCTAGCAGAGCTCTACAGCGAGAAAGACCGCCTGACCACCGAGCTCACCGAGTGGAACTCGCGCCACGAGCAACTTCGCAAAGAGCGGGCAGCCTCCACCCGCAATGCCGAAGGGCTTCGCTCCCAACTGCTGGAGAAACAATCACGACTCCAACAATTTGAACTCAAACAACAACAGGGAGAAAATCAACGGAAGGAAATCGCCGAACGTCTTGCCGAGGATTATCGCGTGGAAATCGCCTTGCTGGCAGTGACCGAACCCCCGGTTGAAATCCCCAATCGTGCCGAAGTCGAAGCCGAGATTCGCTCCTTACGCGATCAACTCTCGGGAGTAGGCCCCGTAAACCTCGAGGCACTTACGGAACTAGAAGCGATTGAGGAGCGTCACGCGTCCTTGGCCAAACAATACCAAGACCTGAGATTAGCGAAGTCACGACTGGAACAATTGGTTCTAAACATCAATGCTGAGAGCCGCGATATTTTTGTGCAAACCCTGGACTTGGTTCGGGGAAACTTTCAGGAATTGTATCGCAGCCTGTTTGGCGGTGGCGAGGCGGATATCATCATTGAGGAAAGCGAGACCGACGACGTGCTGGAATGTGGCATCGAGATCGTGGCCCGTCCCCCGGGAAAACAGCCGCGGAGCATGTCGCTCCTCTCCGGCGGTGAACGAACCATGACGTGCGTGGCGCTGTTGCTAGCAATCTTCCGCAGTCGTCCCACTCCTTTCTGTGTGCTCGATGAAGTCGACGCAGCCCTCGACGAAGCCAATATCGACCGCTTTGTGGAAGTGTTACGCGAATTCATGTCTTCCACTCAATTCATCGTCGTCACTCACAGCAAACGCACGATGTCCTGTTCGGACACGATCTATGGCATCACCATGCAGGAATCGGGCATCTCGAAGCGAGTTTCCGTGAGGTTTGAAGACGTGAGCGCCGACGGCCAGATTCGCCAATCGGGGCTTGCCAGTCAGGATGGCGGCATTCAGACGGGCGATGCTCAAGCGGCTTGATACCCACCCTCGAGAGTGGTCCTGATGACTACGAAAGACAGAAACCGCATCCTGGCTACAGCCGTCATAATCGGCCATGTTCACACGAATAGGGAAAGTTTCTAAAGTCAGACCCCCTTTTGAATCGAAACTAACCTTCGGAAGGATTGTTTTGATTGACTACCAACTGGGAGTCGCTCAAACCGATCCACGCAGGGGGGAGCCTGCCAAGTAAGGGATAAACGTTGCCACGATTGTGGTGACGCCCACCCACCACGCTAGCGGTACGCTCTCTCTCGCGCCACCAACTTGACCGATCCCTCGGGATTCGGGCATAAGAACTGGTGTATTTGTACGAGTTGGAAGGATTGTTCACCACAATCTCCAATTTAACGAATTTTGCCAATCTTCCTATGCTTGCATTGCCGATGGAAGAACATGACGGAGAGGATCAGAAGGACCTGAACCAACCCACCATGCAAATTTTGTATCCCGACCCAGGTGTGCAATATCAGAACACCGTACTGGCCACAGGGAAGTCGCGAGCCAGTCTGATGCACAGATAGGGATACGCGGCTAGCGGGTAAGTGCCCCTAGCGCGACCAGCGAAACGCAAGACATTATTGGAGTACCCGTGATGAAGGTCTTTACAACTGGTCAGGTCGCCAAGATCTGCAAAGTGGCCCCGCGCACGGTCAGCAAATGGTTTGACTCAGGGCGATTGAAGGGCTATCGAATTCCCGGTTCTCAGGACCGGCGGATTCCCCGCGAATACCTCATCCGATTCCTCAAAGAGCATGGAATGCCTTTGGGCGACTTGGAAGACGAAGCGATGGCCAAAGTCCTGATCGTTGCCCAGGACCAGGTGCTGATCGAAAACCTGAAACGTGAACTACCCGCCGAGAGAGCATTCCGCACTTCCACCGCTGCTAGCGGATTCGAGGCCGGAATCCAGGCTGAGAGTTTTCACCCCGATTGCATCATCGTTGATTTTTCAATCGGTCAGGTCGAGGCTTTGCAGATCTGCCAGAACCTGCGCCGCAGCAGTGACTTTGCCGAAACCATTTTGATCGCCCTGCTGCCAGATGACGGCACCACGGCTAGCTTCGATCGCTCAAGCATCAACGAGACGTTCAAGAAGCCTTTCGACGCCGCCCTGCTGGCCGAAAGACTCCGGACCCTCATCGGTGCCAAGAAAGAGTTGGTCTAGGATACCACAACCCGCCGGTTACGAAGTTTCGCTGGTGGTTAAATATAGAAAATAGGGGCTGTTGAATGATTCAACTGCCGGGCGGCTGGGTTCTCCCGAACTGTCGCCCCTACCCCGCTCAAGAACCTCGCTGCTGGAAACGGTAGCGAGGTTTTTTTATTGGTGGAGCAAAACGCGAGCCGGCGGTTTCATCCCGCCGGGGCAAGCCCGACGGCTCGCTTGCGTTATTCGATTTGACGTGTGACTTCGTACTAGAAATGCCTTACAATGACGGCATGAGCACGAACAGCCCTACCAAACTCACAGAAGTCTACACAGAAATGGAAGCAGCGATGATTGTCGCTGCTCTAAAAGACAACGGAATTGAAGCTCATTTGACTGGGGAATACACTTCCCAATTCCGCGCTGAATCTTTAGGTAATGTCAATGTCCTAGTCAACGAAGCAGACCTTGCTAGAGCTCAACAGATACTAAGCGAGTTCGGTAGTACAAGTGATCCTGATACTTTCGAAGAGAATTCGAAACATCTAAGAACCGCATGGCAAAAGACTTGTCGTATTCTTGTCATTCTTGGGCTCGTTGGCACGCTGGTGATGTTTATCAATTCACTCGTATCAACATTCTAAATCAATGACTAATCTCACCCATTTCGACGATCAAGGTGCCAGCCGGATGGTTGACGTTGGCGACAAGCCGGTCACCCACCGGATGGCCCGCGCGAGTGGCCTTGTGCGGATGCAGACCGCTACGCGGCAATTGATCCTGGATCGCCAGCTTGCCAAGGGGGACGTGCTCGAGGTCGCGCGTTTGGCAGGGATTATGGCAGCCAAACGAACCGGTGAATTGATCCCGCTTTGCCATCCGTTGTCGCTTGATGCGGTGAGCATAGCTATCTCTGAGATCGACCAAGACGCCTTACGCATCGAAGCTACGGTCGAGGTCACCGCCAAGACGGGCGTTGAGATGGAAGCGCTTACGGCCGTGTCAGTTGCAGCACTCACGGTCTACGACATGTGCAAGAGCGTGGACCGCGCCATGCGAATCGAGAGCATCCAACTCGAAGAAAAAAGCGGCGGCCGGAGTGGCACGTTTGTGAGGGCGTGATCTGCGATTCATTGAATCGCGGCTAGAGAAGACCTCTCCACCCGAGAGAACTTCTCATTATAATGGCGGCACTTTCCTCTTTTACTCCCTTGGAGGTCGTACCATGTATTTCACTTGCCAGACAGCAATCGCAATGATGCTCGTCGCTCTACCGGCCTTCACCGCAGAGCTTCCCACCTCCACGCCTGAGGCCGAAGGTATGTCGCCAGAGAAGCTCGCGGAAGTTGGCAAGATTGTGAACGGCTTCATTGACGACCACAAGATCGCGGGGGGCATCGTGTTGATCGCTAAAAACGGCAAGGTCGTGTTTCACGAACCCTACGGCGTAATGGACCTGGAATCGAAAAAGCCGATCGCCGAAGATACCATCTTTCGCATTTATTCGATGAGCAAATCGCTCACGTCAGCGGCCGCGCTCATTCTTCATGACGAAGGAAAGCTCGATCTCGACGCGCCGGTTTCAAAGTACCTACCCGACTTCGCGAATCTCAAAGTCGTCGACGGCGATAAGGAAAATCCCGCCACGCGTGAGATGACCATCTCTCAATTGTTTACTCATACGTCTGGCATTACCTACGGTTCGCCCAGTGGTGACACAACGGAAAAACTGATTGAAGATACCGACGCTCTCGACAAGTCGTCGGACCTCGAGTTGATGACCAAGAAGCTGGGGCAGATTCCGCTGCCGTTCGAGCCAGGAACAGATTGGCGATACGGCGCGGGGATCGACGTGTTGGGACGCATCGTCGAAGTTGTTTCGGAACAGCCACTCGACGAATTCTTGACGGCACGCATCTTTAAGCCGCTAGGAATGACCGACACGGGGTTCTTTGTTCCGGCAGAGAAGCAAGATCGCTTCGCCACGAATTACTATTCCGACGGCAAAGGGCGGATGATTATTCGCGATGAACCCACGAAGAGTGGGTATCTGCGAAAACCAGGGCTACTCTCCGGCGGCGGGGGGATGGTAGGGACGGCCTCGGACTACATGCGATTTCTGCTGATGGTCGCGGGAGGGGGCGAGTTCCAAGAAACGCGAATTCTCTCCAAGGAATCGGTCGAACTCATGAGGACCGATCAGGTGCCCAAGACAGCGGGATGGGTGACATTTGGCGAGGAGATTCGTGTTGGCGTCGGATATGGACTCGGTTTCTCGGTAACAACCGACGAACACAAATCGAACCCTCACGCGAAGAAGGGCGAATACGGCTGGGGCGGCGCGGCAAGCACGCACTATTGGCTCTCACCGGACGATGATTTGGTGGTTGTCACCATGGAACAACGGGTGCCCTATTCGCCGGAGACGGAAGAGAAGCTCAAGCCGGTGATTTATGAGGCGATTGAAAACGATTGATTACCAGGCCACTAGCTCGGTTATCTCGCCTGCGATTGCGGCGGCGTCGACCTCACCTGTGATATCGACAAACCGGCATTCGCACAAACTGCGGAACCATGTGCCTTGGCGTTTGGCGAAGCGACGGGTACGGGCCTTTATTTTTGCCACCATCTCGTCGTAGTCGCCACCCGAGAGATACTCGATCACTTCCCGGTAGCCGACCGCTTGGCTTGCCGTGCGACCGAGTTGTTTGCCACCGGCGATCAATTGCTTTACCTCCTCGACGAGTCCGCGTTCGAACATTTGTTCGACTCGTTCGTTGATCCGCGCGTGTTGTTCCGCGCGCGGGCGCCGAAGCACAAACACGCGACAATTCTCAGCAGCCGTTCCCTGTTCAAAGTGGCTCTGCTGATGGCTGATCGGCTCACCGGTGGCGCGGAGTACTTCCAAAGCCCGGATTAACCTTCGTGTGTCGTGCGGATGAATCTGCGAAGCAGCCAATGGATCGAGTTGCTCCAGACGGTGGTGCAGGACCTCGCTACCAACTTCTTTGACCTCAGCGGCAATTTGCTCACGCACGTTCCAATCGGCAGGGGGTCCCGACGACATCCCGCGCAAGAGTGCTTTCAGGTAGAGCGGAGTGCCTCCGACAAAGAGCACTTCATGGCCACGCAAAGCGATGTCGGCAATCGCCGACTGGGCCATTTCCAGATAGCGCTCGATGCTGAACTCCTCGCTCGGATCAACGACATCGATCAAATGATGCGGCACCTGAGCCTGTTCTTCGGGGATTGGCTTCGCCGTGCCGATGTCCATGCCGCGATAGACGGCCATTGAGTCGAGCGAGATAATCTCGGCTCCGATTTTGCGGGCCAAGGAGAGCGCGACCTGAGTTTTTCCCACAGCCGTTGCTCCAGTGAGAAACCAACAATCTTGGGCGTGGGGAGCTTCGTTCACTAGACTTATAGACAGTATCGGTCAGTGCAGGGTGCTTACGCACCCCGCTCGCCTTAGTTAAACTGGTGGTTTAGTTTTCCACAAACGCTCCATTGTGCTGTGCAGCATGCCCGCTGGGAAGGTGTCAGCCGAACTCGATACACCCAAATTATGGACAGTTCCGACCGACCACTCGAAAGCCTGGAGCAAACGATCCTCTCCCGCAAAGAATCTCCCAGCGAGAAATCCTACACCACCCAACTGCTCACCGGTGGCATCGAGAAAATCGGTGGCAAAATCATCGAGGAGGCCGCCGAGGTGGTCGAGGCGGCGGGGGAACCTGGCGAGGAAGGGCGGCAGCACACCATCCGCGAAGCGGGGGATGTACTCTATCATCTGCTCGTCCTGCTGGCCTGCCGGGATGTGAGCCTCGCAGAGGTCGAGGCCGAACTCGCCCGCCGGGCAGGTGTCTCCGGATTAGAAGAAAAAGCGTCAAGAAATTCATAAATAAATAATAGTCTCTCGCAGAGACGCGGAGATACAGAGAATTGCGATATTTAACTCTCTGCTGTCTCTGTGTCTCTGCGAGAAAGAATCAAGAATACCTAAAGTAATGACTGAAAACTTGCGTATCGGTGTTCCCAGCAAAGGCCGCTTGGCAGAGATTTCTACGGAGCTACTGCTCGAAGCGGGACTCCGTTTTCGCCGCCAAGACCGCAGCCTCTTTGCCCGTGTCAAAGAGATGCCGATCGACGTGACGTTTCTTCGCACCGACGACATTCCCATCCTGTGTGCCGAAGGGGCAATTGACCTGGGCATCACGGGGGCCGACCTCGTGGCTGAGTGTGGGGCCGAGTTGAGCGCGCGATTGAGTCTGGGGGTCGGCAATTGCCGCCTGGCGGTTTGTGTTCCTGCAGAGGGTGGTATCGACTCTCCCAAGAAACTCGCCGGCAAACGAATCGCTTCGAGTTTCCCCAACGTGACCCAATCGTATCTGGCCAAACATGGCGTGACTGCCCACACGGTAAAACTCACCGGGTCGGTCGAGGTGATGATCGCCCTGGGGATTGCTGACGCGATTGTCGACCTTGTCGAAACAGGCAGCACACTGGCCGCCAATCGACTGCGAATCCTGGACGAAATCGGCAGTTACGAAACCGTCCTGATTCAAAATCCAAAGACCAACCACCAAGCCCTCTGCGACCGAGTCGTGCGTCGACTCGAAGGGGTGGTCATCGCGCGGGCCTATTCATTGCTGGAGTACAACATTCCCGCCGTCCAGCTTGCCGACGCCGAACGGATCACGCCCGGCTACAACTCGCCGACCGTCAATCAACTCGAAGACAAAGATTGGTACAGCGTGCGTGCCATGGTCAAGCGGAGCGAAGTGATCGGCATCATGGAGCAGCTCGAAGCACTCGGTGCGACCGCAATCTTGGAAACGGCAATCGCGAACTGCCGGCTCTAACCGACGCTCGGGGTTTAACGAGATCCAGCGCTCAGCCGCGAGCGACTAGCAGAATTTGCCCGATTTCCGGCAAGATTCCGCCGTCTCGGGCGAATACCCCGCTACAAACGCCCAGAAAATGGCCCAGGTTTTCGCCGGAATATTCGGCACGTTGCTCTCTGGGGAGCGAACTTGAGGTACAATTTCTGGATGATTGCCTAAGGATACATCCGTCTATTCTCTCACTTGCGGGAGGTGCGTCATGCTCGACATGCTATTTCTGATCGCTGCGATCATCGGCGGCACGGTGATGATCTGCCAGTTCCTGCTCACGCTCATGGGAATGGGCCATGATGGCGGGGACATTGGCGATGGTGATTTCTCTGGCGATACCGACGCGGCGGGTGACTTCGATATTGATGGCGACCTGCCCGGCGACAACCACACGTCTCTGGGCCACGCTGCCGATGCCGACTACCAGCATCCTGACAGCTCTTGGCTCTTTGGTGTCTTGTCCTTTCGCACGTTAATCGCCGCAGCGGCATTCTTTGGAGTCGCAGGCAAGACCGCACTTAGTGCTGGCATGTCACAGCCGATGGCATTCGTGATTGCAATCCTCCTCGGCCTCGCTGCCATGTACGGCATGTACTACCTGATGCAAGGCATGTCGAAATTGACTTCTTCGGGCAACGAACGCATCAGTATTTCTATCGGCAAACACGCTACCGTATACGTTCCGATTCCAGCCGACGGAGCGGGGTTAGGAAAAGTTCAAGTCACGTTGCAAAATCGCACGGTGGAATACCAAGCTGTCTCCGAGGAAACGGAACCACTTCGGACAGGCGAGACGGTTGAGATCATCGAAGTAAAAAACAGCGACACGGTAGCGGTCCGTCGTTTGGCCGCTCCGGTGGAAGCATAAGAACATGGCGCTTCCGGAAGCGTGAGCGGCCGGAACATCTAGTAGAACAACACGGGGAAAATAAAATGACGCACATGATCCTCCTGGCAGAATTGTCAACAGAAACGATGGTCGGCCTGGGAATTCTCGCTGCTTTCGTGGCGGTGATTTTCTTTTCAACCATTGTACTTCTAAAGACCAACTACAAGCGGTGCTCCAGCAATCAGGTGCTGGTGATCTTCGGTAAAACAAAGCAAGGCCAGGCCGCCAAGACCGTGCATGGCGGGGCGTCGTTCGTGTGGCCCTTGTTCCAAGACTACGAATACCTGAGCCTCGAGCCGATCCAGATCGAAATCCCCTTGCGAGGTGCCCTGTCGATTGAGAACATCCGCGTCAACGTGCCCAGCGTGTTCACCGTGGCCGTTGGCACCGCCCCCGAGGTGATGACCAACGCAGCAATTCGCCTCTTGGGACTCTCTACCGCAGATATCCGCAAGCAGGCCGAGGAAATCATCTTTGGCCAATTGCGGCAAGTGGTCGCTTCGATGGGCATCGAAGACATCAACCGCGATCGCGATGCCTTCCTGCAGCACATCCAGAACTCGGTCGAGCCAGAACTCAAGAAAATCGGCCTCGTGCTGATCAACGTCAATATCACCGATATCACCGACGAGAGCGGCTACATCGACGCGATCGGCCAGAAGGCCGCCTCGCAGGCAATCCAGCAGGCCCGTGGTGACGTGGCCGACGAAGAGAAGCAGGGCGAGATTCGCGTGGCCCAAGCCAATCGTGAGCGGGCCATTGAAGTGGCGAATGCGACTCGCGACCAGCAGATCGGCACCCGGGATGCCGAGCGCGAGCAAGCCGTGCGAATTGCCGAAATGGCCAAATTGCAATCCGTGGGTGAGCAGGAGGCGGCCTACGAGCGGGACATGCAGATCAAGAATGCTGAGCAGGCGATGCGTATTTCGGTTGCCCAGGCCAACGCCACTGCCGTCGAGGGAGAAAACCTCTCCGAGGCGAAGATTGCCCAGTCGCAAGCGACCTTGCTCACGCAAAAGGCCGACGCCTATCAACGGGGCGAATCCCGCAAGCGCGAGGCCGAGGCGGCTGTGCTCGAAGTGCAAAACCGCGCGATGGCCAAGGCGGCCCTGGCAGAGGCCGAAAGAATCGAAGCCGAGGAACGGGCCAAGCTCGAAGCCCCCGCCAAGGCCCAGAAGGCCCGCATCGTGGTCGATGCCGAAGCGGAAGCCGAGAAGCGTCGCTTGGAGGCCGAAGGTGAAGCTTCGGCGATCTACGCCAAGCTTGAAGCCGAGGCCCGCGGTCAGTACGAAATCCTGGCCAAGAAGGGCGAGGGGCTCAAGCAAATCGTCGAGGCCTGTGGCGGAGCCAAAGAGGCGTTCCAACTGATGATGCTCGAACACCTCGACACGCTGGCGGAAAGTTCTGCCAAGGCGATCTCGAACATCAAGTTCGACAAGGTCGTCGTCTGGGAAAACGGCGGCAGCAACGGCCGCTCGAACACTGCCGACTTCCTCCACAAAATGGCTGGCACATTACCTCCGATGATGCAAGTCATGCGCGACATCGGCGGTATCGAGATTCCTGAGAGCCTGGCAAAACTGGCCGGCGAGGGGGATAGCAAAGAACCCGCGGACAATGGGCGTGTGACAACGGCAAAGCAGCCACAAGCTACGCCGAAAGACATAACTTCTTGAGAAAGTGGCAGCAGGTGAAGAAACAACGATCACGAAGCACGGCTCGCCCGTTGCCCGCTGGGTTCCAGTGAAAAAGGCAAGTACTAGGTACCGGAGTCACCATTCAACTTTTGGCCAAAGGTCCTATTCACCGTCCACGCCTTTACGGATGAATATGGCCTTCGGCCAAAACGCTCTCGCTCGCAAGATCGGGTTTGTAAATCGCGGACAAGGACAAGTCTCACGGCACCACCGCCACCATCCCAAACTGCCGAAAATGTTCGTCAAACGCGAACGCCTTCCGGATACCCAGCCGCTGTATGACCACGGGGCTGGTGCAGTCGGTGAAGCTCTACTGTTTGTCGTTGTATCGCCGAAAGACTTGCCACGCATCCATAAAGTCCCGGTTGTTGATCGTGATTATTTTCGCGAAGAAGTTGTCAATTATTTGGCTGCCAAGCTCGAGAGCATGTTGATTCTCGCCGCGGGCGCGAAACAGTGTCAGCGTTTCATCGATAACATAATCGGTGGTAATAAGTGGTTCCCGCACCGATGCCAGAAATCACTTGGCGTCCTCGTGATTGTCGTCACGCTGCAAGGAAGATGCTTACCAGGCACTCGTGTCGACGAAGATCACGGCGCACCATAAAGAATCTTATCGTGGTCGCGACCAGAAAAGCCGTCATCTGGGCCTTCCCAGGGAAGCGTCTCCATCCTGTCAAGAAACTCAATAATCGCAGCCTGCTGTCGGGCGATCTCCTCGGGTGAAAACTCGTCGCTCGGCGATTCTGGAGGCTGTGATACCTGGACCTTCACCGGCGTCCCCTCAGCCAGTTCCACCGACTCAAGAGGGCGGAAGACAACGGAATCGAAAACAGCAGGGATGAGGCGATCCATGCCTTTAGTATAGACCGCGTCCAGAACCAATGTCCAGCGATCTAGGCAGTACGATGCCGATGAGATTTAGCCTGTCACACTGGCATCATCGTCTCAAACTGCCGGAAGCGATTGTCCAGCGCCAATTGGCGAACATGCCACTGAGCAAGAAAGGCGAGAAGAAGTAGGCGGTTGTAGCGGTTTGGGGTAAGATTGGGGGGGAGGAACATGGTGCAGGAACGCTAATCGACTGCCGCGCCAAAATGTACCAGGGGCTAGCGCGTTGGGGGGGGGTTTTTAAA
>JBGSPU010000018.1:0-8188 GCA_041738415.1 Bythopirellula sp.
ATTGCGCGTTCGATTCTTGCCCCACCGATCGTCACGTCGTCGGCTGGGGTGGCTCTTGCACTCCCCTTCAGCATATCCGATCCAAACTTCATGTCAAATGATGCGCGCAGCGTGCGCGCATGTTACAAGGTAAGACTCTAATTGTCGGCTCCACAAGAGATCGCCGGCAGAATTGTACTTGTTTATGAACGCATCTCGGAAGCCTACGTTTGAGCCGCCGAGATCTCCCCTGGTGAAACCACTAATGTAGATGTTCTCGTAGTTGTCGATGGCGATAGAGCTGCTCGAGTCGTCGGCACCAGAGTCAAGAAGCGTCGACCATTGTAGTACTCCAAATGAGTCGTATTTGCTCAGAAATGCGTCCCAGCTTCCACGAACAGGACTCAGGAACCTATTGTCCACATCACCCGTAACGTAGACCACGCCTAAACGACTCATCGCTACGCCATGACCAAACGCATCTACTTCCGAGGAAAGTTGTCTCGTCCATTCTGCTTGGGCTTCTAGTGATGCGGCAACACTGCGACCCGCAGACAAACACAAAGTGAAAAGGATCAATTTCACCGAGAAGCAAGAAGTACTTTTTGCCATTGGTCGATTCATTTAAAGTGGACTTGCCAAGTATCGCGTCAAACTGAGCCTGTAGACATTGATAGTAGCTGCGCCGGACCCGCTGCATCCCATTCTTACCGAATATGGATTGTTATGTTAGCCACCAGTATTCTTCCATGCATCCTAGCGATTCCATGGCGAACTCAGTAGTAGGATTTGTAGATCGGAGATTCAAATCCCCAGCTTTGCCCCGAAAAATGGGGAACTCTTTCCCTCTGAGCTGCGTCGAAGAAATTGGCCGGCCCCCGTGTCGGCACACTTTTCCGTCCCGTTGTTCCCCAATAGAGAGGAGACGCGTCATGTCCGTTCCCCGAGTACCTTGTGCTGCGCTGGCCCTGCTAGCGGTCGCCAGCTTGATTCATCCCCTTTCCGCCAAACCCGTCACGGACGACCCGGCCGCCGTGGCGACCAAGCAGGTTGTCGATCAGATCGTCGCTGAGAACCAGCCCCAGCCAGAACCCCAACCCGTGATTCCCGGCAATCTCCCTGATTTCTTGCAGAAGGGAGTCGCCTGGCTGATCGCCGCCCAGCACAACGACGGTGGCTGGGGGGGAGGTTCACATGCTCAGCAAAGTATTCGTGATCCCCACGCTATCCAGACGGACCCCGCCACGACTGCCTTTACGCTCCTCGCTCTGATGCGGGCCGGGTATACTCCCGTTGCGGGTCTCTACCAATCGCAAGCGAAACGAGGATTGGAATATTTGTTGACAGCCGTCGAAAAATCAAAAGTCGAAGGCCCACTAATAACCGACATCGAAGGGACCCAGCCGCAGACTAAACTGGGCCGTTATGTCGACACGGCGATGACGTCGCAGTATCTGTCGCGGGTGTTGCCGTTGGTCGAGAACGACGAAGCGCTTCACAAGCGAGTTGATTCTGCCATCGACAAGTGCCTCGCCAAATTGCAGGTCTCGCAACAGCCCGACGGCAGTTGGGGTCAGGGCGGTGGTTGGGCGCCTGTGTTGCAATCTTCGCTCTCCTGCTCAGCGCTAGAGATTGCCGCCGCCAATGGCAAAGAGATCGACAAAGACGTATTGGAAAAGGCCCGTAACTATCAAAAGGGAAATTTCGATGCGAAGAGTGGCAAGGCCGACGCCTCAGCCGCGGCGGGGGTTGAATTGTATGCCTTCAACGGCTCACTCCGCGCGAACGCCGCCGACGCCCAGGAAGCCCAGTCACGCATTGACACGGCAAAGGCCGAAGGGAAACTGGACGCCAATGCACCCGTTAATGAGAGTTCCTTGCGGATTGCTGGTGTTGCTGGCGGTGCTGCCCGCAAACTGGCCGCTGCCGCCGAGCAGAATACGGCCCAAATCGATCGACTCGGTGATGAAAAACTCCTTAGCGGATTCGGCAACAACGGCGGCGAGGAGTTTCTCAGCTACTTGATGACCAGCGAGTCATTGGTGATCGCTGGCGGAAAAAAGTTTCATAACTGGAACGGGAAGATGGCCACACGGCTGGAAAAAGTACAAAACGGCGATGGCTCCTGGAGCGGTCACCACTGCATCACCAGCCCCGTGTTTTGCACGGCAGCCGTGGTTCAGTGCCTCACAACCGAGAACGACGCCGAGTTCCTGAGCGACATGGCCAAGCGGACCAACAGCCATCAGATGGCCGAAGCGGGTAAATAATGTAAGCAAGGTAAAAACCTCCCTAGCCGGAGGCACACCTGCCTCCGGGGCAGCAATGATATCTGAGCCCGGAGGCAAGTGTGCCTCCGGCTAAGGAAATACGTCGCAAGGAATCTACCGATGCGTATTATATCTTACGCAGCAACGCTATTGGTCTTAGTTGCGAACCACTCGAATGGGACCGAGCAGACCTCCCCTCAGCAGGCCCTCGCCCGCGCGGTCGAATATCTCTGGAGCCAGCAACAAGAGAATGGTTCCTGGCGGAGTGAACAGTACGCTGTGTTGCGCTCGGGACAGGCACTCACGCCGTTCGTTTTGCATACACTGCTCGAGGTTGGTCGGCCTCTCGAAAGCGAGCACGCTAGCAAGTCTCTGCGTGCCGTTAAATTCATCGTCGATCATCTCGACGATGAAGGCGCTCTTGGCAAGGCCGATCCAGATATTTTGGAGTATCCCGTGTATAGCACGGCTTATGCGGTATTAGCGCTCAATCGATTGCAAGCATATCATTACTTACTGAGCGGAGAGGGAGACAAGCAGATCAAACGAATGCGGAAGTTTTTGCGCGATGCTCAGTTCACGGAGGAATGTGGCTTTCTGGTCGGCCTGCCAGCCTTTGGTGGCTGGGGTTTCGATAAGGCGCAAAAACTTGGTGAAACTGGACACATGGATTTGGCCCACACTCGGCGTGCAATTCAGGCAATGGGAGTGGTCAATCAATTCCTGCGCCGGGAAGCGGACTTTGAGGAACGAATTGCTATCCCGGTGCAGCGGTTTCTGGCAGTCGTTCAAAAGCGACCCGAAACGCTCAAGATGCAGCCTGTGCCAGCAGGAGTTGAGCGACCCGCCGAAATTCCGTTCGACGGTGGATTCTATTTTTCTCCGGTCGTTTTGCAAGCGAACAAAGGCCGGACGGAAAAGGAGGGCAACTATTGGCGGAGCTACTCCACGGCTACCTGCGACGGCATCCTCGCGCTGCTGGCCGCCGGCGTTCCGCAAGACGATGAGCGCGTGACCGCAGCCGTCGCCTGGATGCGCGAGCACACGAATCTAGATTATCCGCAGGGAATTCCCACCGATTACCCCGAACCCTGGGGCGCGGCGCTCAAGTATTATCACTTCGCTGTGCGGGCCGAGGTGTATCGGGCGCTCGACTTTCCTACCGAGGAACGAGCAGCATTGGCCGCGGCTGTGATGAAGCATCAGCGTGAGGATGGCAGTTTCGTCAACACCGCCAGCCCGCTGATGAAAGAAGATGAGCCGCTCTTGGCCACCACGCTGGCGGTGGTAGCACTCACGAATTGCTTGCCATAGTTCTCATGCGCTCATCGCCCAGGGATGGCAATCCCTGGGCGTTCCAAGCTACTTTCTTTTTTTGCCGATCCTGCTATAGTGAACGCTCGTCCCCTATAGTTCCCTGGATCGTGGAGTACCGTCCATGTCTCGCACAACTTCCTTGCGTTTTCCCTTTCCCCAACGGCAACGTCGCGCGGCTAGTTACGACCAAAGTCGCCGCCCCATGTTCGGTGGTTCGGGAGGAACTGGCAGTACCATTAAAGTTCGACTGCTCATCGCGCTGGCCATCGCGGCGTTCGCTTTTCTGAGCTACTACACCAAGCCGGGCGATCTGAACGAGGTCACTGGCGAAGTCGAGCGAGTGGCCCTCACCGACGAAGCTGACGAAATCCAACTTGGGCTGCAAGCCAAGTCGGAAATGATCGGCATGCATGGCGGACCCTCTCGCAAGCTAGCCGCCCAGCAGCAAGTGCAGCAAGTTGGTTGGCGACTGTTGGAAGGACTCGAGCGCCAGCTCGACGAATACAACCAAGAACATCCCGAGGCCAATCGACGCAATCCGTATGAGCAAGCCTTTCAGTTCACGTTGCTTGCCGATCCGAAAACGGTGAACGCCTTTGCTCTTCCCGGTGGGCAGGTCTTTATCACTGAGGCACTCTATCGTGATCTCGAAACCGAGGGGCAGCTTGCCGGCGTCTTGGCCCATGAAATTGGTCACGTCATTTCGCGGCACGGCAACAAGCAAATGGCCCGTCAAGGATTGTTCCAAGGTTTGGCCGGTGCAATCGGGGTCTTGGGTGGCACTCAGCAAAGTGCCCAAATGGCACAAATGATCTCATCGGCGATCAGCATGAAGTATGGTCGCGATGCGGAGATCGAATCCGACGATTGGGGTGTGCGGCTCACTTATCAGGCTGGCTACGACCCACGAGCCATGGAAGGGGTCATGAGAATCTTGGACGAGGCCGCTGGTGGACAAAGTCCACCGGAGTTCTTGAGCACGCATCCCAAGCCGGCCAACCGTGTCGCTTACATCGATGCTGCCTTAAAAAAATACTTCCCCAATGGCATCCCCGCAGGATTGCGACCCTAGTATGGAATTGCCGCTAACCATTGTCTCGGGAGGCCAAACCGGGGCCGACCGAGCCGCACTCGACTTTGCTATCCGCTTTGGATTGGACCACGCCGGATGGTGTCCGCTCGGCAGACGTGCCGAGGACGGTCCGCTCGACCTGCAATACCATTTGCAAGAAACTCCCAGTCCGAAATACGACCAGCGTACCCGCTGGAATGTACGTGACTCGGACGCCACCTTGGTAGTCACCGCTCAAGCGCAAGCCTCGGGCGGCTCAGCACTCACCCTAGCTGTCGCCCAGCGAATGGGAAAACCTTGTTTACACATCGCCCAAGCAGAAACGCCCTCTGTCATCGAGGCCGGAGAACGCATTGCCCAGTTCATTCTCGAACATCGGATAGAACGCTTGAATGTCGCTGGTCCCCGCGCATCGCAGGAGCCTCAGATTGCCACGTATGTCGAGGCAGCACTTTCTGCGGCGTTAGTGTCGGAAGCGTTCGCCGAGACCGATTAGTTGGCTAAAACAACGACATCTGCCCGCTCTGGGAGCGGGGTGGGCGGAATAGGGAGCAATCGAGCGGTGGCAATTTGCCTGCCAACCCGTACTTTCCTGCGAAGACACGGAACGTCTGTGCGATCTGCTCGGCAATCTCTCCGGTTCCCCTCATTCGCTCTCCGAATCGAGCACTGTTGGTACGACCGTTGCGAGTGGAGCGAATTCGGTTCTTGATCTTTTCTGCCTGGTCCGGAATCTGTCGCTCAAGCCACTCGAAAAACACGGGACGAACCGTCGTCGGCAGACGCAATAGCACAAACGCTGCCCCTTGGGCACCGGCTTCGCTCGCAGAACGCAAGATGCTGGGGAGTTCGCTGTCGTTGAGGCCGGGAATCATGGGGGCGGCCATCACAAAAGTCGAGACACCCGCCGCAGCAAGTTTTTCCACGGTGGAGAGACGAGCAGCGGGGCTACTCGTGCGGGGTTCCATGATCCGTGTAAGTTCCTGGCTGAGGCTGGTGATACTCACCGCAACGCGAACCAGATTTTTCGCAGCCAGTGCGCTCAACAGATCCAGGTCGCGCAGCACCAACGCATTCTTGGTGATGAGATGTACCGGCTGGTTCGCCTCCAGCACCACTTCCAAGCAAGCACGGGTCAAACGAAAATCACGCTCAGCGGGCTGATAACAGTCGGTAACCCCCGAGAAGGTGATCGGCTCCGGTCGCCAAGCCGGCCGCGCCAACCAGTTGCGCAGGAGTGCGGCAGCCCGATGTTTGACCATCACCTTCGTTTCAAAATCAAGTCCGGCACTCAGACCAAGGTACTCATGTGTCGGTCGGGCGTAGCAGTAGCTGCACCCATGGGCACAACCGCGATAGGGATTCACACTATAGCGAAACGGAATGTCCGGGCTGTCGTTCTCGCTAATGATCGATTGCGAATCGTCCGGAAGGTACGCGGTCTGTGGACGCCCCAACTCGGCCAGGTATTCTATGTCTTCGGCAACATGCTCCCAATCTCCCTCTTGCAAAATCGGCAGATAGGGATTCGCCGGCTGAATGCCCGCCCCTCGTCCGCGAATGATGAGTGGTTGGTGTTGTTCGATGGCCATGATAGCTAGTATACATGCGCCCACACTCTACGCGTCAAGGCGACTTTTCGATTTGTCATTCCCATGGAGCCTCGGTGACTAAGAAATCCGGGTTCTTTCTTGGGCGACCCAGATCCCTCGGTCGCTGAACTCCCTCGGGATGACAGAAGGCCCACAAATCCCTACGATTGAGATACCATGCTACAACTTGTACTCTTATTCACGATCTTGCCCCTCGCCGAACTCTGGCTCTTGGTCCAGTTGAGCGGAATCTTTGGCTTTTGGACGACAATTGCCATCGTCTTGGCCACGGGTATCTTGGGAGCCGGACTCGCTCGCTGGCAGGGATTTCGAGCGCTCAATCGCTTGCAGAGTGAAATGCGGCAAGGAATGCTCCCGGCGCGTGCCCTCGGCGACGGCGCACTGATTCTCGTCGCGGGGTTGCTGTTGATCACCCCCGGTGTACTCACAGACTGCTTCGGACTAGCACTGTTGATTCCACCGTTCCGTTCGTTGGTCATGAAAGGCGTCCGCCACTGGTTGGCGAACCGCATACAAGTGCAGTCCGTCAATTATTGGGATGGCACCGGCGAGGACACCGTGCGTGGCAATTCGACGGTAGTCGATGCACGGGTTATCGATGCACACGTAGTGGAAGAAGGAGAAACTGCCGAGCCTACGGACCCTCGACCCTCCTAGCCGTTGCCCTGATTCATGACAGTAATTTGGACATGAACAGAGACCCACCACCGTCTGCATCGGCAGGAAGAACGGTCTGTGCGAAGCCACATTTGCGATAGATCGAATGAGCATGGGAGTTGTTCTGTTGGACTTCGAGGGTCAGCTTGCAGCAGCCAGTGTTCCGCGCTTCGCATTCGACCCTCTTGAGGAGCGCTCTGCCGATTCCGCGTCCACGAAGCTCTGGATCGACATAGAAGTCATGAATATTGATGAGCGGTTTGGCTGCGAAAGTAGAAAACCCGCGAAAGCAAACGGCAATTCCACAAGGCTCTGTGCCATGAGTTGCGAGAAAGACCAAGGTAGTCGGGTGATGAAGAAGCCCCTCGATCAACCTGCTACGAACTGAACCGGAGAGTGGCTTTCCATCCCCCATCGGATCGGCAGCATAAGCACTCACCATCTTAAGCACAGCTTCTTGGTGCTCGGTCTTGGTCAACTCAGCTTTGATGATGTTGATTTCGGCCATGCTCATGAGAGAGGTCGCACACAAAAGAGGTTTTCAGTAATTTGTAGATCTTACTGCGGCGAAGGCGATTTTCAAATGCTCGTAACCACAAAACCTCTCGAATACCGTCTTCAAGCCAAGACTCTTAGAGGATCGACGTTGACGGCGACAAGTGTTACGCTGATCTTTTCGACGCAAGGAACGGGCCGCAACTATTCACACTGTTCGGAGCCTCATCATGCCACGCAATGTCATTCTCGCCGCGTCGTTTCCGGCATCGCCCGACCGGCTCTTTGAGATGTATCTCGATCCCAAGGAACATGCCGCCTTTACGGGAGCACCGGTTTCCATTGGCCTAAGTCCTGGCACTGCGTTCAGAGCATTCGACGGCATGCTCTCCGGCACAATGCTTCACGTCGAACCGAAACGTTTGATCGTACAAACTTGGCGCTCGGGCAACTGGCCCGCAGATGCCATCGACTCCGTGCTAACGCTATCATTTTGGCCAGAACAAGCTAGCGCGCGAATCGAACTGGTACACGTCAACGTGCCCGACGAAGATTTTGCCGGGACTAGCCAAGGGTGGGAAAAGCATTACTGGACGCCCTGGCGGACTTATCTCGGCGCGTCATGAGAACAGGTGGTTGAATTTAACGGTTCCTCACCAGAATCTGTGGGTCGCCAAGTGGCTTTTGGGCGTGTATGACAGGCGTTTTCGAGGCATTTCAGGGCAAAAAGAATGGTTCAGGAATCTGGCCCCCAAAAAACGACCCTGACGGAACAAGCCGTCAGG
>JBGSPU010000060.1:0-25244 GCA_041738415.1 Bythopirellula sp.
GAAGCCGCCTCCGCCACCGCCTCCCAAGCCTCCGCCGCCGCCACCACCCAGACCGCCGCCACCACCGCCGGTGAGGCCGCCGCCACTAGCACCGCCAAGGCCACCCGTGAGACCCAGATTCTGAATTGGCAGAACCAGGTCGGCCACTGGATAGACCTTCACTTTCAATGATTCGTTGGCCTTCTCTTCCGTGGTGATTAGCAGCACTTCTTGGTCGATCGTGAAAGTGAGGTCTTCCAGACCGGGTTGCCGCAAGATCAGGTTCAAGGCCGAATTGAGTGAAATATTACGCAAGTTGATCGAGATTTCCGTATCAGGACTGATGGCCACTTCTTCCATTGCTGCCGAATCGAAGATAATGGGAATGTCGTACTCATCAATCAAGGTATTAATGACTTCATTGAGTGGCTGATCTTCGTACTGCAGAGGCGCTTTGAGCGTTTCACGCAGGGCCGCTTCGATTTTTTCTTCGGCCTTGCTCCGTGCGCTCAAATCCACGGAGGCGTATTTCTGGCGACGAGCCGTGAGCGCTTCCCACTCTTCAGCATCGGGATAGACAATCGGGGGATCATCCGGGAACGGAATGCTCGAAAGTTCATTCTGATACATTGTGTCGAAGAATCCTTGTTGCCTCGCGGCCCTCGCAACCTTTTGCAAATAGTGGTGCCGCTTGAGAGACGCGTTTAAACTAGCAACCCGCGGAGTGACGCCGTCAGGGTCAATCTCTTCGACGACTTGCGCTACTTCTTTGGCTTCCAGAAAGCGTTGCTCGTCGATCAAGGCATTAAATCGCTCCATAAGTTGTTTTTGAAGTTCGAGCCGCTGCTCGAGCCGATCGAGGAGCAGCTTGCTTTCCCGGGCAGCGGCTAGTGATTCTTCGCGCTCACGATCGATTTCATCTTTTAAGAACTCTTGATGGCGTGCTTCTACCAATGCTGTTCGAAGTTTACCCACCAACTCGGCGCGTTTCTCACCAGAGAGATCAACGGCCCGTTGCACACTTTCCAATGCCAATTTCAAGTCCTGAATCGTACTTTGGGGATCTGTTGACATGCGTGCCCGGGCATTAATGATCGTGTTTTGAATCTCCTTGCTCAACATTTCCGCAAAGACGCGGCGTTCTTGTTCCACCTGATCGAGAAACTCGCCATCGCGAGACATCGGGCCCAGCAGATCCTCTTGGGGCTGCACGAGAATAATGTCCCCCGATTCGGGGACATTGAGGTCAGTACCCTGCTCGCTGCCCGTTTCTTCTGGCAAGTCTGATGGGACATCGAAGGACTCATCGCTTTCGACGAAGTTCTGCACAGTCCGCGCCTTCACATTTCCTGGATCCGTCCGCAGGACCGCTTCGGCAATGCGAGCAGCAGATTTGCGATCTCCTGTCACGGCTGCTCGCTCCGCAACTTGGGTGAGGCTATCCATCTGGGCTCCGACTAGCCAGGCGACTTCCCTAAGTCCTTCTGATCCGACGGTGGGCAGAGACAATCCTTGATCAGGCTGGGCTATTTCAATAACTTTAAGCAAAAACCCATTATCATCCGATGATGCTTCAGGGGTTGTCGTCCAAGCAAAAGTTCTCTCGCCTGTGGTAATCTGAAGCTCAATGGATGCAGGCAATTGGTCAGAAGTCGTGCCTAACAAGATTGTGTCACGGTCTGACCTGAGTGGAGGCATTGTGGCGGGATAGCTCTGTCCCATCTCGGGTGGAAGATGAACGGCTGTTGGCCACATCACCTTGCCCTTCACGGCGGTGACCAATTCTTTGCCAGCCAACTGTGCATTGCGCAGATTGTCTCCTTCGGTCTGTTGAATTGTAATATTGCCGCCACTTTGGTTTGCGAGGACTGCCAATAGTTGGGAATCGAGCCGCGGCCCGACGGCAAAGCTTGACACACTCGCTTGAGCCGAACGCAATTGGTCAACTGTTTTCCTGAGTGTAGGAGTATCAAGCAAATTGGCGGTGCTGATGCCGTCCCCGATATAAACGATTGAGCGTTGGACCCCATCAGCAGAATTCAATCGCTCGACAGCACCCGTGAGCGCTGCCGCCATATCGGTCGACCCCAGCGGCACCTGCTGGCGAAGCTCTGAAACGGCGGCTTGCATTTCCTTACTGTTGGGAGCGACGAATCCATTGGTAAGTCGGTTGACATCGAGATCAACTCCCATGAGTTCGACCTGATCGTTTGGCTGCAGACCTGCAAGTAGCGTGTCGAGTGCAGCAAGCGCAGCTTCCCGGTATTCGCCTTGTTGGCTGGCCGAGGTGTCAAACAATATCACCACCGCGGAGCTCGCGACTTCTTTCTGAGGCATATCGGCCATGAGACTTACGGCGTAAGCGGTTTGGCCTTCATGCTCATAGGTGATCATTCTGGACAAGTCTGCGGCGTTGGCCGTAAGACATGAGAAACCGATTGCGATCGACATCGTAATCGACAAACAAGTTGCAATAAATGGATACTTACGCATTGAAGCGCTCCCGTTCTGTAACTACGGCGAATGTGCCTGAATCTGTTCCGTTTAGGCATTCCACGCGAGGTACGGACATTCCGCACCGCGGCTCGCAGAACTGCTTTGATTCTCCAGCTACTATTAGTTTAAGCTGACGGAATTCAATCTGCCACAAGAAACTGGGGAGATTAGGCTCAGATATTTGGCCCAGCAGGTGCCATCGGAAGACCAAAAAACCTTATTTTGCCAGGAAGGACCGCTAGAATCGATAGTTTTGGGATGTAGCTCGGGGCTGCCAGACCGCATAATTGAGCAAGTTACCGCTTCCCCAGAGATGGGCAGCCTCCGAGAGAGGCGAAATCTTGGATTATTGGTGAACTAGGGAACTTATGCTGGCTCTTGGACTGATAGGTGGTTTTGCTCCGTGCAATGGCATTCTGGACACTTTTGTGACAAGCTACCATCTGGATGGGCGACCCGAAGTACCTGATTGGAATTGGAATCGCGCGTAATGGAATGGCAGTTCATCGTAGCTCAAGCACCCAGTCTCACTTTGCAGGGGAAGATTGCCATTTTCACGACCGTGGCGATTTTTCTGGCCATGCAGCGCAAGCGGGTCGTTCCTATCGACCTGCTCTTCTTAGCGGGGTTGGTTGTCTTGACTTTGACGGGGGTTCTGGCTCCAGATCGCGCCCTCGCTGGGTTTTCCAACAAGGCGGTCCTATTGATCGCGGCGCTCTTGGCCGCCAGCTTGAGTTTTGTGACTCCGAGAGGGTACCAGACAAATCTTATGGTAATGGGTCCCGGCGGGTATCACCCGCGCGACTATTGGCGGGCCGGTTGGCCCCTGACCTTGTTGCTGACATTGACGGCATTGTCAATCGTTCCTCGGATTTTTCCCGTCGTACGCTGACAGCGTCGCTACAGAAAACCGTGGCATCTTGCATGTGAACCACCGATTTGCCAGGATCGTAGGTAGACACGGTGCGCGGGGCTGTCGTTCCAGTCGTGTCACGATTCGAGTCGCTCGTTTTCGTAATTTCGTTCACCAATCATGCGGAGCCTACAACCATGAAACGATATTTAGCGTTTGGCTGTCTGATGGGACTCTTGGGACTTGCCGTGGGTACCTCCTTCTCGGAATGGGTGGCCCCAATCACTCACCCTGCGGGAATCGCTTACGCCGTGCAACCGGGAGTTGCGGCTGGAGTAGAGACTGCAACGAATTGGGCTGTTCGCCCAGGGGTGGGAAACTCTCTGACTCCTGAGGAACAAACAAATATCTATGTGTACGAACACGCCAACCCAAGTGTTGTAAATATCAATACTCGAAGTGTGCAAATCGATCGGTTCTTCATGATGCAGCGTGAATCCGAAGGCTCGGGCTCGGGGGCGATCATTGATCAGCAAGGACATATTCTCACCAACTATCATGTGGTCGATGGAGCCAATCAAGTCGAAGTGACTCTGGCATCAAACAAAACCTATCCGGCAACATTGATCGGAGAAGACAAAGAACATGATATAGCCGTGCTAAAGGTGGATGCTCCTCGCGAAGAACTGACACCTCTTGTACTGGGCACCTCCGAGAAATTGAGTGTTGGGCAACGAGTCTATGTCCTCGGAAATCCATTTGGTTGGGACGGTACGTTGACTACTGGAATTATTTCGAGTCTTAACCGTGATCTGCCCAGTCGCGTACCAGGCCGCATGATGCAAGCCCTGATTCAAACGGACGCAGCGATGAACCCAGGCAATTCGGGCGGGCCGCTTCTGAATACCAATGGCGAAATGATTGGCATGTGCGTCGCGATTGCCACGAAGACAGGGCAGAATGCCGGCGTGGGTTTTGCCATCCCCATCGACCGCATCAAAGTGATCGTTCCGGAGTTGATCGATCACGGCCATATCGTGCGTGCGGATATTGGTATCACGCACGTTATGGAAACGGAGTCGGGGCTGGTGATCGCGCGAGTGGCTCCTAATGGACCGGCTGACAAGGCTGGACTAGAAGGCTTTCGCAGAGTTGTTCAGCGGCGCCAACAGGGTCCTATTGTCTACGAAACAGAGACGATCGATCGCAGCAAAGCCGATCGGATTTTGGCCGTCGATGGTGAAGCCATGCGGACAGGCGCAAGATTCCTTGACAAAATCTGGGAATATAAACCTGGCGATGTAGTCCAGCTCACAATTTTGAGAGAAGGACAGCAGTTGGAAATTCCGGTAACTTTGGGGGTAGAGCAGGGTTCTTGATTGCTACAGCCTTTCGCCATAAGCCCTTGTAGTGAAAGAGGTTAGGATTCACATCTCCCCTAGTTAAGGGGGATACTCCCACTTACTTTTTCTGTTTTGTTTAATGTTATCCGCTTTTGGTGGTTGAACTTATCGTTTGAATCGTTAAGATTCTCCAGAAGTTCATGCACGTTGTTTTGTTTTGCGTGCATAGTTTTGCACCCCGCCTAACGAGTTATCTAAACTCACCATCCGACAGTCAGGATGACATTCGTCCCAGGCCCTTGTTACGGGCCACACTAAACGGAATTGGTCATTCTCAGTATCCATGCATTCCCTGTAAATTTGCGCCCGGTGTGTTGCCGGACGGTTTGTTTTCTTGTGGCAAAGCTGCAATGTAGCTTTCGCCTCGAAAGGAGTTGAAATGGTAGAAGTTTTTGCAATGACCGCGATCGCTTTGATGTCTTTTGGAGTATCCGGTGATTCTGCCCAGTGGCAGTCTGACTATGGCAAGGCCTTGGCCGCGACGCAAGCGGATTCGCGACCTTTGCTGATTGTGCTGGACAACCCTAGCGATCCCGCAACTGCAGTTTCCGAAGATCAATTGGTGGCCGAAGGAGAGCAGGAAGAATTGCTCAAAGCCTACGAGCGTTGCCATGTCGACGTGACCACAGAATACGGTAAGAAAGTGGCAGATGCCTTTAAGGCGACGGAGTTTCCCTTCGCCGCGATTATTGACAAGACCGGTTCGGTTGTCCTTTGCAAGAAGACCGGCAAAGTCACTGACGAAGAGTGGCAAAAGACTCTGACCACCTATCAGAGTGGTGTGAAACCTCTGCGTGTTGAGCAGACTTCTTTCTTCCGAGGAAGTGAAGGCATCAACACTTCAGTCGTAAGCCCGTCGTACTGTCCCTCGTGTCAGAAGAAAGCTCAGCAAGGCTACTGAGTTTTGGCTAGGTTCGATTTGACCCAGAAGGTGCGGCTAGCTTTGGCAGGCCGCACCTTTTTTCGTTCCATGCCGTACCAGACCCGGTGAAATATCGAGCGACAAGTCTTCAAACAGACCGGCCCGATATCGCTCGACGGCTATCGCACCCATGACGGCGTTGTCGGTGCAAAGCTTCAGTGGAGGGATGAACAGCTCGTAACCCAAGCGAGCGGCATGTTGAGTTAACCGCTGACGGAAATGCGAATTGGCGGCCACTCCACCTCCAACGCAAAGCCGCTTGAAACCAGTCTTCTTTAATGCCAGTTCGGCTTTGGCGATGAGGCAGTCGACAACAGCCGCTTGAAAGCTGGCAGCCATATCGGCGACCCGCTGGGGATCGAGATTGGTGTTCGCTCCTGGCTCCACTTTGCCTGGTCCATAGAGTTCGTAACGAACGGCAGTCTTCAGACCGCTGAAGCTGAAATCGAGTCGCTCTGGATCATCGACCAAGGGCCGTGGCAATTTGAATCTTAGCGAATCACCATGCTCGGCTACTTTTTGGATCGCCGGCCCACCGGGATAACCAAGCCCCAACATGCTAGCCACTTTGTCGAACGCTTCACCGGCAGCGTCATCGATGGTATTTCCCAGCGGTGTGAAATCCAGGGCGGTTTCACAGCGATACAGGTTGGAGTGCCCGCCACTGACGATCAGTCCCACGCAGGGAAACACATTGCGGCCGCTATCGATCTGACACGCGTAAATGTGTGCCTGCAAGTGGTCAATGGCAATCAGTGGGATGTTGTGGGCAAAACTGAGTGTTTTGGCCGCGATGAGCCCCACCAGTAACGATCCAGCCAGCCCCGGCTGATTGGCCACGGCGATGGCATCCAAATCAGCGAGTTCAACTTGCGCCTGCGTCAGCGCTTGCTCGATGACTGGCAATATCCGTTCGACATGCGCCCGCGAGGCGATCTCGGGAACCACACCTCCATAGCGTTCGTGGAGATGACTCTGTGAGGCAACCACCGAGGAATACACGTGGAGTTGATCGTCCACGACGGCTGCCGCAGTTTCATCACAGGTGGACTCAATCGTGAGCAGGCGAATCATAGTTTAACACATGGCAGGTTGAACGACCGAGTATTTGTCAGAGCAGGGGAGGGCAGCCGCATATCGTAAATGATGAACCCACGCTGGTGGGACATTGGCTAACACCAATTGCCGCTGAAATTCCCAGTCGGCCAACTCTTGTCGCAGTAGCTCGCCAATGCCCCGCAATCTTTTTCTTTCTTCCCGAGAGCTGACCAGCGATTTGAAATTGCGAATCGCCACATATTCAAAAAAACTCAGCGTGCAACCGTCCGCCGCGAGGCCATGAAAATGATCGAGAACCTGCCGGACAAAATCGCAACTAAAATTATTTAGCGGCAACCCAGAGACGATGCATTCATACTTTTCATTGAGTGGAAGTTCTTCGACGGGCAAGTGCAAAACGCGAACCCGTGCCGCCACATTCTGCCACTCGGCTTCTTCAGTCAAGCGCCACCGCAGAAACTCAGCAAACCGCTCGTTGAGTTCTACCAGATCGAGCCGGTCATTGGATCCGAGGTTCCGGATAATCTCCGTCGTGACGGCTCCCGTGCCGGGGCCAACTTCCAAGATGCGGCGAGGCCGCTCATCACGCCTGACCTGGCTCGCCAAAGCCCGGCTCAAGCATCGCCCGCTGGGTAACACCGCGCCGGTGGTGTGAAATGTCTGTCGAAACTGTTGCCAGAAGGCCCGGTATTCAGAAAACTTGGCTCGCATGAGCTTATTCTAGGTGATCTACAGGTCGCTTCCTAGACACTCACGAAAGGGGAAACTCAATAGTCGTACCAAAGCCCCACCCCAATTTGTTGCTCGAACTGCTCTAGCGAACCGTTGAATGCGAATTGGCTGCTCTTGCCGTTGAGATAATGAACTCCCGTACGGAGGACTTTCCCGGTGCGTCCGCGCCAGAGCCAGCCTCCCTGGGCGGTCACGCTGCCACCGAAGTCGACTTCCTCGCGCAATAGTCCGTTCACGGCAAAGAATGGCGTGCCTCGTCCTCCGGTAGGACCGGGCTGGGCGTAGTCGAGTCCAAATTGAAATTCCCAGGGGTCAGCGCCCTCGTCGGCATAAAAAGCCCAACCTGCTTCTGCATACCAGCGCCAGGCTGGGAGGGGAAAGAAAGAAAATCCGAGCACGATTTCATCGCGGGCATAGTTGACTCGATCCGAGGCGGGAATGCCATTGCGCTCGATGAATTCGTCTCCCAAGTGCGAACTGAGGTGATAGTAGCTCAGCTTCCACTGCACGCGCTCGGTGCCGTAAATGAGCGGAATGCCAAAACGGAAATCGGAGGATTCGAGGTCCCAATTCTCATCGAGATTGATGCGTGGCATGCCGGCACCCTCGATCTGCAATTCCCAACCAATCGGGCGCCCTTGATACCGTGTGCCATAGCGAACAATGGATGCCCTTCCTCCCAGCGTCACGTCGAGCAAGGTTACGTCGTTGCTTGTTTCCTGGAATATGATGCCAGACATGCGAGATTCCTTCACACCAGCCCAATAGGAATGCCAGATCACGTCGCTTGGCAAGAGTTCCCAACTCCAAGCTCCATTCAAATCCCTGGTCTGAGGAGACATTGCCATTGGTACGCCGGTTCCAGGATTGACAAACATCGGGTGGGTCATCATGGATTCCTGCCCAACATATCCTGGCTGGCATTCACGCATTTGCTCGAGGTCCAAATCCGTGATCACATCGCTGTAGACTGGCTCGCAGGGTTCGCAGATGACGTACTGCGAAGGTGCGACTTCGGACGAAGAAGTGAATGCGGCCGCCGACTGTGGAAGTTCGACCGCTCGATTCGATTCGACAGGGCGATAAGGAGTCCACGAAGAATTCCGCGCACCGACGGATTGGGCAGCGACATGTACCGACGAAACGCAATGGGATAATAAAATCAATAGGGTGATGGAACGATGCGAAAACATGTGAGTCAAAGTCTGCCGTAAGATTAGTCAGAGTTCGCAAGCAGCAAAGTGCCCCTTACAAGAGGTGCAGAGGATATTCGTTGGTATGTTTTCCGCGAAGGTTGATTTCAGTTTTTTTCCCCCGGAATTTACGAAATTGGCTCCGATCTGCTAGCATGTGGGAATCGACAGTGTACAGCTTTGTCTTACAATGCTGCTAACGACAGCAATTTGCGGAAAATAGGGAATTCTTGGCATGGTCCTCTTGGAATTGAGCATCGTCCCAATGGGCACTGGAGAGAGCGTGAGTCAGTATGTGGCCCAATGCGTTGATCTGATTGATCGGAGTGGGCTGCCCTACGAAGTCCATTCCATGGGGACGATTATTGAGGGTGAACTCGCTGAGGTGTTGGCACTGATGAAACAATGCATCGAGAAAATGGCGGAGAATTCCAACCGAGTCACTTGCTCTGCAAAACTGGATTTCCGTCGGGGAATGAGCGGGCGGCTCACTGCCAAGGTGGACCGAGTTGAACAGCAACTGGGGCGTGCTGTACGCCGTTAGGATTCCGACTTCAAGTTCACCATAATTTTTAGTTGTACGAGAGATTTTCATGAGCAAACCCGAATTCGATGGCGTGCTAGGCCGCGTTCCTAGTGGACTTTTTATTCTTACTGCTGGTAGCGGTGAGCGTGCTACCGGTATGCTCACCAGTTGGGTCATGCAGGCGGGGTTCGAGCCTCCGATGGTCACGGTTGCCGTCAGACTGGGTCGCTACGTGGAGGAATGGCTCTCCCGAGGTGAACCGTTTGTGCTCAACATGGTGGGAGAGAACAACCTGGAGATGATTAAGCATTTTGGCAAGGGCTTTGAACCTGATGAGCCTGCCTTCAAAGGGCTTAACATCAAGCATTGCCCACGAGCAGTGCCAATCCTGGCAGATTGCCTGGGTCACCTGGAGTGCGAACCTGTGTCACACGTCAATTCGGGCGATCATCGTGTTTTTCTTGCCAAGGTTGTCCGAGGTGCCCTGCACAGCGACACCATGCCTACGGTGCATATTCGCAAGAGTGGAAGCAACTATTGAAGATGGTCCAGTCGCTTACGCTCTGGGCGCGCCAGCAAGATGAGCGCACCAAGCAACAAGCTTAGTCCCTTTGGCTCGGGCACTCTCATCGCTGACCACACCGTGGCGATGCCAATCGATTCGCCAAATTGTTGCTGCCAGATCTGTAAATCGGCTTGGTCGACGATGCCATTCAGCGAACCGTCTGACGCAGTAAACCCCGTCGTTCCGAAGCTACGTTGCCAGGCGAGAAAGTCGCTGCCATCTACGTCTCCGTCAATGTCGTAGTCACCGCGGGGACCGGCCGCGCGGTTGATCGCATGTGCCCCTTCCGCATAGGCTTCCACGCCAACTCCGAAGCCAAAAGCCAGCAATAAGGGCTCCGAGGCCTCAAAACCTGGAGAGAGTACGCGTGCGAAAACTCCATAGACACCAAACGCAGCAGCAGGAGAATTGTCGAGTTCGTAGCGCAGATAATGCTGATGTGAGTCGAGCGCGATCGAGTCCGAAACGGTCAAAACCGATTCTGCGGGTTGTGAAAATTGATCGATTGTAAGAGAACCTTGCAAATCCTTTCTGCGGAAACTGAAGTCGGGGTCATGCTCTGCCTCGCTAACTTCCTGGCCGGTAGAATCCCAATACCAAAGCCACCTCAGGCGTTGGTTGGAGTCGGTGAAGTCATGTCGTCCCAGGATTTCGAGCTGCAACGTTGAGCCGCTCGTCAAGCCTGCCATGTCAAAACCAGGAAGATCAGTACGCACGGTCAAGCCAGGAAAGTCGAGTCCCGCATCCTCCGACGGGTCGAAAGCCATCGTCGAGAAGCCACTGGCCAATGCGAGACCGCCGCTTGTAGCCAACTTGCCGGCATCAACATCGACGTGGATGGGTGATCCGTGCCCCATGGTATTCGTCGCTGAAATGCCTGCTGTCAAGAACGCTAAACAGATGGACAAAAAGTGGTTTTTCATCTTTGGTTTCCCGATAGATTATTGAGGTTTGGCGAAATCAATTCCTAATGCGGCCCACTGAGCAATTTGATCTGAGGGGATCGTGGCGACGTGACCATCCAGATACAGATAATGAGCCGTCTCGAGGTGGCGATCGATCTGCACCTCTCGTCGTATCTCCTCAAGGACAACGTCGTCGAACACGTTGATTGGCGAAAACCAGTCGGTCGAATGGGTGTGTTCGTTATCTGGTATGGCCGATAACTTGTCCGCGATTTCCATCGACTCGATCGTGCGACTCGTGGCAGCAATCTGCCGGAGGTTGCGAACGGAATTTTCACCCGTCGTGGTCAAGTAGTTGTTGATGAGATAACTGGAAGCACGGTTTTGCAGGCGTTCGTCGGCCCGGGGGTCAGCGGGACAGATTCGAATGCTATCGACACTCTCCAGGTACGGAGCGAGAGTAAAAATCCAGCTTCGCTCTCCTTTAATCTTGCCGGCGTGCCACCAGTTGGGCAACTCTCCCTTGTGCGTATCGCAGAATTGATGAGTTGCCAGCCCAATCTGCCGCAGGTTGTTCTTGCAGGAGGCAGCGCGCGCGGCGGACCGCGCGCGCTGCACTGCTGGCAAGAGTAGAGCCACGAGACTGGCAATAATCGCAATCACCACCAGTAGCTCAACTAACGTCATGCCTCGCTGGCTGCTTTTCATGAAAGAACCCAGCGTGAGGATTTACGCGTCCGCACAATACTCAGCGCAAGCAAACCGATCCCCGAGAGACATGCCCCCATGGGTTCGGGAATGATTACCTGGACTAAACTGGAATCAATGCCCAACGAAGCAATCGCTGCCGGGACGTCACCTCCGCCGTTCTTAGTCAGCACGAAATAAAAGGGGTCTGATGCGGCAATCGTTTGGTCTGTGCTCGACAATTGCATGCTCAATTGGTAGATGCCGTCGGGCAGGGAACTCGTATCCGAATTGCCATCCCCCAACATGCGGTAATTGACCGTGTTGTGGGTGTCAGCACCTTCCGACGCAAAGGAGATGCCAACTCCCCCAGGAAACATCAAACTTGCGAAAGGCGCCGAATCGGAAGTTCTTGCCAATGCTGATGGTGCAACTGACGAGCCGCGAAAGGCTTCGGCCTCGGTGGGCCCGGCATCGACGAATGCGACGCCATCCCATGACTTGAGGCCATCAACAAATTCCAAGATAAATTTCGAGCCGACAGGAAAAGGCTCGGGATTGGTCAAGGCGTCGTAGCCAAATCCATAGGCGAATCCTGGCCAGCCTATGAAAGCAGGATCGGGTTGCGCCCGCCAGACGCCGAGAAACTCGGCCAGTGGCATGGCGTAAACTCTTTTTGGGTCAGTTAATGTCGTGCTATAGGCCGAGTCAGCCACAATTTCACGAGTCACAATTTTTCCGGCCACACTAGTCGTCTGAATTTGAGGACCATCGGCCATCACGCTTGCCAAGCTACAACATGTTGCCGTGACCAGTAAACAGATTTTCGAATACATAGGAGTTTTATCCTCTCGATAAATGTGAATGCACGGACTAGCGCGCACCTTCAACGCACGATAAACTGTCGCGCAGCGGCGGCGAAAGTCCATAGAAACAGAATTAGCCTTGCGGAATCACGCGTCGGACAACTCTGGAGGAGGATTCACCAGTTCGTATGAGGGAGAATCGTAAAGATATTTGGTAGGCCAGGAGAGCATGCCATTCCCGTCAAGTAGGTGAGCAGACACCAATGTGCTGACCCGAATAGATGGGGGCAGGAGCGAAACCGAGAGCGAATGTCCACGACACTTGAGCGCATGGATTGCGATGAATCCAGGCAGTCGAACTGACTTCTTAGCTTCTGAAGGTTGCTGGCAGCAAGAGGATTGATTGGCCTTCCGTGCGGCGAGTGCCCTGGCTCGGCAGCAAGGTTTCAATTGGGCGAGCTCAGTGTCCACTTCTTTATCTTGCTTTGTGGAGCAGGACTTCTCGGACATCTCATTCCGAGAACAGGCCCGATTGGACGCCTGGGTTACAAGGAATGCAGGGGGGCGAACACCATTTTCCTTCGCCCAAGCCAGTTTTTGTTCGGTAGAAAAACAGCAACATTCCCTCCAGCACATGTCTGCGTTTGCACAGCCACAGCCGCAGTTCATACAGGGATAAGGCTCGCTGGTGTCCTTCAATTCTGACTGCGGGAGAGGAATTCCCAGGGTGGCAATCGCCATCGCGACAGCACTCACCAAGCCTGTCGCATTAGACAAGTAGCAAGATTTCCAACGAAATTGGCGGGAAAACATAGGGGGTAACATAGCTTATGTCTATGGGCGTGCCAAGTTTTCAATCTAGAATCCCCATGGGGAAAGGTCAAGAAGCCACAATGTACAGCGAATACAGCAAGAATATAGCGAATGCGGGATATAGGGCTCCTCAATGGAGATAAACTCGCAAGAAAACAGCCTGATTTCATGTGCTAAGTCTAGAAACATCGAATCAAGGGGTGCTATGATTGAGTGACAGGTAGGTGTCTCTTCGCGCCGCTTTTTGACAAGACTTGGTGTTTTTGTTGAAAGTGCCAAAGCGAATCTAAGCAACATTTTTTGAAAAGGGTTTTACTATGCGATTTTCATTACTAATTGCGTCCTTGACGGTTTGCCTGATGGCGGTGGGATGTAGCCCCAAAGAGGCTTCGGAGAAAATGGAGCAGGGAGCCGAAAAGACTATGGACGGAGCAAAAGAAGCGATGGACGCCAGCAAAGCCGCTGTTGACGATGCGGCCGACAAAGTTGATGAAGCCGCGGGCAAGGTAAAAGATGCTGCCGAGTCGGCTGGTTCCGCTGTCAAAGATGCAGCCGAGTCAACTGGCTCCGCTCTAAAAGATGCCGCCAAGGATGCGGCTGAAGGAGCGGCGGACGCTGCGGATGCTGCTGCCGACAAGGCGCGGGAAGCCGCTGACGCCATCAAGTAGCAAGCGGTTGATAAATAGACACGAATTCGTGCAGCAATTCCCAAGGAGGCTGCACTTTTTCTATCTGCGTCATGTTCTGACTGCTTCGTGAAGAATCGAGAAGAATCTCTCCTCCCGCTCCGTTCGTCTTCGCAACCTTGCGAACTTCTAACGACGACGAACCGTAAGTGGAGTCATGCCGACAGCCAAAAGGGCTAGAGCCAAACTGCCTGGCTCAGGGACTGCCATGAAGAACACCTGATCCTGCAAGTTCGTGATCCCCGTGTTTAATCGAATGATGTCCGAAAGCTTCATCGACGTAAGCCAAGCAAGATCTCCTGAAAGCTCTTCGTCGCGGGTGAACCAAAATCGGTCGCCGTCGCGCGTGCGTGTGAACTGCTCGACCAGGCCGACCGCGATCAATTCCCCGACTTGGTAGCCAACCAGATGGTCTTCAGATAAGGCACCGACCCAGGCATCAATTTTGTCGACCGTACCGTAGAGTGACTGCAAACCAGCCTGGAGGGTGGGGTCGGAACTGATGTCGGAAAAAGTCAATTTAGGTGCGAGCCCAAAAGCTATCCGCATGGCATTGTAGTCAGGCAGCCCGTGATCCCGCCCTCGCTGGATGTTCAGGCTTGCGAGGTCAAAACCACCCGGTATTGGTACTCCGAAGAGAAAGTTGCGCACATCGTCCACCATGTGCATGTCGATATCTTGTTGAACGACAGACGCCAGTCCCTTGAGATGGTATTCTAATTCGCTGGTAGCTGACAGGTTTTGAGGCAGAAAAAAAGCGTCACGCAAAGGCATAGGACCGCCAGGGGCCTCACTGCCGTCGTTTTGCATCCGCATCAGGCTTGGCGGTAACATCGTATGGCCCACCCGAAACAGGGCCGTCGAGAATTCATTGAGAATCGAGGCATTCAGACCGGGGTCATAAACACTGTTAACGCTGGGAGCGATCGACCCCAATAGGGCCGGCAAGAATTCCTGATAGGTGATTGCCTGGATCTCAGCACCCACGAGTTTGCGAGCTCGCTGATAGATCTGTTCGTCATTCCAGCCAGGATTAGCCGCAGCGATTTCGTCTGCGAGTCGATTGTGTTCCCGCATAAAGAGCGTGTGTACGGCCGTGAGCCCCACTTGCTCATTGACTCGAATGTCACCGGCGACATAAAACTGGGTGGGATCGGCGGGTCCGCCGGTATCATTGTTCAGCCCTAAAGTGTTTAGGGGTAGTAAGTCACCGGCACTAGTTTTTAGACGCCCTCCGCTCAACGTTCGCAGCGCGGCTGCCCTGGCTCCGTCTGATCCGTAGACATTCGACCCGTCGAGGTAGGATGTTATCTGGTTCACTTGCTGCCGAGGATTGGCAAGGGATGAACCTGTGGTCGGATCATAATTCGACCTTTTGAATGACATAACTTGCGTACCCGTATTGGCAGGATCAAATATTGGGTCACCAGCCGGAATCGGGATATTGAAGGACTCGGCTGGCGTTGCAGCACCTGTCAAATCAAGGTCGTGATCAATAAATTGGCCCCATTGGAATACCCAACTGGTCATCGAGTGGCTGTTGGGTAGTGAAGTTGCTTGGGCTACCACGACGTTGCTCACATCGCGCGGATTCGGCAGCACGAAGCTCGAACCACGCGGAGTCGATATGCCGTCGTCATAGGCGGGAGCGGCCATTCGAGAAAGGTTTGTTCCCGCAGCCCCCCATGTTGGATTAGAGAGGTTATTTCCCAAGCCATCGATCGATCGATTCTCGCCGCGGGCAACGCTCGAAATAAGTAGGAGAATTAAAAAAAGACAAGTCTTCGATAGAATATCTACTGAGTTTTGGATAGGCACAAGCATAGCAGTGGTTCTCATTTAGAGTGCCGATTGAGCGATCAGGTGGGATAAATCAAGTCAACGGAACCGAAACTATCTAAGCATATTTCTAAGGACGGACTATCAAAAATCGTACCGCAAATGGCAGCGAAAACACAAGTAAATTCTTTTAATTTTCGTGGTGCATTTGCACTTTTGGCTACAAGAACAGGGTTCAAAGTCGATGCCGAGGTTCTTGATCTGACTCCTCTCACTCTAGTCGTGGAAAGCCGGGGAGTCAAAAATCTGCTAATTCAGAGCCAATTACGGCCGGCTCGGTAGCACCAAATGGGATGTACCGCTGGCATAATTAGCGAGACTGACAATATCGGAATCTGATCGCTTAATCTCGAAACACAGCGTTTGCCGACACCCATAGCACAAGAATCGGTAACCACTGAATAGAATTTGCGGCGACTGGCCTCAAGTCACCAAGCCGACGAATCGACAAATAGCCGAGAAACAAGTAAAATAAGAGTGCCAACCCTGGTCGATCAAGCGTATCCTCGACATCTGAGACTCACATAAATGCGATTGAAATTCTGTTTCATTGCCGCACCATTCTGGGTGCTTGTTTTCGTTCCTCATGCCTGGGGGGCGCTCCCACTTGAGAACCCCCTCAATGCAAACATCCCAAAGACCTCATGGTCAGTGGAGCTACAGGACGTTGTTACTATTCCAAATAGTAGTGGTAGCACTAAGCCAAGATTAGAGTTTCTCACGGCTGGGGGTACAACGGGGCTGGCGTATGTCATCGATCAACGGGGAAAAATCTATTCCTTCGATCCGGCAGCCAGCTCGCCGAGTCCGTCGCTCTTTCTTGATATTTCGGTAGCCGTGGCAAACTTCAACAATCAACCTCAAACTGGTGTACGCGGTCTGGCATTTCATCCAGATTTCAATAACTCTGGGACCGACGGATTCGGAAAATTTTACACGGCTCACAGTCGCAATGGATTTGCACCTTTGGTCGGCAATCCCGTGATTTTCCCATCGCCGCCGAACCTCAATCACGATTCGGTTGTCGGTGAGTGGCAACTCAACCCCAATGGCACGGTCAATACTAACTCTTATCGAGAGTTGCTACGTATTGGCCAGCCGTTCGACGATCACAACATCGGCCAAATCGGCTTCAATCCAAATGCGAGTGTGAACGACGCGGACTATGGCAAACTTTACGTCGCCCTGGGGGACGGCGGCAACCAACAACCGGCAAATCCCATCGACCCGCACGATCATGGCCAAGACATCAGCAAGCCTTGGGGTTCGATCTTGCGCATTGATCCGTTGGCTTCGGGAGGTGATCCCTTCACGGTTCCTAGCGACAATCCATTTCGGGTCAGCAATAATCCGGGCACGTCTCAAAACCTTATTTGGGCCTACGGCTTGCGGAATCCGCATCGATTCACCTTCGACACGGCTGGTGACCACAAGATGCTCATTTCGGACATCGGCCAGGCAAATATCGAAGAAATCAATCTTGGCACTGCTGGAGCAAACTTTGGATGGGACCTTCGTGAGGGAACTTTTCAGACCATCTCCCCCTTTTCAGGCGGACTGAATCCGGTCGACAATCTCCCGGCCAACCACGCTGCCGATGCGTTCACTTATCCTGTTGCCCAGTATGACCACCGCAATAACCTGGTCAACGGCAGTGGGGCCGTGGTGGGAGGGGCCGTCTATCGTGGAACGGCTGTCCCCCAACTGAAAGGGCTGTATATCTTTGGCGAGTTTGCCACCAATAGCGGGCCTCTCTTCGCAGTCGAGGTGGATGATCTGGTTCAGCGAGACGATTTTTCCAACTTGAGCAGTCTCAATAACGGACATTTAGCCCCATTCGAAGAGATCCGACTTACCCACAACGGCGTCGAAAAGTCACTGCGACAGATCATCGACGACGCATTACCTGGATCGGTCTCTCGCACCGATCTCCGGTTTGGCGTAGGTCCCGATGGTGAGATTTATGTACTGAACAAGCACGATGGCATCATTCGGAAACTGGTGTCCGTAAGTGGGATTATCGAGGGCGACGCCGATCGTGACGGAGACGTCGACGGGGCCGACTTTCTTTCCTGGCAGAGGGGCATTGGCAAATCGGATGGCAATTGGAGCGATGGCAACTTCAACGGGGATAATACGATTGACATCCTCGACTTGGCCATTTGGCAGCAGAATTATGGCAGCGCCTTGCCATGGACGGCCTCTCAGTCAGTTCCTGAGCCGACCTCGCTCTTATTAGTGTTGGGAATCTTGACGCCGACTTTTTTTCGCAGACGAAAATAAGGCCTGAAGAATTCCAAGGGGTCGGGTCAATTGGCAGCGCCAAAGAATACGAACCCGAAGCGTAAGCGAGGGAAGTCTCGCAACAATCCTCGCTTACGCTTCGGGTTGGTAGAAAGTGGAGAAAACGGAGTCACCTTCTTTTGTAGGCCGGAACAAGCGGTGCGCAGTTCCGGCATCCTCGCCTTTCGCTCCGCGAAAGTAGCGCTACTTTCGCGGAGCGAAAGGCGACACTGGAAAAAGGACAGGCATAATTGTACTCGGGCTCGAGCCGCTTCCCTACTTGTTGTCGCCGTAAATGCTTGTGAGATAGTAGCTTCGGAGAATTCTCGGAGTTCCTTGGTTGCTGAATATGCCTGTCCTTTTGCCCGCTCTTCGTTGTGCCGTCGTGTCGTTGTGGTTCTTTCCCGCATCACGGCTAGGTATTTTACCACGACGACACAACGAAAACATCAGAGCGCTAATCGTTTGAAACCATCTTTCAGCACCGGGGAGAAAAAAAGGTTCATCCGGCGCAATCGCGCGCGTACTTTAAAAAGGCTAGCATGCAGGCGTTTTGAGCACAAAGGGGATTTATCGAAACGAAAGGTAAGCTGCATGTTCCATCGGTATCTTGCTGAGCACGAATTGGAGCGAGTAATAACGCAGCAGAGTTTGGGACTACTGGCGGAATAAAACAGAGATGATGGCTTTGTCAAAATGTTCAACTGACATTCAACCATCGACTAATCACGCACTCTCGCGCTGGTCGTCCCCCAGACGCTGCACCCTTACCCGCTCGATCCGGCGGCGTGTTGCTTCCAGCACATGAATCTCCACTTGCTCTTGCCAGATGAGTGATTCACCCGCCACGGGGACCCGGCCCAGTTCCGAGAAAACGAACCCACCAATTGTGTCGAAATCGGCATCTTCGGGTAGTTGAATATTGAGCCGCTCGTTGATCTCGTCGACGTGCGCTTTGCCGAGGGCCTCACAAGTGTCGTCGTCGATTTGGCGGATTTCTTCAGCGATTTCGTCGTCATATTCGTCGATGATTTCGCCCACGATTTCTTCAAGCACATCTTCGATAGTGACCAATCCAGACACGCCACCGTACTCGTCGAGCACCACGGCCACGTGAGTCCGCAACTGTTGGAGCATTTGCAGAAGATCATGAACCGGTTTGGTTTCGGGGACAAAGACGGGTTTGCGCAGCAGTTCGCGGATGGGGGTCCGAGAAGCCACGCCGCCCGTTGCCAGCTCGGGCAGCAAGTCTTTGGTGTAAAGGATGCCAATAATGTCGTCGCGATTCTTGTCGTACACGGGGATCCGAGTATGGCCCGTCTCGATTGCAGCCGCGATCAGCGCGTCCCATTCCAAATGAATCGAGAGCATGTTCATGTCAGTTCGCGGGGTCATAATCTCTGCCACGTCGGCATCCCCCATGTCGATCACCCCTTCGATCATTTCGCGGGCTTCCTCTTCGAGAAGTCCCTCTCGATGGCCTTCGCTGACAATCGTACGGATTTCTTCCTCGATTCGCTCGTCCTCTTCGTTGTGTTGTTCCCGCCCGGCAAGTCGATGCAGTCCGACATCTAACATGTAGGCGCCCCAGGTGAGGGGCTCCACCATCACAGCCAGAAGTTTCCACAAGGGCCAACTGTGGTAGAGAAACTCCTCAGAAAAAACTCGGGCCACCGCACGCGAAATCCAAACCATCGAAGTCACCAAAACCAGTCCCAACACCGCCGCAGTACCCAGCAATGCCAATCCATTGGAGTGATCCATTCCCCCGCGCGCGACCGTCCAAGCGGACCCAGCAACCACCGAAAACACCGCAAGCAATACTGAGAGGATTTCGATCCCCAATCCCACGCGGTCGTGTTCTTGCAGGATTTGAGTAAAACGTTCCGGTTTGTCACGCCGTCGGCAGATGTCTTCCAGATCGTGCCGCGAGAATTCCCGTAGCGAACGTGCCGCCAGATTGGTAATTGTCGCCGCGATGATCGCCGCGAAAGTAGTCCAGAAAAGTTGCAGCGTGCTCACGACAACAATTCCTCATTGAGGAGCACGCCCTGCCAGCGGGTTTGGTGGGCTGGTAAAGCTACTCCCATTTTTCGCAGATAATTGCTTTCAGCCGCACGCATTTCAGTCTGCTCGTCGGGAGCCTTGTCACGATAGCCAATCAGATGCAGCGCTCCATGGAGCACATAAAGCAAGAGCTCATCCTGCGCAGCCCAGCATGCCTCAGCAGCCGCGCGGAGGGCCGTATCGGTACTAACGATCAATTCCCCTTCGAGAAATTCTGGCGAGTCTTCGAGCACAAAACTCAATACATCAGTCGGATAGTTGTGCCCTAGGAATTCGGCGTTCAAGCCTTGAATCGTTGCATCGTCGACTAAGGCGATGCTTACCGAAGCCAAGGGATAAGCGGAATCAGCAAGAACAGCCTGCACCGCTCTGATGAGTCGTGCTTCGTCAATCGCGAGCACCGTCTGCTCGTTGGCGATCAATATGCCCAGCCCCTGTTCGGCAGGTTCAGAATCACCTTCGGCGATTTCTTCAGGGGAAATGTTAAGCTTAACAGTACCGATATCGTTCATTCTGTTCACGGAATCAAATGTTGGAGCCATCACCGATCAGCACGCCTAAGCTGTCTCCTGATCGGGATACTTTACTCGGCCATGATACACGGCCGTCAACGATTTTACCAAACTCTCGCCAACTTTGCGCACCTCTTCCAGAGTCAGCCCACTTTCGTCAAATTGCCCGTCCAATAGCCGTTTCCTGGCCAATTGTTCTACGATATTTTCGATTCGCGAGGGGGTCGGTTCCTTCAGGGCTCGACAGGCACTTTCGACGGCATCGGCCAGCATCAATACTCCGGCCTCTTTGGATTGCGGTTTGGGTCCGGGGTATCGGAACGAACTCTCATCGATTTCAGCGCTATCCGGGTTTTCGTTTCGTTTTTCGTTCGCTTGTCGATAAAAGTATTCCACTAATGTTGTGCCGTGATGCTGCTGAATGAAGTCGATAATTTGATCGGGCAGCTTGTTTTGTCGCGCAAGGTCCGCACCGTCCTTCACATGCGCGATGATGACCAAAGTGCTCATGGCGGGGACCAGCGTGTCGTGGCGGTTCTGCCCCTGGACCTGATTCTCGATGAAGTAGCCCGGCTTGAGCATCTTACCGATGTCGTGGAAATAAGCGCCCACGCGGACTAACAATCCCCGCGCGCCAATCGATTCCGCAGCGGCCTCGGCCAGCGAAGCCACTGTGATCGAATGATTGTACGTCCCCGGTGCGCGGCGGATGAGTTCTTGCAATAAGGGATGTGCCGGATCACCCAATTCAATCAGACTCAGATCGGTCTGCACGCCAAACACGCGCTCGACGACCGGCAACAAGGCGGTCATCAACGTACCGGCAATCAGCGCCCATAAAGCCAGCATCAGGCCACTTTTCCAGAGTTCACCTCCCGGTAGACCGTAAAGAGTTCCCGCACCAACAGTCGTCAGCAGTGCGACGCCGGCTGAAACCATTCCGACCGAAAGCAGTTTCCCCCGCGTGCGGACCTGCCGAAGCACAAGGATGGCACCCGTCACCGTGGCCATCAGTACCAAGGATTGCTGTAGATCGAGACCGATCGTAATCGTGATGACCAGATTCACACTCGCCGCCAGGAGCAGAGCCATTTCCTGCTGATAGGCAATGGCCACAGTCATACCCATGAGCAGCAGGGCGATGACCTCGGTTCCCCACAGGTATTGGCTCACCAACCAGGCCAGTATGATTGTTATAACAAACAATGTGAGCAGACAAACGAAGCTGGGTAAATCTGAGATGGCTTGCGGCTCGCGAATATGGATGTAGAACCCACATAAGGTGAAAATGGCCGTATACATTCCCAGTACGGCCAATATCCTCTGCAATCGTGAACTCACCCCGCGCTCAGCGATTTGCGCTGCATACTCCAATTTCAATAAATCCAACTTATCACTTGTAATGCTTTCGCCGCCATTGACGAGAGTAGCTTCTCCCGCGTGAAACTGCTTATGCACGATAGCCACCGCCGCGGCTGCTTCGTCCTGCGCTTCGTCAGTCGCGATCAAATTCAAGGTTAAAGTTGGCACCAGACGCGGCCGCATCCAGGCGAAGACCTGTTGGGCCAATTCCATCGACGACAGTTTTTCATTCAACGATTGCTGCAGTCGAGAGCTAACGTTTTTGATAAGCACGTCGGGGACATCCCGACCTGCCTCCGCAGAAAAACCTTCCTTCTCGCGGGTGCGGACAAATATTTTTTCCAGATTCGCGTCGTGATCTTTGGGAAGTTCCTCCAACAGGCCCCACTGCTCGAGAGGTTTCATCACCTCAGCCAACTTGGTGCTGAACGCCTCCAATGCTCCCTCGGCGGAAAGGGTCGAGCGAAACCGTTGAAACTGTTCCTTCTGCTCTTCGGCGGTGGGATCAGGAGTCCCTTCGGCAAGGGGTGGCTGGAATGATTTCCAAAGTTGAGGATCGACTTGCTCGAAGGTTTCGGCTGCCAGTAGTTTGGCAATCTCGAGCCGCAATTCGGCACGAAGCTGTTCGAGCGGTGCCGGATCCTGATCGTAAACAGCCACGGTTAAGCGACGGGCACGATTCCGAGCTTCTTTGGTCGCCTCGAGATCGGGCTGCTCGAAATTCACGCTCGCAATAATATCCCGGTCGGGGATGTCGTTAAGTCGATACCGAAACGGCGGATCCCAACCCCGGGTGAGAACCAGCAGCAAGATCGCGACCAGCGCACACATCGCAAGTCTCAGCAGCACCGAACCGCGCTGAATCTGCTCGGCGAGATTCCCCCAGAAACCGGGCGGCAACTCGACCATGGCCACACGCTGCTGGCGAGTGCGTTTCTTGATTCCCTGAGACATAAGCTAACTACTCTTTGCTGGCTTCCAGGCTAAGTGCGAGGTTTTCCAGCAATTCACGCTGATTGTTCAGCGCTTTTTCTTCGAGCCCTCCTCATAGGCGCGGACAATATCCTGGACCAGCCGGTGACGGACGATGTCCTCGGTTGAGAGATGCACTTTGGCAAATCCCTCAATATCACGCAGCCGAGACAACGCATCAATCAAGCCACTCTTCGTGTGCGGCGGCAAGTCGACCTGCGTCGTATCACCTGAGACGACCACCTGAGATCCCTCGCCCATCCTGGTAAGGAACATCTTCATCTGGGCAACCGTCGTGTTTTGGGCCTCATCCATGATGATAAACGCATCGTTCAGTGTCCGCCCGCGCATGTACGCCAGCGGCACGACTTCGATCACGTCATCGTCCATATAACGCTGGACCTGATCGCGGTCGATCATGTCTCCCAAGGCATCCAACAGAGGACGCAAGTAGGGATTGATCTTCGCCTGCAAATCCCCCGGGAGAAATCCCAGACTTTCACCAGCCTCGACGGCCGGTCGCACCAACACCACTTTCCGAACCTTCTTGGCACGCAATGCTTCGACCGCCGTTGCTACCGCCAGATAAGTCTTACCCGTACCAGCCGGTCCCGTGCAGAATACCAGGGCATGATCGCGAATCGCTTGCAGATAGTCGGCCTGGCCGCGCGTGCGCGCATGAATCATTCTGCCGCCGCGGACACCTATCGGGTCAGCCCGATAGGGTTTCTCGCCATTGGTGACACGGCGAATAACCTGCTGTACCTGGTCGGAATCCAGTGGCAAATTCCGCGCAAGCAGCGTGCGAAGTTCTTCAAGTACGGCAGTGGCTTTGATGACGGTGTCTTCTTCGCCGTGTACGAAGATTCTGCCGTCGCGGGCTGAGATGGTCGCCGGGATCGTTTCGCGAATCTGTTTGAGATGCTGATCCTTTGTTCCCAGCAGGAGAACGAGATTTTCTGGATCACCAACCGAGATGCTAGCTTCTATCATGCAGGACACGGTGCGTCAGCAGCCGCTCTGAACCTCTTGGACCGAAGAGAACGTTGTACTACGAAGTACTTCGCTTCTTTCACATCCTCAAATATACTCAATTGATACCAGCCCGGACCACCCAAACTCTCACTAACCGGCTTAAAACGCTTCACCGTGAAGGGATTTTATGGATTTTACCGACGCCGTGGAGCAGCGACAGCTCTCTCCAGCTTGGCAAAAGCGGTCTAGAGTCCCACCCAATCATTGACCCACAGGAGATAGGCCACGGGGCCCGCGGGCAGCAAGTAGGTCCTGCTTGCCGCGCAGGACTTGCGTTTAATCCCTCTCCGGCAGCGAGGACGTACTGGTCGCCTATAATTGAAAACTCCGGTCACGGACGTTCACAGTTCGCCGGTGCTTTCATTTGGTACTCTTTCCCAGGTCCCCAGCCCCCGACCCCCAGCCCTAATTTGGTTACAATGAAAATCTTGGCGGAATTTGCTTGACAACACACACACACACACATAAAACAAGGCTATTCAGGAAAGTGAGGTGAGGTATGCGACGCAGTTGTCTTTTTCGTGTGTTGGTTCTATTGCTTGTGGCTTGTCTGGCTGGCAAGTCCTCTGTCACTTTTGCCGCGACGATCTTCGAGAGTGGTACGCTAGGGCCGACGGGGATTCCACAAGGTTCCGTCGCAGCGACAAACATCTCTCCTTACGTTTATACGGGTGTACGATTTGAGCTGACTCAACCTGCGATCACAACGCAAATTGGTGGGCACTTCGTCGATACGGCGGGTGGGTCATTCTTTGGAGCCATCATTAAATTAGATGGCTCAGACGATTTTCCCGATTCAGGGGATCTTTCTACAGCTGACGTACTGGGTTCAACGGATTTGACCTTTCCTGTGCCGTCGGATGAAATCTTTGGAAATCTAAGTTTGTCTCTAGACCCAGGCTGGTATGCGTTGGTTTTTGGCAGTGGACTTTTTGGCACTAACGGTGATGGTGCTGCACCGCGAAACAATCCGGATATCGGAAACCCGACTTATATTGGCTTCCAGCCTTTGTCCGGAATTGGATGGGTAGATATCACAGGCCCTTTTTCCGACCACCGGTTTCTAGTACATGGCGAATTGACTCCAGAACCAATGACAATCGTCCTGGGGACGTTAAGCATCATTTTCTATGCATGTTCTAAGAGAACATGGCGACCATAAGTAATCTACCAAAAGATGTGAAGGGATTCATCATGGCAAATCTAACCAATTATTTGTCCGAAATATGTAAGAAACTGGGAATTGTAACGAATAGATCTCTCTCTAAACCAAGTCGACACAGCTTACATGGCCGAAAACTAATTTTTGAAAGATATGAAGATCGACGAATGTTAGCCGTGTTGACAGTGAACACTACTGCCGATCCGGCTACATTTGATTTGCAAGACAACATTGTTTCACTTCGTGAGGTATCCTCTCAATCGCTAGCAGCAGCGCGAGAGATGGATTGAGAGAGGGTGGGTAGGACGCAGGTACCGCTGAGGCGGTCACGAAGGTATTCGTAGGCACTCAGGCCAAGCTTTTTCGACGTTTGAACCAGCGTCGTGA
>JBGSPU010000074.1:0-41202 GCA_041738415.1 Bythopirellula sp.
AAATGGAAAAAAAAACGCCCCAGTAGCCGTCGCAAGCCTTACTCGCTAAAGCTTCGCCACGAAATCACCGACTCGGAGGCAACGCGACCTTGCCAAAATCAGTGCGAAGTCGCGAAAATGGTAGTTTCCCGACAGACACTAGTTAAACATTTGAAGCATCACGCCTTGGCGGCGTCGATCGCTTCTTGCAAACGTTTCTTTGGCTGGACGCCAACAAAACGGTCGACAACTTCACCATTCTTGAAAATCATGATCGTCGGAATGCTGCTGACTCCATAGCTCTGAGCGGAAGTAGGTGCATCGTCCACGTTCAGTTTCATTACCTTGGCAGATCCGGCATTCTCCCCGGCCAACTCCTCGACCAATGGAGCAATCTGACGACAAGGCCCGCACCAGGGTGCCCAAAAATCGACCAAAACTGGCTCGGACGACTTCAGCACTTCTGCTTCAAAATTTGTGTCGTTGATTTCTGCTATACCCATGATTATCAGTCTCCTTGTTTCTCGATGGCCAAGACAACTTCGTTGTCAATTTGTCCACCCTGCTCGATGCGAAACTCTTTAAGTAAGATCTTTTTATGAAATCGGTTCTCCAGCGTAGGATTCTGTGTAAGCTTACACACAACCGATTGAATCAAGATTATTGGCATTCTTTGCTCGACTGTCAACGAACCTTCGAAAGCATTGCCGAAACGCGGCCAATCCTAGATACTTAGGAATTGCCCCTTGCTCCATGAACTTGGACACCCGGGGAGAATCACATCTTACCTGAAACATCCTGCTTATTGGAGAATACGACCATGGTCCGCACTCCCAGTACAATGCTTCCCTTAGGTACCCAGGCTCCTGATTTCTCACTGATGAACGTCGACGGTAAACAAGTTTCGCTCAGCGACTTTTCCGACGCCCCCGCCCTGTTGGTCATGTTCATTTGCAACCATTGCCCCTATGTAAAGCATGTGGCTGACGAACTGGCTCGTTTGGGACAAGAATATAGGGCCAAAGGTGCCGCCGTCGTAGCGATCAATTCCAACGATGTTGCCAACTACCCCGCGGATTCTCCCGAACAAATGGTCGCCGAAGCCGAAGAACGCGGCTATGGGTTTCCGTATCTATACGACGAAACCCAGGAGGTTGCCAAGGCATATCACGCAGCCTGCACACCCGACTTTTTTCTGTTCGATGGTCAGCAGCAATTGGTTTATCGAGGTCAACTCGATGCGAGCCGCCCTGATAGTGGTATCCCTGTGACGGGTGCAGATTTGCGATCCGCGCTCGATGCCGTGTTAGCAGGGAAGAAGCCCAGCGAAGATCAAACTCCGAGCTTGGGCTGCAACATCAAGTGGGCACCTGGCAACGAGCCGAGTTAAGAATAGAATTCAACTGCTTTAGCGTATTGTTTCTGGCGTTCACCAATTGACCTATCAAGGTAATCGCTCACCTTTGCCAGAATTGCCCCGATGTGGGCGATTCTAAGGAATCGTCTGCGCCGCTATAAATCGACAGATGTTTATTCGCCGCTTGCTCCCATATCCTGCACCGGCGAAACCCTCGATAGCTCCGTCAACTGTCGGACCACTTCTTCGGCACTGCCGGTCTCGGCCTGGATCGAAAGTTGGCGATCAGCATAACTTGGTGCAGCGGCGATCTGGCGACAGCGTTCTAAGTGGTGTTCGCAACCCAATTGAGCGGCCATCGGCGTGAGGTGGTCCACTAGGTAATTGACACTCTGTTCGACGGTCACGACTTGATAGGTGAAGGAATCCACCAGTTGGGCTGCGGTGCCGTAACGAGCGGCCCGCCACTTGTTTTGCCGCACCATCATCGGGTGGCAATCGTGCTGATAGGTGCCTTGATCGATTTCATCAGACAGCGATTTCACCAGGCATTGCACCAGTGCCGCGATCGCCATGGTGTCTTCCAAACTTCCCGGCATGTCGCAGACGCGCACCTCGACGGTGCCGAAAGTGTGGTGGGGCCGCACATCCCACCAAATCTCGCGAATCGTGTTGATAAAACCAGTCTCGACCATGTGATGCACGAGCCAGACGTACTCGCTCCAATTCCGCATCAGGGTCGGCAAGCCCGCCGTCGGCAAACCTTCCATGATCTTCGAGCGATAGGATTGCAGCCCAGTCTGACGTCCTTCCCAAAATGGACTGCTGCTCGACAATGCCAGCAACGTGGGCAAGTGCCGCAATATGCGGTCACAGATCATCACCGCCTTGTCTCCGGAATCGACCCCCACATGGATATGCAGACCGAACGTCACCAAGCGCCGGGCCAACTCTTGGAGGAGTTGTACCAGCTTGAGATAGCGGTCGTCGTTCGTGACCATTTGTTCTTGCCAGGGTGAGAAGGGATGTGTTGCTCCCCACCAGAGTCGCATTCCAAGCTGATCCGTGGCAGATTCCACAGCGACGATCTTCTTACGCAGATCGGCCTCTGCATCGTCGACTGTCTCGCAAACCCCCGTAATGATCTCAACAACACACTGCATCAACTCCGGCTTGAGTGATTCGGCCAGGTTTTCGGGCACCAGCTTGGCTACCTGATCGTAGGCACTAGCTAACGCCATCGTGCGACCGTCGACCAATCCCAACTCGATTTCCACACCGAGGGTCGGTCGCTCATTCGTGTTGAATTTGATCTTCGTCATGGTCGTTACCTCTCCGCGGGTGAGCCTGAATTCGTTTCAGGAGCAGAGGCCGTTATGACTGCCCGTGCCAGCACCCGTACGCCGATTTCTAGCGACGACTCATCGATATCAAACTTTGGAGTGTGTAAAGGAGTGATCGCAGCCAAGTCAGTAGCACAACCAAGGCGGAACATAGCCCCCGGCACATGTTCCAAGTAACAAGCAAAATCTTCACTTCCCATGCTGGGACGCGTGATGAGTTGCACATGTTTGGACCCGACCACCTCCTCGGCCGCTTGCCACACAATGGCGGTCGCAGCCGCATCGTTCACAACTGAAGCGATACTCCCGTCTAAGGTGAACTCGATCTTGGTGCCAGTGATTCCTTCTACGCCCCGAATCACCTGATGAATCTGCTCGATGGTGCGCGAGCGGACCGACGCGTCAAGCGTTCGCATGGTGCCATGGAGTTCAACACGATCTGGAATTACATTCGGATTGGTGCCCCCCTGGATACTCCCAAAGGTTAACACGACGGCATCATGCGTATCGGTTGCCCGCGGCACAAATTGATAGAGGGAACTGATCACCTGGGCCGCAGCAGCAATCGGATCGCGAGATTCATGGGGACGAGCAGCGTGCCCTCCTCGGCCTGTAATGATGAGCTGAACGGAATCGCAGGACGCCGTCATCGGTCCCGAACGCAAGGCGATTTCCCCGGTCCGCCGGGTGGGATCGACGTGCAGGGCAAAAATCTTTTCGACACCTGCAAGCACATTCGTTTGAATCATCTGGGCCGCACCCGTGGCAGTTTCCTCAGCAGGCTGAAAGATGACTCGCCAGCAAATCGGCCAGGGTAGCTCGTCACTTTCCGTAAGGTTGGCCAAGGCCTGCACCACGCCAAAGGCGATGGCCGTATGGGCGTCATGGCCACAGGCATGCATGATCCCAGGGTGCGTGCTTCGATAGGAAGCGATCTTCTCATCCTGGATTCGCAACGCGTCGATGTCGCCGCGGACGGCGATTCTACCACGGCTGGAATACTGCGGTGAATCAGCGATGACTCCACAACCCTCGGGCCCCATTTGGACGTCCACGCCCAACTGCCCCAGCAGTTGGTACAAATGCATGCTCGTGGCAAGCTCGGCACCACTCGGTTCAGGATAAGTATGCAGATGTCGCCGAAGGTCGCGGACCTGGTCACGCTTTTCAGAGACAATCGCATCGAGTCGTTGCTTCCAGGATTCAGGCATACGTCACCGACCAGTGCGATTTCAGGAGATTAGAGTGTGACGAACTCAGGCTCAATGAAGTGCGGCAAAATCCCTTGCTCATGTCCCATGGCGAGAAAGCGGGTGACCGCTTCGCGTCCTCGAGGTCCGAAATCGAGCGTCCAATCGTTGACATACATCCCCACGAACCGATCTGCCTTGCTGCGATCAAGATCGCGACCATATTGCAATGCGTAGTCCAGTGCTTCCTCGCGGTGGTCGAGACCGTATTTGATGCTCTTGCAAAGCAATTGTTGCACTTCGTCGATGGTCTTTCGGCCGAGATCTTTGCGAATTCCATTGGCCCCCAAGGGAAGCGGCAACCCGGTCAATTCATGCCACCAAACCCCCAGATCGACCACAAGTTGAAGATCGCTCTGGCTATACGTTAGCTGGCCTTCATGGATAATCAACCCCGCATCCAGTTGCTGACCTTCATATTCCCCGCGAACTGTGGCAGGGATGATTTCGTCGAAGGGGACGACGACATATTCAAACTTTTGACCGAGGCATAGCCGCAGCGCGAGAAATGCACTGGTCAGTTTGCCTGGAATGGCGATCACCTTGTCACATAAGTCCTCGACCGCAAAAGTCTCTTTCGCAACGACCATGGGGCCATAGTTGTCCCCCATGCTGGCCCCGCAACTGCAAATCGCATATTTGTCGTGCAAATAGGCATAGGCATGAATGCTGATCGCTGTCAGTTCTAGTTCCGCACGAAAGGCACGCTCGTTGAGCGTTTCGATGTCAACCAACTCATGGGTAAACATGTAGTTCCCCGTGTCGACACAGCCATTGGTTAACGCGTGGAACATGAACGCGTCGTCGGGATCCGGGCTGTGACCAACGCGGATAAGTTTCTTGGTTTCGATCTCGGACACGGCATCGTCTTCCGGGTGACTTGCGATGAATATGAACTAATCGATGATAGAGCCGAACTGAGCGATGCGTCAACCACACGTCCCTTAGCCATGCTGCAAAGCGGCACACGGCATAGCAGCGGGACAAGCGCAATCAGGCTTCGAGCGAGAAACTCTCACTGACCATGGATTGCCCTAAATCCAGGTGTGGCTTGGCAAGCGATTGCTTAGATTTTGCTTCAGCTTCTGCCTGCTCGCAGACCAGCTTCCATGTCTCGCGGTGGTATTGCAGAAGTTCCAGGCAGGCATCGAGTTTTTCTGCCGACTGGTTGATCCGACAGCTCGCCAACTCGCGGTAGATTGCCGCATAGTGGTTTTCGAGTACTTTCGAAACTTCCGTCTCACCGGCTGCGGCCCCGTGCGTCAATTCCTCGAGAATCTCAGCCATTCGAGCCAATGGTCGATCAACAGTCGCAAAACTGGCCCCGTCAAGCCACAACTGCTGGGCCTGCTTCCCAAACCGCACCGCACCCTCCAGCAACATCAATTGCAAGCGGGGTTGAGAAGCTGTCAGAACTTTGCTGTCCAGATAGTTTTGGCTCGGTTGATGCATGATCTTCTCATTCCTAACTCTTCAATGATTCTCTTCTGCTCCGTCTTACGCTACTGTGCCAAGAGGTGGAACGGGCGAGAACGCGGATAGTGCCGACTGGGTTGCCTGGAAATTGGAAAGGATCGACTCAAGTTGAGCGTATTGTAATAAGAGCGTTTCGCGCTGCCGCTCTAGAAAGGCATCCAACTGAGCGATGCGATCATTATTGCTCTTAATCGTTGATTGAAGTGAATTGGTACGGTTGGTCAAATTGCCACCCGTCAGACCGGTAAGCTGTTCGACAATCGTATCAAGTTTTGAAGCGACTCCACCATTCTCATCATCTCCAAAAAAAGCTTGTAGCCCTGCTGGATCAGCTTGAAAGGCTGCCTGAAATTTTACTTTGTCAAATTCCAATTTACCGTCTTGATTGACATCGATGCCAATTTCGGCCAGTGACTCGAAAGACCCCAATCCAAAATGGCGATCGGTAACGAGGCGTGATAACTGCGTGTCGACACGCAGTGCCTCACCTGTGCCAAACAGCAGGCCCGTTGTTTGAGCAGTCTCGTCGAAATCTGTAAGCTTCTCCAGTTCCTCCCTAAGCGAATTGTAGGAGGCAACAAAATCCTCCACAGCAGTTACCAGGCCGCTATCGTTCGAGGCCACCGTGACACTGAGGGGATCAGAACTCGCCTTTTGAATCGTGAGATTCAACCCACTCACGACCTCTTTGAAGCTATTCGTGGCAGAAGTCACGAGAATTCCGCCTGCACCAGCTTGCACTGTCCCGAATTGCAAGAGTGCATCTTGGGCCTTGCTGATTTCCTGAAACTGGAAGTTTGCTTCCTCAAAATCAAGCAGCAAGGCATTGGCGGCACCCGTTTTTTCGACCGTCAGCGACAAACGAACTCCTTGACCGTCATTCAAAAGTGAGGCCGTTACCCCCGCATCAAGGTCATTGATCTTCGTAACGATATCGGCCAGGGTGTCGTCTGCCTCAATCGCAAATGAGCGGATCGAAGTGCCATCAAGGACTTGGGTCGGGGTCCCGTTGAGATCCACTTCACTACTCGACCCCAGGAGATTCAAGTCGGCTGCCACGGTACCACTCGTGTCGACGACGGTAATCTTTCCAGCGCCGCCGGCAGTATCGACGAGAACAATGCCGTCGCCGGTGTCGTTGATCCGTGCTTCTACACCTAATATCGAGGCATTGATCTTATTGATCACGTCGCCGATGGTTTTCGCTTCCTCATCTTTGGTATCGAGGTCGATCGTCTTCTTCACTCCCTCGGTATCTGTGATCGTAATATCGCCGAGGGTCGAGATGCCACGCCCCCCCTGGATCGCTGTAAGCAAGGTGGCCTCGCTCAAAAGCTGACGGTTGAGAATTCCGCTCTCCACCTTCTCATTCGCTGAATTGTGTACGATTCCCAAGTCCTCGGCGATCGTGGATCCTGACTCGCTAGCCACAATAAGATTACTGACTGATCCTCCCGAAGCATCGGTCAGCACAATCCCGCCACGATTCTCGCTGAGCGCCGCCGTCACATCACTCGCTTGACCGTTGATCGCTTCGACCACTTCACTGAGTGTCTCAGAGGTGCTCAAGTCAACGATCGACTGGACCCCGCTACGATTGGTAATTTCCAGATTGCCAGGGATCTGAATTCCCTTGCCGCCATTGAGTGAGGAAAGCAGCGTATCGCGGAGTCCAGAGACGAGCCTTGCACCGCTGATCGACCCGCCGACTGCAGACTGGCTCAGGCCAAGATCGTCAGCAGCGGTCCCCAGCGCACCGTTGCTCACCGAAAAAGTGCCCGCGCCGCTGGTGAGATCGGTCAGTTCCAGTCGGTTGCCATCGGCTGCAATACTCGCTGTGACTTTGCCCGCTAACTCTGTTGAGTCGTTGATCGCATCGACGACGTCACCCAGCGTGGTGGCACCCGAGAGATCGAGTCCAATAGGTCCCGATTCATCGGCGAAGTCGAACACGAGATCTTCCACTTCGGTTACGTCATTGGTGAAATAGACACCATTACCATCGTTGAGTTTTGACAGGCGTGTTCCGGTGTGCAAATAAAACACATCATTGCCGGTGGCCACGGTGGTCCCCCCTGAGGCACTGATTCCAGACAACCCCAGGTCAAGGGCTGTCTTGCCGTTGTTGACTTCCTGCACCGACAAGGTGCCCGACTGCCCCGTATTGTCGATTAATTGAATTGAGTCACCCACCGTCTTGGCCGTCACGTTGATCGTGGTGTTGGCATTGATCGCGTCGAGAACATCGTCCACCGATGTGGCAAATCGCAGGTCGATCACATCGCTTTCGCCACTCTTGTCGGTAACGCGGATTTGGCCTAATCGCACTCCCAAACCGCCATTGAGTTCTTCTAAAGAAATCCCCTTGTCGACAAAACCTCCGGTGCGGAAAGAGAAATCCTGCGCTGAGAACTTCGAGTCCTTGCTATCGAACCTTTGGCTAACGAGTTGCTGGGAGGAGGCCGTGCGGACTGGTGTGAAGTGGTAAGTGGAATTGACCAAATTGCTGCTACTGGCAATGGAGGCTGTGAGCACCGTGGCGTCACTAGAGGTTGCCTTCTTCGCAGTATACAAGGATCCGCTCGTCAACTTTCCCAGGTTGAATTGGATCGAGATGAGCTTTGCCGAAAGAGTCCCGATGGCAAGCTGCTGGGCTTGCAAGTCCTCAGTCCGCTGTGCCAGGATATTCCGCGGCGTGGCGGAAATCTGAATCAATTGGTCTACAATATCCTTGATCGGCAACCCGCTGACCAATCCGATATTTGATGTGATACGACCCATAAAACAACCAGAAGCTGGTGATCAGCGGATTCGAGATATTCCTCGTAGGCGAAACTCGGCTACGTGAGTCTACGTCCCCCCAGGCGCGTACCGCTAGCACACTAGGCGAAGACCCTATCGACTGTATCGGTCAGAGAAAACCCACCGAACCAACAAAAAACCGGCCCAGTCTCGAGGGACTGAGCCGGTATGGCGTTTTATCGTGAAAACTAACTTTACCGGAGCAAAGCCAGCACGTTCTGCGGATTCGAGTTGGCAATCTGGAGAACCGTCGTGCCCGACTGCACCAGAATCTGAGCCCGGGTAAGGGCAGCAGTTTCTTGCGAGAAGTCGGCATCACGGATCGAGCTTTCCGCTTCGGTCAGATTCACCAGAGTGTCATTGAGGGCCTGCTTGTTGGTCTCGAGCGTCGTTCGTTGGAACGCACCCAATCGACCGCGAAGCGAAGTCACCTGATCAATGGCCTCTCCGACAATCGCGGCAGCCGTATCGAGCTTTCCGCTAGTCAGGGAGAATTTACCGCCCGTCCCCAATTGAAACAGCTTACCACTTACTCCACCCAAGCTGGCTGTGTTGACACTGCCAATTCCCAAGCGAGCTTGCTGGTTGCTGACCACGTCTGGACCCAACTGGAACAAGGCTCCGCCGCCAGTAATGTTGAACTGGGCGGTTCCAGTGAATTCTGCCGTGATGGAGGCAGTCAAATCAAGACTCGAAGTATTAATGGTAATTTGATTACCATTACCAGTTGCTGATACACCATTGATCGTGGCGACAATGTCGGTACCGGTGTCTCTTGAACCCTGCCCAACAGCAGTCGTGAAGGTTCCAGCAGGCGTGGTACCCGTCCCTTCGCTCTTGACCTTCAAATCCACCACTGAATTGGTGCCATACAAAGTAGACTTTAATTCGAGGGTGGTGCCATTGGCGGTCGCTTCAACACCAGTAGCATCTTTGACCAGATTGATGCCATTGACCAGTTCGGTGAGACTTGTGCCTGCACCAAAGCTGAGTACTTCAGCACCATTCGATCCGGCTAATTCAAGCACCAATGCTGCAGAAATACCGCCGGTAATGCCAACACCAGCCGTCGTGGCACCGACATTGACGGTGACCGGAGCAGTGTCCGTTCCGCCATTATACTGGCCATCACCGGCCGTAGCAGACAGGGTCACGGTAAAGTCCGTACCCAACGCGGCACCAATGTCGGTCGCGAGCTGAGCCAGATCAATATCGGTATTGTCATCAACATTGATCGTGAGGGTGGTGCCATCATCAACGATGTTGGTCACTCCTGCTCCCAGATCAGCCGAGTCGACAAACGTGATCGTCCGGTTGAAAGCACCAGGGGCAGCGGCCGCAACGGTAATTACGTCGTCGCCCGCATCCACACCACCGGAAGTAACGTTGGCGTAAGTAGCAGCCACGTCGGCAGCTACTACATTGGCAGTCCCGCTTGAAGAAACTGTCAAGTCGGCTCCCGAGTTGACTGCTGTTATTGCAGCAGCAACCGTGTTCGATCCAACACCAGTAGTAAAGTCACCGTTGACAGTGATTGTCGAACCATCGAAGGTAACGCCGTTGAGGGCACCAGCATTGGTACCATCTTGGACAAAGACCAAATCGATGCCGTCACCACTTGCGCCATCGACGGTACCTCCATCGAGGACGGTGATTGTCAAAACGTCGCCTGAGTCCAGAGTAGCAGTTCCTGACGATTGAACTTCAGCCGTCGCGAAGGTCAAAGTACCATTCGAAGCTTGAACTGCTGGTACCACAGCGGCGACATTCGTCACGTCAACTTGAGCTTGCGTCGCAGCCGCTGTGACATTCACACTTACAGCCACCGAACCCGTAGAGCCCAGATTGGCCTGGTCGATCTTCAAATTAGAAATATTCGCAAAACCCGACCCGGCAGTGGTGATAAAGTCCAGACTACCGTCGAGCAGACGACGACCTTGGAACGTGGTCGTTTGGGCGATACGATTGAGGGCGTCCAGAGATGAATCCAACTGCAATTGATTTGCACCAATCTGCTCGTCCGACAGCACACCCGTATTGGCCGCTTCGGTGACCAGACCGCGAATGTCGTTCAGTAGCGAACTCACCTGGCCGAGGGCCGAGTCAGCGGTAGCGATAACTTGATTGGCGCGGTCGGTATTGCTGATCGCACGTTTGATCGAGGTAATATCGCTCCGCAAATTTTCGCTGGCGATCAAACCGGCAGGATCGTCCTTACCTGTATTGATCCGCAAACCGGTGCTCAACCGGGTAAGAGCCTCATTCAAGCTCGCGTTCGATCGTCCCAACGTGTTCTGGGCGACGAGCGAGCTCACATTTGTGTTAATTCGAGTCATTGCAAACACCCCTGTCTAAAAAAACCAGTTTTCATGGGAAGACCGGATCTGGGGAGTCAGATTGACTCCGGCCCTTCTTTCATTTGTCGCACGGCGCCGAGGATATTCGCCTCGCAAGTGAAACACCGTTGTCCGTCCTTGAACGACGGCCCAGGCATTTCCTAAAAGCCTCGTCCCAAGGTTGACTGGTATCAAATACCTAGCCAACTCTAGGACACATTCCGTACAAATCGCGCGACAAAATTATTTGTTCGCCCATTATTCGGACCGTCTATGGCAAAATATCGACCCGGAAATAGGAGTGCTTGAGCAAGTCCAGGCATAGTCCCCGCCGATTTTCCGTATTTCTTCGCAATCGCAACTTGTAATCCGCAAAGACGTTAGAACTAGGATCGCCTGGAAGACGTACCCGATCTGACGAGGATGGAAGACCAAAATCTGCGTCGCGTTCACGCTGAGAGCAGGGAGAACTACTAACGGACACACGTCCAGCCAAATGGGCCAAATCGTTGGTTCGCAGTCTAGCCGCGATCCGCGGAAATACCGTTAGGACCCAATAATTGGGTATCTTCCGGTTTGAGGAGCGAAGCCTGATGATTCTCGCGTAAGATCGCCTCGTAGACTTCCCGGCGATGCACGGGAATTTCTTTGGGTGCTTCGATACCCAACTTCACTTTGTCGCCGCGTACATCCACAACCGTTATAACGACATTGTCGCCGATGATGATACTTTCGTCGCGTTGTCTGGACAGCACCAACATGGTTATCTCCTCGGCACTCCAGAGAAGGGGTCTTTCGACACTCCGTCTGAAGTATGTCTGTTATTTTCCTGGTAAGATGCAATGGCAATGGGTTATCGACGAATTCGTCCTGGGGGAAGGGTTTTCTTAAGCAATCCGCCGCAAGTTCGTATTGTGCATGTCAAGCGGATATTGCACGGGATACTCATCTTTGGCAATCACCTGGCAGCCAAGCCGCTTTTCAACATTGATGACGATAGGTGCGCGCAAATTAAGCGAGAGTCCTGACTCCCGCCGACTGGTAATGACGACCACTTCCGCGTCGTGAACGGTCGTCAATCCCAAGCTATTCAGATCAAACCGACAAACCCGCAACTGATATTCAGGCACAAATCGGCGTGGGCTGACTACGCCTAAAGCGATATGTCCCTGGTCGAGACTTTGCAGCCACCCTAAGGCGGCATTGTTAGAATCCGTAAGGACAACCCAACGTCGGCAATCCTCCAGCCCAATCAGCCCATTCTGGAATAAGAGCTCATCTTGGGGCTGAACCGAGAGGGTTCCAAACCGTGTTGTATAGATGTCCATCGATTCACCCAGCCTTCCGTGACCCAACCTTTCGGAGTCCAGTGCAAGTGCGCGTTTTCGCAGAAAATAGGCACCGGAGTGCCACTTTCCATGCGCACATCGGCAATTCGCCTTAGAGGGGTATCGGCCCTGGAGGGATGGGGTATTCAGAAAAAATGGCTAAATATGACCCGGGTCAGGGAACTTAGGATCACTCCGGGCTACTAACGATTGAAGTTTTCGCAGTCTGCGCAAATTTGTTGAACGGGAGTAGAGAGATAACGGAGGCAATGAAGGATGTGCAAGAACACTAACCTTCGCTAATCATCGCTAATTACTCATACTGAAAACAGTCCAAGGAATGAACCGCAGAGTCGCGGAGACGCGGAGATAATTCTCGTTAATAAGCAGTGAAAGCATCTCCTCACCAGATCAACTCAGGCAGCGGTTTTCTCCGCGTCTCTGCGTCGCTGCGGTTAAAACTCTTTTCACTTTAAGTTAATTAAATTAGTGAAGATTAGCGTTCCTTTCATCCATTCCTTGCGCTTCTCTATTGTCTCAATTCCTCCTGTGCAATACTTTGGTTGCGGCCGCTGGCCGCGCTGGGTCAATATTCAGAGTTTTGTTCCAAAACCCTCCCCAGCCTTGAGAGGCCGACCCTCTCAGAGGGCATTGGTCTCTACACAAATATTTCTTGGAAAGATTGGCCGGGGGGGGATTCGGGTGTCTCAGTTTTGAAATAGGCGCGCTCCAACTCGATGACCCATCCTAGGACTCTCACATTCTTCAAGCGTCTTGGTTGGATTTCTCTTGCACGAAGCAATATCGAAGATCTACCAAGAGGTCGCATTAGGCATGCCAAGGGCTTCCGCCTTGGGAATACTCACCACCCGCATAGCACGAATCGCCACTTCTGCTGGCCCAATTTCTCATATCTTCACCTCAACGAGTCGTTCAGCTACGATAGGCCCAGATTAAGCAATCTATCCGCCAGCAGAGATGCATGGATCACAATGGGTATTAAGAAGAAGCCAGCCAAGAATCAGACCAAACTGATCCACGAAGACTCTCCTGCTGCGCTGCGTCAACCTAAGACCGACCTCCTGATCCTTGCCCGCCTCTTGCGCGACGCTGGGACCAAGCAGTTTCAGGACGAAGAACACGTCGCCCAGGCCCACGATGTTCTCATCCGCTGGGCCGACCTGGAAACGTCCGGCAGACTCTCCGAATTGAATGAAACACAACTGCAAGGCAGCTTTCTAGCGGAAGTCTTTGGTGCTGCCCTCGGTTACATCGTCCCCTTTGAGGGTGCAGATCTCTACTATCAAATTCAGCATGAGACGATTGCCCCCGGCCAGACTCCCGATGCAATTCTCGGCAAATTTCGCGCGGGAGGTTTGAAAAATCCTCTGGCTGTCGTCGAACTCAAAGGCCCAGCGGTGCATCTCGATCGCGACCGTTCTGCTGGTCGTACCGCGGTCGATCAATGTTGGGACTACCTCATCAACACACCCCCCACGTGCCGCTGGGGGATCGTGTCGAACGTGATCAGTTTCCGGCTCTATGAACGCGATTCCACCAAGCGAAAGTACGAACACTTCACACTGCAAGAACTCCGTGAGCCCGCTGCCTTCCGCAGGTTTTATGCGCTCATGCATCGCCACGGGCTGATTGAGGGCATCCTCAAAGAACAACCCCGCGCGCTGCGCCTCTTGCAACAAACCAACCAGCGGCAACGTGAGGTAAGCGAAGAGCTTTATAAATCCTACTCCGAGCAGCGACTCCGCCTTATCTCCGAACTGCATCACCACCAGCAGTTCAATCTGGAGATGTCCGTCGTCATGGCCCAACGCCTACTTGACCGCATCATCTTCATTGCCTTCTGCGAAGATCGCAATCTGCTCCCGGAAAACACCATCCAGCGAGCCTGGTCGGTCAACGGTTTCAGCATGGCCGTCAATCCGCGTTGGGAAAGCTTCAAGGCACTCTTCGAACACGTCAATAAAGGAAATGCCAGAGCAGGCATCCCGCGCTACAACGGCGGGTTATTTAGATCAGATTCTCACTAATTTAGACATTTACTTAATGCCTGCTGCCTCCGAAAACCTTAATTCAGCAATTGAATGGTCTAGCTCATCTGTTGATAGTGTAGAGCATATATTTTGGAACATCCAAACTCCCGGTGAGTATAAACTTGTGGTCGTTAACAACGGTGGACTAGGCGAGCCTGAAGAGTACGGCCTAGCCTGGAGGTTTGGAAATTCAGTAACCCCCGGAGACTTTGACGAGGATGGAGACGTTGACGGGCGAGATTTCATGGAGTGGCAACGGGGCAACTCTCCAGACCCCCTTGGCTCAAGCGACTTGGGGGACTGGCAGTCCAACTACGGAAACCCTTTGGTCGCTACTTCCCAGTCTGTACCGGAGCCTCATTCTTGTTTGCTGCTGGCAATTGGCTTGTCCTTCGTGGCTTTACGGAAATTCCGCACCGCTTGATCTTGAAATCAGAATCTCCTGTGCTCTTCTCCCCAGTCTGCGATACGTGAATTCGCTGGGCCAATGCCGACAACAATCCTTTTGTTGGCTGTAACCCCATTTTCATAAGAAATACGTTCAATGGTGCAAAATTCGTAATGCATGTGTTCCCAGTTTCGCCAGTTTGCTGGCTGACTCAACTACACCCACAAACGCTGTACCGCAAAATCAGCCCAGGTCCCTCCGGCTCCGCGCACTCTGCGCCTCTGCGAAAGACTTTTCCAGAATTGGCACAAACATAGTTGTAAAAATGAGCCACTTAAATCGCGATAATGGTGCTCACCGCGAAGACGAAGAATAGTTCGGGGTTGTGCAGTAATTGGCAGATTCTCGAAGTCTTCTGCCGTACCAAAGAAATGGGACGCGGTTAAGCGCGGATCAGGTGGAGTAGCTCGGATTCAGAAGTTACAAACCGAGTAAAACTGCAATATCGGCGAACATCCGTGTGCGATTGTCTACTCTGAAGGTCTGCATATAGAAAAGCGAGTGATAAAATGAGCAAAGATCAACTCCAATACTGGGCCAAAATCATGAAAGTGTACAACGCGCGGCCAACATGACCAAGTTGACCAACATGGCCAAGTTGAGAGCTATCGCCTCAGATAAAATCCAGCAGCGAAAGCTGCAAGATATTCCCCGTCACTCTGAGAGAAGCCTCGAGCGCGATTTGCCGGGAGGTGAGTTCCGAGATGGCTTCGACCAAGTCAACGTCGATTTCCTCAGACAAGGCGGCCCGCAATCGGACGTCTTCATCCTCGAGATTGGATTGAGACAATTCTAGTCCCTGCTGAGTCGCTCCAATCTGTGCCCGAGCGAAGGTGACTCGATCGATGTCCACATTGATGTCATCCAAAGCACGTTCGATCCCTGTCAGATCCTCATTCACCAAGGCATCGCGGAGACGAATGAGTGTATTGAAGACACTCTTGTTTTCCAAAAAGTTGCGGTCTGTGCTCACCAGGGTTCCGGAACCACTGCTGGCCGTGATCGCTCCAGTAGGCACCAATCCGAGTAACTCCGCAGCCTGAGTTCCCTCGGCTTGCGTGACCGTCATTGGATTGGCACCTCCCGTGTTGTCCACCAGCTCGATCCCGTTGCCGGCAGAAGTGAGACGAGCTGTAATACTCGAAGTCGTGACGGCATTGATCGCGTCGATCACGTCCCCCACGGTCTCGGCTCCGCTAAGATCGATACCAAATTCTTGACTGCTGCTGGATGTGATCGTGAAATCGATGTAGCGATTGTCATCGCCTGTGAGCGTGGCCCCGGGAGTGCTTGCTGACGACTGGCCGTTAGGCACCAAGCCCAAGTACTGGGCAGCCAAGCTACCAGCAGCTTGCGTGAGCGTGAAATTGCTAGTGCCGGGGGTGGTACCATCGTCCAACTGCAAAATGTTCCCCGGCGGTGTCAAACTAGCAGTAACAACTCCTCCAGTTGTCACATTAATCACATTGGCTACGTCGGCTAGCGATTCGGCCCCACTTAGGTCAACATCAAATGACTGACCGTCGCGGGTGGTGATGGTGAAATCAGTCCCAGCAGTTGTCGGCAACTGAAAACCAGATTGCGTCGGCACACCGACACCGTAGTTGAATTCGCTGAGCTTGGTGGCCGTGTCGTAGGTTCGCACACCCAACTGCGTGGCCGTCGTGCCGCCGTTCTCGCCGATTTGGAAATCATTGCCGCTCAAAATAGAGCGGATATTGAGGCCGGTCCCTTTGGCATTGATCTCGGCATGCAAGCCGGCCCCGGCATGGTTGAGCTGATTGAGCAAGTCCTCGACCGTCTCGGCATTTTCAAACGTGATGTTGAAGGTCTTGCCACCGTTTACAATCTGCAGTCCTGAGGCGAGATCAAGCGTCGTGCCGGAACCACCCGCTGTGGCAGCCGCCGTGGCTGTGAGACTCACCTTGCCGGTCCCCGCTTCAACGGCCGACGTGGAATCATTGGGATCCAGAGCCGCCGTGAAGGTGCCTTCGGCGTTGATGGCAGCAACCACCTGAGTGGCTTTCGAAAAACCAGGGTCGATTCGTAGGTAAAGCGTCTTGGCCGCCCCGCCACTGTTGCCCGTGTTCCCCTGCACGACGCCAATGTCGCCCGCTACAACGGGAGCGGAAGGAACATAAGTTGCTTCCAGACTGTCGTCGTGGGCCGCCGTGAAAGTCCCCTGATTATTGATCTCGTCAATCACTGTCTGAATCGTGGTGGCACCCGTGTTGTCGACAGCGATGGTCAACCTCTTCGTGAGGCTGTCGTAACTGACATTCGCCGCATCGCCGATCGCACCGCCGTCAGTGACATTGATGACCACATTGTTGAAATCCACACCGGTCGTGGCGGCAGTGAGGATCAAGTCGTTACCCGTTCCAGTTAACTTGAGGGATGCCAACGCGGAGCGAGCAGCGGCATCGTACTCGACAATCTCATTGCCCGCAGAGAGCCCAGGGGCCGCGGCCAGGAGTTCATCGTCGACGTACTGCACCGCCACTCCGTTGAATGCCGTGCCATTCACACCAGCTTGCAGCAGAATATCGTTGTTGTCGTTGCTGCTGCCCGACTTGATCGCCGTTTGGGCCTTGGAGCCGAGCAAGTCGTCGAGCCGCGTGGTCTTCAGCAAGAGCGGATCCAGGTCTTGCCCCACCAAGGGCGAGGTACCAACTCCCGTCTTCTCCAAGATTCCCAGCTCGCGCGCTGCCCTGCCGTTGCCCACTTCTGAAACGGTTAGATTTCCACCGAGCAACCCCGGGTCCGCAAGCTGTAAGTTCAAACCCGTGCCGGTCACATTCACGAGAATCTCCCGACCGGCAGGAGGATTCTCTTGAATCAGCCGCACGACATCGCCAATAGTGCGAGCCCCACTGATATCCACGATCGCTTGGTTCGTGCCGTCGGAGATCGTGAGTGCGCCCCCTGGCGACAATCCCCGCCCTCCGCGCAGACTGCTGAGATTCGTGTTGAGGCTCAGTGCGGGATTTAAATCGATATTACTTTCCACCTGGGCAGAAGACCCGCCAAAAACATCTTGCCCAGAGACATTCGAGGCAAACAACACACCAAAGTCTGAATAGCTTTGCACCATTCCGGCATCGCCGTTAAAGACCACGTTCCCGTCGACAATTTCGTAGGGGGGCTTGCTCGTCTGAGAGCCGGCAAAAAGGTAGCGACCTTGGAATTGGCGATTCGCAAGCGTTACCAGGTTCTCCAGATACCCGTTGATCTCGGCAATAGCTGCATTGCGCTCTGCGGGAGAAGAGAGTGTACCGGCAACTCCTAGCGTCGAGCCCTTGATATTGGCGAGTCTGGTTGCCACGTCTTGTAGGGCCGTGTCACTGGCGGCCAGAAACTGCTGGCCGATCCGCATGTTTGTCCCAAGCTGATCCTTGCGCTCAATAAGCCGTTGCAAAGCAATCGCCCGCAATGCGGCGGGGCCGTCCTCACTGGGCAACGTGATCCGTTGCCCCGTGGCAATCTGTTCCTGAAGCCGAAACAACTGCAGTTGGTCGTTCTGGAATTGCTGGGTAAGCCGCTGCCTCAAAAGCAATCCGCTCACGCGGGAGTTCGGAATCGGGATGATACCGGCCATGACGTGACTCGTGGGTTGCGGTGCGGGGAAGGAATTGTGGGGAGGTTATAAGTTAATCAATGTATCGAGCAATTCAGCGAGCGTGCTGATGTAGCGGGCTGATGCCTGATAGGTTCGTTGCAAGAGGATCATGTCGATGGCTTCTTCATCCAAGTTCACGCCACTCACTCCCTGGGAACTGGCTTCCAAAGTCCCCGCGAATACGCGAAAGCCATCGGCCACCGCGGCAGAGATTGTCGCCCCCTGGGTCGTTTCGTTGATAATCGTGTCGTAGAGTCCGCGTATGGAGTTGCCGTCCAGGGTAGTGAGCGAATCGTCGTAGAGGGCAACCAGTCGCAAGGCGTTTTGCGTCCCTTCGTTGATGCCCTGGGTGCTGGCTGCAAATCTGGCTCCCGCCCCTGCGCCGTCTCGTAGAACCCCATTGACGGCCAGATTCCCAGCCTCGGAGCCCGTAAAAAACGTGTTGATCCCAAGCGCTGCCAACACACCGCTCTCATCGGCCGGACTCTCGATGCCAAAACTGAAATCGATGTCGTTTGTATCGGAAGTGATCACCAATCGATTGTCGAGGTCGACCGTCGCCGAAAGGCCATCGATAGCATCCAATTGGGCTGCCAAAGATTGAAGCGTCGTATCATTACCGTCGAGTCCGTCGAGGTCGATGCGGATGTCATGTGTCTTGGTAATGTCATCCTTCTTATTCCGGATCAAGACTTGAAAGGAGCCTGTGGTGGGCGTGAAATCGAGCCCCGCCTTGTTCAGCACAGCGTCGGGGTCATCAACTCTGGCGGTACTCGTGATCTCGGAAAACCCTTCAATCCCCTGCCCTTGGCTGTAGAGTTTGTTGAATTCAAAGGCGAGTGTGCCAGCAAAATTATCAAAACTCTCCAGAAAACTCCCCAGCACGTTATCACGCGCTTCGTAGACTCCATGTAGCTCGCCGCCACCCGCCTGCAAGAAACTCTTATTGTCGACAAAGCGTATCCGCGACTTAACGACGCCATCCTCCTCGAGGCCAACCGTTTCCACCTTTCGGCTCGTCCCGTCAAAGACCAGTAGTTCTCCATTCATGGAGATGTTGACCGCACCTGCATCGCTCTCGGTAGCCTTGATCTCAACCAGATTGGCCAGCTTCGTGAGGGCGACCGCTCGTTGGCTACGAAGTCCTCCTGCATCACTCCCCGTCGTGCCACCTCCTTCCGTCGTGACAATTTGGAGGTTCAGTTTGCGGATCTCTTCGGTCAAGGTATTGATTTCCAAGGCGATTGTCTGCACACGGCTACTGAGATCAGCATGAATCCCCTTCACTCGGCGATCCAAGGAATTTATGCGCTGCGTCAGACTCACCCCATCCTTAATCACCAAGTCACGGATGCCGATGTTCTCAGGTCCATCGGTAACATTTTCGATACCGTTGAAGAACTGCGTCAGAGCCGAGCTGATGTCGACATCGGTCAACTCACCGATGATGGCCTGCAAGTCATTGAAAACTTTTTCCTGGACCTCGGCACTAGCCAGATCACTGCCGGCATCGCGGAGCCGATTCTCGACGAACTTGTCGATCACCTGCTCAATTCCCGCGACTTCGACCCCCAGGCCGAGTGTCAGATTACCGATGCGTTGGACCGGGGCCGGCGTATAGATCGCCCGTTCGCGGACATAGCCCGGCGTGTTGGCATTGGCGATATTGTTGCCAACCACATGCAGACCGATCTGCATGGCTGACAACGTATTGCCCGCCATCTGAAGTGAACCGAATATCGACATAGAGGAGTCGCCCGTAACCGAGACGAGTAGTCTTGGCCGCGGGATTCCCTCGTCCCTTGGCCCTTAGACCGCTTGATCCATCAGGGTACCGCTCTGCGCAGGAGCAGCCCCTTTCCCATATGTCGGCTTTAATTGCCCTCCGGTAGCAATAATCTCGATCAGGTGGGAAAGATGAAGCATGGTTCTTTGCACCGCTACCCATTGTGACATGCAGTGATGACGCAGTAGTTGTGAGCGCCGTTGGGCCTCATCGAGCGGTTGTTGCAGGCCTTTTGCTTGTTCCCGTGGCAAACGGTTCGCCAAGGCGCGAATGCTATCGCCAGGCATTCCCACCGACGCTGCCTGTGCTAGCAATTCCTGTCGCCGGTCGTGACATGCTTGCAATTCTGCACACAACAGTTCCTCCTCGGGGGCAAGTGCCGCCAGCTCGTTGAGATTCCGCCCAATCAGCAGTTCACGCTTCCGCGACAAGAGATCGAACAACCGCTGCTGGGCGTCGTTCAGCCTGCTGAGCAAATCCGCCAACTCCGCTTCCCAGTCCATTTCGATCATAAGTTTCTCTTATTCTTGCTGCTGACTCTTGATTGCGGAAAGCGCGATTACCACCGGCGGAGGGAACCTAGATCTTTGAGCGATGGCGTCGAACTTGCTGCATGTTTTGCCAATACCGCCGCTTGCTGGGGAAACTGCTGCCGAAACATAGGATCGGCGATTTGATCGGCACTCGCCTCGGTCATTTCTTCCGCTAGCACTTGGTCGAGCTGACCCTGAAAAACCTCTTCAGCATGACCACCATGAAAGTACGCCGCCTTGCTCTGCGTACTTCGCATCGACTTGAGCATCTGCCCAAAAAATGATTCACCAACAAACTGGCGAAACGTGTCTCGAACTTCCTCTGCACCTTCCACCTGCTGCTGAGCGGAAAGCATGCCCGCTCGCAATGGTTTGATTGCATTCAGATTGCTCATATCGATTTTCATGGGATGACTCGATCACCTTCCGCGAGTTGCTTCCGTGGCATTATTGGTCAATGATCAGGCGGGCATGAAGCTTTCCGCTGCGGTCGATGCCCTTAATGATTTCAATAGCGTCGGCGTTAGGCACTTTCAGGGCATTCAGGGCATCCACCAGCGATTGCAACTTGGCAGTTTCTTGCGATTGCTGATCAACCGCTAAAAACTGCACTGGTGCCGCAACCGCTTCGACAATGACATTGCGATGGGAGATCACCACATCGCCGATCTGCACGTCGCCGTCAATGACGATGCTGCCCGTGCGCTGATTGATCACCACCCGTGATTCCGGCTCGGGGTTGTAGCATTGCAATTCAAGCAAGTTGGAAACGAATTCCACAGGGTCGGTATGATAAGATTCAGGAACACGCACGATAATGTTGGCGGCATTAACCGCCTGAACGGCAGCATCGTCATGTTGAAAATAGGTTTGCCGAATCGTGGAGACGATGTCGGCAGCCGTTTGAAAATTAGCGTGATTCTTGTCTAAAATCAGCGTGACATAACCATCCTGGACAAACGGGGTAAAAACGTCCGCTTCCATCTGGCAGCCGCCCACAATCGTACCTACCATCGGTTGCTCTACTGAATGGATGTGGATCATTCCCTCGGCGGTGGCATACACCCGACGATCCTGCACATTAGGACCTTGCAAGGCGGCAAACGCCAATTTACCGCCATCCAAACTCTTGCCATTGATGGCGCTTACCTCGCAATTGAGCTTGTCGCCCACACGAGCACCCGTGGCGGGAATGCGGGCAGAGACCATCACCAGCGAGACGTTCTTGTATTTTTTCAATTCATCAAAACTTGCCGAACCAGGGAGTCCCTGCTGGGGGATCGGGCTTCCCATGATCTGCATTGCTTGAGCCAAGGCACGCATGGTTTGCGGATCGTTGGCTTCACCCGTGCCGTTCAAACCAACCACAAGTCCCAACCCCCGCAGCACATTCTCTTCCTGCCCCTTCACGCGGCAGATATTCCGCAATACACTCCGGGCATACAATGGGCTCATCCAGTCACCTGCCAGCACGATCAAGAAAACCATTGTGAGAAATGTTTTCAGTTTGTATGAGTTGTCGTTCATAATTTCTTACTTGTTTTTGAGATTTGTCCGTTGTAAGCAGTAAGTGTCCAGAGGTAACAGATTCGCTCTAACAAATCCCTCACAAAGAACCATTCACATTTAAAATGGCTTATAGCGGTCGTACCATCTGGCGAACCAACCGCGAGCATAGCCATCGCGGACTTGTCCCATCTCTTCCTTGTCGACATTGAAATCGAAAATCGCATCACTGCTGACCGTGCGATCCGCTTGGATCGCCTCTCTGCGCACGACACCAGAGAGCGAGATGCGCCACTGTTCCTCGTTGTTATTAATCGTTTGGTGACCTTCGATCACAAGATTTCCATTGGGCTGAATATCAACGATTTCGGCTGCCATGCGAAACGATAAAGAGTCGAGCAACTCGACGTCGGATTGAGCCCGATACTGACTGTTGAGAGTCCCTGCAACCTTGGGGTCGCCATCGCTCTGCGGAGCAGGCTTGAGACTGCCATCTTCCAGCTTTATCCAGTCGGCCAGCACCGCAGTGAGGCTTTGCGTCTTACGTTGTTGGGCGTCCCCTTCGCTCAAGAATCGCGAGCGAACGTCGACCACGACCGTGATGATGTCGTGCAATTGCAATTGCCGTGGCATCGATTCGGGAGGCAATTGTTGGTACATGAACGAACTGTTGGCAAGTGTCAGTCCTTGCTCTCCTTGCGAGGGAACGAGAAAGAGACTCCCATCCTGGGCATTAGCCAACTTTGTAACAAACCCTAGTGACGCAAATGCGATGACCAAGGCAATCGAAAAGTCGAACTGTGGTTGGTTGCGAATCATGATTCGTCCACTCTCGGGTTTATCGTTGTTATCGGGTCGAGCGGTGAAGTGTCGCGAGATCGGCAGCAGTAGCACCCGTCGGCAACACATCCAGTTGCTTCCAGCCGGAGACACGCGCGGCAAATTTTTCTTTGCGATCCAGAGTTTCGACCTGCACCAAGTCGCCCAGTGAGCCGTCTTGCTTCACTACCGCGAAGGTCTTCACAGTGATTCCTCCAGTACGAGCATAAACCTCAACCGTCTCGCCCCGCTGCACTTGCAGGGGAGAGCGAAGTTGCCCGCTCTGCAAGATCGTTTCGGGAACGATGGCTCGGAGGGCCTCCTTCCCAACCACTTGATCCAGAGAGGTAATTGCATTTGCCGGCAAGTTTCCACCCTGCAAACGCACCTCTACGTCGGCCACACCGATCAAGTCTCCCTGCTGGATTTTTCTTAGTGCTACCACGGTGTCCTGCAAACGTTCTATCTTGGCATTCACCAATACCACATTCTCTACACCCGGGGCAGAGATTTGAAAGCGTTGCGCCCCCGTCCAAGGGCTACGTCCCGCACTGGCGGTGATTTCTAATCCAAATTTGGCAAGGTTTCTGAAGTTCGCTTCCGAGAGTGAGAGATCCATGTCCCACGCTTGATGCCCCGTTTCGGCTACCAAAAATCGCTTAATGGCGGCGCTCACTGCTGCTTCGATTTCCTCCGGAGCCAGGTGGGGAATTGGCTCGGCCCTGGTGGCTGCTGCTTGGTTTGGCGTGTTGCTGATCTCCACAACCGAAGCCCCCGTGATCGAAAGCTCCCGGGGATCGACGCCACGACTGATAAGTAGCTCCCGAATCTGATTGGCTTGCAGAAATTCTTGACTCCCTACCGGTGGTGCCGGTACCAGCGGAGTGGTTGACAGTTCATGCACTTCACTGGACGTTGCTGCTGAGATGTCGGCAATGTCCCCCAAGTAAATGACGGCGCCTTCGAACCTGGCACGTTCATGAAGCAAAACAGTTGCCCCCCGAGCGTCGACCGCGCTAAGCCATAACGTCGAGAGCAGAACAATGGGTAAGATGCGATGATTCATAGATGTCTGATTGAGTTCAGGGGAATTTTCTTAGTTTCAACTAGAACCGACGAAGGTTCGCCGCGACCTGCATGATTTGATCGCCGGCCTGCACCACTTGCGAGTTCAACTCAAAGGCACGTTGCGTCGTGATCAAGTCGATTAGTTCTTGCACCGGCTCGACATTGCTTGATTCGAGAGCGCCTTGGCGAACATTACCCATTCCTGGTGTTGCCGGATTGGCTTCGATCGGTTGCCCTGACGCATCAGTTGCCTGATATAAATTGTCGCCCATCTTCAAGAGACCGTCCGGATTGATGAACGTGGATAGATTGATTTGACCTGCCGGTGTGAGCGTGGTTTGATCGGTCGTACTGTAACTCACCTCTCCGTTCGTAGCGACAACTATACCCACAGCATCCTGCGGGATGTTTATTGGTGGATCAAGAATCCATCCCTGCGTTGCCGATCCCAGGACAATTTGCCCATTGGCGTCGATGCCAAAATTGCCGGCTCGGGTGTACAGGTCCCCATTACTTGTGCTGACTTTGAAGAAACCATCTCCCTCAATTGCCCAGTCCAGAGGATTGTTGGTCACCTGCATGGCTCCCTGGAGGTAATTCGTTTGAGTGCTAGAAACCCGAGACCCTAGCCCGACTTCGATGCCAGTTGACGTAATACCACCATCGGCATCCTGCGCACCCGGCAAACGATATTGTCGATAGAACAGATCCTCAAAGTTGGCTCGGTCCTTTTTGAAGGCCGTCGTATTGATATTCGCCATATTATTGGCAATCACGTCTAACTTGGTCTCCAAGGCTTCCATGCCCGTCGCCGCAGTGTAGAGAGTTTGCACACTCATGGTTTCATTTCCTTGTTTTAATTGTCGTGACTCTGGCTGACAGCTCACTGCTATCAGTCAATAGCTGTTCTAGCTGGTCAGGACGCGGCTAAGCAGCTCGCCGACCATGGTGTCTTGATGTTGGATGAGTTGGGTATTTGCCTCAAAGGCCCGTGTGGTTTCGATCATCGCATTCATTTCGCGGATCGAACTTACTCCCGATTGCTCGAGATACCCCTGGCGAATATCGCGCTGCTCGGTCGGCACGGGCTTGGTGGGCCCCAGCGCGCGAAACGTGTTGTTCCCACTCTTGACCAGATCGCCAAGAGATTGCGGCTGGGCCAAGCCAACGGGAGTCAACGAGCCTTCCTGTTCGATGTTCCCCCCGCCAAGCATGTTCCAGGGAATCTGTGGATCGAGTTTGATGGCATTGCCACTGTTGTCGAGAACAGCGAACTTGCCATCTTGTGTTTTCAGATTTCCGGCAGAGTCGATTTCAAAGTCGCCGGCACGGGTAAGAAACTCTTGACCCTCGGGATCACGCACGCGGAAAAAACCTTCGCCGTTGATAGCGAAATCCGTCTTGATGCCCGTGTCACGAAACGTGGAACGCGAGAAATCGACGTCCACTCCCATCAACTTCACACCACCGCCGGTGTCGTTGATGGAATTGCTGCCGGGATAATCTTTCCCTTGCTGAATCGCTTCGGCATAGCGGGCCTGAAACGTGGGAATGTCCCGCTTGAAACCGGGAGTTTCCACGTTGGCGAGGTTATTGGCAATAAACTCCAAACGCTTGGCCTGGATATTCGCCCCCTCGGCAGAGAGATACATTCCGTACATAAGACGAGTCGGTTGAGAAGCAGGTTGCCCCCCTGCCATCGGCAACCTGACCATGCATCTCACATGCCATGACTCAACGAGAATGCCTGGTGCTGGGCAAAGTGCCAGTTCTCTCGCAGAAAATGGAAAGAGGTTTCGCTTCTTCGAGACGATAGCATACAACGAGAAAGACTCGCTGGCGGCGAGGTCTGCCGACAAGAGTTGCCGACTCGGCAAGAGTTGCTGCTAGCAACTAGCTCTCATGTTTCAGTCGTTCAATCAACGCCTCCACGTGCCGCCGCAACTCGGGCAGTGCCTCCTCCGGCGTGGCGGCATCGAGGTCATGGATCTCCCAATACTCGATCCGATCTTCCCAGGCAGGAAACATCGCGCGCATCAACGGCCGATGCTCGGTCTCCTTCACCGCGATCGTCAAACGCGCCTGCTCCAACTCAGCTTCGGCAAGCGCGATCGGCATCCGCGGCTCGCCCGTTGCGACGCCCAGCCGGATGCATTCCGCAAGCGTGTGCCTAGACAACGGCCCCAAATTACCCGCGGTGATTCTCAACGCCCGCGAGTCGACAGTCCAAGCCAGCCCCGCTTGGGCTGCCAGATGTCGGAAGTAGTACTCTGCGAACCGACTGCGATAGTAATTCCCTGTACAGAGAAACAAGAGATGGGGGGTGGGGTGGTCCAAGGTTCAACTCCAGAGAGATGCGATGCGCTGGAAAAAGAAAAAAAGAAGGACAGGCAAATGGAAAATGGAAAAAGGACAGACATAATTGTACTCGGGCTCAAGCCGCTTCCCTACTTGTTGTCGCCGTAAGTGCTTGTGAGATAGTAGCTTCGGAGAATTCTCGGAGTTCCTTGGTTGCTGAATATGCATGTCCTTTTGCCCGGCATCGTCGCCTTTCGCTCCGCCAAAGTAGCGCTACTTTCGCTCCAGCGAAAGGCGACAAGCTATTGTAGCACGACACCCCGAGTCGGAATTCCCCCACGTAGCTCAGTCTCTGGTGAGACTCAAATAGGGCAAAAGGACAGGCACAATTTATCTCTTCGTTGTGCCGTCGTGTCGTTGTGGTACTTTCCCGCATTGTGGCCAAATATTTTACCACGACGACACGACGACACAACGTAAATGTTAGTGAACTTACCATTTGAAAGCACTTTTTAATATTGGCGTTTGCGGCGTAACCCACGTCCCCCGGCTGCAAGGCGAATTTATACGCAGGCGTGTAAATTGAGAGTGAGAGAAAGGAGAGAAAGGACGAGAAAGGAGAGAAAGGACAGGCATGATTCGGGGTTCCTTCCAGGCCCCTCTGATTCTTGTCGCAACTTCTTCAAACTCCACGCCAAAGACGCCGTCACCATGTACGTCCAGTTGCTCTCCAAATTGTCCAGCGGCGCGGTAAGTGCGTAGACGCCCCCTTTCTGTTGCTGGATGAGATTTTCCTGTTCGCACCAATCGTTGGCATCGTAGACGATCTCCTGCGGAGTCATCTGGCGATCGTTGGTGATGTAGAAAAAACACCTATCCTTGTCGAAAACGGGTCGAGGGAGGTTCCCGCTCGGCAAGCGGGACCTACTCTGTCGTGGCCCACATTTCTGGGTAGCAATGGGCCACCCGTTTTCCGATAATGGAACTCGTCAACCGTCAGGCGTGATCCTTGACAACCTGAATCTTGAGCGACGAATAGCTGCCGGCTATGGGCGTCGTTGCGTCCCATTGTGCGCAGCACAGGAGGCAAGCCGGCTTGCCTCTTGTCGCCAAGCCACCCGTCGAAATTCCCAGCGCGGCCTCTGGCCGGGCGAAGGAGATTGTTTTGCAGAAACCCCGCCGCGCCCGTGGCAGCGGGAGTCACGTAAGTCTTGGCAGGCTAACGAGTTGAAGCGAGCCAGACCGGCGGAATGTGAGTTATTTTTTGTTTTTGAAAAAAAGTTTTGTGAAAAAAGAAGTTTGGTTTGCCCATTTTCCTCGCGACGGTCCACCAAGCCCGCTTCTCCATGTTCTTGGAAACGTCGTGCCACACGATAGACCGTATCGCGAGTCACAAGCAAGCACGACACCCATCAGATCGTGTTACTCACCGAGATCAGCAAACCAAGTAATCGCAACGACTTATTTAAACTACGCTTCAGTCGGATGAACCCGAATTCTTGCGAATGTTGGCTCATCCGCGGCCGACTCAGATTAGGGAAGAGCTAGGCAAGGCCCTAAAATACGAAAAGTCTGAATGGTCCGATTGATCTGGTGATCATCGGCGAACGCAAATGTGCTGAAGGAGAATTACCATGAAACGCTTCAAAAAAATCTTAGTCGGCATTGATTTGTCGTGGGCTGATCGTTTTGTCGCTGAAGAGCTTACTGTGCCCAACGCAGAAGCCGTCCGCCAGGCGTTGTGGCTGGCAAAGCTTAATGCTGCATCCGTGGACTTTCTCTTCTCGTTGGATCTCTCGGTGAAAGCTCAGCAGTTAATTGCCGAAAGTAGGAAGCATGAGTCCTCGATAGTGGACGAGGCAAAGGACCGGCTTGCTGAACTAGTAAGAAAATCTCAGCAAGAGGGTGTTGAAGCGGAAAGCCATGTCGTATTTGGGAAGAGTTGGGTGGAACTGATTCGCCAAGTGCTTCGCAAGCAACATGATCTGGTGCTTGTAGGCACTCGCAACTTAAGTGCTACTCAAGGGCTCCTGCTGGGAAGCACAGGGATCAAGCTCCTACGCAAATGCCCCTGTGCGGTCTGGATAACTCAGCCATTGACTGACCAGAAGTTCGATTCCATTCTTGTCGCTCACGACTTACGGCCGGTCGGTGACCTCGCGATGGAACTTGGCTGCTCGATGGCGAGGCTTCATCACGCCCAACTGCACGTAATCCATGCTGCCGAGTTTTCTGAATTCGATTACCTCTTTCCTGCAACGATATCAACAGAAAGAAAGCAAGAGTATCGTCGCGAGGCAGAAGAGCACATCACCTCGCAGCTTGCAAGTGCCGACCTGTCGCTGCCTGCTAAACTGCACTTTGTGACCGAACCACCCGAAGTCGCCATCATGAATTGTGCCACACAGCTTAAGTGCGACTTGATTGTGATGGGCACGGTCGGCCGCACAGGTGTTTCTGGATTGATAACGGGCAACACGGCGGAAAGGCTGTTGCCCCAAATCCCCTGCTCATTGCTTGCCGTGAAACCGCCGGGGTTCGAATCGCCAACCTCACTGAGTTAGCCCAACATAGGGTTTCTTGGGAAAACGCGTGGGCTTGGAGGGAAGTACCTGAAATAGAGGAACTGACTAATGGACCAACAGTCACAACAGATTCAGGCATGGCACGCGCTCGACTTGCCTGCGTTGCAGATCTCATTGAATGCGAAGCCGCGCGGACTGACTGGATCGGAAGCAGCCGAGCGACTTGAAAAGTTCGGACCGAACGTATTGCCACATGCCCCACACCCGACCTGGTGGCAGATCGTCTTGCGTCAATTCCACAGTCCGCTGATTTACATTCTCGGCATCGCTGCCGTGGTTTCAGTCGCGATTGGCGAGTCGACCGATGCCGCGTTCATTGCCGCAGTTCTCGTTTTGAATGCCCTGATCGGTGGCTACCAGGAGTGGCGTGCTGAAAAGAGCACACAAGCCTTGCAACAACTGCTTCAAATTCGCGCCGCGGTCATGAGAGACGGCGAAGTCTATGAAATTGATGCGGAAAAGGTTGTTCCAGGTGATACCGTCTGGCTGGAATCCGGCAACCGAGTGCCGGCAGACTTGCGGCTCGTCACAGCCCACGGGCTCGAAATTGATGAGTCACTCTTGACGGGCGAATCGCTGGCGGTTTTGAAGGATCCTACATGGAACGGAGACGGGCTGACGCCTATTGGCGATCGACGAAACATGACGTTTGCAGGTTCCATCGTTGTCCGTGGACGTGCCCAAGGCATGGTTGTGGCAACCGGCTCGGCCACAAATGTTGGACAGTTAGCCTTGGACGTAATGAGTGCCATAGGTGGAAAGCCGCCGCTACTCGAACGGATGGATCGCTTCACGCGCGTTGTTGCGGGGGCGGTTCTGATAGCGGCTTGCGGAGTCGCTGTGCTAGGTGTGGTGCTTCAAAACCATAGCGTTCACGAGATGTTTCTCTTCTCGATCGCTTTGGCCGTATCGGCCATTCCAGAAGGACTGCCGGTCGCATTGACGGTAGCTCTGGCCATCGGGACTGCACGGATGGCTCGCCGTGGTGTGATAGTTCGTCGGCTTGCCGCTGTGGAAGGACTAGGAAGCTGTACGCTAATCGCAAGCGATAAGACGGGCACTTTAACCTGCAATGAGTTGACTATTCGTGAAATCCGACTGTCGACCGGCGAACGATACGAGGTTGGTGGTGAAGGATTCATCCCGGAGGGGCAGGTTACGCTTGACGGGCAAGTAATTAAGCAAGGCAGCCATCCGGTGCTCGACGGTCTCGCGCGTGTTGCCGTCTTGTGCAATGAGGCAGACCTGCATCGCCGTAACGGTGAATGGTTTTGGCGTGGAGATGCCGTTGATCTTGCCTTATTCGCTTTGGCCTACAAGCTTGGCTGGACTCGCGAGACCAGTTTGGCGAGTCACCCGCAGGTCAATGAAATTCCCTTCGAACCGGAACGGCAGTTTGCCGCATCGTTCCATCGGGCAGATGGAGCCACCGAAGTGTTTGTGAAGGGTGCTCCGGAAAAGGTACTTTCAATGTGCGATTGGGGGCCAGGGCCGCAAGAGAACGCGGCGTCTGGCAAGGTTGAAGAGATGCTTCGAATCGCTGAGTCTATGGGTCAACAGGGCTACCGAGTCTTGGCGTTAGCCGGAGGCACGACACCTGCCCAAGTGGATCCGGCACAAGCCGCTCCTGAACCATCGAATCTGACCTTCTTAGGGTTTGTGGGAATGATCGACCCGCTAAGGCCAGGAGTGCATGACGCCGTCCGCGCGTGCCACGAAGCGGGAGTGAGTATTTGCATGATCACTGGAGATCATCCAGTGACAGCACTTGCAATTGCACGCGATCTTGGTTTGGCGAGTGAATCGAATCAGGTTGTTACGGGTAGCGAATTGGCGAAGATGTCACTTACAGAAATGGAAGAAGCGGTCCAGACAGCGCGCGTCTTCGCTCGTGTCGCCCCCCGTCAGAAGCTGGAACTCGTCGATGCGGCACGTCGTGTCGGCCATTTCGTCGCCGTCACCGGTGATGGCGTCAACGACGCACCAGCGCTCCGTGCAGCAAACATCGGCGTGGCGATGGGAAAATCAGGAACGGATGTGGCACGCGAGGCCGCCGAATTAGTAATCAGCGACGACAACTTTGCCACTATCGTGGCCGGCATCGAGGAGGGAAGGGTTGCGTACGACAATGTTCGCAAGGTAATCTACCTGCTGATCTCAACCGGGGCCGCAGAAATTGTTTTGGTTGGACTCGCGCTGATGGTAGGGCTGCCTCTTCCGCTTCTGGCGGTACAACTACTTTGGTTGAACCTTGTCACCAACGGCATTCAAGATATAGCTCTGGCATTTGAACCGAGTGAAGGAGATGTGCTCAGTCGGGCTCCCAGGCCGCCAACAGAAAGTATTTTCAATCGCCTGATGATTGAGCGAACCATTGTCGCTGCTTTCATCATGGGCTTCGTAGGTTTTGGTGCTTTTTGGTGGATGCTAAGAGCGGGTTGGACGGAAGCGACGGCGCGCAACGCTCTGTTGTTGCTTATGGTCTTATTTGAAAACATTCACATCGGCAATTGCCGATCCGAGACGAAATCTGCGTTACGACTGTCGCCATTCCGTAGCCCCATTTTGCTCGGTGGAGCAATACTCGCGTTGTTGATTCATTTCGGTACGATGTTTGTGCCGCTAGGACAAAAAGTCCTGCACGTTGAGCCAGTCAGTCTAGCGACCTTCGCCTGGTTGTGGGTGCTGGCATTAAGTGTATTCGTTGCCATGGAAATTCATAAATGGACGTGGTCCAGGCGTGCTCAGCTCAAGGCGGCGCAATGATGACAGTAATATTGAATTACGGGGTAACACCCGGACTGGCTATTGGCAACACAGGATATTACTGATGGGCCCCATGAAGTTGACGACTACAATTGCTCGTGAAAGGCTGACGAAATCTGCTGCTCGCGGTTCTCGCGCAACGGCGTGGGGAATCGTTGCTAGCAGCGTCCTCGCCGCAATTAAAATCGTCGGAGGTATCGTGGGGAATTCTTACGCTTTAATTGCTGATGGTGTCGAGTCAATGCTCGACATCATAAGTTCCTTGGTGGTATTGGGAAGCCTCAGACTATCGACGCAACCACCCAACGAGCAATATCCGTATGGCTACGGCAAAGTGGAACCTCTCTCGGCCCTCGTGGTTGCTACAGCTCTGCTTGCGGCAGCCATCGGCATTGCGGTTCAGAGCATTCGGGAGATCCAAACACCGCATCACTCACCTGAAGCATTCACCCTGGTGATTCTTGTTTGCGTCGTACTTACCAAGGAGATTATGTTTCGCGTACTCTTTCGCACCGGAGCGTCTATCGGCAGTCAAGCGATGCAGACCGATGCCTGGCACCATCGTTCTGATTCGCTGACGTCGATCGCAGCATTTATTGGCATCACGGTTGCCCTTGTTGCCGGCAAAGGCTACGAATCCGCGGATGATTGGGCCGCCCTCATAGCTGCTGCCGTGATCGCATTCAACGGTTCTCGGTTATTTCGGGCTGCCTGGCGAGAAGTTCTGGACGTGGCCCCACCGAGAGAAGTCGTGGATAATGTTCGAACGCTGTCTGCAGCCGTCGAAGGCGTTGCTGAAATTGAGAAATGCCGAATTCGCAAGAGTGGTGTGGGAATGTTTGTTGATATTCACGTGGTCGTTGATGGAGAGATGTCAGTACGCGACGGACACGCTTTATCCCATCGAGTGAAGGAAAAACTAATGAAAGAGGTCGACGGGATGCAGGACGTGCTGGTGCATATTGAACCATCTGACCAGTAGCAGGCCGCGTGTTTGGTTCTCGGTTTCCGTCGTAGGGGTTCAATTCCGTTGAAGGGATCGGTGACTCGTTGACTTGCGACGCCATCAAGTAAGCGACCGAAGTCCCGCCGGTCCCGTCGCCTCTTGCTCCCGTCGTTGATTCAACCGAGTTGCACCAGCGATTTGATAGCTTCGTTGTATTCTGCGATCGCGTTATCGAACGACTGAAAAGAAACAATTCCACGGCTCCTCAAAGCCATACCCCTGACGTAGTTTATACTGTGATCTTGTTAATTCGTTTTGAAATGTGGTAGTCACACCTCGGCCCATAGAAGAAAACGGACTGGGAATTAAATCCCAGTCCGTCCGATTTGTGCAAGTGAAATTGATTCTCGGCAGGTTAAAGTCAGATTCTGTGCGAGTCACAGATTTGACTTCCCGTCACAGTCCTTTACCCCTCGTGGACATTTCAAGACTCCAGACCATTTTCCATTTCGGTGCGTAACTTTCTTCCTACCATTAGGCTAAGAGCCGCCACGCAGGCGAGCACCACTGTGTTCGGCTCGGGTACTGAGGTCAGTGACGGCAAGCCGGCAGCTCCACCAACAAAGTTCCGCTGCCAGTCAAGAAAGCTGCGTCCGTTGGCCGAGCCACCTGCGAATCCTGCCCTATTGTTCTCTCCGTAGGAGTCCTGCCACTTCGTGAGATCATCGCCATTGACCAGGCCGTCGGCGTTGAAGTCGCCGGGTGCGATGTTGCTTGCGAAATCCGATAGCACGACGTGGAACGGGTCGAACGCACTGGATGGACCATAGTTCACGAGAAACGAGCCCAGACCATCGACGGTCGAGAGTCGCTGACCGTTGGAGATGTTGCTGAAGTCACCTGATAGCGGGCCTAAACTGTCGAGGATCGTGAAAGTTTGCTCGGCGGTGGGCATGAAGCTGTTGATCAAGGACAAATCCAAGTCGCCTCCCAGGAAGGTGAAGCCGCTTACAGCGAGGTAGTCGTGCTGAACGGAGGCCAGCGTGCCGCCCAACTCGATTTCGAGGGTCGCCGTCGCCTCTTGTGAGTAGTTGCCGAAGATTTCTGTTCTGCCTGCTAACTCACGTCCCGGTGCCATACGGCCCCCTTCATTGATGACGGTGCCATAAACTTCGTCAGCGTGGAGCGTGCCGGCATCCCAATTAAAGAACCCTCGGTATTCAGGCTCCGCGGGGATATTAGAGCGAATCGACCCTACGGAGAGCGTTCCTCCTTGAAGATTCAACGTTCCATTGGTATTGAGTTCGATGTCATGAGCGACATTGACATGGGCACCGGGGTTGATCGTAAGCGAGGTCGGGCCGGTGGTGAAACCTGGTTCAGGCAGGCCGATGGTAATCGGGCCGGTGGTAAAATTCCAAGTTGAGCCGCCACCCGAGACTAAGACAGAGCCAGAACCGGCGTTAAGACCACGGATTACTGCTCTAGCCGAAGTGAGGCTGCCACCATTGAAGACTGCCAAGGCACCGCTACTGCCACTGCCGGTGCCCTGGACATAAATTGCTCCCGGAGTGGTCCAAGTCGATCCCGCGCCGGTGACCGTCGCGACGCCGCTGGCACCGCCACTACCGCCGATGGTTGCGAGGGCACTGTTAAAGGTGGTGCCGACGTTGTTCAATTTGCCGCCGTTGGTGATGGTGAGTGTGCCGTCTCCTGTATTACCGACTCGAAGTTCGCTGCTAGCGGTCCAGGTCGAACCCGGTCCGGTGACGGTCACATCGCCACGACCACCGGCAAATGTCCCAATAATGGTGGTGTCGGTCCCTCCTGTGCCAGTGGTCACCAAGCTACCGCCATTTTGTACCGTAAGCGATCCTTCGCCACGTTCGCCAATCCACAGTTCATTCGCGCTTGTCCAGGTCGAGCCGGGACCATTGATATTCACAACCCCGTTGCTCCCGGCATAGTGCCCAAGCGAGGTTCGGCTGTTGAAGCCGGTGACATTGACGTCGGCGCCATTGTTTAGGTTCAACGTACCATTGCCGCGATTTCCGACAATCAGTTGGGTCTGGGTAAAGTCGGAGCCATTCACGTTGAATGCGCCGACCCCGACATTGAGTGTGCCTGTTGAACCAGCAGCATCTCCCAGCGTAGCCGCTGCAGTGGTCAAACTGGACAGAATTCCTCCGGTGAAGCCATTGTGGCTGAGGCTGAGTTGGGCGTTATCGCCGGCTAAGACGCCGATTATGATTCCGCGCCCCGTTTCCGTTTCCGAGGTGCTGGTGACATTGTAAGACGACGTAGTTCGCAAGGGCTGCGTGGAACCGGAGAATGTGACCCCGTTGTCGCGGACTTGCAAGTGTCGGGAAGCGTAGACCGGAGGAGCTTGCGAGCCTCCTCCTCCAGCAGTGGCACTTAGTGAGTCACCGGGAAAGGTAACCGTGTAAGGGTTCCCTGAGCCGACTGAAAATCCAACGAAGTCGTTCGTGCCGGGAGTACCACCAGGAAACCAGTTGTTAGGATCGTTGTAGTTTCCGCTGCCGAATTTGACCCAAGAATAAGTAGCAGCCTGTGCCTGCGGCTGGGAAAGCAACAAACCCAAGAGCAGGATCAGAATGACGCTGCACATAGCAGCGGTGTGGAAGCAGCGACTTGAGTAATTAAAAGACGTGTTCATGACAAAACTCCTAGTAAGGGGGGAAAGAAACGGTAAAACTTGGCTTGCCGTATCAATAAGCGTTGCCAGTGGGAATTTGTTACCGAAGCCCTTTTCGGGGACTGTTATGGAAAAGGGAACACGAGCACCGACTTTGCTCGAATAGCTTCTGCCAGCACTGGCTTCTTGACGCCGCAAGGAGCGCCATGGGTTGTGCTACGATGATCCCAGAACCTAGTTCACTAGGAGAATTTGTGGGCCAGGGCTGTGAGACAATTTCCCGCTTAAGCTCGTCAAGAAAAGGCTTCGTCTTTCGCTGATGGGGAAGCACACGTGAAATTCCGCGCCGAAAGACCACCTGAACTAGGCGCCTGTTCCAACAACTCGCACTTTTTCTCGGAATCCCGAGATCCGACCCTTTTGAAACAACTTACCGTCTTGCTTGCAAGTGTTGGCCACATCGATTGATACTCCCAATCAAATCAACTCGATTCTTGTCGCTCACTCTGTTTGCCATTCCAAATTCTGCCGCAAGCTAGGCGAACCCTTAGGCTGGCGAGAATCTCGCCAGCGACAAGAAGTCGATCGGTAAGTCGGTACCCCCATCAAGAGCCAGTTCGACCAGTGCCTTGCCGAGGACTGGGGAGAATTTGAACCCGTGGCCTGACATGCCAGCGGCGAAAACGACGTTGTCGGCCTGAGGGTGGCGGTCAACGATAAAATGTTCGTCGGGTGACATCGTGTAGAGGCACATTTGATGGTCGAGTAGTTTGCCGGTGCCGCCGGGTAGACACTGCGTGCGGAAATTCTTAATCCGCTTTTCGTCTTCGGCATCGATTGCTCGATCGACAGCAAGAGGATCCTCGACTTGCTGCCCACCGGTGTGTTCAGCTAATTTGATACCTCGTGCGTCAAGTTCCGGAAATCCGTAAAACACACCGTGAGAAAGTTCATATAAAAAGCACGGATATCCCTGCTGAGTTGAAAGTTTTTTCTCGGCAGCAAACCAAAACACGCTCTTTCGACGAACTTCAAGTTGCAGATTGAGTTCTCCCAGCAGCGTGCTAGCCCAAGGACCTGCCGCGATTATCAGTCGCTCAGTGGTAATCGTGCCGGTCGTGGTATGCACTCGAATGAGACTACCGGGCTCCCAACTCAAAACTTCACAAGGTGCAACCACCTCGGCACCGGCATCTTTTGCCGCGGCTAGTTGACTCCGCACACACTCATCGACCAAGAGGTAGCCGGCTTGGGCTTCGAGAACTCCGACCATCGAATCAGGAAACGCCAAGGCTGGCCAGCGAGATCGCATAGTGCTCGGAGAAAACTCTTCTATCAAAAGATTGTGAGCGTGAGCCGCGCGACAAACACCGGAGACTACAACGCCCGACTCGGGACCAACCTGCAATACACCGATTTCGTGATATAACCCCACTCCAACGAGTCGCTCAAGTTCCTGCCACTCGCGATAGCATTCAGCCAGTAGCGGCACGTACAGAGGGTGCTCAAAATAGGCTTGGCGAATTATTCGGGTATGGCCGTGCGAACTGCCATGAGTATGAGGTGGAGTGAAGCGGTCAATCCCCAGAACTCGTACGCCACGGCGAGCCAGATGCAGCAGGGTTGCACTGCCGACTCCCCCCAAACCGAGGACGACTACATCGTAATCTGACATTTGCAAACCCTGCAATCGTCACAAGTGGAACCGGGATATCAAACGGAACGGATGGATAGAGACATTCACCCGTCTGACAATGAATCCAAACGTATTGTATTAAATGGTAAAGTAATATTAGGTCGAAAACGATTTCACTTGGAAGTGCTGAAAGTACAACGCATGGCCGTCGAGACTGCCTCCAACTCCTCTGAAGCATTGGTATCCAATATTACCTGCGAGAGTTGTTCGGAAGAACTCCCTTTATATTCGTCGAATCAATTGGAGCAATCTTCTCTCTGGGTTTGCACAAGCTGTGGAGCTAACCACATAGCGTACGCAGATGCTGACTTGCTTCCAGAGTTCAGTTCGCTGGTGCGAATTCACGAGCAACAGTTCGAAACGAGCGACGCTCCTGGAATTCCCGCACACATCCGAGTTCACCTGGCATCCATCGCGAATCGCGCTGTCCCGCAAGACGTAATGAATCGACGCCGTTCCGCTCGGGTCGTTAATCCGTTAATGGTTTCGGCCATTGAATTGGACATCAACTTTGTCATCACGGGCAAAGCCCTTAACGTCATCATGACCGATGTCTCCCGAGAAGGGGTCGGCCTGGCACTGACAGACGGTACGGAAGCAACCTATCTGGCATTGCAGTTTCCTCCTCGCGACAAACAAGTCATCCAGGTTATCGCCCGTGTCGTAAGACAACAAGCTTTGATTCCTCCCTATGTTGCCGTAGGTTGTGAGTTCATGTTTCGCTTAGGTTCTTGATCACTCAAAATTCTTGATCTCTCATTTGCCAGAAGTGGGGGAATGTTGTCCGCTGGATGGGAATAGTCAGCCGCGAGAAACGTGTCATGCATGTCGAGTTTCCGCACGGCAGGATCTTTGGCCCAAGCTGCCCACTCAGCGTAAAACCGTTGGTCGTTGCCTATCAGGCTATCTTGCCATCCTATCCAATGAACGCAAGACGGTGCTAGCACATGCATGGAAGATAAACCCGTGTTGTGAATTTACAGGCAATTCGCTACGTTGCCAGCGTATCTCGTGTCTGGCCGAAGCCCCGCAGACGTACCCCGGACGGGAAATTCCGGAAGGCTACGCATCCGCTTGGCCAGAGATTGCTCAGATCAAGGAAGAAACGATGAGAATCACCCAATTGAGACTTGCCGGCAGGGGGGCCTGGCCCGACCTCCATGTCGACTCGATTCATCCACAAATCAATATTTTTTTTGGCAAACCAGGTGCGGGCAAGAGCACCGTCGCCCAGCTTGCCAATCATCTTCTCTATGGCAAAGCGCATAGTCTCTGGCGACAACAGTTCGGCCAGACTTTGCCCCTGACAGAAGGTCAACTGATTGTCGACAGTTCGGAAGGCCACTTTGTACTCCGCAGACATCTGAACGTCGATGGATTGAGTCGCCTGACGGTAGCTGCCGTCGATGGTGAAACCGTTGACAGCCGTACGGTTCAAAAACTTTTAGGAAATCTGTCGCCCCAAGTAATCGCCCCGCTCTTAGCAGTGGACTTCGCTGAGGCACCTTCTGTCGAGTGGTTGTTAACCAGGGACTTTTGCGCAGAGTTAGTCAAGACAGGCGAGCCTATCCGCAACCCGCATCTTACGCATACTTGCTGCGGTACCAGCACAGATTTCAACTCAACTACCTCGCTAGATCGTCGCCGGATCGAGGAACTCATCCGCCAACGGGATAAGATTGCAGAGTCTATCGAGAGACATTTCTCCCTACGCCGCCACGAAGGTGGCGTCTTGTCGGAGGAACTGGTCCAACTCGAAGCGAGTCTGGATACCAGTCGGAGAAGATTAGATGCTCTCCAAGGAGATCTGCGTAGGATCAACGGCGAAATATCCGGCTGTGAAGCCCGAATGCGAATTGTCTCTCTGACAAATGTGGCATCGCAACCCAAAGTTTCGGAAAAGTTTGCCTACCATCGAGGACAACTCTCGCAGCTAGAAGGGGAGATTACTCGCTGCCGAAACGCGCTTGGTGATTTGCAAACCCGCGAAGCGACGATTCGAGCCGAGATCGCTCAGCTCGGTCCCGACGGCACTGCCGAGCGCGTGAGTTGTTTGGCAGACAGCCGAGCTTCCGTAGGAATACTGGAGCGATTGGTCGACGATCTTGACGCCGAGGTGGCTCTGCTGGCTCGCGCAAACGAACCGGCACGGTGTGTGAGTCACGACTCACATGCCCAGCTTTCGCCCTTAGCTGCGATGCTTCGGCAACAAGTCTACACTCTCTGTGGCTTAATCACCGAGCAAGAACGTCAGACACGCCGACAGCGACTGACTGCGGAATCCCGCCAACTTGCGCGGTCACAATTCGATCTGAGCGAGCGGATGGAACATATGCTCGAACAACGTGAAGAATTGATTCATGAGTTGCGCCATGCTGATGAATTGACGCTGCTGCGACCCCAGTCTCCCGTCGCTGGCCATTGCCAGTGTGATCACCACCATGCATTTCTCAGCGAAGCAGACGCGCTCTTGGTAGGGTATGACTCGCGAAGAGTTCAGGAATCCCATCTACGGAGTCACCACGAATCCTTACTGCAAAAGCAAGACGAGTTGCTGAACGACGAATCCAACGCCAAACGAGAACTTGCCGATCTTGAAGCTCGCTGGCAGGAATTGCAGCAGGTGCGCGCCGGCTTGGTTGGTAATTCGGTCATCGAGGAACAACAGTTTGAGCTTGAGCGACTGGAAATCGTAATTCGCAAGGCCCTCAAACCTACCGAGAAAACGAGTGTTAAAGAACAAGGTGTCTGGCGAGCATCCGACGTGTTGGCCCAACTCAGCGATGGTCGGTTCGTGCAGATTCGGCTGGATCGGCAGGGGGGGTCTCCGCTCGTGATCGACCGGTCAGGCCAGTCTTTCTCGTTGAGCGGACTTTCCACAGCAACCCACGATCAACTTTATCTCTCACTCACACTCGCATTGGTGGGGGCCTTTGCTCGGCGGGGAATTCACTTGCCGCTGATTCTCGATGAGCCCTTTCTGCGTCAAGACTCGGCCGCAAGCGCAGCAATGGCTGGCGTCGTGGCGGAGTTTGCCCGCAGCGGTCAGCAAGTTTTGGTATTCACCGAAGACATCGACGCCTTGCGTCGATTTGAAAGTCTCAATTGCCAGGTGTTCGATTTGGCTAAAATCCGAAGTCAAAAAACGGTTGAACCTGTCACCACCACAGGAACTTTCACGCGACTGGTCCGTGAAACTGAGGACGGCAATCTCACTCCTATCTTGCAGATCCGCAAGAGTATCGACGAGCTAAATACCCACTATTACCTCACGGAAACGAGCTCCCTCGGCGAATTCCCCGTGTTCGGTAGCGAAACAACCGACATTTTTCAGAAGATTGAGGTTCATACGGTTGGTGAGCTACTCCGTGCCGATGCCGAAGTCATTGCCAGTGGACTGAATCGCCGCGAGATTTCCGCCGAGACGGTTAGGCTTTGGCAGGCCCACATGGATTTGATGTGCTGTGTGCCAGGGTTGTCGCTCAACGATGCCCAAGTGCTCGCAGCCTGTGGCATTACCAGCCACGAACAACTCAGCGAGACGAATGCGGATGAACTGGAGCACACGATCCGCGCATTTTTGCAATCTAACCGTGGCCGACGGTTTGCGACATCCGCAGATCGCTTTCACTCCACTCGATTGCAGAAATGGGCAAGTGCCGGCCAGCGAGCTCCCCGTTCCACACTCAATGGTCGGTCAAGAGCCGGATCAGAGCGAATCAGTTCAGCAACTTTGCGAGAGACACGACCTCACAACGAGAGCAAACCAGCAACACGTTTTTATCTCAGTCGTGAGAGCAGCGTTGAGGACGCGCCAGCAATTGGAACTAAGACGGCAGAGCACCTGTCGCGGGTCGGTATTCGCACCGTAGCCGACTTGCTCCACGCAAATCCGGCGACCGTGGCGGCAGAGCTTGAGTTAGCCCACATTACTGCTGCGAAAATTGCGGAGTGGCAACACCAGGCACGCCTGGTCTGCCAGATACCGGAGCTACGGGGTTATGCCGCCCAGTTATTGGTAGCCTGCGGATTCACAAGTCCCGAGCAAATCGCCGAAACCCGCGCTGAGGAATTGGTGCGGCAAGTCACTAAGATGTGTAAGACCAAACAAGGTCAGCGAATTCTGCGCTCGACCGATGTTCCCTCGGCAGGGAAAATCAAACGCTGGTCCGCCAACGCCGCTCAGCGTCGGCCATTAGAGGCGGCTTAAAGTTAAGGCTCCTCACCAGAATTTGTGGGTGGTGATTGATCGGGTTTTGGCAGGCGGGAATGCGTTTTTTCAGGCATCGGCAGGGCAAATAGAAGGTTCCCTCCGGACGTGGTGAACGGTAGCGCTGGACAATGCTCAATCATCGAGTAGGCTGGTTTTTGCCTGGTGAAACGGAGTCGGGCTCTGCTGGCGAGCAACCCGACGAGGGATAACCAGGTCAGGGCGGGAAGAAAGCCCCGCTTGGCCCTGACGGCTTGTTCCGTCAGGGTCGTTTTTTGGGGGCCAGATTCCTGAACCATTCTTTTTGCCCTGAAATGCCTCGAAAACGCCTGTCATACACGCCC
>JBGSPU010000131.1:0-9678 GCA_041738415.1 Bythopirellula sp.
CTTGCCCAATTCACTGAAATGGGGATCGACGTGGAGCAGATCAAGTCATGTCTACCCGACACCGGATAGCCAACTCAAAACCCCTTGATGTCAAGGCACTTACGACTAACAATGAGGTCAAAGTGGCGCTGTCCAACTAATGCTCGTCTAAATACTCCCCTGAAGTCAACCAGAGTTGTCTTGTGGCTGAGGATTTCTGAAAAAGTCCCCCCCTATCATACGAGATAAGGGCGAAACCGAGGACTCTTCGACTCCAGAAGACTTTTCTCCCGTTCCCTGGGAGTCTGCCTTGAGGCAATAGTGGTGGCGTGCGGCGAACGATCATGGAATGCGAGACAGCACCAGCAAGCGGAAATCCATGACTTGCTTTCCAGGGATCTCGACGGCCCGGAGGGTCAGTTCGCCCCGTCCCGGGGAGAGCGTGAGTTCGCCTAGCTCGAGGGGCAGGAATGCCTTCATGTCCCCTTCGATCCGCAATGTGCGATCGTGCTGCGCCGCTGTTAAGGGGGGATCGAAGGCTGGTGCGACTCGGGCCACACAGCGCTGATCTGACCAACCTAGTTCGACGAGCGAATCGACATCCGATGCAGGGCAGGTGTAGTACACAGTTGCGCGATAACGGCCAGCGGTAATCACCTCGACATCCCACACGATGGCATCCTCCACGGAGGTCCAGTTGCTGAAGTAGGTACAATTGAAGTAGGGGCTGGATCGCTCGATCTTCCCGCGAACCGTGGCATCGCGGGGTGTTTAGCGATAACACGTCCAGTCGATGCCTAACTTTCGCATCCGCGCACGAAGTGTGTGAGGGTTGATTTGAAGGAGCATCGCCGCCCCGTCCGTGCCCTCGATGCGACCCTTGGTATGCTGTAGCGTCTGCTTGATATGCTCACGCATCGCGTCATCGAGTGACATCAAAGAGCGGAAATCACTCGGAGACTGCGAGACGGACTTTACCGCCTTAGCAGGAGCCGAGAATCCCAAAGCAGCTTCTATCTGAAGAGTCCGGCCTTCTCCGAGGATGGCGGCACGATCAATTACTGAGCCGAGTTCACGGATATTGCCGGGCCAATTGTATCCGCGCAGCAGCTCGATATCGGAATTAGATGGTGGAACGGAGGTTAGGCCAAATCGGTTCGCTGCTCGCTTGGCAAAGTGCTCGGCTAACACAGCGATGTCGCCAAGCCGGTCGCGGAGCGGCGGCAGCAGGATGGGAAACACCGCGATGCGGTACCAGAGATCTTCACGAAAGGTTCCTTGCTGCACCATCGCCGCAAGATCTCGGTGCGTCGCAGCGACAACTCTTACGTCGACTCGCAGGGGATCCCCTCCTCCAACTCTTTCGATGAAAGAGTCCTGCAGCACACGTAGAAACCTCACCTGCGCGTTGGGAGGTAGCTCACCGATTTCATCAAGAAGCAAAGTCCCGCCATCGGCGCGTTCGAACCAGCCTTTTCGCTTCTCGGATGCGCCCGTAAAAGCGCCCTTCTCGTGACCGAAGAGCTGAGAGTCAATAAGTTCGCTGGGAATGGCCCCACAGTTCACGCGAATGAATGGGCCTTGATAGCGGTCGCTTCGCTCATGAACCGCTCTGGCGATCACTTCCTTGCCAGTTCCCGTTTCTCCCAAAAGGAGCACCGGTGCGTCGGATTGACTAACGAGTTCGATGCGTTTCATGACTTGCGATAAGCCCCCCTCGGCGCCTACGATTTCGTCGGTAATATCGGTTCGGCCCAGGCGACGCAACAGAGAGCGGCGATCGGCTTCGGCTGCTTCGCGGAGGGCGGCCAGTTCATGTAGCCGCCGGTCGTTGGCGAGTGCCGCTGAGAACGGTTCGATAAGTGCTCGAATGACTTCCTCGTGATCTTGCCCGAATCTGTGCCCTGAGGACGCAAAGAGAGCCAACATGCCATGTGTGTCGACGCCGTGCTTTAACGGAGCGATCCGCACATCCTCGCTGTCGACCGACAAGCTTATGGTAGACAGTGGGAGGGCAAACTGGCCGTTACTTTCTGGCATCGCGAGGACACCGCGGCGAATCCAGGCCAGCAGGCGTTTGAGTTCGTTCGAATGCAACTCCTGGGAACTGCTACTGCGGTTGGACTTTGAAACAGGTGTGACAGCGACCTTTGCCACCAGTCGATGCTCGGGTTCGATCCGGAACACTTCGATCCGATCAAGCGGTAAATGTGCCGAGAGGTGCTCCGCGATCCCCGCAGCCGACTTCTGGATTTCAATATGCTGGCACGCTTCCCGCCAAACTTTCATTAGCACTTGATGCTCTGCAACCATCGGACCTCCATCGCTAGTATATTTCACGGACCTTTCATATATGCTAGCATAAGCCGTGATATGTACAAGATGATTCTCAGGTGATTTCTAAAATACAATCGTAAGTATCTACAATTTAGGTAGTTACGAGATATGAGGAGCATGTGGCATGGTAAGTGCTCACAGAGTAATCGTAACTGTTACATTTTCCGAACGGAGTACCTCATGCTCACACGTTTTTCACTTTCTGCGTTGCTCGTTGCCGCTTTGGCGATTACCACGGGTTGCCAGCCCAGTTCTACATCGAGCGGGAGTTCGGCTTCGATCCGAACCACCGATAGCAGCGATTCGGTTGCCGGACCGGTGACCCTGCTGAATGTTTCGTACGACCCGACACGAGAATTGTACAGTGACTTCAATAAAGAGTTTATCAAATACTGGAAAGAGAAGACCAATCAGGATGTCACCATTGAGCAGTCTCACGGCGGCGCGGGCAAGCAGGCTCGGGCAGTCATCGATGGCCTGAAGGCAGATGTGGTGACGCTGGCGCTGGCGTATGACATGGACGAGATCGCACAGCGGACGGACCTTTTCCCTGTCGATTGGCAATCCCGGCTGCCCAACCGCAGTGCTCCCTATACCTCGACGATCGTCTTCTTGGTCCGCAAAGGAAATCCAAAGGGGATCAAAGACTGGGATGACCTGATCAAGCCGGGCATTGAGGTAATCACGCCGAATCCGAAGACCTCCGGTGGCGCTCGCTACAACTACCTGGCGGCGTGGGGTTATGCTCAGCGGCAAAACGGTGGCGACGAAGCGAAGACCAAAGAGTTTATTGCAAAGTTGTTCAAGAACGTTCCGGTCCTTGATTCAGGTGCTCGCGGTTCGACAACGACATTTGTCCAGCGAGGTATCGGCGACGTGCTTCTGGCATGGGAGAACGAAGCGCTGCTGGCCATCGACGAGCTGGGCGCGGGAGAAGTCGAGATTGTTGTTCCGTCGGTAAGCATTCTGGCGGAGCCTCCTGTAACCGTAGTCGATAAGAACGCGGCCTCACACGGCGCTTTGAAAGTCGCCAACGCATACCTGCAATACCTCTATGCCCCGAAAGGCCAGAGGCTCGCGGCGAAGCATTACTATCGCCCGCAGCAACCCGAGCATGCGGACTCCGCTGACATCAACCGCTTCCCTGAGTTAGAGCTCTTTTCGGTCTACGACGAGTTCGGTGGCTGGCAGGAGGCACAGCGGAAGCACTTTGCCGATGGCGGCGTATTCGATTCCATCTACCTGCTCCAATAGTAAGAACCTGGGCGACACCTCGCAGGGAAAGAAAAAGAAACTACAGATGACTAAACTTCGACAACGCAGGGTGCTCCCCGGATTCGGCCTCACAATGGGCTACACGGTCCTGTATCTCAGCTTGATCGTGCTCGTACCGTTGGTTGCACTGTTCTTGCGCGCCGCAGGCTTGGGGTGGAGCGAGTTTTGGGAGGCAGCGACAAGCCCACGTGTCCTGGCATCCTACCGGCTTACGTTCAGCACCGCGTTAATCGCAGCGATCATCAATGCCGTCTTTGGTTTCCTAGTCGCGTGGACGCTGGTTCGCTATCGCTTTCCGGGACGAAGGATGATGGACGCCATGGTCGATCTGCCCTTTGCCTTGCCAACCGCGGTTTCCGGCATTGCACTGACTGCCGTGTATTCTCAGAACGGCTGGATCGGCCAATACCTGGAGCCGCTGGGAGTGAAGGTCGCATTCACCCCGCTAGGAATCATTGTGGCAATGACGTTTATTGGTTTGCCGTTCGTGGTGCGAACGCTCCAGCCAGCGATTGCCGACTTGGAGCGAGAAGCAGAGGAGGCGGCCGCCAGTCTCGGGGCTTCCCGGTGGCAGACCTTCATCAAAGTGATCGTACCGAGCGTGTTGCCGGCGTTATTAACCGGGTTCGCGCTGTCGCTGGCCAGAGCGATTGGCGAGTACGGCTCTGTGGTGTTCATATCTGGCAACATGCCTATGCGAACCGAGATTACATCGCTATTGATTATCTCGAAGCTAGAGCAATACGACTACGCGGGGGCTGCCGCTGTAGCTGTGATGATGCTGGTCGTTTCCTTTGCGTTGTTGCTGGCAATCAATCTCGTTCAGCGACTTTCAGGTCGACGCTACCAGGGAGGAGTGTGAAATGGAAGTTGCTTCCCTCAATCAATTGAAGCCAGCCGCGTTGCCGCTCCCAAGGCTGCGGGCCGCTACGGAAGAATCACCTTACGTGCGGTGGACATTGATATTGATCTCGGTGGGGTTCTTGGGGCTGTTTCTGTTCGTGCCTTTGGCAGCGGTCTTTGCGGAGGCCATGCGAAAGGGCTGGGGCGCCTACCTTGCCAGTTTTAGTGATCCGGATTGCCTGTCAGCCATTCGGCTGACACTGCTGGTGACGGCGATCGCCGTGCCATTGAACTTGGTGTTTGGCCTGGCCGCCTCCTGGGCAATTGCCAAATTCGACTTTCGTGGTAAGAGTCTGCTGATCACGTTGATCGACTTACCTTTCGCCGTTTCGCCGGTGGTGTCTGGTTTGATCTATGTGCTGGTCTTTGGGATGCAAGGCTGGCTAGGTCCGTGGCTTGGAGAGCATGGCATACAGATTGTCTTTGCCGTGCCAGGCATCGTGTTGGCGACGATCTTCGTCACCTTTCCGTTTGTGGCTCGCGAGGTGATCCCACTGATGCAAGAGCAAGGGGCTGAAGAAGAGCAGGCGGCCGTCACGCTCGGCGCGAGCGGTTGGCAAACGTTTTTCCGGGTCACGCTACCGAATGTAAAGTGGGCAGTCCTCTACGGCGTGATTTTGAGCAACGCTCGCGCTATGGGTGAGTTCGGGGCAGTATCGGTGGTCTCAGGTCACATCCGTGGTCGCACCAACACGATGCCGCTGCACGTCGAGGTGCTCTACAACGAATACAACTTTGTGGCCGCGTTTGCCGTGGCCTCATTATTAGCACTCCTAGCTTTGGTAACACTGGCCCTCAAGACGTTTGTCGAATGGAAGTTGAATGACCATCTAGGCGCTGCGTGACGCCGTCTAGACCGCTTAAATCACATGAGCGTTTACCGAAAAGGAATAGAAAAGGAATAGAATCGTGAGCATAGAAGTTGAACATATCTCGAAGAGCTTTGGCGCTTTTAAGGCGTTAGACGATGTAAGCCTCCGGATCAATGCGGGCGAATTGGTGACGCTCCTGGGACCGTCCGGCTCGGGCAAGACAACCTTACTTCGGGTCATCGCCGGTCTCGAAACACCGGACTCCCATCCGCAAGCCTCGGTAAGCTTTCACGACGAAGATGTCTCGTCGCACAGCGTCAGGCAACGTCACGTGGGATTTGTTTTCCAGCATTACGCCTTGTTTCGGCACATGACCGTATTCGACAACGTCGCGTTCGGACTTCGAGTGAAGCCACGGCGCGAACGCCTCGCCGCCGATCGCATGAAGGCCCGTGTGGATCGATTGCTGTCGCTCGTTCAACTTCAGCAGTTTGCTGATCGATATCCTTCACAGCTTTCTGGTGGCCAGCGACAGCGTGTCGCGTTGGCCAGGGCGTTGGCAGTTCAACCGAAGGTTTTGTTGCTTGACGAACCGTTTGGCGCGCTCGACGCGAAGGTGCGTCAGGAGCTTCGGCAGTGGCTTCGCAAACTCCATGAGCAGATGCGTGTGACGACCGTGCTGGTGACACATGACCAGGAAGAAGCACTGGAAGTCGCGGACCGGGTCGTCGTTATGAACAACGGCCGGATCGAACAAGAAGGGTCTCCTGACGAAGTGTTCCACCAGGCCCGCACGCAGTTCGTGATGGAGTTTCTGGGACAGGTCAACGTATTCCAGGGGCGCGTGCAGGCGGGCAAAGCAACGGCCGGGCCATTATGTGTAGACTATCCCGCTTACGACGGTGCGGAGGAACTCCCTGCACATGTCTATCTCAGACCACACGACTTTGAGATTCGTCGCTCTGCGAACGGACGGCCGAGCATCCCGGCAAAAGTGGTACGCATTAATGCGGCAGGCTCGCTCGGCCGGGTCTCGCTCATTTCTTCGGATGGTCGCCCGATCCTTGTGGAATTAACTCTCGAAGAGTTGCGAGAACTCGATTTACAAGAGCATGAGCCAGTTCAACTCTATCCCAAGCAGGCGCGCGTATTCGTGTCGAGGAAGTTATCGCCAAACTATGATTTCGAGGGAATTAACACCTCCAGCATTATTCGGGAAAGGATTCCGCAATGAACGAGGATCGTTCCAACGAGTTGCGACGTGATCGTCTTGACAGCGATGAAATGCAGCAGATTGTCCATTCACTTGCAGGTCTGAGATACGGCTCCGTGAACATCATTGTACAAGATGGAGTCATTATTCAGATCGACCGAACGGAGAAGCGTAGGTTGAAAAGCCGACATCCCTCTGTAGCAAGATCGTAGCTACACTGCCGTAACACCTTTCCGACTCGATGCATTCGAGAGGGCCTTTACACTACAGTTAGTCCGACCGGAGATCCGGAGGCGCAAAGTTCGTGATGGATTTCGCCTCCCATGTCCGTTTTCGCCGATAACTCAGACCCCAGTCGCATTCTGCAGCGAGGCCTTGCGGCCCTCTTCACCGCGGCGCTCGTTGTGCTTTTAGTGGGCGGTGTGACTGGTATTTACGCTGACTTGCAATGTGAAGTCTATCCGGTCGTCGGCTCTGTTAGTGTGGATGGTGCAACTCCCGCCGGTGCCGTCGTGAAGTTCCATCGGATCGACTCGGATCCATGGATGCTGACGACGCCGACGGGCGTTGTAAACGACGACGGAATGTTTCATCTGCTTTCCATCGGTAGTCGACCGGGAGCACCCGCCGGCGACTACGTCATAACTATCGAGTGGAACCAACAAAGAATTGGTGCAGAAGGTCTCGAAGCCGTTCCCAACCTGCTGCCAGACCGCTTCGCATCGTCTACGACAACGCCACTGCGGGCAGTTGTCGAACCCAAAGCTACTCGGTTGTCAACGTTCGAACTTAGTTGTCGCTGTACCGAGGCCCTTACCCGGCAGTCAGTTCTACCCTGAATTGCCAGGTCAAGGGCCGTCGTCGTAGTTGGCCCCGTAGGCGCCAAACAGTACAGAGGATGAGTCATTTCCATCACACCCTTCAATTTCACTACCTATCAACCGTCCCTCGGAGAAATAAACTATGTCTCACTATCACCATTCGTCTGACCATCGGACTGCCGATGCCGACTTGCTGACGCGAGTGGGCATCGCCCTCACGACCCGGCAGAACTTTGGCCAGCGTACTGTCCAAATTAAAGTAGTTGACGGAATCGTCACACTGCATGGCTTGGTTTCGAGTTTTCATGAGCGCCAGCTTACCATCGAACTTGTGCGGCGATTACCTGGAGTGCGCCGCATCTGCGATGAGATAACCGTAGTCGGAAAGGGGGAGACTCAGGAAACGAGTCGCCACGATATTCCGAGTTGGAATCCCGCTTCACATAATTCTGAACGCCGCCCAGAAACGCAGTCTGAGAACAAAGCACCGTCCGGTAGTAAACTGCAGCGACCGGGAGTTAATGCGTCTATTCGAAAAATGTCTGTTGGGATCCGCAGCTTTTTTTGGGGTGCGGTCCTAATGCTGGTGACAGGCTGTGGCGAAACTCCGTCTGAACGCGTCACGACCTTTCCCATCGAGGGAACGATCACCTTCAAGGGACAGTCGATTCCTGGAGCGTTCGTCACGCTTCATCCCAAGACGCCGCTGACAGATGTCCCGCCGCCGCGTGCCAATATATTGGCAGATGGTTCGTTGAAGGTGTCTACCTTTGACGGCGGCGACGGCGCACCGGAAGGCGAGTACATTCTGACCATCGAGTGGTATAAGCCTGTCAAGAATGGCTCGGATATCGTGGCCGGCCCCAACGTTATCCCCAAAATGTATTCCTCGCCGCGGACTTCCAACCTGATCATCCACGTCGCTGCGAAAGAAAATAAGCTGGATCCCATACAACTCTAATGCTTTCTTACCATTTTTTTGACCCATCAATTATGCAAAGGGAATTTGTGATGAAATACCGAAAACACGGTTTTACCCTCGTGGAATTATTAGTCGTAATCGCCATCATCGGCGTGCTGGTTGCCCTGTTACTGCCTGCTGTCCAGGCAGCTCGGGAGGCGGCCAGACGCACGCAATGTGTCAATGGACTGAAGCAGCTCGCACTCGCAGTGCACAATCACCACGACGCGCACAAAACGGTGCCGGTCAGCGCTCGGCCCGTCGGACTCACCCCGCTGCCGCGAATCGCCGCCATCACGCACTTGCTGCCCTACCTGGAAGAGGGCAACGTCCGTCAGATCTTCGACCTCAGCAAAAACTGGGGCAGCATTGATAATCGGCCCGCTGTCAATAAGGTGATCAGCGTCCTTAACTGCCCCTCGACTCCGGAAGCCAACGATCGTCTTGACGGTTTGCCGGAAGGCAGTCCATGGATTCCAGAGATCGGCGCACCGAGCGACTACTCGCCGACGGTATGGATTGACAAACGGCTGATCTCCGCAGGATTAGTCGACCGCACCAACAACCTCGACGGCACAGCAAACAATGAGCCCGGGATCATGGAGTACAACAACCCCAAATCGAGTTTCAACTACGTGACCGACGGACTGTCGAACACCATCCTTCTTGCCGAGTCTGCTGGCCGACCATTTCTCTATCGAAAAGGAAAGAAAGTCAGCTCGGACCTCTCGCAGGTTCGCGTCAATGGGGGTGGTTGGTGCCGACCGGCCTCGGACCTGATTGTGTCGGGCCTGTCTGCAGACGGCCTGACTGAGACCGGGACTTGCGCCATCAACTGCGCCAACGGGAGCGACATCGTCGAGTCTGGGTATCCCCACCCCTACCACATCACCTTCGGCACCAGCGAGCCCTACGCATTTCACCCGGGTATCGCAAATCATGCGTTTGGCGATGGATCGGTTCGTTCCATCAATGACGACATCGACATCCGTGAATACGCCCGTTTGGTGACCCGAGCGGGTGGCGAGTTGAGTCAGCCTCGCTAAGTCTGAGCGACGAAGCGGTCCTCCAATTTGGAGGGCCGACTTTCGCTCTCCACAATTACGAACAGAGAAGAAGAGGCTAGTATGTCATACGGTATTATTCATCCTTGCATCCTCGGAGCTATCGGCTCAACGCCCTTGGTGGGTCTCAAGCGAGTGAGCAAATAGTGAGCAAATAGGACACGCGCAATTTAAGAGCGGGTACAATCTCGTTGCTCCTTGTGCTTTTGGAAGCCCGCTTGGCGGTGTTCTGCTCGCCCTCAGCGTGCAAAACGGCTCAGTTCGCAGGGAGACAGCGAGAATGTGTGCTTCGTGAGCGCAGTAATTTCACACT
>JBGSPU010000153.1:0-4322 GCA_041738415.1 Bythopirellula sp.
CTTGCCCAATTCACTGAAATGGGGATCGACGTGGAGCAGATCAAGTCATGTCTACCCGACACCGGATAGCCAACTCAAAACCCCTTGATGTCAAGGCACTTACGACTAACAATGAGGTCAAAGTGGCGCTGTCCAACTACCCAATCCCATTTTTTTAATACGGATTGTTTAAGTTGCCACACCGAGACTCGCCGACGTATGCGATTTTTATTGGAACCGGGCGCGTTTGCTTATCTACGGGACGAGCAGCCGCCACAGATCGATCCGGAAGTCCTGCCGCAGCATGACTGGAATGTCCGCAATCTGGGTTGGTTTCCCCCCTCTCGCTTCATCGGGGGTGGTCCGACCGTCCCGACGGTGACGCAGCGGACTGCCAATGAGACGGCGGAGGTGGTGCAATTCATTCAAGAGCATTATCGTGAGCAACCTAATCCCCAAGAGGAGGAAGCGAACACGGTTGAGGGGGAACCGACGGAAACTAGCTCAACGGAGCAAACGCGGTTTCTGGACCAAGGCTGGACCCCCAATGAACGGGAGGAGTTTTACTATCTCACGCAAGGATCCCAGCTACTCCCCTACCTGTGGTTTCTCAGTCTGGAGCAGGCAGAGAATAACGACTTGCTGCGTGCGGATTCTTTTCTGGCCTCGTTGGGTTGTATTCCTCAATCGCCGACACACCCCCGTAATCCGGACGGTCTGCCGATCGGATTCGTGCGGAATTCCAATCAGGTCCCAATCCAAGAAAAAATGGGGCTGCTCGGTGCCAACTTTGACGTCGACCAATATCCCAAGACTTCAGAATGGTTAGGTTTTACCTGTGCGGCCTGCCATACTTCCGAGATAGTATTCCAGGGAAATCGAGTTCGGATCGACGGCGGTGCAGCCATGTTCGATCTCGAATCCTTCCTTCAAGAACTCGCCGAGTCGATGCGAGCGACGGTGACTGATGAAGAGAAGTTTGTCCGCTTTGAAAAAAATGTACGTCGCAATACAGCAGGCGACATCGATACCACGGGATTGCGAGAGGAGTTGGATGCGTACACGTCGGTCATTGAACGACTGGTAGCGAGAAACCAAGCGGAACATCCTTATGGTTTAGCCCGCCTGGACGCTTTTGGGGCGATCCTTAATCAAATCTGTGCGGCGGCCCTTCAAATCCCCGAAAATCAACGTCCCTCCAATGCCCCGGTCAGTTACCCGTGCTTGTGGGACACACCTCACTTGGATTGGGTCCAGTGGAATAGCAGCGTGGAGATTCCCGTCGCCAGAAATGTCGGTGAAGTGCTGGGGGTGTTTGCCCACATCCAGCTCACTGGCACTCCCGCAGAAGGACAATTCAGCTCGTCGGCCAATCCACAAAATCTACATCGGCTAGAGGTTCAATTGAGGCGATTGCGGGCACCCCGGTGGCCAGAAGGGCTCCTTGGTAAAATTGATCAATCGAAGGCCGCCTTAGGAAAGAAACTATTCGCCGAGAATTGCGCCAAATGTCACAACATGCGTGACGAGGCCGGTAATTTTAAGATGACCGAACCGAACGAGTTTGGCCACAGTTTCATTCGGACCAAATCTGTCCCTTTCCAAAAAATAGGCACCGATCCACAGATGGTGGTGAATTTTATCTCGCGGACGGCCCTTCCTGGGGACTTGGCCAGTCTCGTGCGGCCACAACTCCAGACTCCTAGGGGCATGGCGAAGTTGATCCGGATCGAGAGAACGATCGTGGCACTCGGTCGGCCGCGACCCGATTTCAGCAAGGAGGTCCCGGCGACCATGCTGCTCAGCGAGGCGGTCAGTGGAGTCCTAGATCGGTCTCTCAAGCCGCAGCTACGTAATCGTACCGAGCACGAGCGTCGTGAGATCATGCTGGATCTGTGGGGCCATCGGACTGGTCTCGAACCACCTCATAGTGGAGCCGGGTATAAGGCACGCCCCCTCAATGGAATCTGGGCCACTGCCCCCTACGGACACGCTGGTTCCGTTCCCAATCTGTATCAATGGCTACTGCCTCAAGAAGAACGGGCGAAGCGTTTCTTCATTAGCGATAGGGAGTTTGATACGAAACATGTGGGTTTCGATACCCAGGAGGTCCCTGGGGCGTTTGAGTTTAGAACGGTCGACGGAGACGGCAAACCCATTGCGGGCAACTCCAACCAGGGACACTCCGGACCGGGACAGACGGATTTTGAGGAGGAGGAGCGATGGCAGCTGGTTGAATACCTGAAGACTTTGGACTAGTAAAATATTGGCCTTACCCTCGTCTCCCTAGATGGGTTAATCGGGGAATTTCGTCACGAGGATGATACGGACTTTCATGTGCGACATTGAATCGGCGTGATTGCCTCATTCCCGGAATACTTAAACAAACAGCACCTCGCCAATCCATGGAAGCTATCACGACTGTGATCGAACTGCTTCGGCCCTACCTATTACCTGCTCTGATTGTCGGCGGTCTGTTGATGTTGATTAGCCGCTTCGTCGGTCGGCCTTCCTGGTCCACAGGCCTATTGTGGTTAGGGCTTGTAATATTTTTTTTAGCCGTCGTCGGTTTCATGATTGCCGTGTTCTCTCCCCCAGGACACGGTCCGACCATTCCAGAGCAGGACTGGGAGCTTCCCGAAATACTCCCGGTCGATGATGTCGAGAGTGTCTTGACCGCCACGTGGAACGCTGCGGCCCAGGCAGATTGGCCTATTGCCGAGTTGTTGGCCGAAATCAGCGAAGCCGCTTATCTTAGTCCTGTCGAGGCTCAGGCCAAGTTTCAATCGTTGGGATTCACTGACATAGGCGGAATGGAATCTGGCTCCATGGTCGGCTACGTTCTCAGCTTGGGGGGTACCTCGGTAATCGTATTTCGCGGAACAGACGATGCTTCTGACTGGATCACCAATCTTGAAACGACCACCCAGCGAACTCCGCATGGACGTGTCCACCGAGGGTTTTCCAAGGCATATCGGTCACTAAGTAGTCAGCTGCAAGAGTTGTTACAAAGGCAATCGCCAGATCAGAAACTTTGGGTTACCGGACACAGCCTGGGAGGTGCCCTGGCAGTCCTCTGCGCTTATGACCTTGTCGAGAAACAAGGGCGTCCAGTGAGCGGTCTGATTACCTTCGGCCAGCCAATGGTGGCCCGGCGTGACTTTGCTGCCCACCTCGATGAAATCCTGCAGGGAAGATATGCCTATTTGGTCAATGAAGCGGATGTCATACCCCGTATTCCTCCCAACTATCGCCATTGCGGCTCCCTGGTTTGGTACACCCAGGGAATGATCCGGAGGGCGGTGCCCCAGCCTCCACGGTCTGCAGCGGCTCTCGATGATAGGGAGGCTGCCAGTGCTGAAAGAAGCTCCATTAACGAGATCGAACCGCTCTCGGAACGTGAATTCCGCGAATTGCAAGCAAACCTTCGAGCCGAAAGGGTACAAGACGACGACGCTCCCGAAGGCACTCCCCAAGTGGCGGGGAGTTTGCCTCTCATTAGCGATCATGCCATGGTACTGTATCTCGAAAAGATTCAGTCTTTTCTCCTGCGAGAGACTTCGAAGTGATTTACACGGAGACTTTCTGAAATTCCATTTGTGGAGCTGCGATTGTATCTGCAACATGAAGACGCGAGATTGGCTCCAAGCAGCCTGCGAAGAACTCTTTTGCCAGCTTATACGACAATTGAATTACCACGAATTGACTTCAAGGCACGTCGGATCAAAGAAAGTTCGATTTGATATAGAGTTCTCCGTGGCATGGAGAGGCAAACGAGAGAGAGTGGCGTTTCAACTGGCTTAAGACAACTCCAGGACGCATATTCTCAGGGCCAATCACTTGTTCACTATGCCCAGATTTGCGAGGAGTGCTATTGTTTTCCAGGTGCAGCCACGCAGGCCATGGGTGATATTTGCGTGGCCTTCCAATCAAAGCATCGAGATAATGGCATTGCGTGAGGCAGCCAGGTTCTGAGCAGCATTGTCCTTTCGGATGCGGCAGACGTCCTCTTCGAGCGTCACGTCGCGGACGTAGTGGGAGCAGTATTTAATATCCCGATGGCCTCACCACTAACCAAGCAGCGTCGAAGTGGGCCGGCCCGGACATTTTCTTGGTTTTCCTCTGGCAAGGGTTCTTAGCCCCAGTTTACCAAAGAAGTCTCTCAATCAAACGAATCCCAAGAACTACGAGTTATTCAAAAGCTGTCATTGGGCGCTTCAAACAGGGCCACTGATGGGCGCTTCAAACGAGGCCACTTGGTTGAGAGCCCTGTTTAGTTGGTAGTTTCTTTGTTCTTTTCGTCACGGGACCCGGTGGGCGCTTTGGTCTATTTCGGCCCTGTT